>JBBRSE010000034.1:0-45561 GCA_038245655.1 Mycobacteriales bacterium | reverse complement strand
GCGCCACCGGGCATTACCTCGACAACATCGTTGTCCGCGCGTCGTTGGTCAGCGCCACGAAGGCGACTGCCGCTCGTGGTTAGGTCTCGGGCATGCAGTCAGAAGAGGCGATCCACCTCGGCCGGCTCGCCGGACTCGCGGTCGGCGGAGTGTCGGGGCGCGCGTTCGAACTGCACTCGGCCATTGCTGACCGGGTTTTCCGGGCCATCGGCCCGGTGGCTGAGCCCGTGCGCGTGGTTCACGACGGGGTCGCAGGGGCCACGTACAAAGCCATCAGCGGCGCCTTCGCGGCGACCGGTCGCCTTGGCGGTCGCGTCGCGGCCGGCCGGGTCAGGGAGCCGACGCGCCTGGCGGATCACCCACGTACCCGCCAAGCCGTCGGTTTCCTGAACGGTGCTCACGGCGATCTGTTGGAACGCGAATACCCGGCGCTAGCGCTGGAGATGGGCCTGCGCCTCGGTGGGCGTGACCTGCAAGCCGATCCGCTGGCCCTGTGGGAGGCCTATCCCGACGCGCGCCCGCGCATTGCGGTCTTCCTGCACGGGCTGGTCGAGACCGAGGACTCGTGGCGCTATCGGGCGCTGCGCCAATACGGCGACCCCGAGATGACGTACGGGACGATGCTGCAGCGCGACCTCGGCTACACGCCCGTGTGGGTTCGCTACAACACCGGGCGCCGGGTCTCGGACAACGGACGCGACTTCGCTGACCTGATGGACCGGCTCGTCGCGGCGTGGCCGGTGGCGCTGGAAGACGTGGTGGTCATTGGACATTCGATGGGTGGGCTGGTGGCTCGCAGCGCTCTCGCGCAGGCGGGCGACGGCGCGCCCGAGGGTGACCGTGCCTGGCCAGGGCTCGTACGCGACACGGTGACCCTGGGCACGCCCCATCTGGGTGCTCCGCTGGAGCAGCGGGTGAATTCGTTGACCCACGCGCTCAACCGGGTCGGCGAGACACGTTGGCTGGCCTCGACGCTGGCCGCGCGCAGCGTCGGAATCAAGGATCTGCGCTTCGGCAACCTCGTCGCGGCGGACTGGGCCGAAGCGCATCCCGATGCGCGCGAAAGCAGCCGCGTCGATGTCCCGCTTCACGAGGGCGCCCGGCATTTCGTGGTGCTGGCGACCGTCGCGCGCAAGCCCGACAGCCCCATCGGCGACCTGGTCGGGGATCTGCTGGTACGCCCCCACAGCGCGCTCGGCGACACGGGCGATGAGCGTCGCCTGCCGTACGAGCACGAAAACGTCTGCCGGCTCACCGGACTGCATCACTTCGACCTGCTGAACCATCCGAAGGTGTACGAGCAGCTGCGCAGCTGGCTCGCTGACCGCCCAGAGCTCTCAGCTGTCGGTCAGTGAGATCCCGCTGGCAGTGAAGCGGGCCTCGATCGTGGCGACCAGCTCTTGAGGCACCGGGTCGAGGGACGGCGCCCCGGACTGCGGTCCGCCCGCGGTCGCCATTGCTGCGGCCGGAAACCAGCCTCCGCTCATGCGCTGCGGGCCGCCGCCGCTGCTCTCACCGCCGAGCAGGCCGACGTCGGCGATGTGGACGACCTGCAGGAGCGAGCCCCCGAGGGCGGCGGCGTAGTCCCGCCCTTTGCTGATCGCCGAGTGGATGGCCGCGGCCCGCACATGCGACCAGGCCGGGTTGTCCGGATCGACGTTCCAGCCCGTGTGATGGATCGCCAGCTCCTCGTGTCCGGCGAGCAGATTGCCGAGCGGGTCGAGCAGAGCGAAATCGCGGGCGGTGATGATGACGGCGACCGTCGCGGTCACCCGGCCGGTCAGCTCGTACTCACCCGTGCGCGGGTCGTGCTTACCGTCCGGATGGGTCGAGGCTGAATAGGCCGACCAGGTCAGCGGGGCACGTTCGGTGTCTGCGGTCAGCGGTTGGCCGCCAAGGGAACGCAGTCCTTCGGTGACGCGTTCGAGCGCCGCCGCGGCTTCCCGAAGTGCTTGCGGCTTCGCGCTGCCGGAGACGGTGATCGCCGCCGGCAAGACGACGGAATCGGGTGGCACGGTCTGGCGCGCTTCACCGCGGACGGACAGCACAGGCGTATTCGCTTCGGTCACGCGGTTCCTTTTACCCCGAGCTCGCGGTTACGCGACGTGACACGCCGTTGGGCTGTGCGGAGGCGCCCAAAGCCAGCTGATCCACCCCCCAACGAAGCCGACAAGCCTTCGTGTCAGGCTTCGTGTGCAATGCGCCACACTAAGCGCGACGAACGGGGCTACCCTGGGGTAACTCGTTCTCCGCCAAGGCCGAGCGCTTAGTCCACGTGCCGAGCTGGGAGACGCCTCAATGAAGAGCCAGAAAGACACCGCGCTCGACGAGGTGGCCATCGCCTCTGCGCGACTGCGTGACGCCCGCTCGCTCGACGAGCTCGCTCACCGCAGCCGTTCCGGCGTCCCGCGCAACGAGGCCATCAAGGCTGCCCGCATGGTGGAGGCGCGCGCAGAAGCCGCCGCTCGCCGCGCGGGCGCGACGAGCGACGAGATCACCTGGTGGCGCGAGCCCTATGGCGAGGGCATGGTGATCGAGACCAGCCGCTAGTCGAGCTCAGCGGGCCGGCGCCTGCATGGCTTCCATCATGCGGGCACCCTCCAGCGGGTTGTACACGTCTTCCTCGTAGCACCAGCGGCCCTCGCCGGCGTAGCAGAGGATCGTGACCACCGGGAACTGGAACGGCTGCGAGCCGTCCGGCGGCAGGAACCGGTTGAGGATGTAGCTGTAGACGACGTCGCCCTCGATCGAGTGGTGGACGACCGGGAAGTCCATGTGGCTGGCGGGTCCGGTCATGACCGACTTGATCCAGGTACGGATGGCGGGCTGGCCTCGCATCACGCCGTAGTGATGCTCGACGTAGACGGCGTCGTCGGTGAACTGGTCGGCCCAGGTGTCCCAGTTGCCGCTGCTGGCGGCTTCGGCCGACACCTGCTGGTATTTGACGAACTCGGCCTCGACCTCACTGCGGTCGGCGCCGGTGGGACGGCGAACCTCTTCGATCAGCGAGTCGAATCCATGAGCGGGCTTGCCGCCGCCGACCACGCCGGGAATCTCGCCGGGGATCTGGGTCTCAGTCACGCTTGGCCTCTCTGCCAGGGATCACGCTCGGCTGCCGCCACGATGCGGGCAGGGCGTCTGTGCAGTTAGGCGGCTGCGCGGTCAGCTTGTCAACTGTTAGCGACTGTCTCGAAGTCGGCTGCTGCCTCGACGACCTCCATCGCCAGGACTTCCTCACCGTGAGCGGTGGCCCCGCTGACGCGCTGAAGATCGGTACGCCGCCGCGGCCGAGGAAGTAGCCGCCTTGCGCAACGAAGCTGTGGGCGAAGGCCGGCCGGTCGTTGAAACGCCACCAGGCTCCCGGCCTCGTCGACGACCGCCAGGCTGACCGCGACCTCGTCCGCCCGGGCGCGCGTCACCGCGTCGCTGACCAGGGCCGCGGCTGCGGCCGCCTCGATCGAGCTCATGCTGTCGTGTGCTCCTCGCTGGGAGTCGTCGATTCCGCAAGGCGTTTCAGGGTCAGCAACTGCCGTCGCATCATCACGAGATCACCGGCCGGCAACACGGTCGCGCAGAGCAGGCCGGCGATACCTGGCGGCTTGTGGAGAGCGATCTTGGCCACCAGGCGGCAGGTGCCCGCCGCCGCCGGCTCGGTCCGGTAGGTGATCGCCAGATCGCCGAACAGGCGGCTGTTGCGCAGCTCCACCGTGAGGTGTTCGTCCTGGCTGAACGACGCGACCGTGAAGTAGCGCATCACTCGCTGTCCGGCTCGTAGCTGATCTGCGCCGGGGGTGAGCTCGCGCGGGCTGCGATGACCGAAATTGTCGATCAGGTCGTAGCTGTACGGCGCCTGGGTCAGCTGACACAACCACCGAAAGGTGACCGCAACCGTAGCCCTGACGCTGACCGCCCGGTACAGGATCAGGTCGCTGTCCCGGACCAGCCGGTCGCAGTCGTACTCGCGCGCTCGTTCGGCGGTGGTGCTTCCCCAATTGGCGACGAAATCAGCTGCGCCCACCAGGGCAGCATTTCACCGCCCGTTGGCAACGCCTACTGCGGTGTGCGGTGTTTCCGGGTCGCCGACCGGCCCCGCCGCTTTCTCCGAGTCCCATCGCGGCTGAGGGTGTTGCCGTCAGGTGGTTGCCGGTTGCGCCGGATTTGAAGTCAACACTCTTGAGCCGGAGGCGGGCTTACGCGGAAGGGAATTGCCAGCGTCGCCATCAAATCTCTTTCCCCCGATTAGGTCAGAGGTGATATCGCCAGACCCGGCGTGTTACCGCTAGTCCTGACGACGGTTTCGACCCCATGCGTCGCCCCACTCGCGTCCAGGCAGATCGTATATTTTCATGACTTGCGCGAAGGTGTCTTCGCAGGCAAGAGAGCCGGAGGCGGGGATTGAACCCGCGACCTATCGCTTACGAGGCGATTGCTCTGCCACTGAGCTACTCCGGCGCGGCACCGAGAATCTGTCCCGAAGGGCCACCGGCGCCTCGCCAGTCTGCCACAACCGGCAGGGCCGGCCGGTCGACTCGGGCGGCGTCTTCCCACCGTCGAAGGGGCCGTTGATCCACGGCAGCATGCGCCGACCGTAGGTCGGAGTGCCTGGGGACGGGACGTATCTGGGGATGGCTTGCGGACGCGTGGGTGTTGTGGCGGCTGGATACCGTCTGCTCCCGGAGGTTGTTTTGAAGGTCGAGATCTGGTCGGACGTCGTCTGCCCCTGGTGCTACATCGGCAAGCGGCGTTTCGAAGCGGCGCTCGCACGTTTCGTCCGTCGGGATGAGGTCGAGATCGAGTGGAAGGCCTTCGAGCTTGACCCCAACACGACGACTGCACCGTCCGGTTCGGGCGACGGGGACTACGCCGGCCGGATGGCGCGCAAATACGGCATGGATCGCGCCCAAGCCCAGCAGCGACTCGACGCCATGACGGAGTCGGCCGCCGCGGAGGGGCTGGATTTCCATTTCGAGCGGGCCGTGCGCGGCAACACTTTCGACGCCCATCAGGTCATCCATCTCGCCGGGCTGCGCGGCGTGCAGGACGCCGTCAAGGAGCGGCTGCTGCGGGCGTACTTCACCGACGGCGAAGCCGTCGCGGAGCGATCGTCGCTCGCCAGGCTGGCGTCGCAGGCGGGGCTGGACGCGGATGAGGTGGCGGCGGCGCTCGAGGCGCAGACCTATGCCGGCGAGGTGCGGCGCGAAGAAGCCGAAGCCGCCGCTTTCGGGATCAGCGGGGTGCCGTTCTTCGTGATCGACCGCAAGTACGGCGTTTCCGGCGCGCAAGCACCCGAAGTGCTGTTTCAGGTACTGGAACAGGCCTGGGCCGAGGCGCATCCGTTGCCGACGCTCACCACCGTCGGGGCAACGGGAGACGGAGCCGTTGCCTGCGGACCGGACGGCTGCCCGGTCTAAGCGACCCCGTCGGCCCCGTCCACAGGCTGCTGATTTTGTCGGTGGCATGGGTTATGGTCGTACGTATGTTCGAATCGTTGAATGCAGCCGCGGTGATCTCTGCGGGCCTGATCGCCCCGCCGGATCCGGAGCTGGTCGCTGCGGTGGTTGGGATCGATGTCGGGACGGTCGATGACGGTCTAAAGGTTGACCTGTTGGTCGTCTGGGAGCGTGTGGGGGCGTGGATCGCCGCGTGCGCGCAGCCGGTGCTGGTCGCTGTCGCCGAAGCGGCGGTGAAGGCGGCGGCCGAGTTCGGTGGGGATGATCCGAACGACCCGGGCGGAGAAGGCCGGGCGGAGATCGGCGCCGCGTTGCGACTGGCGCCGCAGACTGCTTACGGCCGGCTTGTCGTCGCGGAAGCATTGACGGGTCGGCACGCGCCGGTGGGCCGGGCTTTGGCGTTGGGGGACATCAATTTCTTGCAGGCGACCGCGATCTGCGAGGCGACCGGCCACCTGGATGACGAGAAGGCGTGCTGGGTGGCCGGTCGGGTGCTGAAGTTGGCCCGGCGGCAGTCGCTGTCGAATCTGCGTAAGTCGCTGCGCAAGGCGATCCTGGCAGTCGACCCGCAAACCGCGGCGGAGCGGGCTGTTAAAGCGCACGCTGAACGCAAAGTGGACTTCTGGGGCCTGGACGACGGGATGGCCGAGCTGCGGCTGATTGGCGCTGCTGCTGACGTCAAAGCTGTCTTTGACACGGTCGATGAGGCCGCCCAAGCCGCCAAGAAAGCTGCCGCAGCGGCCGGTGCCGAGTTCATCGGGATCGACGCGCACCGTGCCGACACCGTCATCGCCATGATCCTCAACCGAGATGGTGCCAGCGGCGACGCCGACCGCAGGGTGACGGGTGGCAGCGAAACTGCTGACAGCGATGGCCCGGCGGCCACGTCCGGCGGGTCGTCTGGACGGGTGCGAGCGCGGTCGCGGGTGCTGGTTCAGGTGATGATCGATCTGCCGACACTGCTAGGGCTGCGCGACAACCCGGCCGAGCTCGCCGGCTACGGCCCCATCCCCGCCTCGCTGGCCCGCACCCTGGCCGCCGATGGGGCGTGGCGGCGGCTCATCCATGACCCCGACACCGGTGCCCTGCTCGACCTCGGATATACGGCGTACCGGCCCTCAGCCGGTCTGACCCGCTGGGTCCAGACCCGCGACCGGGTCTGCCTGTTCCCGCACTGCAACCGCCCCGCCCGGCGCTGCCATCTCGACCACACCCGTCCCTACCGGCCCGACCAGCCCGGCGGCGGGAAAACCGACCGGATCAACCTCGGGCCGCTCTGCGATCACCACCATCAACTCAAACACCGCGCCGGCTGGACTCTGCGCCGCGATCCGATCACCGGCCAGGCTCGTTGGACCAGCCCCCTCGGCAAGCGCTACGACGTCGACTCCCACGACCACCGCCCTACCGCCGCTCGTGTCGTGCGAAACGACCCCGACGCTCGAAACGACCCCGACGCTCGAAACGCGCACCCGGAGTCCGACGGCTCGGTCGCCCCGAACGACGCGGCCGCACCTCAACCGGGCGCCCGCGCCGCCGCCGCCGAGTGTCCTTTCTGACGCCGCGTTGGTCGCAACACCGAGTTCCGGTCAGAAGGGATCGGCGAAGGCTGGCGCGGGTGAGAACCGGGTATATGGCGAGGGGAACCGCTCCCGGGCACGGCTAGGGGAGATGGGAGATGGGAGATGCTGTTCAATGCTGGCAACATGCCGGTCTAGTCTTTGCCACTCATGTCAACGCCGGGGGGATCGGTGGCTCAGGAATCGCACAACGGCTCGCCGGAAGTGCAGACCGCCACCTTGTTGGTCGCAGAAGACGACGAGGGTTCCAGGCTGGCGCTTGCCCGCAGCCTGGAGCGTTACGGCTATCGGGTGGTGGAGGCCTCCGACGGGGAGATGGCGCTACGACTGTTTCAGAGCAACCCCGGAATTGACCTCGTAGTGCTGGACATCGGGCTACCGCGCCTCGACGGGTTCGCCGTTCTGTCGCGACTGCGCCAACTCAGTGATGTTCCGGTGATCATGCTGACCGGCCGCGGGGAGGAGGTCGACCGCGTCGTCGGCTTGGAGCTCGGTGCCGACGACTACGTGTTGAAGCCGTACTCGCTCCGCGAACTGGTGGCACGGGTCCGGGCCAGGTTGCGTCGCCGTCCCACCGGCGAGGAGCGCCGTCCCGTCGGGGCCGAACCGCTGGTCTACGGTGATCTAACCATTGATCCGCGCGCCCGGGAGATCCACGTCGCGGGGGAGAAGATCGACCTCACTGCGCGCGAATACGAGCTGTTCGCCTTTCTCGCCCGCCATCCGCGCGAGGTCTTCAGCCGCGAAGAGTTGCTCGAACATGTCTGGGGCACGCGCTTTCAGGACCCGGCGACGGTCACCGAACACATTCGCCGGGTCCGCGCCAAGATCGAGAAGCACCCGCCGACCCGCAAGGTGCTCACCACCTTGCGCGGCATGGGCTACCGCTTCGATCCGTGAGCCGACGTTGCGAAGTTGCCGGCTAGTCCCGGCTTTCGTACGCGTGCCGCGACCCGCACACCGAGGCGCGTGAACACGACGTACGCCGGCCGCCCTCGGTGAGGCGCACGACCACCTCGTCGCGCGGCACGTCATGCCCGACGACCCGGCCCTCGCCGTCCTCGGTGGTCACCGTCTCGCCCAACGCCGGTGCGCTGGCCTTGAACTGCATGTAGAGCGGATGCTCGTATTTCAGGCAGCACATCAACTTCCCGCAGGCGCCGCTGATCTTGAGCGGGTTGAGCGGCAGATCCTGATCTTTTGCCATCCGAACGCTGACCGGCTCGAAGTCCTTGAGGAATGTCGAGCAACACAGGTCGCGTCCGCACGGACCGATCCCGCCCTGCACCCGGGCCTCATCGCGGGCGGTCAGCTGACGCAGTTCGACCCGGCCCGCCAGGGTGCGTGACAGGTCCCGAACGAGCTGGCGGAAGTCGACCCGTTGCGGCGCGGTGAAGAAGACGGTGTAGCGGTTCGCGGCGGCCACGTAGTCGACCGCGACGATTTTCATGTCGAGCGCAAGCTCGCGGGAGAGCCGCTTCGCCGCGACGCGGGCCTGGGCACGCTTCTTGCGGTCTGCTGCGGTGCGTTCAAGATCGTCCGCGCTGGCCATCCCCGCGAGTACGGGCAGGCCACCGACGGGATCACTGATGTATTCCGGCGCCCACACGCACTCGGCAACTTCGGGACCTTCTTCGGTCGGCACGAGCACCATGTCGCCGACTCTCGGCTCGTACGGCCCCGGGTCGAGGTAGTAGAGCTTCCCGTTGCGATCGAACGACACCGCGCACATCCTGGTCAACGCGCCACACCTCCGGCGGGCAGCGTAGCCGCTGGCGACCCCAACGGTCAGCCGATGGGCTGCCTGAGCTTCACGGCGAGGGCTTCGATGGCCAGCTGGGGCGCGATCCCGGTGTACTCCAGGAGCGAGCGCCGGCACGCCAGAACGGCTTCGATGCGGGCCAGCGTCTGCTCGGGACGGCTGCCGCGCGCGGCCTTTCCCATCGCGGTGTGCTGATCGTCATGGATCGCTTCGACGTCAGCACCGACCTGCATGGCCAGCACGTCGCGATACCAGGCGGCGAGGTCGACCAGTGCATGGTCCAGGACGTCGCGGACGCCTCGGTTGGCGCGTGACTTCTGGCGCTTCTGCAGGTCTTTGAGCGCCCCGGCGGCGCCCCGCACCTTGACCGACGACCCGGCTCCGCGCCCGGTGCCGGACCGCACGCCGGACAGCGTGGCCTCCAGCGAGGCCAATTCGACGACGTCACGATCGGCGAAGGACGCCTGGGACTCCTCTGCGGCGGCCTCATACAGATCCGCTGCGGCAGCGAGCGCGTCAGACAGCCCACCGAGACGGGTCGGGAGGCGCAGTACGTCGGCGCGCCGCGAGCGGGCGGCCTCGTCGGTCGCCAGTCGCCGCGCCCGGCCGAGGTGGCCCTGGGCCGCCCGAGAAGCGAACGCGGCGATCGCCGGGTCGATGCCTTCGCCGACGAGCACGGCGGTGAGGTCGGCGCTCGACGGCAGCCTCAGCGGAACCTGCCGGCAGCGGGACGCGGTCGTCGGGAACATGTCGCCAGGGGTCGGCGCGCACAGCATCATGACGGTGCGATGCGGCGGTTCCTCCAACGTCTTCAGCAGCGCGTTTTCCGCTTCCTCGGTCAGCCGGTCGGCGTCTTCGATGATGACGATGCGGTAGCGACCGACACCGGGAGCGGTCGCCGCCTGGCGGACGATCTGGCGAGCGTCGTCGATGCCGATCGAGAGGCCCTCGGGGTTGATGACGACCAGGTCTGCATGCACCCGGCCGAGGACGGCCTCACAGGCCGGGCAGTGGCCGCAGCCGGTACTGGTGGCGCACTGCAGCGCGGCCGCGAAGGCAAGCGCGACCACCGAGCGTCCCGACCCGGCTGGCCCGGTGATCAGCCAGCTGGGGGTCATGGACTCGCCCAGCGCCGCCTCGGCCAGCATCGCCACCACATGGTGTTGACCCGTGAGGGCGGCCCACACCCCGCCCGGAGCGATCGTCATTCCTTGCTCCCTACCGCCATTTCTAGCCCCCTACCGCGTCTCGCGTGATGCCCAGCAAGGCAGCGACAGCGGCGCGTACGCGCGCCGCGACCTCATCGGGCGCTCCCGTTGCGGCGATGACGGCATACCGCTCAGGATCCACCTCAGCGAGCCTGAGGAAGCCGGCGCGTACCCGGCTGTGGAAATCCAACGCTTCAGCCTCGAGCCGGTCAGCCCGGCCGCTGCGCCCCCGGGCCCGCCGCAGGCCCTCCTCGGGATCCAGGTCCAGCAGGAGCGTCAGATCCGGGTGCAGCCCGCCGGTCGCCCACCAGGACGCGCGGGCCACCTCCTCGACCTCTAGGCCGCGGCCGTAGCCCTGGTAGGCGATCGAGGAGTCGATGTAGCGATCGCTGATGACGACGGCGCCGCGGGTGAGCGCCGGCGCCACGACGTGGGCCACGTGTTCGGCCCGGTCGGCCGCGTACAGCAGGGCTTCGGTCTGCGCCGTGACGCTGGTGGCGGGATCGAGCAGCAGCTCGCGGAGCCGGGCGCCGACCGCGGTGTCGCCCGGCTCGTACGTGGTGACGACCTCGTAGCCGCGACCCGCCAGATCATCGGCGAGCACGCGCAACTGGGTGGACTTCCCGGTGCCTTCGCCGCCCTCGAAGGCGAGAAACCAGCCGCGCTGTGCTTGCTCCGGACCATGCGCCATCACGACTTGCGGGCGCGGGCCTTTGTCGCCTTTTTCGCGGGCGCCCGGCTCGACTTGCGTGCCTTTGCCGGCGCCGGACCGCGGGCGCGCCGATCAGCCAGCAGCTCGCTGGCGCGCTCGGCGGTGATCTCTTCGATCGAATCGCCCTTGCGCAGGCTCGCGTTGGTCTCGCCGTCGGTGACGTAGGGCCCGAAGCGACCTTCACGAATCACCATGGGCTGCTGGCTCACCGCGTCGCCGCCGAGTTCGCGCAGCGGCGGTGCGGCGGCCGCCCGGCCCCGTAGCTTCGGGGTCGCCAGCAAGGCAAGCGCCTCGTCCAGCGTGACGGTCAGCAGCTGCGATTCTGCCGCCAGCGAGCGGGACTCGCTGCCGCGCTTGACGTAAGGCCCGTAACGGCCGTTCTGTGCGGTGATCGGCTCTTGCTTCTCCGGGTCCACCCCGAGCGTGCGAGGCAGCGTCAGCAGTGGCAAAACGTCGGTCAGCGTGACCGAGGACGGATCCATGTCTTTGAACAGGCTGGCGCGGGCCGGACCGGCCGCCTTCGCACCGTTCTTGCTGCTCTTGGCGGGCGCCGCCGTGGCGTCGGCCGGGAAGCCGCGCTCCACGTAAGGCCCGTAACGCCCGATCTTCAGGGTCACCGGCTCGCCCGAATCCGGATCGATGCCAAGGTCACGGTCGCCGCTCGGCTGCGCGAGCAGCTCCAGCGCGCGTTCAACCGTCAGCTCGTCAGGCGCGAGGTCGTCGGGAAGGCTGGTCCGGCTCGTCTCCTCGCCTGAACCCGCCGCCACGTAAGGCCCGTAACGGCCGACGCGCACCAGGATCGGCTCCCCGTCGGGACCCTCGCCGATCGGGATCGAGTTGACCTCGCGCGCATCGATGTCGGCGAGGCGACTCTCCACCATCAGCTTCAAGCCACCGGCGCGCGCCATGCCGCCCTCGCGTCCCTCGGCGCTGCCGAAGTAGAAGCGAGTCAGCCACTCCGTCGACTCGCGGGAGCCGGCAGCGATCTCATCCAGGTCGTCCTCGACGCTGCTGGTGAACTGGTAGTCCACCAGCCGCCCGAAGTTGACTTCGAGCAGTTGCACGACCGCGAAGGCGATCCAGGTGGGGACGAGGGCGCTGCCCTTTTTCCACGCGTAGCCGCGATCGACGATCGTGCCGAGGATGCTCGCGTACGTACTGGGCCGGCCGATGCCCAGCTCTTCCATGGTCTTGACCAGGCTGGCCTCGGTGAAGCGGGCCGGCGGCGAGGTGGTGTGCCCGCGCGGGGTCAGCTCGCGGGTGGTGAGGCGGTCGCCCTGTGCCACTGGCGGCAAGCGGCGCTCGCGGTCCTCGAGCTCGGCGTCAGGGTCATCGCTGCCCTCGACGTAAGCGCGCAGGAAGCCCGGGAACGTGATGACCTTGCCGGAGGCCTGGAAGGTCGCCTCAGACCCCGCGTCTGGTCCCGAACCAACGCGCGCAGCGAGCCGAACGGTCGCGCTGGTGCCGATCGCGTCAGCCATCTGGCTCGCGACGGTGCGCTGCCAGATCAGCTCGTACATCCGGAACTCGTCACCGTTGAGCTGGCCGGCGAGCTGGCCGGGGGTGCGGAAGGAGTCGCCGGCGGGCCTGATCGCCTCGTGGGCCTCCTGCGCGTTCTTGACCTTGCGGGCATAACTGCGGGGCTTCTCGGGGACGTACTCGGCCCCGTACAGCTGGCTGGCCTGCGTGCGCGCGGCGGTGATCGCGGTCTGCGACAGCGAGGTCGAGTCGGTACGCATGTAAGTGATGTAGCCGTTTTCGTACAGCCGCTGGGCGATCTGCATCGTGCGCTGGCTGGAGAAGCGCAGCTTGCGGCCGGACTCCTGCTGCAGCGTGCTCGTCATGAACGGGGCATACGGCGAGCGGCGGTACGGCCGTTCCTCGACGCTGGAGACGGAGAAGCCAGCGTCGGCCAGGCCATCCACCAGAGCGCAAGCCGTCGCTTCGTCGAGCTGGCGGGCGTTCGCGCTGGTCAGATTGCCAGTGGAGTCAAAATCACGGCCGGTGGCCACCTTGGCGCCGCCGATCGCCACGAGAGTCGCGGGCAGCGGGAGGCTCTCGTCGGAGGGGGCGAGGAATACGCCCTCGACGTCCCAGTAACCAGCCGCCCGAAAGCGCATCCGGGCCCGCTCGCGCTCCACCAGGATGCGGGTGGCGACGCTCTGCACCCGGCCGGCGGACAGCCTGGGCATGACCTTTTTCCACAGGACCGGCGAGACCTCGTAGCCGTAGAGCCGGTCGAGGATGCGGCGGGTCTCCTGGGCGTCGACGAGGCGCTCGTCGATCTCGCGCGGGTTGTTGACGGCGGCCAGAATCGCTTGCGGGGTGATCTCGTGAAACACCATGCGGTGCACGGGAACACGGGGCTTCAGGGTCTGCAGCAGGTGCCAGGCAATGGCCTCGCCCTCACGGTCCTCATCCGTAGCGAGATAAAGCTCGGTCGCGTCTTTCAGGAGCGCCTTCAGCTTGGCGACCTGGGCCTTCTTATCGGCCGTGACCACGTAGAGCGGCTCGAACCCATTGTCGACATCGACGCCAAGCCGAGCCCACGGCTGGCCCTTGACGGCGGCGGGCACGTCAGCGGCATTACGCGGCAAGTCACGAATGTGGCCGATGCTGGATTCGACGAGATAGCCATCGCCGAGATAGCCGGCAATGGTGCGAGCCTTTGCCGGCGACTCCACGATGACCAGCCGCAGGCCGCCAGCAGCGGGGTCGCTGCCGTTGGTCGGCTTCGTCCGGGTGCGCGGCGGCACGGCTTCCTCGATTCTGCGAACGGTCGGGCCCTGCGGCAAGTGGCGGCGGGGCTTCGGAACGAACGCCCGACCCTCTGCGGCGTCAATGTACGGGTAGCCGCTGACTATTCCTGGCGCGGTCCGCAAGCTTACGGCCCACATCACCGCCATTACGGCGCCTGCGGGGTGACTCCCTCACTGCCGATCGTAACCGTAGGGAGCACCTGAACCTCCGTAAGCAAGCTGTTAGCGATGTAGCACTCATGGTGAGCGACTTCGCAGAGATGGCGTACGCGAGCCTCGTCGACCGGATGCGCCGGGGTGCTCGTGATGGTGATATGAGGCCGCAGCGTGATTTGTGTCAGCGCTGTCTCGGGCATGACCCCCAGGGCCTCGTCGCGGTAGCCCACAACGTCGAGCCGGGCTCGGGCGGCAACGGCCAGGAATGACAGCAACTGGCAGGATGCGGCGGCCATGACCAGCAGTTCTTCCGGGCTCAGGCAGGCCGGATCGCCCTTGAACCCCACATCTGAGGACAGCGGCACGTTGAAGCCGGCCGAACTGATGCCGCCGTGGCGCCGGTCGTAGGCGTCGTAGCCCTCACCGGTCGACCCGGCCCACGCGACCCGTGCGGAGTAGCTGTGCATGGAACGAGTGTCGCAAGCCCCAAGATCAATGCTCACGTGATCATGTTCTGAGGGCCGACACGCCGCCCGGACCAACATCATGTGAGTGTTGAGCTTGAACGGCGGCTCCAACGACGAGTGCCCCGCCGGAAGCTAGCGGGGCACTCGTACGGAGGGCGTTTCGTCGTTAGACGGGAACCGATTCCGGGCTCGGGCTGGTAGCCGCCCCACCCTTCGCGTCGCCGCCGACGTCGTTCAACGCGCTGCTGCGACGCTTGCTGTTCCAGATGACGCCGACCAGGATCGCGACGGCTACGAGGGCGATCGCGATACGGATCGGGTTGCTCTGGTCCTTGCCGACCGAGAACTTGACGACGGCCGGAACGATCAACAGCGAGACCAGGTTCATGACCTTGATCAGCGGGTTGATGGCCGGACCGGCAGTGTCCTTGAAAGGGTCACCGATCGTGTCACCGATGACGGTGGCCTCATGGACGGGCGAGCCCTTTCCGCCGTAGGCACCGTCCTCGACCATCTTCTTGGCGTTGTCCCAGGCGCCACCGGAGTTGGACAGGAAGACGGCCATCAGCACACCGCCGCCGATCGCGCCACCGAGGTAGGCGCCCAGCGGGGCATAGCCCAGTCCGAAACCGACGGCGATCGGAGCGAGCACCGCCAGCGTGCCGGGGGTGATCAACTCGCGCAAGGAGTCACGCGTGCAGATGTCGACGACGCGCCCGTAGTCCGGGAGCTCGGTGCCGTCCATGATCCCGGGCTTTGT
Source organism: Mycobacteriales bacterium (assembly GCA_038245655.1). Taxonomy (GTDB): domain Bacteria; phylum Actinomycetota; class Actinomycetes; order Frankiales; family Frankiaceae; genus DATAZK01. The sequence continues at coordinate 30,707 of JBBRSE010000034.1, read as the reverse complement.
CCGGAACTGTTCGCGCACCTCGAAGACGACCCGTCCGGCTGCCCGCGAGACCGCACTGATCGCCAGCCCGCTGAACAGAAAGACAACCGATGCACCGATGATCAGGCCGACCAGGGCGTCGGGGTAGGCGATGTCGAGCACGCGCGGCTTGGCGCCTCCCACACCGACGGCCTTGACAACCTCCGCAGCGACCGTCTGGGTGAATGAGCCGAAGAGCGCCGTCGCGGCGAGCACCGCCGTGGCGATCGCGATGCCCTTGGTGATGGCCTTCGTGGTGTTGCCGACGGCGTCGAGGTCGGTGAGGACGCGCGCGCCCTTCTCGTCGATGTCGCCGCTCATCTCGGCGATGCCCTGAGCGTTGTCACTGACCGGCCCGAAGGTGTCCATCGACACGATCACGCCGACCGTGGTGAGCAGGCCGGTGCCGGCGATCGCCACGGCGAACAGGGACACGAGGACGGTGCCCATGCCGAGCAGGTACGCGCCGTAGACCGCGGCGCCGATGAGCAGCGCCGAGTAGACGGCGGACTCCAGGCCGACGCTGATCCCGGAGAGCACGGTCGTCGCGGGACCGGTGAGGGCCGACTCGACGATGCTGCGCACGGGCTTGCGCCGGGTCTCGGTGAAGTAGCCGGTCAGCAGCTGAATCGCGCCGGCGAGAACGAGCCCGATTAGTACCGCTACGAAGGCGATGATCTGCGGGTTGCCCTTCGCATCGGGGACCGAGCTCCCGACCAGCTTGCTGAAGGAGTTCGGCAGATACGTGAAGCACACGATTGCAGCGCCCACCGCCGAGACCGCGGCGCTGACGAAGAATCCGCGGTTGATCGCGGTGAGGGCGTTGTGGTCGCTCGGGCGCGGGTTGGTCGCGAAGATGCCGATGACCGCCGTGATGACGCCCACCATCGGGATCGCTAGCGGGAAGACCAGACCCTTGGAGCCGAACGCTTCCTTGCCCAGGATCAGCGCGGCGACCAGCGTGACGGCGTAGGACTCGAAGAGGTCAGCTGCCATGCCGGCGCAGTCGCCGACGTTGTCGCCGACGTTGTCGGCGATGGTGGCGGCGTTACGCGGGTCGTCCTCAGGGATTCCGGCTTCGACCTTGCCGACGAGGTCGGCGCCGACATCAGCAGCCTTGGTGAAGATGCCGCCGCCGACCCGCATGAACATCGCGAGCAGCGCCGCGCCGAACCCGAATCCTTCCAGGACCTGCGGAGCGTCCTTCTTGAAGCCGAGCACGACAACCGAGGCACCGAGCAGGCCGAGGCCGACTGTGAGCATGCCCACCGCGCCGCCGGTGCGGAAGGCGATACGCATGGCGCGCTGCTGGGTCGCGTTCTGCGCAGCGGCCGCGACCCGGACGTTGCCCCGAACAGCGAGCCCCATCCCGGCGAAGCCGACCGTGAACGAGGCCAGAGCGCCGATCACGAAGAACGCCGAACGTCCAATACGCGACGCGGTGTTGTCCGCTGGCAGGGCCAGCAGGATCAGCGGAATGATGACGACAAAGACCGCCAGGGTCTTCGCCTGACGCCGCAGGAATGCCTCGGCGCCTTCCTGAACAGCGAGCGCGATTTGTTGCATCCGCGGTGTCCCGGCGTCAGCCGCGAGCACCTCACGCATGAGTGCGAATGCGACTCCGAGCGCCAGGATGGCGATCACACCGATCACTGCTACGAAGCCCTGTTGGCTCCCGGACAGCGATAAGGAGTCGCTCAGCCCTGCGGCGAGCGGGGTCATACAACCTCCAGATCAGCTTCGGCGGGCAGCCCGAGGGGGCGGGATTGCCGCTTCGGTTGCACCGCCAGGCCCTGGTCGACTCAGTCGAAACCAGCCCTTTTATGTGGACATGCGGACGCGGCCCGCATTCATGCGAGCCGCTGAATGCATGAAGTCTAACGCCAGCGCAACGTTGGACTGGCCGCTTCGTCGACCGCCGTGTGGTGGACCGCTAGAACGCGACGATTGGCCAGCGCATGACCACGACCGTCCCATCAGATCCGCGGCGGTCATTCACCGACACGTCATCGACGAGGCCGGTGATGAGGGCCAATCCCAAGCTGGGTGGAAGGTCGGCGACATCGAGACTGCTTTCCAGGTCAGCGGCCAGCTGCCCATCGGCATCCGCGCCGCTCACCTGGCCCGCTTCGCCGAGAGCGGCGGCGGCGGCGTCTGGCAACCTCGCCCCAGCAGGTCCGCAGTCCAGCACCGAGACTTCCAGAATGTCGTCGTCGTCACGAAATTCCACGACGATGGGATCGGCTAGCTGCGACGAGCGATGAACGCTCACGGCTCTTGCGCAGGCCTCACCGACGGCGAGTTTGACCTCGTCAATCGTGACCGCGTCGAGTCCGAGCCGCCGTCCGAGGGCGGCGGCGATCAGGCGCGCGGTCCGCACGTGAGCGGGAAAGGCGCCGATCTGGAGCTCGACTTTTGGCATCTGAGGCTGGCAGCAGGTCAGTCGCTGGCGGAAAGCGCTTCGGCGACGGAGGCGTGGATCGGGAACACCTTGGTCAGGCCGGTGATCCGGAAGATCTTCAGAATGCGCTCCTGCGTGCACACCAGGCGCAGGGTGCCTTCGTGGGCGCGCACGCGCTTGAGGCCGCCAACCAGAACGCCGAGGCCGGTGGAGTCGAGGAAGTCGACGCCTTCCATGTCCACCACCAGGTGGTAGGCGCCACTGGAGACCAGATCGATCAGCTGCTCGCGAAGCTTGGGGGCGGTGTAAACGTCGATCTCGCCGCCCACCTTGACGACCTTATGATCGCCTTCGTCGTAGGTGCTGAGAGACAGATCCACGTGCTCCTCCAGACGTCAGTAGCTGGGCGCAATCTCCTCGCGCGGCACCAGCAGTCCGTTCCTACCTTGTCACGAGGGAAATATCCGGACGAGGGCGTCACGAGTTTTCCTAGTTCGTGGCCTGCGAAATCCTATTGCCGGAGGAGCGTTGAGGGCTCGAGCGGGCCGGCCCGCGCGCGCGCCTGAGCGGGCGGGCCGGATCCGGACACCGGAACCGACACCGACACCGACACACTGCCAGCGGCGCCGGCGCCAATGTCACAGGACACCATCCGCGCGGCGTTACGCAGGGCCGTAGCCGCGGCTGCGGCGCACGGCGCACCTCCGCCCGCGGCGGCGACCTGGGCCGCCGCGATCGCGGCGAGGTCAGCGGCGGTCTCGGCCCGCTGCCGGGCCAGTGCTGCCTGGGCCGCGATCAGCCACAGTGCACACAGGAGCCCGCACGCGAGAACGGCGCCGATGATCAGCACGCTGGCCGAGCCGCTTTCGCGATAGAGCAAGGCTCGGCGGGGACGGCGCAGCCGCCGAGGTTGCGCCGTCATGGCGCCGGCGAAGCGGTGTCGGCCTCTTGCGGGCCGCTGGCCGAGGCTGTGATCACCGGCGCCGTGACGAGAGTGGCGAGCCCGGCCGGGGCAGCGACCCGCAAGCGGACGGTGACCGTGACCTGCCCGCCGGAATGGCGGATCGCGACGCCAGCCCCGGAGGGCAGGCCGGCCGCGAGGCCAGCCAAGACCTGCGGGTCGGGATCGCCGCGCGCGACGGCCCTGGCTCCCGTCCGCGCCGCGTCCAGGCAACGGGCGTGCAACGCGACCGCTGACTGCAACCAGATCCCGAGCGCCAGAACCAGGACGAGCGTCGGCAGGGCAAGCGCCAACTCCGCCGTTGCCGAGCCCTCTTCACGGTCGCGATGGGTGAGCGACCCGGCGCGCCATCGCCTGGTCACGGCGCAAGATTGAGCGCTCTGGTGACCACCGACTGCAGCAGGCTGTGCACGGCCCCGCTGTGAACGACGACCCACAGGACGCCGGCGAAGCCGCACGCCGCCAACGTGCCGACCGCGTACTCCGCGGTCGACATCCCCGAATCGTCGCGGGCCGTCCGCCGGCGCACCCATTGGCTCCTGACCCTCTCGCGCATCCGCTTCACCATGATCGTCCTCCAAGCTTTCGGTTGAGCCCGACACTGGCCGGACTGCGGCGGCCTGGCCTGCGGAATCTGAGGTGCTGTGGACTGGCGCGAGGGCCCCACAGTCAGGGACGGATCTGTTGACGGCCGGGGTGATCGGGCGACAGCGTCAGCGCAGCAGGCCCGTCCCCAACCCGACTACCGCCGGCACGACGGCGAGCAGCAGGAACGCCGGAAGCAGGCATCCGGCCAGCGGCAGGGCGGCCAGGACTCCAGCGCGCCGGGCGTGTTCCAGGCGTGCGGCGTAGTCGTCAGCGCGCAACTGTTCGGCGACGTCGCCAAGCTGGTCGGTGATCGCGCTCCCGGTCTGCGCGCTGCGGCGAAAGACGGCGGCGAGGGGTGCGAGCGGGCCCGACTCCGGTAGGGCCTGCTCGACGGCCGTGCCGTCGACCATGGCCCGACCCGCGTCCAGCAATAGTGATCCGAGCCCGGAGGAGAGGCACTCGCCGGTGATCGACAGGGCCGTGGCAGGCATGGCTCCAGCGTCGAGACAGGCCGCCACCAGGTCGGCGGCGGCGGCGGCCAACTCCTGCGGCCCCGGCGCTCGCTGCCGTGGCTGCCGCCAGCGCAGCGCCCCACGTCGCGTGCGGTGACTCATCGGCTCGGTCCGCGTCGACATTGGGCTTCGCCTGAGGCGCTGGGAGGCGCGCTGCGCCGCCGACGGACTTACGACGCACAGTGCCGCAAGCATTAGCAGCCCGCCGGCGACGGTCGGCGCCGTCACGGGGAGCGGGCCAGCCGGTCGAGCCACGCCAGCCCCACCAGATCGAGTGCCACCCCGCCCAGCAGGCACAGCTGACCCAGCCCGGTCAGCAGGAGCACGCGAAGGGCTCCGGTGCCAGATAGCGCGCCCAGCACCACGCCAGCCGCTGGGAGAGCGGCGAGCAGCCTCGCGCTCGAGCGCGCCGCGGCCAGCGCGGCTTCCGTTTCCCGCTCGATGCGCAGGTCCGCTGCTGCGCCGTCCGCAATGCGGCTGACGGGAGCCGCCAGCCGGGCGCCGGTGCGACGGCAGATGTAGAGAGCCATGCCGAGAGCGGCCGCGGGTGATCCGGCCGCCGCGCCCGCTGAGAGGACCGCTGCCGGCTCACCGCCGAGGGCTTCGGCGGCAGCGGCCTCCAGCATCCGGGCTTGGACGCCGCCAGTTCGGGGTTGTCCGGAGTTCGAGGCCGCCACGCGAAGCGCGGCCGCGGGCGCGAGGCCGCTTCGCAGCTCTGCCGCGAGCGCTCGCAGGGTCCGCACGTCGACTGCTCGGGCGGCCGCGGCTGCTCGGGCTAGGCGGGCCTTGCGGTGGCGCCTCCCCAGCACACGTGCGGCGCCGCCGAGGATGGCGATCGGTACCCAGGGCAGCCCGCTCGCCTTGATCACCCCCACCATGATCAGGAGGACGTAGGTGGTGAGCCGCCGCCGGCCGCGGATACCGATGCCCACCCAGTGGCCGCGCCACGGAGACCGGCGCCCACCGGCAGGGGCTCCCAGCCGGGTAAGGCTGCTTTGGCCCGGGTGAAGCGTCGCGGTCAGCTGCCAGCCGGCCCCCCCGGCGAGGCAGCCAGCAACCACGAGTGCCGGATCCACGGTCGCCATCACGAGTTGCGAAGGGCGCTGGGAACGGATGCCCCGCGCTGCTCGATCAGCGCCCGCAGCGCGCCGGCGCCAGGCCCCGGCGCGGCGCCTCGGGAGGCGTCGAGGTGCTGCAGGGCAGAGTACGCGACGACGAATCCCGAGCCGGCGTCGCGGGCGAGGACCGCGATCTCGGTCACCCGGCGTTTCCCGCTTCGGTCTCGTTTCACGTGCACGGCGGCGCAGAGCGCTGACGCCAGCAGGCTGTGTGCCGCCATCCGCCCGACGCCCGCCAGCATCGCCAGGGCTTCGATGCGGGCAGGAACGTCACGGACCCCGTTGGCATGCAAGGTGCTCACCCCGCCTTCGTGACCGGTATTCGCGGCGAGCAACATGTCGAGCAGCTCAGCGCCTCGGACCTCGCCGACGATCAGCCGATCGGGACGCATCCGTAGGGCCTGGCGGACGAGGTCGCGCAGCGTCACTTCGCCGGCGCCCTCGACGTTGGAGGTCCGGGCCTGCAGCCGTACGACGTGCGGGTGGTCGATCGCCAGCTCCGCCGCGTCTTCGACGACGACGAGCCGCTCGCCGGGGTCGGCGCGAGCGAGCAGCGCTGCCAGGAGCGTCGTCTTTCCGCTGCCGGCTCCCCCGGTCACGACGAACGCGAGCCGGCTGCGGACCATGGCTTCGAGCACCTCGGCCAGCGGCTCGGTGAGGGTGCCGCCGCGTATCAACGCCGCCAGGTCCAGGCCCTTGTCGCGATGGATCCGCAGTGACAGGCAGACCCCGCCAACCGCTATCGGTGGCAGCACCGCATGCAGCCGGACGCCGCCAGGCAGCTGCGCGTCGACGAACGGGACGCCCGTGTCGAGCCGCCTCCCGGCGGCTGCCGCCAGGCGTACGGCGAGGCGCCGGACCTCGCCGTCGTCGGCAAACGTGATCGGCACCCGGACAGACCCTTGCCCGCGGTCCACCCACACGTCGCCGGGACCGTTGACCAGAACGTCGCTGACCGTCGGGTCGGTGAGCAACCCGGCGAGCGGACCGGCACCGATGAGCTCTGCCTCCACGGAGCTCAGCAGCTCGAGGATGGCGCCGCCGCCCAGTCCGGCGCCCCGGCGGCGGATCGCCGCGCGTAAGCGATCACGATCGGGCGGCGCGAGCAACGCGTCGCGATCAGCCAGGAGCTCCTCACGTACGGCAGCCGCGAGCTGCGCTGAGGCCTCGCTCACGCGGCGACTTCCGGCGTCGCCCGCAGGTCATCACGCCGGCCCAGGAGCTCGGCGCACAGTCGCTTCAGCGGACCCCGCGGCTGGCCGGGCGGGACTCCACGCTCGTAGTCGCGAGTGATATTGGGCTCCGCGCGGACGGCCCCGGCGAGCGGAACGCCCAGCGAGCGTGTGATGGCGTCCAGGGACAGCCCGCTCGGCGCCGGACCCCGCACGACTGCCTGGATCTCGCGGGCGGGTCCGCGCAGGGCCGTGATGAGCTGCGCGGCCGCCGCGACGGCTCGCACCTGCGCCGGGACGACGACGTAGACGCACCCGGCAGCCGCCAACGCCACCCGGCTCGCCGGATCGAGGCTGCGCGGAAGGTCGACCACGACCAGCCCGCAGCGGCTCCGGGCGACCGTCAACGCAGCCGACATCGCGGCGTCGCTGACGAGCTCGGGATTGTCGCGGTCGCTTGCGAGCAGGCGCAGCCCCTGGCGTGAGGGCAGCCGATCGAGAAAGCCGGCCGTCTCCTGTACGCCGATTGCCGGGCCAAGCAGTTGCGACCACCGGTCGCCGGACGCCGACTCCATCCCCAGCGCCAGGTCCACCCCGCCCCCGAAGGGATCGGCGTCGATCAGCAGGGTCTCGATTCCGGTGGCGCTCGCGCAGCGGCTGAGTGCGATGGCCAGCGTGGTCGCGCCTCCGCCGCCCTGACCGCCGATGACGCACAGCACGGGGCAGGGCTCCGCAGCGGCGATCGCCGGTGCCGAGAGCAGGCCGACGAGCCAACCACCGGCCGACGGGAGCACCGCGACGTGGTCGGCTCCTACGTCGACCGCGACGTCCCACAGCGGGTCTGCGGCCGCTCCCACGACGATCACCCGCCGCCGCCGGGGGAGGCCTGCGACAGCAGATGCCAGCTCCGCGCTGATCAGCACGACGGACGCGGCGGGCCAGGCCCGGGCAAGCGCCGCCGGATCGGTCGCGACGACGGGCGGGGTGCCAGCGGCGCCGCAGAGCCGGAGCAGCTCATCGAGCAGGTCGGGGTCGGACACCACGACAAGTGGCCGGGGGACGGCGGCCGGTTCGTCGGAAATTCGCAGCGCGCTGGGTGAGGTCACGGGCGCAGGTTGTCGCAGAGTGCCTGTGGAGCGTTCGCTCCGTCCACAGGCAGTTTGTGCTAAAGCACCGGGCGGGCGGCGCTGTGGAGGCCTGAAAGCGGCCCCCGCCGGGGGGACAGCGGGGGCCGCCGTCGGGCCGCGCCCCCTGGGGGGTGGGACGGACCCGAGTACAGGCGTTTTCGCCTAGACCTGCGATACCCGCCGCCGGGCCCGTGAAAACGCCGCCTCGGCTAGCCGCGCGCCAATGCCTCGCAGATCGCCAGCGAGTCGCGCGCGCCGAGCTCGACCGCCCGGCAGCAGTGCGACACCCATTGACCGAGCCCCTCGCGGCCGCCGTCTGCGTACGCGTAGGCGGAGCTCTCGTACTCATCGCGCAGCTCGACGTGGCCGACGTCCGGCGACGTGAGCGCCTTGGGATCAAGGCCACGCGACAGCAGGACGAGTCGCGCTGCGCCGCGCGCGACGAGGCCGTTCGCCTCGGCAAAGGGTTCCAGGGCAAGCAGTTCGCCGTGAACGATGGCGGCGACGACCGCTGCCGGAGCCTTGGTCGGCTGGGCCAGCAGTTCCGCGAGCGCTCCGAGCCGGCGCGCCACCATGGCCGAGTCTTCCCCCTCCCGGGGTCGCCCCAGCTTTTCGCCCGTCGTGAGGTCAGCGGCGGCGAGGACGTGAAGCCGGGCGAGGACCTGGCGCGGGGCTCGTACGAACGTCTCGCGAAGGCCGCCGAGCTCCGCGCTGATCCGCAACGCTCCCTGCAGGTGCGGATCCGGGTTGCCGCCGCTGCGCAGCTCCTCGAGCGGCACGTCGACTCCGGCCAGAGCGGCGGAGGCGCGGGCCGAGCGCAGGCCCGCCTCCACCGAAACCGCCGCACTCTGGCGGCGCAGGACGCGTGAGGTCAGGAGCCGGTCCACAGCGACCCGGGCGGCGGCGGCGGCGGCAGCGACCTCCGGCATCGCCGCGACGGCGGCAAGCGGGTCCTGGGCAGATCGGGAGTCAGGCACGAGCGGCGACGCTACCCACCCGGCGGGCTGCCGGGCCCGCGGGAAGGCGAAGAAGTAGCCTGCGCAACGCGGGTGTGACCCGCTCGTGCGTGGGCAGTCGCATTCAGGGGATGATCAGCGAGAATCCTCATGGCAGCGAACTCATCACGGTTTGGCCCATCCCGTGGATCGAAGGAGAACCCGGTGGCGATGACAGCGCAAACGGTGTCCACCGAAAGGAGTCGGCGTGACTTCCGCTAACGGTCGTACCAGCATGTCCGCCACCGAGGACTCGACCATCGGCGAGCTCGTCGCTCTTGCGTCACGCGACGTCTCGCTGCTCATCCGCCAGGAGGTCGAGCTCGCCAAGACCGAGGTCAAGGCGGCGGCGACGAGCGCGGGCCTGGGAGTGGCCTTCCTCGGCGGCGCCGCGTTCCTGGGTTTCTTCTCCTTCTTCGCCATCACGATCGCCGCGGGCGAGGGGCTGCACGCGGCCGGGATCGGGCTGGCGTATTCGTATCTGATCGTCACGGCCGCCTACCTCGTTGTGGCCGGCCTGCTGGGCCTGTTCGCGGTCGGCCGTTTGAAGAAGGTAGGACCGCCGAAGCGCGCCATCCAGACCGTCAAGGACGACGTCGCGTGGATCAAGCATCCGACGGTCGTCCCGACCACCAAGGTCGAAACCCACTAGCTCATCGGGACTTTTCGCAGATCGCTTCCCGGCGGACCGCCCGCGCCCGCCTTCCAGCGGCGACAATGCCGAGGTGTCTGTCGAGCCTGCGAGCGTCCTGCTGCCCGGCCCGTGGACGCATCGGGACGTCTCGACCAATGGCACGCGACTGCACATCGCGGAGTGCGGAGCAGGTCCGCTGGTCTTGCTGGTCCACGGTTTTCCGGAGTTCTGGTGGTCCTGGCGCCACCAGTTGACGGCGCTCGCCGAGGCCGGCTACCGGGCCGTCGCCTGCGACCTTCGCGGATATGGCGCCAGCGACAAGACACCGCGCGGGTACGACATCTTCACGCAGAGCGCCGATCTGGCCGGCCTGATCCGGGCCCTCGGGGAGCGTCGCGCGATCCTGGTCGGCCAGGATTGCGGGGGTTTCCTGGCCTGGGCGACGGCAGCCCTTCATCCGCATGCCGTGTCGCGGCTCGTCGTCAGTGGCTCGGCGCATCCGTTGCGCATGCGCCAGGCCATCTTCGGGGACCTGCGCGGCCAGCTGCGCGCCAGCTCCTACATGATCGACTTCCAGCTCCCGTGGCTACCCGAGCGGCAGCTTGTCCGGGACGGGGCGCTGATGGTCGGCGACTTCCTCCGCGATTGGGGAGGGCCGGGGTTCCCGGACTCGGAGACTGAGGCGCACAACCGGCGAGCGATGCAGATTCCCGGGGTGGCGCATAGCTCGATGGAGTTCTTCCGCTGGGTCTTTCGCTCCATGTTCCGTCCGGATGGCTGGCGGATGATCCACAGCATGAGGGAGCTGGTCATGGCCCCGACCCTGCAGCTACACGGCCAGCTGGACCCGTGCGTCCTGCCGGAGACGGCGCAGGGCTCGGGGGAGTACATCGCCGCCCCTTACAGCTGGCGCTCGCTGCCGGGACTCGGCCACTTCCCGGCGCAGGAAGCGCCGGACACCTTCAACCGCGAGCTGCTCGACTGGCTGCGATGAGCGAGCCGAAGCGCCGCGCGCGCCCGCGCGATGAGCTGGGCCGTCCGCTTCCCTACGGCTCCCCGGGCGTTGCCGACGATCCGGATCTTGCGCGCCTGGAAGCTGCGGATCCGCTGACGCTTCTCGTGGGAGCTCAACGGCTGCTGGACGAGGGTCGACCGTTTCAGGCCCATGAGGTGTTGGAGGCCGCCTGGAAGCGCGCGCCGCAGGACGAGCGTCAACTGTGGCGGGCGCTGGCACAGCTCGCGGTCGGGATCACCCACCAGCGCCGTGGCAACGCGACCGGAGCGCGGGCGCTTTTCGTGCGCGCCGGCGACGCGCTGGAGTCGCTGGCGCAGCCGGCTCCGTACAGCATCGACCTCGCCGGTCTTGTCACAAGCTCCCGGAGGCTGGCTGCCGGCGGGCAGGAGCGGCTTCGGCTGACGCGCTGATCGCTCAGGCGGCCGACTGAGCGCTGGCGGCGCGTTCGAGATTGTCGAAGAACCCGCCCACGACGTCGGCGAACATGCCCTCGAACTCTGAAGGGATGTCCTCTTCGGAGGACATCGAGAAATCGACCTGGGACTCACCCGGCCCCGCAGACATGACGTGCAGAGCGCCCGTAGCCGGCGGCATTCCCTCGATCCGGACCTCGAACTGGGCGATGTAGGCGGTCGGGGTGCGGCGCGGTGCGGCGGTGACGACGTGCATCTCGCGCTTCTGGTCGGCGCCGAGGTCGAGCACACCGGAGATCTCACCGGGCGAGGTCGCCGTCAGGACCGTGTTGGGCAGGAAGTCGGCCGCCCCAGGGCCCGTAATCAGCAGGACGACGACCGCGGGAGCCCCGGCGACGACTCGTCGTGCGGACAACGTGGTGGTCATCAGACCTCCCTCCGGTGCCGTAGGGACAGTATCCCCCGCAAACGCTTGCAATTGCAACCATACGAGCAAGCGCGTGTCGGGAGCGGGTGGGAAGTGTCAGTCGCAGTCCCGGGTGCTGACGCGGGCGGTCGCGATCCGCCCGACCTGCGCGTCGCTGGCCACCTCCGCCGCGGTCAGCGCGTATCCGGTTTCGGAGTCGTCGGTCGCGGCGGCAAAGACCATCCCGTAGACCTGCCCAGTCGGCGACACCAGCGGCCCACCCGAATTGCCTGGCAGCACCCGGGTGCGCAGCCCGTAGATCTCGCGGTCGACCATGGATTGGGAGTAGATGTCGACGCCGCGCGCATTGATGCGATCGCGTACGCGAGCGGGCACCGGGGTGAACGGCCCGTTCTCGGGATACCCGATGACGATCGCCGGATCACCGGCGGAGGCCGCGGATGCGGTGAACGCCAGTGGGGTCACGCGCAGACCCGGGACGTAGAGCACGGCGACGTCGCGCTTCGGGTCGAAGAGCACGGTGGTCGCGGCCAGGCGGTTGCCGTTGACCTCGACCGTGGGATTCGGTACGCCGGCGACGACATGAGCGTTGGTCATGACGTGCTGCGGCGCGTACACAAAGCTGCTTCCCTCGATCGACTTCTGGCACGAGGGCGCGGTGCCGGTGACCTTGAGGATGCTGGGCCTGACCCGGGTCACGACCGGGCTGGCGACGAGCGCGGCGTCGGGCGGACGGGTCGGCACGATCGTGTCGCCGCCGAGCCCGGCGAAGACCTGCGGGAAGCCCTGCTGCTCGACCAATCGCAGGAAGTTCGCGAAAAGTTGCCGGGCGCCGTCCGGGACCAGCGCGTCGACCGCCTGGATCACCCCGCTGCCGTGGACTTGGCGACGCAGTGCGTCGTAAGGGGAGCGGTTGACGGCCGTCGCCATCAGCCAGGCCACCAGCAGCACCGAGATGCCGGACACGATGGCGCCGCCGACCGAGTCGACGGTCTGGGCGGGCCGCCAGTGAATACGTGTGCGTACGGCTGCCGCCAGCGCCGACGCGACCAACTGGCCCAGGATCGCGCCCAGGAAGACCACGACGATGCCCGTGACGGGCGAGCGCCGGCCGTTGCCGATCAGGTCGCTGATCGACGGTGAGAGCTTTGCGCCCAGAACGGCGCCGCCGAGAAATCCGACGAACGACATGACGCCGACGATGAATCCCTGCCGGTACCCGGAGACTCCGAAAGCGACGACCGACAGCAGCAGGATGAAGTCCAGCAGGTCAAACATCGTCGTCCTCAGGAAAACCCGGGTCGCCCTCGGGATCGTGCTCCGTATCGGCTGTGCGACCGGGTCGCACCGGTAACTCGTTGGTACGTCCGGGCGTCCACGGGCGTTCCCAACCGCCGATGCGCAGCAACCGGTCCAGCAGGCCCGCAGTGAATCCCCACACGAGCAACCCGCGGACAGCAAACGCCGGGCCGATCCAGCCCGACGGATGGCGTACCTGCTGGCGGGCGACCGGATCGGCGAGTTCGGCCACGGGTACCCGTAGCACGGCAGCGACCTCGCCCGTGTCTACCGGCCACACGTGGTGTGGCTCCCGCCACCACGCGAGCACCGGGGTGACGACGAAGCCGGTGACCGGGATGAACAGCGCCGGGATCTCGGCGATCACCTGGACCGATGCCGGATCGAGGCCCACTTCCTCCTGGGCCTCGCGAAGGGCGGCCGCGATGGGCCCGCTGTCTTCGGGGTCGAGTGCCCCGCCCGGGAAGGCGGGCTGCCCGGCGTGGGAACGCAAGCCGTGAGCACGCTCGATGAGCAGGACGTCAGGTCCGTCCGGTCCCGTGGCAAAAAGCATGAGGACCGCTGCCGCTCGACCGCCCGAGTTCGGTGGCAGGAAGCGGGTGATCTCCTCGGCTCGGATCACCCGGGCGCCGGCGGCCAGCTTCTCCAAAGCCGCCGGCAAGGGCTCGCTCTGCTGCTCCAACCCGGCGCTCAGGGGGTGGCCTCCACATCGCGCCGGACCAGCCGTTCGGCAAGCTCCGGGTCGGTCGGCCCGAGACCGAAGGACGGGCAGTCGCGCGCCACGCCGCAAGCACCGCAAGCGGGCGTTCGCGAGTGGCAGATCCGCCGGCCGTGGAAGATCAGCCGGTCGCTCATGATCGTCCACTCCTTGCGCGGGATCAGGAGCGCCAGATCGGATTCGACCTTGACCGGATCCTCGGCGCTCGTCAGCCCCATCCTGCGTGACAGCCGCCCGACATGGGTGTCGACCGTGATCCCCGGAATGTCGAAAGCGTGGCCGAGCACGACATTTGCCGTTTTACGCCCGACTCCCGGCAATTTGGCCAGCGCATTGAGCCGGGGCGGCACCTGGCCGCCGTGGCGCTCGACGAGGGCGGTGCCGAGACCGAGCAGCGAGGTCGCCTTGTTGCGAAAGAAGCCCAGCGGCCGCAGATGCTCCTCGAGTTCCGCGCGGTCGGCGCCGGCGTAAGCGGCGGCGTCGGGGTAGTGGGCAAAAAGCCACGGAGTCGCCTCGTTGACTCTCTCATCGGTCGTTTGGGCCGACAGAATGGTGGCTACCAGCAGCTCGAGCGGGGTCCTGAAGTGCAGCGCGCAGCTGGCATCCGGGTGAAGGTTTCCTAGTTCGCGGACAATTCGCCGAGCTCGGCGGGTGCGGGCCAGCGGCGACTCTTCCCGACCCGGCACCAGGGCAGCGTACGGGGCTTAAGGGTTGAGGTTTTCACTCCGACCATCTACATAGGTCGCCGACCCTCCAGGCGTCGCGGACGGCCGAGTTGGCGATGAACGGAGATCACCGGTGACGGAGCAGCTGGACGACCGGGTTCGCGCAGAGAAGCGACGAACCCAGGCCGAGTCCCGTGCTGCGCGGGCTGCGGCTCGTGCCGCGGCCCGAGCAATCGCCCCCCAAAGGGCTGCCGAGCTATCCCACCTCGCGCTCGACGGGCTGCGCGCCTATCGCACGGCGCTGGCCGCCGAAGAAGACCGGGTCTCCTACTGGCGACGCATCATCCAGGCCCGGCTGGACACCGTGCGCCTGGTCGAGGGGGTACGCACGGTCGACGCCGAGGCCTTGAAACCCGCGCTGTCCTCCGCCCGGATCGGGCGTGGCCGCTCCGCTCTCGTGCGGGTGGTCCCGGTCGATGACATCCCGCCGCTGCCAGATCTGGAACGCCTCTGGGAGTCGGTGCACGACGCGACCGGCCCCGAGGAGCAGAAGCAGCTTGAAATCGATCTCGAAGCCGCCGAGCGCAAGCTCTCGGAGTACCGCCGGGCGCTTCACAAGCGTATTGCCACGGCCAGCGAGGAACTCATCGCCCGTTATCGCGACCATCCGCTGGACTGCTTGAGCGCCCTGCCGCTTTGATTTGCCCGCTAATCCGCCGGATATAGCAAGAAAACCTCCCAAAACCGCAATTCGCTCCGTAACCCGCGGGGGGACCTATGGAGCTTGCGGCGAGACTCCTGGCATGCTGACGGGCGTGGAAGACCTGCTTGGACGCATGCCGGTCTTCGCGGGCCTGTCGGATGAGGCGCGCGGAGCCCTCGCAGAGCGCCTCACCCGCCGCCCGGAGCGTCGCACTTCGGTCATCTTCGAGGAGGGGGAGCCCGGCGATCGGGTGTTCCTGATCCTGGGCGGAAAGATGAAGATCAGCCGGCGCTCGACAGATGGCCGCGAAAACCTGCTGGCTGTCCTTGGGCCAGGCGACATCTTCGGCGAGCTTTCGCTCTTCGACCCGGGTCCGCGAACGGCGACAGCCACCGCGCTCACCGATGTCGAGCTCGCATCGCTCGAACATTCAGCGCTGAAGCCCTGGCTCACGAACCGGCCGGAAGCCGCCGAGCTCCTGCTACGCGTGCTCGCTCGCCGGCTGCGTCGCACGAATGAGGCGATGGGCGACCTGGTCTTCACCGACGTTCCCGGTCGGGTCGCCAAGCAGCTGCTCGATCTGGCTGATCGTTTCGGGGTGCCGGGGTCGGCCGGTGCGGTGCGCGTCGAGCATGGCCTGACGCAGGAGGAGCTCGCCCAGCTGGTCGGCGCGTCCCGCGAGACGGTCAACAAGTCGCTCGCGGATTTCGCCACCCGCGGCTGGCTGCGGCTCGACAGCCGCGCGGTGATCCTGCTCGATCGCGAGCGGCTAGCGCGCCGGGCCCGCTGACGTCTCGGGCTCCTGGGCCGGCTCGCTGAGCGCGGCCAGCAGCTTCCTGGTCTGAGCCTCTTCGCTTCGGGCCTGCGTCTCGACGGCGATGTCCAACGCCTGTAGATACGCCCCTTCTGCTGCGGCGTCGTCGCCCGTCGCGTGCAGCGCCGTTCCTAATGCCCGCAGGGCGAGCACCCGGCTGCGCACGTCTTCGGCCGGGGTCGCGACCGCTTCCCGGGCCACGACGAGCGCCTCCTCGGACTGGCCGGCGTCGACCAGTGAGCCGGCCAGGTGGGCCAGGGCTTGGCGGCGGGGGAAGAGCAGGGTGCTGCCGGGAGCGGCCGCGAGGACCTCGCGCAGCCGGCGTGCCGCCTCCAACGGTTCGCCGCGGGCGCGCCGGACCTGCGCGTCGAGCACGGCGACCCCGAGTGCGGCGTGGGGCTCCAGGTCGAGGCGCACCAGGACGCCGAGGGCCTGGCGTGCCTTCATGGCGGCCTCATCGATATTGCCCATCTCCAGGTGGGCCAGCCCGGCACCGCTGTACGCAAACGCGGCGTTGAGCGCGTGGTCACCCGCGTCGGCGCTCTGCAGCGCCGCTTCGAAAAGCTCTAACGCCTCGGCGGGGTCACCCTCCGCCCGGGCCGCCGCAGCGCACGCGATCAGCGCGAACGAGCGTCCCCAGTCATCGCCGCTCTCGGTGAGAGCCGCCGCCGCCAGGTTGGCCTCCTCGCGGGCAGCCCGGACATCGCCGAGCTCGGCGGCGGCCAGCGCGTCGATGGTGCGACACATTGCCACCCCCCAGTTCTCGGCCAGCGACTCGGCCAGCGGGATCAGCGCACGAGCGGTCGCGCGGCCGTCCGCGAGGCGGCCCTGCAGGACCTGGACCAGAGCTTCGGTGCCCGCGCACCATGCGAGCCCCCCGGTGTCGTCGAGCTCGCCGAAGCGTTCCGCAGCGGCTGACAGGGCTCGGTCAGCGGCCGCGTAATCACCGCGGGTCGTCGCCGACCAGGCCAGGTGTTCCAACGCCCAGGCCTCACCACGACCGTCGCCTGCCTGGTGAGCCAGCTCGAGGGCGTGACCAAAGCGCTCTTCCGCTCGCCGCAGCCGGCCTGCGTAATAGTCGACCAGGCCCAGCTGGCGGACGGCGGAGGACATCCACCGCTGATCGCCGGCCGCGCGCGATTCGGCGAGAGCGGTGGTGAGCGCCTCGACCGCCTCGGCGTCGCGACCCTGCTTCTGGCGCAACTCACCGAGCACCACGAGGGCTGCCAGGCGCAGCTCTCCGGATGCGCCTTCGAGCGCGGGCGCCAGGACCGCATCGGCCTCCTCGAGCCGGCGCAGCGACGCGAGTGCGGTGGCCATCGTCATCCGGCGCGAGAGCACCAGGTCCTTCGGCTGGTCCTCCTCACCCAGGCGGCAGGCCCGCTCGAGCAACTCGGCCGAGCTGCGGTACTCATCGCGGGTACGCGCCATCTGACCGAGCCGCAGCAGCGCCTGGTAGCCGACGAAGCGCACCTCGCGTACCGGATCGTCGGCCGGCAGCCCCATCGACTCGGCGAGCCGCAGCGCCTGCTCCGCCTGTGCCCCGACGAACGTGTCGATCAGCACGCCGTGGCCGGCTGGCTGCCGCTCGGCGGCCCACTGCGCCGCCCTCGCGTGGCGCCGAGCGCGGTCGACTTTCGGCAGGCTCTTGTAGGCGACGTCGCGCGCCATCGGATGGGTGAAGGCCCAGCCGAGCTCGCCCTGAGCCGGCGGGCGAACCAGCTGGCGTGCGGTCAGCTCCTCGAGGGCGGCCTGCACTTCCTCGGCGGGCCGCTGATCGACGACCGGAATCGCTTCCGCCGAAAAGCGCAGGCCCAGCACCGAGGCCGCTCGCAGCACCGACTTGGCGATCGGCTCGAGCCCGTCGATGCGCGCGGCGAGAACGGACTGCACCGCCGCCGGCAGCGCGTCCGACGGAAGCGGACCCGAGGCGACCCAGGTGTCGCCGTCGCGTTGGAGCAGGCCGCGGTCGACGAGCAGGTGAAGCAGCTCCGCCAGGAAGTACGGATTGCCCTGCGCGCGTCTCAACATGGCTGATCGCAGCGGGTCGGCCAGCTCGCCGCCGCCGAGGTAAGCACGCAGGAGCCGGTGGGCGGCCGCGTCATCCAGCGGTCCGAGGGTGACTTGCAAGGGCGACTCGACCCCGGGGACCTTCGGCGGTTCGCGGCCGATGAGCAGGAGCATGATGGGTCCGCGCAGCCGGCGGGCGACCTCACCGATGGCGGCGAGCGACGAGTCCGTTGCCCATTGCAGATCGTCGAGCACGACGAGGAGCGGGCCCTCTACCGCGAGCGCCCGCAGCAGAGCCGCGACCGCGTCGAGGGCGCCGTCGCGGCCCAGAGGATCGGCCGGACTAGCCGGAGAGCTCTCCCGGGACACCCCGACGACGGGACTCGGCGCCATGCCGAGCAGATGCAGGAGCCGCTCGGCGAGGGCCCCCGGCACCCAGAGCGAGGACGCCTGGTGTTCCAGGCGCGCCAGCGTTCGCCGCACGCGCTCTTCGGCCACATCGGGCTCGTCGCCGTCGGCGATCCCGCACGCGGTGCGCACCAGCTCCACAAGCGGCGCCAGGTGACGGCCTTCCCCGTAGGGCATCGCGCGCCCCCACAGGACGCGTCCATCCGGCAGCTCGCCAGCGAAGCGCACCAACTCGCCGACCGTGCGGGTCTTGCCGACCCCGGCCTCACCGGTGACGTAAATCGTGCGGGGGCTCGATTGCTCACTGACCTCGATGCTGGCCTCGACCAGGCGCGCCACTTCGTTCTCGCGGCCGACGAACGGCGCCTCGTCACCGAGCCCGAGCTGCCCGGCACCCGACGGTCGCAGCGCCACCAGCTCGTACGCCGCGACCGGTTCGCGCTTGCCTTTGAGGCGCAGCGGGGCCAGCGCCCGCCACGAGGCGAGGGTCATGGTGGCGACGGCGGTGTCACGCCCGGCGAACACCGAGCCGATGGAGGCGGCGTCCGACAGCCGCGACGCCGTGTTGACCGTGTCGCCGACGACGGTGTACGCCAGCGCCGCCTGGACCCCGGCGAGGACCTCACCCGTATTCAGCCCGACGCGCAGCCCCAGCCGCCGGCCGCCGCCGAGCTCGTCGGCAATCAGCTTGCCGACCTCGTGTTGCATGTTGACGGCGGCGCGGACTGCGCGCTCCGCGTCGTCCTCGTGGGCGGTGGGGGCGCCGAAGACGGCCATGATCCCGTCGCCGGTGAGCTTGTCGACATGGCCGCCGACCTCGACGACGATCCGGGCCAGGGCGGCCAGTACCCGGTCGGTCACCTCACCGACCCGCTCCGGGTCGAGATCCTCGGCCCAGGCGGTGAAATCGGACAGGTCTCCGAAGAGCACGGTGACGACGCGGCGCTCGGCTGCCTCGTCGACCCGTTCATGGGCGAGCGGCATCCCGCAGATGTGACAGAACCGGGCATTTGCGACGGTCGTGGTCGAGCAGGCCGGACAGCGAATGGGTCCGGTCGACGCCGTTGGCGGAGGCGGCGGCGGGGCAGTCATGATCAGCCGGGGGGCTCGGTCCGCACGAGGCTGGCTTCTGCCATCCGCGCGGCGAGCACGTTAGCCGGGGTCGGCGTGCGGTCGACCTGATCGGCGAGTGACGGGGTCCGCTCTACGAGAAAGTCGAGTTGGGCGTGGACGGAGAGTTCGGCGGCGCCCCACAGGACCTGGGGCACCTCGGCGTAGACGATCTCTACGATCTCGCGGGGAGTCCGCGCGCCGTCGGCGATAGCCTTGGCCACCTGAGACAAGCGTTCGTCGCGATGCTGGAGGTAGTCCTCGGCGACGCGGCCGGCGCTCGGTAGCTCCGGCCCGTGTCCGGGAAGCACGGCGGCGTCGCCGTATTCTCGTAGCAGGCGCAGGCTCTCGAGATAGGCGTTGAGCTGCCCGTCGGGCCAGGCCACCACCGTCGTGCCGCGCCCGAGGATGGTGTCGCCGGTCAGGACGGCATCGTCGGCTGCCAGGTAGAAGGACACTGAGTCGGCCGAGTGGCCCGGGGTCCCGATGATCTCCAGGGTGATGCCGGACTGCCGCAGCGTGTCGCCGGCGCGCAGCGGCTGGCCGAATTTGGTGTCCAGCGCCAGGACGGGTGCGCCGGTCAGCTCGGCGAGGCGGGCTGATCCGCCGCTGTGGTCAGGGTGGCCGTGCGTGAGCAGGATCAGGTCGATCTTGCCGAGGGCAGCGACGGCAGCGAGATGGCTCTCGTCCGGTGGGCCGGCGTCGATGACGACATAACCGTCGGACTCGGCGGCGTCCGGACCGCGCAGCAGCCAGGTATTGGTGCCTTCGAGCGTCATCGGGCTGGGGTTGGGCGCCAGCAGCACCGACGCTGACGATGTGACCGGCCGCAGGCTCACGTCTGGTAACCCTCCTCGTGCGGGAGCAGCAGCTCCACTTGATCGCCGCTCACGACGATCCGGGGAAGCACTGGAGCAATGTCACGGCCCGCTGCCGCTGAAAGCACTTCGGAGGTGGTGGCGTATTCCGCCAGCTCCTGCAGGGTGATGATCGTGGGCGGCAGCATGTCGAGCTCGCCCTGCTCGTGGAGCTTGACGGCGGCGGCCGGCGTGAGCCACATCGTCGCGTCGGCCTCGCCGCCGACGTCACGGGTGAGCTGACCCGGTGGGAGCGCGGCGACGAAGAATCGGGTGTCGTAGCGGCGTGGCTCCAGCTCCGGGGTGATCCAGTGGGCCCACGGGCGCAGCAGATCGGCGCGCAGGGCCAGGCCGCGGCGGGTCAGCAGGCCCGAAAGGCTCTCCTCGCGTCCGATGAGGGCCAGCCGGTCGGCCTCCCATTCGGGTCCGGCGACATCAGCGACCTGATCCGGACCGGCCCCGGCGAGCAGCACGCCTGATTCCTCGAAGGTCTCGCGTACGGCGGCGCAGACCAGCCCGCGCGAAAGGCCCGCGTCAGCGCTCAGAATCTGGGCCCACTCCTCGGGGTGCGGCCCGTACCAGCCGGTGTGTGCCGCCGCATCGGCCGGATCCACCCGGCCACCAGGGAACACGTGCATCCGGGCGGCGAAGGCCATCGTCTCGACCCGGCGCAGCAGATAAGCCTCGAGGCCGCTGACGGCGTCGCGCAGGAGCACGATCGTTGCGGCGTCACGGGTCGGCGGCGGCGGGGCGGCCAGCCGCTCGCGCAGGCCAGCGAGCATCCCGCGTGGCAACCTCCCACCAGGCGCCTGCGTCATGCCCGCAGGATAACGGTGACCTCAGACACTCTTGCTGCCCAGCGCGGCGACCACTTCGACTTCCACCGGAGCCCCCAGCGGCAGCGCAGCGACTCCAACGGCGCTGCGGGCGCTGCGCCCGGCCTCGCCGAAGACGTCGGCAAGCAGCTTGCTGGCGCCGTCGACGACGCCCGGCTGGCCCGTGAAGTCGGGGCTGCTGGCGACGAAGCCGACCACCTTGATGATGCGGCTGATGCCGTCGATGCCGTGCGGTCCGGCGACGCTCGCCAGCGCGGCGAGGGCATTGAGCGCGCAGATTCGCGCGAGCTCGGCGGCATCCCGGGGGTCGATCTCGGCGCCGACCAGCCCGGCGCGTACCAGCTGGCCGTTCACCATCGGCAGCTGGCCGCTGGTCCAGGCGAGACCTCCGTGGACGACGGCAGGCACGTAGGCGGCGAGCGGGGCCGTCACCTTCGGGAGGGTGAGACCGAGCTCTGCCAGCCGCTCGGAGGGGATGCTCACTTGGGCTCGATGGGCCGCTTCATATAGGCGACCAACTGCTCTCCGGTCGGCCCGGGGAGCACCGCGACCAGCTCGTAGCCCTGATCCCCCCAGTTGTCCAAGATCTGCTTCGTGGCGTGCGAAAGCAGCGGGACCGTGACGTACTCCCACTTCTGCATACGCCCCACCCTAGGGATAGCGGGTACCCGGCGCGCGGTCGGGGCTGTCGCGCGAGATGACTTGACCAACGTCACGCTCGGGTTCGGTATCGCGACGCGCGGGTAGCGTTCCCGTTGTGGAACGACCCAAGGCACATCCCTTTCGGGACGTCCGCCTGCATGTTGTCACCGGCAAAGGTGGCACCGGCAAGTCGACTGTCGCCGCTTCTCTGGCCATCGCCCTCGCGACCGGCGGCCGCCGCGTCCTGCTGACGGAGGTCGAGGGTCGCCAGGGCATCGCCCAGCTCTTCGACAGCGCACCGCTCCCGTACGAGGAGCGCAAGGTCGCTTCTGCGCCCGGCGGGGGTGAGGTCTACGCGCTCTCGATCGACCCGGAAGACGCCCTGCTCGACTACCTCGAGATGTTCTATGGGATGAAGCGCGCAGGCCGGGCTCTCAAGCGCTTCGGTGTCGTCGACTTCGCGACCACGATCGCCCCCGGAATGCGCGACGTGCTCCTGACCGGCAAGGTTAAGGAGGCGGTCACGCGCAACACCAAGCGCGACAAGAACAAGCTGATCTACGACGCGGTCGTGCTGGACGCGCCTCCGACCGGTCGGATCACCCGTTTCCTGAACGTGACGGCTGAAGTACGCGAGCTCGCCCGCTCGGGCCCGGTCCGCGGCCAGGCCGAGAGCGTCGTCGCCTTGTTGAAGTCGAAGCAGACGGCCGTCCACATCGTCACCATTCTGGAAGAGATGCCCGTGCAGGAGACCGTTGACGGCGTCGCCGAGCTGACGGCGGCCGGTTTGCCGGTCGGAGCGGTCATCGTCAACATGGCCCGCACCCCGCTGCTGGATGCCGCCGGCCAGAAGGAGGCCCTGGCGGGCAAGCTCGACGCCGCCGAGATTGCCGCCGGACTGAAGCGCGCGTCGTACAAAGTCACGGACAAGCAGGTGGCCGCCATGATCCGGGAGACCGGTGAACACGCCGAGCGGGTCGCCCTCGAGTCCCGGGAGCGCGCTGACCTCGCTGACCTGGGCGCTCCGGTCTGCGAGCTGCCGTTGCTTTCCGACACGGTCGATCTTGGCGGCCTCTACCGGCTTGCCGAGGTGCTGCGCGGTCAAAGGATCGTCGGATGAGCGCGCCCGCCCGCCCGCCGGTGCAGCTCGACATCGACAATGTCCTTGATACGGCCCGCATCATCGTCTGCTGCGGCTCCGGCGGTGTCGGCAAGACCACCGCCGCCGCCGCGCTTGCCCTGCGAGCGGCGGAGCGCGGTCGCTCCGTCGTCGTCCTCACGATCGACCCTGCGCGCCGGCTCGCGCAGTCCATGGGTCTCACCGAGCTCGACAACACCCCGCGCCGGGTGGCCGGAGTGGATGAGTCCGAGGGCGGCAACCTCGACGCGATGATGCTCGACATGAAGCGGACGTTCGATGACATCGTGCTCGCTCATTCGACCCCGGAGCGCGCCGAAAAGATCTTTGAAAACCCGTTCTACCAGTCGCTTTCCTCGTCGTTCTCCGGCACCCAGGAGTACATGGCGATGGAGAAGCTCGGTCAGCTCAAGGAGAGCGGCGAGTGGGAGTTGGTCGTCGTCGACACCCCGCCGACCCGCTCGGCGCTGGACTTCCTCGACGCGCCGCAGAGCCTCGGCCGCTTCCTGGATGGGCGATTGCTACGGCTGCTCGTCGCACCCGCCAAGGCCGGCGGGCGGGCGTACATGAAGGTGCTGTCGGTCGGCTTCCTGACCTTCGCACGGATGTTCACCAAGATCATCGGTGCCCAGACATTGCAGGACGTCAGTCAGTTCGTCGCCGCGCTCGAGACCATGTTCGGCGGGTTTCGCCAGCGCGCGGATGAGACTTACCGGCTGCTCGCAGCACCCGGCACCTCGTTCGTCGTCGTATCGTCCCCCGAGCCCGCTGCGCTTCGTGAGGCGTCCTACTTCGTCGACCGGCTGGCCAGCGAGAAGATGCCGTTGGCCGGGCTGGTCCTGAACCGGGTGACCCGAAGCGCTGCTCCCGAGCTTCCGGCGGAGCGCGCGCTGGCGGCGGCGGAGGAGCTGGAAGCCGAAGGCTGCGACCCGCTGGCCGTGGCGGTGCTCCGGGTTCACGCCGAGCGCGTAGCCATGGCGACGCGCCAGAAGAGGCTGGCCGAGCGCTTCACCCGGGCTCACCCCGAGGTTGCTCAGGCCGAGGTTTCCGCTCTCGCCGGCGACGTACACGATCTCGAAGGCTTGCGAGCGGTCGCCGAAGAACTGGCCGAAGGGCAACCGGCGCTGCGCAACGCAGGCTAGGGCAGGTCAGCTGGCGAAGGTACCCAGCGCCTCGGCGCGGGCGGTCTCCAGCAGCTGGCGCCAGGAAAGCACATCGGGACGCCGACGCAGCAGCGCCCGGCGCTCCCGCTCGGTCATGCCGCCCCAGACCCCGAACTCGACGCGGTTGTCGAGAGCGTCGGCCAGGCACTCGGTACGAACGACGCATCCGAAGCAGCGCGTCTTGGCCCGGTTCTGGGCGGCCCCCTGGACGAACAGCTCATCCGGGTCAGTGTCACGGCACGCCGCTTGGGCGGTCCAGTCACTCTCCGTGCGCGTTCCGACCATCGAGGCGGCGCGGGAGGTCGGTTTCTGCAGTGCGACAGTCGTCATGGTTTGCGAGGTGTGCTTCCTACGTATGAGCCCGGGTCCAGGGAACTCTGTAAGCGGCTTGTCGGCGGACCTACCCCCGACAGGACTCAAGGTATGAAGCGGACACCGTCGGCGACAGACCCCGATGTGACTGTTCGTGACATAGCCCATGTGGGCCATGCCCTGTCTTGGCTTCCCGCGTGAGTTGGGCGGATGTTGATCCACGCGAACCTGGGACGTGCATGTGAGTTCTCACTTGACAAGCGATGAATGTTCCTGGGCGCCGGGTTCGTGAGACGATGCAGGGGTCTTGCTCCAAAGATGCCCGTGTTAGGTCCGGCCGTTGCCCGCACGGGGCCGCCGGCAGACTTTCGAAAGAGTTCCGCAGCCCTTGACCTCCACTTTGAACCGGCCGAGCCGCAGCAAGTCTGTTCTGGCTGCAGTGCCGGGAATGTCCGAGCGTCAACGCCATCATCGACCCTCGAAGCTGCTGGCGATCGTGGTCCTGTCGACTGTCGCCGGGCTCCTGCTCGCAGTGATGGCGTTGCCGGTTATCGGCGGCATCGGGGTAACTGCCAAGGCCAGTGCCGATTTCTTCAACGATTTACCCACCCAGCTCACCAGCCCGCCGCTGGCAGAGCGTTCCGTGATGCTGGATCGAAACGGCAATCGGATCGCCACCTTGCATGGCCCGGAGGACCGGGTCTTGGTGCCGTTCGCCGACATTCCGATCCAGATGCGCCACGCAATCGTCGCGATCGAGGACCGTCGCTTCTACGAGCACCACGGCATCGACTACCGGGGAATCCTGCGGGCGGCCTTCACCAACCAGGAGAGCGGCAGCGTCACGCAGGGTGGATCGACCCTCACGCAGCAGTACGTCAAGAACGTTTTGATCGAAGCGGCGACCACCCCTGCAGAGTTGAAAGCGGCCCGCGATCGGACGTTGCAGCGCAAAATTCGCGAAGCCCGTTACGCACTGGCGCTAGAACGCAAGCTTTCGAAGGATCAAATCCTCGCCAATTATCTCAACATCGCCAACTTCGGTGACGGTGCGTACGGGGTCGAGGCGGCGGCTCAGCACTACTTCGGCATCCATGCGAAGCAACTGAACGTAGTTCAGGCGGCTTTGTTGGCCGGAATTGTGAACAGTCCGACGGCGTACGACCCCAGGTTGCATCCCAAGGCCGCGATGGAGCGCCGCCGGCTCGTACTCGATCAGATGAAGGCGTCGAAGTACTTGACAGCCGTCCAGCTCACGTACGCAAAGAGCTTCCCGCTGGGCCTGACCAAGAACTTCGTCAAGACCTCCGACGCTTGCGAGACGGCCGGCAACGCGGCGTTCTTCTGCGAATACGTGCGTGATCAGCTGCTGAGCGACCCCAAGTTTGGAGCGACGGCCGAGGCCCGCCAGCGGCGGCTCTTCGAAGGCGGCCTGACCATCCGGACCTCGCTCGACCCGAAGATCCAGGCCGAGGCGCAGAGCGCGGTCAACGCGATCATCCCGCCGGGGGGTCGCGTCGGGACGGCAGCTGTCGTGATGCAGCCGGGCACCGGTGACGTACTGGCCATGGCGATCAACCGGGTGTACGGCGACACCACCGACCACCTGCCGGTCTACGGCACGGTCAAGGGCAAGCACGTGGAGAGCAAGGACCACGTCCACACCAAGTACAACTACGCGACGAGCCACCCCGGATTTCAACCTGGTTCGACGTTCAAGATGTTCACGCTTGCTGCGGCCTTGGAGAGCGGGCTGTCGACTCAGACGTCGTTCTTTTCGCCGGGCTGCGTCTACCTGACGAACTTCGGACCCAACCCGACCGGGCAGAACCTTCAGTGCACCCCCGACGCTCCCAATGTCATAGCCCCCTTCGGCACCGGTTACGCGAACTCCGACCCGGCGGAGGCGGGCGTTTACAACATGGCGGCGGCGACCGCAAGTTCGGTGAATACCTACTTCGTCCAGCTGGAGAAGAAGGTGGGCCTGATCCCGATCCGCAACATGGCCCAGCGCCTCGGGGTGCGTTCTCCCAGTCTGAACACGGAGCTTGGCGGCTCACTGACCCTGGGGTCAAAGGAAGTCAGCCCGCTGGACATGGCCACCGCCTACGGGACGATTGCGGCACACGGCACGCGGTGCTATCCGAAGCCAGTGATCGCCATGAAGACCAGCGACGGAAAGGCCGTCAACTACTCCGGGCCGCCCAAGTGCGATCAGGTGCTCGCGCCCGGGATCGCTGACACGGTCACCAGCTTGCTCGAAAATGTGATCACCAGCGGAACCGGTACCAACAACGGCCAGATCAGCCGCCCGGCCGCTGGCAAGACCGGCACCACCGACAACCACTTCGACGCCTGGTTCGTCGGCTACATCCCGCAACTGGTCACGGCGGTGTGGGTCGGTGACTCGCGCAGTCCCACGACGTACCCGCTCAAGCAGTGCTACACGCCGGGCTGCACGACGCCGGATGGGGTCTCCGGGATTCCGAACTGGTATCCGGGCAGCTCCGTCTACGGCGGCGACCTGCCGACGAAGATCTGGTCGACGACGATGATCGCGGCGGCCGCTGATCTGCCGGTCGAGCAGTTCCCGCCGCCGGACCCGCAGATCGTGATCGGCCGGCAGACGCTCGTGCCCTCAGTTGCCGGGATGGACGTCGGATCGGCCTTCGCCGCTCTGGCCTCGGCCGGCTTCACTCCGGCGGTGGGTGGCACGGCGTACAGCGGGTTCGCACCGGGAACCGTCGCCTTCACCAGCCCCAGCGGCGGCTTCCAGGCGCCGCAGGGGAGCGCGGTGACGATTACGACCTCGTCCGGCTTTGCCCCGCCGCCTCCGCCCGTCGTGCCACAGCAGCCGACACAGCAGCCGACGCAGGCGCCGACAACCAAACCGACCTCGAAAGCGACGACGCCCGCCAAGACGCCGGTGAAGACGCCGGTGAAGACGCCGGTGAAGACGCCTGTGAAGGCCAAGCCGCCCAAGCGTTAGCTGCAGCTAGCAGGCAGACTGGATTGATGGGTACGGGCAAGCTGCTGGGGGCCGCCGGACTGGCGGGGGCCTGCGCGTTTGCCTACGGCGTGGGCTACGAGCGCAACGCATTTACGCTGCGGCGCCTTGAGATTCCGGTGCTCGATCGGGGCGCGTCGCCGTTTCGGGTGCTTCATCTGTCCGATCTGCACATGCTGAGCCGGCAATCGGCAAAGCAGGAGTGGATCAGCGAGTTGGGCCGGCTCGTACCCGATCTGGTGGTGCTGACCGGTGACATGTTGTCGGCTGCTGACGCCGGCCCGTCGGTCTTGCGGGCGCTCGAGCCGCTGCTGACCCGACCTGGGATCTTCGTGCCGGGCAACAACGACTACTTCGAGCCGACATTCAAGAACCCGGTGCGCTACTTCATCGGGCGCAGCAGCGAGCCGAAGGGTGCACCGATCAACTGGGCGGCGTTCGCCCGGGATCTCGTGTCAGCGGGCTGGCAGGACCTCACTAACGCGCGTATTGATCTCAAGGTCGCCGGCCGGGTGATTGATGTACGCGGGGTCGACGATCCGTACCTGCGCCGCGACCGGCTGGCCGCCGTCCGTGGGCCGGCCGACCCGGCAGCTGACCTGCGCCTCGGCATCGCGCATGCCCCGGAGCCGCGCATCATCGATGCCTACACGGCGGATGGCGTGGAGCTCTTGCTCGCCGGTCACACCCATGGTGGCCAGGTCTGCCTGCCCGGCTTCGGCCCGCTGGTGACCAACTGTGGAATCGACCGGGCCCGGGCCCGTGGCCTGTCGCGCTACGGCTCCGCCGGCAATGAAGCGTGGCTGCACGTCTCGGCGGGCTTGGGCACGTCACCGTACGCGCCGATCCGCTTTGCCTGCCGGCCCGAAGCGACTCTCCTGACGTTGACCGCCGTCCGCTAGACTCGCCTATGGTCGCGGGGTGTGGCGCAGCTTGGTAGCGCGCTTCGTTCGGGACGAAGAGGCCGCAGGTTCAAATCCTGTCACCCCGACTGGTATTTCCGCAGGCCAGACGTCGTCTCCTCGAAAAAGGAGACAGCCTTGCTTCGTCCTGAGTGATGATGCGGCGTCGCTGTGCTCGTCGTCGGGGTCGGCGTAGGTCCCGATGACGGCCCTGGTCAGGTACTTGATCAGGTAGCGCACGGCTCTGTCTGCGTCGGGGCTGCCGCCGTCGATGCCCTTGATGTCGACCTGGGCACCGAAGCGCATCACGCGCACCGGCCCGGCATTCGCAGGGTTCGTGGATAGTGGTTCAGCGCCGGAGTTCGCGATAGGAACCGGTCGAGTCGCGGTCCCGCTAGGAGTTCTGGTCGATGGCCTTTGCATCGTTGGCTTCCGCGATCGCCACCTGCCCAGCGAGGGCGAAGAACGTCGGCGCCCACAGCCCGACGAAGATGCCGAAACGCTCGGCGTGCGCGGAGTCCCCTGATCCTTTGGCCGTACGCCAGCTCGCGATGCTGCCAAAGACCGAGGCGAATCCGAGGATCTGCAGAACGTCACTGCTGATGCCGATGTCTTTCATCCGCTGCGCGAGCATTGGGGTTCTCCTAAGTCAGGGGTTGGTTTAACGAGTGTGACACCGAGTGGACCCCCGCGCGATGAGTGTCGTCAAAAGGTTGGCCCCAGTATCGAGGCGGGTGCGCGTGAGTGGTGGCGGTCACTCCAGGAAGGACCGCAGCATCCAAGCGGCCTTCTCGTGCACCTCTTGGGGTGTAGTGGTAGTTGTGGGTGTTCACGTACAGGGTGGCTGTCGGCGAGCAACTGGGACAGCGCGTCAGCGATTGACGACCGATCCAACTCGGCGATCCGTATGCTCACGTCAACCTGGGCCATCGTCGACCCCTTCTCTCACGCAAGTTCCTCCCGCAATCCCCTCGGCACGGCATCGCGAGCCGAGTCGGTCTCAGCAGAAGGAGGTGCTGGGCAGGTCGCGCTCGTCGTCGAGCAGGGCCGCGATCACGCGCGCTGCGACGGTATCTGGGTCGAGACCGGGGGGTAGCCGCGGTGCCGTACCGGCGAGTGGACGTTCGGCCAGACCGGTCTCGGTGTGCGGAGGCCGGGCGTCGACCAGGCGGATCCCGGCTCGGCGCAGTTCACGGCCGGCGGCGGAGTCGTAAGCGGTCAGCGCCGCCTTCGACGCAGAGTAGGCGGCCATACCGGCGGTGGGGTGCTCGGCGACGACCGCGCTGAGGTGGACAACGAAGGGTGATCGGCCGTCGCGGGCCGACCCGGCCAGGTGGGGCAGGACGGCCCGCAGCAGCCGGACGGGTGCCAAGGTGTTGACAAGGAAGAGGTCAATGAGCGCCTCGTCGGGCAGGTCGCCCACCGGGCCGAACGCGACGACACCGGAGGCGACAACCAGACCGTCGAGGCGGCCGTATTCCGCGACGGCCGCGGCTGCGGCCCGCACGGCCGTCTCGGGCTCGCGCAGGTCACCGGTCACCAGCGACGCATCGAGGTCGAGCGCCTCCAGTCGCCTGATATCGCGGCCTAGAAGGGTGAGCTGCGCACCCTCCATTGCCAGGCGGCGGCTGATCGGGGTACCGAGCCCACCAGTTGCACCGGCCACCAGCACCGAGAGGCCGCGCACCGACGTCATGGCGAGATTGTGCCAGCCCCCGGCCTGGTGCGCCTCCGGAAGACGGGATCGGCGTTCCCGATGACGCCACGGAATTTCGGCTTAACGGTGGCGTCCGCGACGGGCGCCCCAGTGGGTCCTGGCCGTAGCGGGGGTGTTCGCTGAACTGGGCGCGGGGAGCACAGCAAGCCAGGAGCGGTCGGGTGCGCTTGACTGGGGTAGGTGACTACGCGCTGGCTGTTCGGTGACCAAATCGGTCCGCATTTCCTGGACGGCCCGGACCAGCCGGTGCTCATGGTGGAGGCGCGCGGGGTCTTCGCCCGACGCAGGTTCCATCGGGCGAAGGCGCAGTTGGTACTCTCCGCGATGCGCCATCGGGCCGCCGAGCTAGGGGACCAGTGCACCTATGTGCGCGCCGAAAGCTATAGCGAAGCACTCGACGCCATCGTTGAGCCTCTGAGCGTGTGCCACCCGACCTCTCACGCGGCGCTGCGGTTCGTCCAGGGCCGCCGTGACATCGAGGTGGTGCCGACGCGTGGTTTCGCCACGTCCACGGATGATTTCGACCGGTGGGTGCGGTCTCGGGGCCGGCGAAGAGTGTTGATGGAGGACTTCTACCGCGACGCTCGCCGCCGGCTGGGGATCTTGATGGATGGCGAGGAACCTGCCGGCGGTAGGTGGAACTACGACGCTGACAACCGGGAACCTCCGCCTCGCTCAGCCTCGCTCGGGGTTCCTGAGCCCCAATGGCCGACCGAGGACGAGATAGACGCGGAGGTCCGTTACGACCTCGACCGCTGGGAGCGGGCGGGACACGTCACGCTCCTCGGTTCAGGCGGCCCTCGGCGATTCGCCTGCACTCGTGACGAGGCGCTGGCCGGTCTGGACGACTTCATCACCCAGCGGCTGCCCGGGTTCGGGCCGCACGAGGACGCGATGTTGTCCGCCGATCCGTGGATGGCGCACTCTTTGTTGTCCGCACCGCTGAACCTGGGCCTGCTCGACCCGATCGAGGTGATCGCCCGGGCAGAGGACGCCTACCGCAGCGGGCACGCACCGCTAGGGTC
>JBBRSE010000033.1:0-47955 GCA_038245655.1 Mycobacteriales bacterium | reverse complement strand
CACCGGCCGCGGCCGAGTCCGCTGGACCAACCGCTGGAAAGCAGCGCTCAACGCCTTCGAGATCACGTTCGACGGCCGGCTCAGCGCCGGCAGCAAGTAAACCCCCACAAGATCAGTTACACCGTTAACTTGACACGCCCCAGTGGCCTGCGATCTGCGCTGTCGCCGCATACTCGGGGTAGGCACTCACAGACGGTGTCCATGTGGGTGCGGCGGGCGGAGATCGACGCCGGAACGCGGCCGGGTGTGACCAGCGAGCAGGCCGAGGAGATCACCCGGCTGAGCGTGAAGTCCCGGACTGCGCCGTGCGAACGAAATCCTCAAGGCAGCGGCGATCTTCTTCGGGGCCGAGCCTGACCGGCCGGCGAGACGGTGATTCAGTTCATCACCGAGCATAAGGATCACCAGACGCCCGGCCCCGATGGTGGGGCCGGGCTGCGCTGGGGAGTCGAGCCGATGTGCACCGTGCTGTCCGAGCACGGCATCAAGATCAGCCCCGCCACGTACTACGGACTTCGACCCTTGCCCTGTTGCCCGGGTTCAGTCGTGCGGTGCGGGTGCCCATCGTGGTGCGCTTTGCCAGCGGGGATTGTCAACGATGAGTCGCTGCTGGTGGGCGTTTGCGCTGAGCAGGTAGAGCCGTGCCTGCTGGTTGTGATCGCCGCGACGGACGAGGCCGGTGACGATCCACCGGCTGTCCGGAGACCAGGACGAGGACAGGTACTCCAGGTTTGACCCCGAATCAGTCAGCTTGGTCAGCCCGGTGCCGTCTGGCCGCACGAAGTAGAGGGCTGACTGGTGGAACTCCTGGGTGGGGTTTCCAGGGTTGGTACGGAAGAGGATCCTCGTTCCGTCGGGGGACCAGCAAGCGTGGTCGCCGAAGTTGAGCCTGGAAGAGGTGAGCTGCCGAACGCCTGTCCCGTCTGCGTTGACGACGAAGATGGAGCCGGTGCCGCTGTCGTTGGACCGCTCGAACGCGATGCGGGTTCCGTCGGGGGCCCAGGTCGGGCCGCTGTCTCGTGCCAGATGTCCATGTGCGATCAGAGGCCGGCTTCCGCTGCCGTCGGCATTCGCCAGCCAGAGATCGGAGTTGGCGACGGAGTTCTTGCGATAGAAGTGGCTGTAGGCAATGACTTTGCCGTCGGGAGACCACGCCGGGTCGCCATTGCAGGACACGCTCGAAGTCTGCAGCGCCGGGTCGGGACTGGCCGATTCGTCGCAGACCGCGCCAGCGGGGCTATGGGTGATTTGACTGACCGGACCACCCTGGCGGCCGACGACGTAAACCTCGGCGCTCGCCTTGGGTCCGCCCGTGATCCGCATGAAGGCGAGCTGCCGGCCGTCGGGTGACCAGGACGCGAGCGTGTCTTGAACCCCGGGGCCGGGGTGCGTCACCGCCCGTTGTTGCCTGCCGTCAAGTTGAGCCGTCACGATCTGCGATGAGTTCAGGCTGGTGTCGGTGAAGCGGCGAAAGGCGATCGTTCCGTGAACGCGAACCGAAGCGGGTACTGACGGGATCGGCGAGGCTTTGGTGGCTGTTCCTTCTGAGGGCTTCGACGTCGTGGTGAAAGCGCACGCCCCCAGCGCAAGAACCATGACAGTTGCGGTCGCGACCCGGCTGGGATTCATCCCACGTCCTTCCTTGAAACGGTAGAGCGCGTTTCTGACGACACAGTCGGCGAGTCGCCAAATTCGAATGGTGCGCGGTCCTCGGGCTGGTATCGGGAGAAATCTGGAAATGGGGTCAGCGCGGCGCCCGGGTTCGATGTCAGCAACAGCAGCCTGGACCGAAGACGGCCGCGCTGCAACGCCGGCCGGCCTGGCGCGACCGAGGGTTATCCCGGTAGTCGCCGGGCGGCATCAAGGGCAAACTGATCCCGTGCCGCGGATGCGGGTTTCGGGTCGGTCCTTGGTGACCTGCGGGATAGTGGCGTCGCTGCTTGCCCTCCTCGCGGGTCAGCAGTGGCCGATTCTGCAGCTGCGCACCGTCTCGGACGACGCCGCGCTGGCATTTCTGGACATCACGGTTGGGCTGAGCCTGGTCTTGACGGGCGCTTACCTGCTGAACACCCGGCAACGGTCAAATGGCGCGATACTGGCGGCGGCCGGCAGCTTGTGGCTACTCGCCTCCGTGCGCTGGGCGCTTGCACCGTCCGCTTTCATCCATTGGGTTATCGTCCCGATACCGATCGGACTGCTCGCTTTGGTGCTTTTGCGCTACCCCGATCAGCGGCTGCCCCGCCGGTCAGTTCGCATTTTCATCACATTCCTTATCGCGTGGCTTGTTCTCGGCCGATTAGTCAACGCCTTGCTGTGGGACCCGGCGTGGGCCGGTTCCTTCGGGACCTGGTGGCCGACAGTCGTTCGAAACGCCGAGGCATACACGGTGACCGCCCGGCTGTATCACGGTGGCGGGGTGGTGCTGGCGGTTGGCTACCTGCTGCTGGTCTTGGACCGGGTGCGGCGCTCGACGGGCCTGATGCGGCTGCGAACCTGGCCGGTGGCGGTTCTTGGCCCTGCTGGCGCGGTCGCGTTTGGGCTGCAGTCCCTCAACTGGTTGGTGCCGCTTCGCGGCGATACGCGTCAGCACTTGTCGATCGCTTCGGACGTCGCGCTGCTGACCATTCCGGCCGCTTTCGCGGTGATCGCGCTGCAGCACAAACTCGAACAGGGCCACGTGGCGGATGTAGTTACCCGGATGCAGCACGCGGACAGCCCTGAGCAGATCCGCGACGCGCTGAGGCACGCGGTTTCCGAACCCCGCCTGGAGCTGGCCTTCCAACTTCCCGACTCGACGCTCTGGGTGAACTCAGCCGGCAAGCCTCTGGCGCTGGAGGAGTTGGACCGCGATCACCTACTCGTGCCGCTGAACGACTCGGACGGCCGGCCCCTCGCCGTCGTCGTCACCGCACCTGGACTGACCGAGCACCGCGACGTGCTTGACCCGGCGATCATCGCCGTTCGAATGTCGCTGGAAAACTTGCGGTTGCAGGCCGTGGCATTAGCCCGGCTTGAGGAGGTCACGCAGTCCCGGCGACGACTGATGCTGGCGGGAGTGGAGGAGCGCCGACGGGTTGAGCGCGACCTTCACGATGGCGCTCAGCAACGGCTACTGGCGGTTTCCGCGTCGCTGGCCAGGGCCCGGGAGCGCACCACCGACGCTGCGTCCCTCGCCGTCCTGGACATTGCACGCGATGACCTGCGAGCAGCGCTTCGGGACCTGCGCGAGCTCGCTGCCGGGCTTCATCCGGCAGTTCTCAGCCAGTCCGGCCTCGCAATCGCCCTCAGCGGGGTAACAGAACGGCTCCCCCTGGCGGTCCGGACGCAGGTCGAGGAGCGCCGCTGGCCAGCCGACCTTGAGATGGCCGCCTACTGCGTGATCTGTGAATGTCTTACCAATATCGTCAAGCACTCAGGCGCTGCTAGCGCCATGGTGAGCGCCCACCAAAAGGACGGCTGCCTGCTGCTGTCGGTGCAAGACGACGGCACCGG
Organism: Mycobacteriales bacterium; assembly: GCA_038245655.1. Taxonomy (GTDB): domain Bacteria; phylum Actinomycetota; class Actinomycetes; order Frankiales; family Frankiaceae; genus DATAZK01. Next base: position 44,463 of record JBBRSE010000033.1, on the reverse strand, counting down.
CGGCGCGGTTTCGGCACCGGGACGCGGGCTGGCCGGCCTGAGTGATCGCGTGGCGGCACTCGGCGGCACTTTCAGTATCGAAAGCGCCCCGGGCCGCGGCACACACGTCCAGGTCGCCCTGCCATGCGGGTAGTCCTTTGCGACGACTCCGCACTTTTCCGCCACGGACTCGCGCTCCTGCTCGCGGACCTGGGAGTCGAAGTCCTCGCCGAAACGGCTGACGCCGGCGCCCTGCTGGCCGCCGTTGCGCAGACACGACCGGACGCCGCGATCGTCGACATCCCGCTCCCACCAACATTCAGTGACGAAGGCCTAGTAGCCGCAGCAACAATTCGCGCAGAATTTCCAGCCGTCGCCGTGCTCGTCCTGTCGACCTACGTCGAGACGGCCTACGCCGTCCGCCTCCTTGAGAACGGCGCCAGCGCAGTGGGTTACCTCCTCAAGGACCGCGTCGATGACGCTGGCGGCCTGCGCGCCGCGATCCAGCGCTTGGTGCAGGGCGAAACGGTGGTCGACGCCGACATCGTGACCAGGCTCCTGCAGCGACGGCGGGCTTCCACTGCGCTCGATTCACTGTCCGGACGCGAGCGAGAAATCCTCGCCCTGATGGCTCAGGGACAGACAAACGCCGGCATCGCCGAGAACCTGTTCCTCCGCACGAAAACGATCGAAGCCAACATCGCCTCGATCTTCACCAAGCTCCAGCTGCCCAGCGCCCCGGACGCCAACCGTCGCGTTCTCGCCGTCCTGGCATGCCTACGCGGCGAAGCCTGACACGACAGACCCCGGCACCCGGAGCGACGGTGGGACACCTGCGCGCTGCGCGCAAACCCGCTTCACCGGACGCGTTTCTGACGGACGACAGTTTCCGGCGGGCACCAGTTTGGGGTCAACGGCCGCCAATCGAATTCAGGCATAGCCCCGCAAAAGACGGCTCCTAACGGCAGCACCAGGGAAAACCCTTACCCACTTTGAGGGCAAACCCCGTTGTGGCCTCTTCCGTTTCAGGAACAGCATGGAGAAGCCGGGAATCAAAATGGCAGTCAGCGATAGAACTCCTGGCGTTCAATCCGGCGTCATTCAGACCAGACATCTGCCGCTCACAATCGCAAGCGATTCAGCCTTCGCTTGCAAACCAACCCTGCGGGCCTCCTGGAGTTGAAGCGATGAGCCAAATGAAAAGGCATTCGGTTCTAGGGCAAATCGCGAGTGACAATGCGTTGAACGCAGGCCATGACTGCGTGGCAGCACCGCAGGCCGCCCCAGCGGCACCGGGAAGCGGTGGGAGGCGGGACAACTTTGAGGCCGCGAGATTGCCCGGACGGCACTGGATCGCCAGACGGCGGCACGCGCCGGCATTGCTGGCAGGATTGACCCTGACGGGACTCTTCGCCTGTGTTCCGGCACCTTCGCGGCCGGTAGTCGTCGTCTACGGCGACAGCCTGACCGTCCAGTCCGAGGCTGCGGCGCAGTACCTCTACCAGCACGCCAACGAAACAATCGTGTTCCGTGCCTACGGCGGAACCGCCATGTGCGACTGGGTCAATCAAGCCAGACAGGACAGGGCGACACTGCATCCGCAACGTGTCGTGCTCGCGTTCACAGGCAACAGTGCCAGTTGCGTAGCCTCCGATTACCAGGCGCGCGGCGCTGCTGGCGGCGTGGCTAACTACGCGACCGCATTGCGGCAGATGCGAGAGGCGTATCCCACCGAATCGATCACTGTGGTGCTTTCTCCAGCCATGCGTAACCCGGCAACGGGATGGTTCCGCTTCAACGGCAACCCAGCGCTCAACGCCATGTACCGGCATGGTGGCGCTCAACTCCACATGGCAATAAATGCCGACGCAGACAACCTGCTCACCCCAGGGCACATCTTCACAATGAACCGCCCGCGCTTTCTCAACGGACCAACGGTGACCGTTCGCCTCAACGACGGCGTGCACCTCACACCAGACGGTGCCATCTGGTACGGCCTAGCGCTGCTAGAGAACATTCCATAGTTAGCCTGGAGGCCCGGAGGATCAAGCCGTCGAGGCGGCCGATCATTTGATCGAGCGCGCCAAGGATGTCTTCGGGTTCCAAGAGTGGCTTTGGTCGAGCAACCGTCTGCCAAACGCCGATCGGGTCTACGGTCCGGCGCCCGAGACATTGATCCACATCCTCGTGAGCGGCGTGGCGGCCACCGCTCGTCCCGATGCCTGAGCCGCCTTGCCTCGCCGGCGGGCGATCTCGTCTGAATCGGCGTCGTCCCGCGGCATGACGGCTGGGACGATGCTTCGACCTTGCATGCTGTCCGTGGAGACGTGAAGCTCCAAGAAGGCTGCAGAAGACGCCTCTGGCCTGGGCTGAGCCAATGCCTAACCCTCGAAGTTGTGGAAGAAGCTCTTCTCTTCGTAGCGCTCCTTGATCCGCCAGCCATCGGCGGTGCGTACGAAGACGTCGAGATACCAGAGCCCGCAGAAGAAGACGTGGGTCTTGCCTTCACCCTTGTCGACCACCATCGGGTTGTGGCAGATGGTCTTGCCGCGGGCGAGGTCGTCTCCCTCGAAGTCGAGTTTCGTGGTGGCCACCAGGTGCTGGAAGCTTGAGAAACCCGGCATCGCCTTGGCGAGAAATTCCTTGGTCTCTGTCAGGTTGCCGGCGCTGCCGCCCATTTCGGAGTAGTCGATGTGGGCGTCTTTAGTGAAGACGGCGTCGAGTGCGTCCCAGTTGCGACTGTCTATGGCGTGGCTGTAGGACGTCAGCAGGTCCTGGATCTCCACCCGATCGGAGATCTCCTGTAGCGACAGGGTCATCTGACGCGTCCTTTCGAGTGCGAGCCAGGCGGTAAAGAATGGCGCGACGCTACGCCGAGGCAGGAAACGCGCACGCGCCGGGTCGCTTCGGCGCCGGATGCTGGCAGGATCGCGCACGTGAGCCGCCATCACGACGACACATCAGCTACGGCCAGCGCCGCGCCGGAGCCGGTCTGGAAGCAGCGCTTCCGTGCTGCCCGAGTCACGTTGCCCGACTGGGCCTGGTTCCGGCCGGAACATTGCGTCCTCACCAGCAATGCCAGCGGCACCGCCGAGATCTACGCCTTCGATGCGGCCGCACCCGAAGACCAGGCGCTGCGCCAGCTGACCGACCGGCGGCAAGGGACGTTGCACGCCGCGCTCACCCCCGATGGCAAGGACGTCTGGTGGTTCGCGGACACGGACGGCGACGAGTTCGGGGTCTGGATGGTGCAGCCCTGGGACGGCGCGGGCTCGCCCGAGCCGGCCGCGCCGGGATTGGCGCCGGGCTGGCCCGCGGGACTGGCGATGGCTCTGGACGGCACCGCTTACGTGGGGCGCTCGGATGACAGCGGGACGGAGATTTGGCGGGTGCCGACCGGCGGCGGTGCTGCGGTCCGGATATACCAGTCGGAGCAGGACGCGAGTGTCGACGACGTGTCGAGCGACGGTCAGCTCATCGCGCTCAGCCATTCCGAGCACGGCGACAACCGGCATCCGGCACTTCGGCTCGTACGTCCTGACGGCGCGACGGTCGCCGACCTTTGGGACGGGCCCGGCAAGGGGCTGGACACGATGGGGTTCTCGCCGGTGGCCCCGGTGCTGCTGGTGGGTCACGAGCGGCGCGGGAGGCCCGAGCTGCTGCTGTGGGACGGGACCGCGACCACCGAGATCACGGTCGACCTGTCCGGAGAGCTGGATGCGTCCTGGTACGTCGAAGGGGACGCGCTGCTGCTGGATCGGGGGGAGCGGGCGCGCAGCGAGCTCTACCGGGTCGAGCTGGCCGGTGTCGGCGACGCCGGGGCGCAGTTCGCCCCGCAGCTCAGCCGCCTGGCCACCCCCGCGGGGGTCGTCGCGGGCGCGACGGCTCGTCCGGGCGGCGACGTGTGGCTAGCCTGGACCTCCGGAGCCAGCGCGCCGCGCGTACGCAATCTTGCGGGCGACGTGGTTGTCAGGCCGCCCGGTCCGCCCGCTCCCGCGGGAGCGCCTTTCCAGGACGTGCTCGTGAATACGGAGGCCGGGCAGCTTCACGCGCTGCTGGCGCTACCGCCCGGCCCGGGCCCGCACCCGGCGGTGTTCGACATCCATGGCGGACCGACCGCCCACGACGAGGACGTGTACGACGCCCGGACGTCCGCGTTCGTCGACGCCGGCTACGCCGTCGTACTGGTCAACTACCGGGGGTCGACCGGTTATGGCAGCGCGTGGCGTGACGCGATCGAGGCCGACGTGGGTCATATCGAACTGGCGGATGTTGCGGCCGTACGGTCGGCGCTGGTGTCCGACGGGACCCTCGATCCGGCGCGGACCGCCGTCACCGGCGGGTCGTGGGGTGGCTACCTTTCGCTGCTCGCCGCCGGCACCCAGCCGGAGCTGTGGGCGGCGGTCATCGCCATCGTCCCGGTCGCTGATTATGTGGCTGCTTACGCCGACGAAATGGAGCCGTTACGCGCCTTTGACCGCTCGCTGCTGGGCGGGAGTCCGCAGCAGGTTCCGGAGCGTTACGAGCGCGCTTCGCCGCTCACGTACGCCGCGAACGTCAAAGCTCCGTTGCTGGTCATGGCGGGGTTGAACGATCCGCGCTGTCCCATCCGCCAGGTCGAGAACTACCTTGCGCGCCTCGACGAACTGGGCACGGGCTACGAGATCTACCGCTACGAAGCCGGCCACGGCGCCCTGGTCACCGAGGAGCGCATCCATCAAATGCAATTGGAGTTGGACCATCTCGCCGGTCATGTCCCCGCCAGCCCGTCGGCCGTGTAACGTTTTATTTGGCCGTTGTCGACGGGTGTGGCTGTTGTATACCCCGAGACACTGACGGTGGGCTCAACGCCCGAGCCGCCTGACGTAAGGCCCGAGGTTCTCAACACGTGAGCCTCGCGCAACGTCGCAGGGAGAGTTCGTGGCACAGGGCACTGTCAAATGGTTCAACGCCGACAAGGGCTTCGGCTTCATCTCCGTCGATGGTGGCGGCGCTGACGTTTTCGTCCATTGGAAGGCCATCCAGGCCGATGGCTTCAAGAGCCTCGACGAGGGCCAGCGCGTGGAGTTCGAGATCGGCCAGACCGACAAGGGGCCGCAGGCCGAGGTGGTTCGCCCGATCTGACCTCGTCGGACTTCTGACACACCCGTCGCGGCGCGCACCTGTTCTCGACGGAACAGGTCCGCGCCGCGACGGCGTAAACGGTGCAGGTGGCTGCGAACCCGATGAATCTGACTCCCCATCAGGCGCGACCCAGCCGGTCGTTGTAGCCTGCCCAAACGGCGCCGGAAATAGCACGGCGCTCTGGGGAGGGTTACGTGAAGACACCCGGCATCGACCTGACCGACCTTGATCGCTTCCAGCGCGGCGAGCACCACGAGATGTTTCGTCGGTTACGCGCCGAGGAGCCGGTCGCGTGGCATGACCTGCCGGACGCCAAAGGCTTCTGGAATGTCGTCACCCATGCTGACGTCACCCGGGTCAACCGTGAGAGCGGGCTCTTCTCCTCGGAGAAGGAAGGCGTCACCGGCTTCTACAACGTCGACGAGGTGCCGGCTAACGGCGGTGAGCTGCGCGGCGTGATGCTGCTGGTCACCGACCCGCCCAAGCACACCCGCTACCGCAAGTTGGTCAACAAGGGCTTCACCCCGCGCATGATCGGGCTGCTTGAGCAGTACCTCGCGCACCGCACCACATTGATTATCGACGAGGTCATCGAGCAGGGCACCTGCGACTTCGTCACCGACGTCGCCGCCGAGCTTCCGCTGCAGGCGATCGCCGAGATCATGGGCGTGCCGCAGGAAGACCGCAAGCTGCTCTTCGAGTGGTCCAACCGGATGATCGGGATCGATGACCCCGAATACGGCGGCACCGAAGACAACATGACGGCGATGACCGAGCTCTACATGTACGTCAACCAGCTGGCCCAGCAGCGCAAAGTCGACCCGCGCGACGACATCGTCACCAAGCTGATCAACTCCGAGATCGACGGCGACCGGCTCTCGGACGCCGAGTTCGAGTTCTTCATGCTGCTGCTGACCGTCGCCGGCAACGAGACGACCCGCAACACGACCAGCTGGGGCATGCACGCGCTCATGCAGCACCCGGAGCAGTACCAGTTGCTGCGGGAGAACCCGTCGCTGCTCGACGGCGCCGTCGAAGAGGTGCTGCGCTGGGCGTCGCCCGTGCTGCACTTCCGCCGTACCGCCACCGAGGACTGCGTCATCAACGGCCAGCCGATCGCCAAGGACGACAAGGTCGTCATGTGGTACATCTCGGCCAACCGTGACGAGACGGTCTACGAGGACCCCTTCCGCTTCGACATCACCCGCTCACCCAATGAGCATGTGGCGTTCGGCGGTGGCGGCACCCACTTCTGCCTCGGTGCGAACCTGGCCCGCGCCGAGCTGCGCATCCTGTTCGCCGAGCTCATCGAGCGCATCGGCGACATGAAGATGACCAGGGAGCCCGACATCCTGCGCTCGAACTTCATCGGCGGCGTCAAGCACATGCCGGTGCAGTTCACGCCCGGCAAGCGCCGGATGGGCTCGTCGCTGGCCGCGAGCGCGTAGCCCCCACCAGCGGCTAAGGCCTGCGGTCCTAGCGGCCGCGGGCGACCAGTTCCGCGATCTGCAGCGTGTTGAGGGCGGCACCCTTGCGCAGGTTGTCGCCACACACGAAGAGTTCGAGTACCCGTGGGTCATCGAGTCCGCGGCGGATCCGCCCGACGTAGGTCGGATCCGTACCGACCACGTCAGCCGGCGTCGGGTATTGCCCGAGCTCAAGGTCGTCGATGACCTCGATGCCGGGCGACGACGCCAGCAACTCGCGAGCCCCGGCAACCGTCACCTCGCGCTCGAAGACGGCATGCACAGCAAGCGAGTGGGTCGTCATAACCGGCACGCGTACGCAGGTGGCCGCGACCTTCAGCCCTGGCAGGCCGAGGATCTTGCGCGACTCGTTACGGACCTTCAGCTCCTCGCTCGTCCACCCGTCCGCCTTCGGTGAGCCGGCGACCGGGATGACATTCAACGCGAGCGGCGCCGGGAATGCGCCCAGGTCACCGACGGCCTTGCGGACGTCACCGGCGACCGACCCAAGACCCTGCCCGGCAACGGCGGACAGCTGCGCCTCCAGCGTGTCGATGCCGGCCTGACCGGCGCCCGAGGCGGCCTGGTAGCTCGCGACGACGAGCTCGGTCAGCCCGTACGCCCGATGCAGCGCCCCCATGGCGACGATCATCGAAAGGGTCGTGCAATTGGGGTTGGCGATGATGCCGCGTGGCCGGTTGAACGCTTCCTCGGCGTTGCACTCGGGCACTACCAGCGGGACGTCAGGATCCATCCGGAAGGCGCCGGAGTTGTCGACTGCGACCGCCCCGCGGGCTGCGGCGATCGGCGCCCACGCGGCGGCGATCTCGTCAGGCACGTCGAAGACGGCGAAATCGACGCCGTCGAAGACCTCGGGGGTCAGCGCCTGGACCGCCACCTCTTGCCCGCGCACCGAAAGCAGTCGCCCGGCGCTGCGGGCGGAAGCGACCAGCCGGACCTCGCCCCAGACGTCTTCGCGCTCGGTGATCAGCTCACGCATCACCGTGCCGACGGCACCCGTCGCACCGACGACGGCCAGCGTGGGCTTGCGGGGGGCGCTCATCGGCCGGTTCCCGCGTAAACGATGGCCTGATCGTCGCCGCCGAGCTCGAACGCGTCATGCACGGCCCGTACCGCTGCGTCGAGCTCGGTATCGCGGCAGACGACGCTGATACGGATCTCTGACGTGGAGATGATCTCGATGTTGACGCCGGCGTCGCCGAGCGCCTCGAAGAAGCGGGCGCTCACGCCGGGGTGGCTCTTCATGCCGGCCCCGATGAGCGAGACCTTGCCGATGTGGTCGTCGTAGAGCGTGCGTTCGAAGCCAATTTCGGACTTGACGCGCTCCAGGGCGGCGACCGCGGCGGGGGCGTCGGTCTTGGGCGCGGTGAACGTGATGTCGGTACGGCCGGTGGTGGCATGCGCGGTGACCTGCACGACCATGTCGATGTTGACCCCGGCGTCGGCGACCGTACGGAAGACGGCGGCCGCGACCCCCCGCTTGTCGGGGCACCCGACCACCGTGACCTTGGCCTCGCTGCGGTCGTGAGCGACCCCGCGGATGATCGGTGCCTCCATGTCGGAGCCCTCCAGATTGGTGACAACGGTGCCCGACTTGGCCGAGAACGAGGAACGCACGTGGACCGGCACGTCGTAGCGGCGGGCGTATTCGACGCAGCGCAGCATCAGCACCTTGGCGCCGCAGGCGGCCATTTCGAGCATCTCCTCGTACGAGATGCTGGTCAGCTGCTTGGCGTTGGGCACGATGCGCGGGTCGGCCGTGAAGACGCCGTCGACATCGGTGTAGATCTCGCAGACGCTCGCCTGCAGCGCCGCGGCGAGCGCGACGGCGGTGGTGTCGGATCCACCGCGGCCGAGCGTCGTGATGTCTTTGGTGTCCTGACTGACGCCCTGGAAGCCGGCGACGATAGCGATGGCTCCGTCGTCGAGGGCAGCGCGGATACGCCCCGGCGTCACATCGATGATCTGGGCGCGGCCGTGGACGGAGTCGGTGATCACCCCCGCCTGCGATCCGGTGAACGAGCGGGCCTCGGCGCCGAGATTGGCGATCGCCATGGCCAGCAGCGCCATGCTGATCCGCTCACCGGCGGTGAGCAGCATGTCGAGCTCGCGCGGCGGCGGCACCGGGCTGACCTGCTTTGCTAGGTCGAGCAGCTCATCGGTGGTGTCGCCCATCGCTGAGACGACGACGACAACCTCGTGGCCCTCGCGCTTGGTGGCGACGATCCGCTCAGCGACGCGCTTCACCCGATGTGCATCCTGCACAGACGAGCCGCCGTACTTCTGAACGATGAGTGCCACGGATCCAGGGTATCGGCGCGCCGCCGTGGCCCCCAGCGATCATGAGGCGCGCCGCATCAGCGTGAACGCCAGTGCGGCCAGGGCCAAACCGGCGAGCACCTCGTGCGGAACCCGGTGCGGCGCCTCGCGTTGCAGCCGCTCGTGGAACTCGTCGAAGCGCGCCGGCCAGGGGCTGCGACCGGCGAAGTGTTCGCCGATCTTGTCGGTGTCGGGCAGGCACGCCCCGAACATCCCGGCGAGGACTCCGACGCGCTGCTCGCGGCTCGCCAGCGCCGCGCACGCCGCGAGGTTGGCCAGTCCGATGACGCCATCACGCTTCGCCACCGTCAGCGGGAGCGGGCCCGTCACTCCCCAATGGGGAAGGTTGTCCATCGCCAGGTGGCTCGCGAAGCCGGCGATGAGCGCCTTGCCCGGCGGCAGCCGCGTGCCGATTACCGCGCCGGCCAGCACGTGGTTGGTGATGAACAAGAGGTGCCTCCCGGCCGGTCATGTTCCGTCCAGGAAAGCTACGACAGGAACCGAGGTCGCCTTGAGCAGCAAGAGGTGGTCGGCCAACGACCATGAGTTGAGGAAGGTGTCGTTCGGGTCGAGATTTTCGGCGTCTTCCTCAAATGGCCGGACAGCTGCTTACATAGCGTGACGCGCTGAAGGCCTGAGGGTGTCGGGCGCCGGACAAACCCGCCCCGCACCGGATCGCATTTCCACCCGACCACGCCGTTTCACACAACGACCCACCACACGACGAACGCTGCCGGCCACGGCGGCTCCGGTGCGGCCATCTGGGGAGTCATCGCGATCGTCGCCGTGATCGCCATCGTGATGTTCGCCGTGCGGCGGATGCGGCGCCCGGCTACCCCCCTGACCAGGATCGGGGCGCCCGATCACCCACCCCTGGTCGTGAGCCAGCGGTCGAGCACGATGGTCTGATCGTTCAGGACCGATGCCAGCAGTTCGCCAACCTTCGCCGCGGCCAGGTCCGAGAGCAGGCCGAGCCGCACGGTGACGTCGGCGTCGACGGTGAACCGGGCGGCATCCTGCGCCGGTGCAAGCAGCAGGGTGCCCGTGACAAATGCTTCGTGACCTCGCGCGAGCGCATGTGCGGACAGCCCGCCCTGGCGTGAACCGTCCGCTGCGGGTGCGTTCCAGGTGCGCTTTTCGCTGATGTTGACGTGTGGGCCGAAGAATCGGCGAAACGTGGCCGGGATGTTCCTGGTGGGGGCCCGCAGGTCAAGCTGTGTGGTCAGCTCCGGAGGGCCCGGCGTCACCGCCACCGTCCAGGTGTCCGCGCCCAGTTGACGGGCGCAGTCCTCCAGGAAGCCCGCTGCCGTCAGGATCGGGAAAACCGTTGCGACGTCCGCGGCGTGGATCGCCTCGTACGCGAGCTTCGTCACGGCTCTTACAGTGCTCCTTCGGTTCGCTCCCCGCGGCGCGAGAACGACCGCCTGACGCTCAGGCGTCGAGCAGGCGGCGGCCTGAGAAGGCGCGTCCGAGCGTGACCTCGTCGGCGTATTCAAGGTCGCCGCCGACCGGCAGCCCGCTGGCCAGCCGGCTCACCCGGATCCCGAGCGGCGTGATCAGCCGCCCGAGGTAGGTGGCCGTCGCCTCGCCCTCGAGGTTGGGGTCGGTGGCGAGGATGACCTCCGTGACGGTGCCGTCAGCGAGGCGCATCAGAAGCTCACGCATGCGAAGGTCCTCAGGACCGATCCCGTCGATGGGGCTGATGGCGCCGCCGAGCACGTGATAGCGGCCCCGAAACTCGCGGGTGCGCTCGACGGCGACGACGTCCTTGGACTCCTCGACCACGCAGATGATCGCTGGATCCCGCCGCGGATCGGCGCAGATGCGGCACGTTTCCGCGGACGCGACGTTGCCGCAGATGGCGCAGAAGCGGACCTTGTCCTTGACCTCGGTCAGGGTGTGAGCGAGCCGCCGGACGTCTTCGGGATCAGCGGACAACAAGTGGAACGCGATGCGCTGGGCGCTCTTCGGCCCGATCCCCGGGAGCCGGCCGAGCTCGTCGATCAGATCCTGGATCGCACCCTCGTACACCCGCAGCCCTGCCTAAAAGCCCAGGCCGGAAAGACCGCCGGCGCCGCTGGCAAGCGGGCCGAGGGCCTTTTCCTGCAGCTGCTGGGCCGACTCCTGGGCGGCTCGCACGGCAGCGACCACCAGATCGCCGAGGGTCTCGGCATCCTGCGGATCGACCGCCTTGGGGTCGATCGTCACGGAGACGATCTCCCCGGTGCCGGTGACGGTCGCGGTGACCAGCCCGCCGCCCGCGCTGCCCGCCACCTCGGACTCGGCGAGCTTCTGCTGCGCCGACTCCATCTGCGCCTGCAGCTGCTGCGCCTGCTTCATCAACTGCTGAAGATTCGGCTGCGCTCCGGGCGGCATGCCCCGCGGATTCGCCATGAGCGCAGCGTACGTCGCACTCGGGCGCTAGCTCGTCTCCCGCTCATCGACGATGTGCGCGCCGAGCGCCTCCATGGCGAAAGCGACCGGATCGTGAGCGTGGGCCCGCTCGCCGTCGGCTACCTGATCGACCGAATCCGGCGGCTCGTCCATGTCAATGACGTCGTCGGGTGCCAAGGTCACAGTGCCCGGCGCGGAGCTGGCGCCGCCGGGATGCATCGGATGCGCAGAACTATCGGACGACTTGTGGACGACGCTGACCCGCCAGGTGCCGCCGAACCGGTCACTCAGCGCATTGCGCAGCAGCGCGTCGGCCGTACCTGAGGTCTGGAAGGTGCGGGCGTTGGGCGGGGTGAACGCCAGGACGAGCTCGCCGTCGTGGACCGCGACCGGCTGGCCGGCTCCGAGCAGGGCGCGTGCGGTCCTGCTGCCCGGGACTCCCCGCGCGGTGATCGCGGCCAGGACGTCAGCCCAGCCCAGAGTGGCGAGGCTCGGACCACCGGTTGGCCTTGCGCTCGCTGCTGTCGCGGGTACTGGAGGCACGGCCGCGGGCGGCGTCTCGGCGGGGGCGGCCTCGAAGTGAGTGCGCCCTGACGATCCCGGCGCGGCGGTGGCGGGCCACGCGTCGGCCGGCGGCGGCGCGGACGGGCGGGCGGGCTCGGGGACGGCGGGCTTCGCGGCGGTCGGTGAGCTCGGGGCGGTCGGCTCGGGAGCGGCGGCAGGAGCGGCGGGGCGGGACGGTCGCTGGCGGGACCGCTCCACAGGCGCTGCCGCGGGCTGCGGAACACCCCCGGCGAAGAGGCGCTCCAGCCGCTCCAGGCGAAGCTGCAAGGAGGCCGGATCGGCGCCGGCGCCGGGCAGCAGCACCCTGGCCAGCACGAGCTCGAGCATGAGCCGCGGGCTCAGGGTGTCGCGCATCTCGACCAGGCCGGCATGGATGAGCTCGGCGGCGCGCGAGAGCTCGGAGGCACCCATGCGACCGGCTTGCGAGCGCATTCGTTCGATCTGATCGGGCGCGTACTCGGCGAGCAGCCCGCGATCCGGAGCGTCAGGCACGGTCTGCAGAACCAGCAGATCGCGTACGCGCTCCAGCAGGTCCATGGCAAACCGGCGGGGGTCGTGACCGGTGGCCATCACCTGATCGACGACCGAAAAGGCCCCCTGCGGCTCCTTGGTCGCGAGCGCTTCGAGCGCGTCGTCGAGGACGCGAGCGTCAGATAGCCCCAGCAGCGCGGCCGCTTGCGACGCGCTCAACCCGTCCGGTCCGGCTCCTGCGATCAGCTGATCCAGCACCGAGAGGCTGTCGCGTACGGAACCCGCGCCGGCCCGCACGACGAGCGGCAAGACTGCCGGCTCGACGACGACACCTTCATCGACGCAGACCTGGGCGAGGAAGTCGCGCAGAGTCGCCGGTGGGACGAGGCGGAACGCGTAGTGGTGAGTACGCGAGCGGATCGTCTGCAGCACCTTGTCGGGCTCGGTGGTGGCGAAGACGAACTTCAGGTGGGGCGGCGGCTCCTCGACCAGCTTGAGCAGCGCGTTGAAGGCATCTGAGGTGATCTGGTGGGCCTCATCGATGATGTAGACCTTGAAACGGGCGGAGGCGGGCATGAAGATCGCCCGCTCGCGGATCTCCCGGGCGTCGTCGATACCGCGGTGGCTGGCGGCGTCGATCTCGATGACGTCCATGGAGGAGCCGGCCCGGATGGCCGTGCAGTGCTCGCACACTCCGCACGGGGTCGGGGTCGGACCGGTGACGCAGTTGAGCGACGCGGCCAGGATGCGCGCGCTCGACGTCTTGCCACACCCGCGCGGCCCGCTGAACAGGAAGGCGTGGTGCAGGCGGCCCGAACTGAGCGCCGCGGCGAGGGCGCCCGTCACATGCTCCTGCCCGATCACCTGGGAGAACGTGCGGGGGCGGATGCGGTTGTAAAGCGCCTGGGTCAAGCGAGAGCCTTCCGAGCCGGTGGTGAGCCGGTCATGCGCGAACAGTGGCCGGTAAGCGGCGGGACCCCCCGCGCACCCGCCAGAGCCTGCTTACCCTTGCTGCCTTCCGGCCCTGGGGGAGTTCACGGGGTAACGCCGCGCGAGGGGTCGCCGCAGACGATACCGGCCGATGCCCGTGCGCGGGCGGGCCGTGCGGGGGCTGTGGAAAAAGCAGGGCCAAGGCGGCGGCCAACCGGAGGAGCGGGTCGAACCGATACGCTCGTCGGCGGAGGATTCGCATAGTGGCCTAGTGCGCACGCTTGGAAAGCGTGTTGGGGGCAACCTCTCGCGAGTTCGAATCTCGCATCCTCCGCAGATACCCACCCGGGTTCGGCGGTTCGGCTCGGAATTGTCGGGGGGCCGACCTAGCCTGTCGAAGTGCACTTGCTTGCTGGACCCTTTGCAGCTTTCGCGATCTTGCTGGCCATCGCCGGCGTCGCCAAGGCCGCTCGCCCGCTGCCGACGGTGCGCGCGATGCGCTCGTTGAGCCTGCCTTCGCGCTTGTCCAGCGCCGCCCTCGTCCGCTGCCTCGGCGTCGGGGAGGCGCTGCTGGCGGTTACGGCGCTCGTGGTCGCCGGGCCAGTGCCAGCCGCGCTGGTCGCCCTCTCTTACGCCGCCTTCGCGGCCTTCGTCACCTATGCCCGGGCCCGCGGCGGGAGCGTCAGCTCGTGCGGTTGCTTCGGGAAGCCGGATACCCCGCCGACCGCCGCACACATCGTCGTCAATGTCTTGGCGGCCGTGATCGCGCTGGGCGCTGCTGCGTGGCCGGCTCGTTCGCCGCTGGGTGAGCTGGCCCGTTCGCCCGGGGCGGGGGTGCCGCTCGCAGCGCTCATCCTGGTGACGGCCGTGCTCGCTTACCTGGCACTTGCCGAATGGCCGCGTCTGGTCGCCGTTATTCGTGAAGGAGCCCGGGTATGAGCAGTTGGCTGACCTCGGTGGTCGACAAGTCGGCGGGCCTGCTTTCGCGGCGGGGCACCCGGCGAAGTTTCCTGGCCGGTACGGCGGTCGTCGGATCGGCGATCGTCGTCTCGCCCAAGCGCTACCTGCTCGAGCCAACCAGCGCTTACGCGTCGGTCTGCGGCCCCGCGACCACCGTCAACGACGGCTACACGGCGTTCTGCTGCACGATCTACCGGGGAGAGAACAAGTGCCCGCCCGGCACGTTCGTCGGAGGCTGGTGGCGCGCCGACGGCTCCCATTACTGCTGCAACAACGGGGCTCCGGGTGCGCGTTACTACGTCGACTGCCAGGCCGAGTGCCGCAATTGCTCCAACGGCTGCGGCCCGTTCTGCTCCCAGAGCTGCTGGAACTGCCAGCCGCACGCGGCCTCCGGCAGCTGCGATACGCGCCGGGTCTGCTGGAACGTTTTCCGCTACGGCCAGTGCAACACCCAGATCAGCTGCGGCGGGCCGGTCGCCTGCCGGGTGGTGACCTGCGTTCCGCCCTACCTGCTTTTCCCGTCTTGCGGCCGCACGACGTTGTTCGACAACAACACCGCTGACCACACGGCGCCCTGCCTGACCGGAGCCTGCGCATGACCGCACTCGTGATTGTCGAGGCCGTCGCCATCGCCTTGCTGGCGCTGCTCGTCGCCGGGCTCCTGCGTAGCCACGCCGAGATCCTGCGCGCGCTGCACGAGCTCGGAGCCGGGCAGCGCCCGGGTCACGATCAGCTTGAAGGTCACTTTGAGGGTCCCGGCCCGGAGCAGGCGCCGGTGTTCGCGGCGAGCACGGCCAGTGTCGTGAGCGAGCTCGACTTTCCGGGCGTACGCGATGGCGTCGCCCCGCCCCGATCCGTCGAAGCCGCCGAACGCGTGGCAGATATTGCCGGTATGACTCCGTGGGATGAGTCCGTGGCGGTCGGGGTCGCCGGAGATGACAGCCGCACCCTCATCGCTTTCCTGTCCACCGGCTGCGGCACCTGTGCCGGATTCTGGGACGAGCTCAACGGCCCCGAAGGCGCGCGGCTGCCGGCGTCCACCCGGCTGGCGATCATCACCAAGGGCGAGCAGGAGGAGAGCCTCTCGGCGCTGCGGCGCGTCGCCCCGCGCGATGCTCTCGTTGTCATGTCCTCGCAGGCCTGGGCCGATTACGAGGTGCCGGGCTCCCCGTACTTCGTCCTTATCGAGAGCGGCCGGGTCAGCGGTGAAGGCTCCGGCACAACCTGGCAGCAGGTGCGCGGGTTGCTCGGGCAGGCATCCGACGACATCGACCTGCGGCGTGGGCGGGCCGGCCGCAATGCGATCGGCAATGCTGCCGGTCGTGACCGCGCCGACCGTATCGACCGCGAGCTTTCGGCCGCCGGGATCCACCCGGGCCATCCGAGCCTGTATCCGGATGCCGAGTAGGTCACCGGGTGTCCGTTGCCGTCCTGCTGGCGGGGCTGGGCGTAGCCGCGGCAGCCGCGGTGCGCTCCACCTGGTCCCCTTGAGGCGAGTCGATGCTGACCAGCATCACTCCGCTCGGGGAGCGGGGACGCAGTCGGCGGTGGCGGTCCACCACCGCCTGGTATCTCGCTGGATCGATTCTCGGGGGCGCCGGGATCGGCGCGCTGGCCGGGCCGCCGGCGCTCGCGGTGTCGAAGCTGGGCTCCGGCGGTCGGGTGGTGTTGCTGGTGGCAGCGGCCGTTTGTTTGGTGGCGGCGGTCTCGGATGCGCTGGGCGTACGGCCGTACTCCTGGCGCCGCCAGGTCGACGAGACGTGGCTCGGTCGCTACCGCGGGTGGGTGGTCGGCGGCGGTTTCGGGGTCCAACTCGGCTTCGGTGTGGCGACGATCGTGTCCAGTGCTTCGGTCTACGCGGCCCTGCTGCTGGCGGTTCTCACCGGCTCTTTCTGGGGTGGGTTGCTGATCGGAATCGCCTTCGGGCTGCTGCGCGCCCTTCCGCTGCTGACGGTCCGACGGGTCACCAGCAACGAGGCGCTTGCCGGGCTGCACCGCCGGGTCCACGCCATCGCGCCGGTGGTCAGGCGGGCGACGGTGGGTGCGCTCACCGTCGCGGCACTGGCGCTGACGACCGCTGCCATCGCCGGGGTGGGTGCGTGACGCGCCGGGCGGCTTGCTCGCCGCCGGCAACGACCTCAGGGACGGTACGGACATGAGAGTCGCTCACCAGGGCCTGGCGGTCGCCACCCCGCGCGGCTGGGATGCCCGCATCTACCGCAGGACGTCCTCGAACGACCAGGAGCTCACCCGTCCAGTCCTGCACGCCGCCGACTTTCCGCTGCCCAATGTCCGGGGGGACTACGGCAGCGGCGCGGTCGAGATCATGGGACCGGGTCACGTCTTCCTCGCACTGATCGAATTCGACGCTGCCGAAGCCGCCACCACCATGTTCAATCACCCCCGGCCCACCCGCATCACCGCTGGGGAGTTCGGGCCCAACCAGCTCCAGCGCGGCTTGCCCGGTCAGGCGGGCGCGCAGTTCTTCTTCAGCGAGCGCGGACGAGCCTTCTGCTTGTACGTCGTGATCGGCAGCTTCGAGGCGCGTAACACTCTCGTCCCGCGCGTCGACCAGATCTTTCGGACCATGGAGGTGGCGTGATGCCCACCCGCCGTCAGGTGATCAGTGGATCCGCGGTCACTGGAGCGCAGGCCGTGCTCGCCGTCGGGGCAGTCGCGGCGCTGTCCTCGTGCACGACTACTCCTCCGGTCGCCCCGCGGGCCTATGGCTTCAACTACCGGACCCTCAACGGTTACCGCCGTGACCTCGTCGTGTGCAACGCCTACGGGCAGACTCAGCGGAACATTTGCCAGGGCGTCTTCGGCCGTGCCACCTGGCGCCCGGACGGCGCTTATCTCGCCGTTTCCCGCGGCGTTGGCGACGACAGCCGCGGTACTTGGGCGCTCTGGACCCTGCGATCGGACGGCCAGTTGGCCCGTCAGGTCACCAATCCGGCGATCGGCGTCGCCGATCTTGATCCGAGTTTCGGCCCCGACGGTAAGAGCCTCGTCTTCAGCCGCGACACCGTTGGCTTCGGCTCCGGTCAGGGCATCTGGACGGTCCAGGCGGACGGCTCGGGCCTGCGGTTCGTGCCTGGCGCGGCCGGAGGCATCACGCCGGCGTTCAACAACACCGGTCAGGCCATCGTCTACGCGGCCGCCGACGGTATTCACACCATCTCGACGGCTGGGGGTGCCAGCCGACGGATCGTCAGGGCGATTTTCCCGTGGCAATGCACGCAGCCCGCCTGGTCGCCCGATGGCAAGCGGGTCGCGTTCGTGCGTCACGATTCGGCTACCGCTGCCTCGCTGTGCAGCATCCCCGCGGGCGGCGGCTCTGGCTCCGTCCACGTCTGGAGGAACGACGGGATCGAGTGCCCGGCCTGGTCTCACGACAGCGCCAGCCTCTCGTACGCGATCTTCGACGGGGTTGGCCAGGAGGGCCGCCGCCGCACCACCGTTTTCCGCACGATTATCGGAGGCAGTCCGCGGCAATCGTTCACCCCGGCAGGTCTGGCGACCGACCTGTCTACCTGGGCGGGTTAACTCGGCGTAACCGACCGCCATCCTTTGGGAGTTCCTTTGTTCCCCGGGGGTGAATTCGGCGTGGTGACACTGGCTCTCGCTGCTCTAGGAGCGTCGCGCGCTGTCCACCACCATGGAGGCCATGAGTGTTACTGCCGCCATGTCGGATATCGATCTGCTACGTGAGTTGGAGCCGGCTGCCGAAGCCGGGCTTGAGCGGCACATGCGCATCGCCAAGGAATGGATGCCCCACGAGTACGTGCCGTGGGGCCAGGGTCGCGATTTCGCCGAGCTGCCCTGGGAGCCGGGTCAGTCGCCGCTGTCGGACATTGCTCAGATCGCGTTCGAGGTCAATCTGCTCACCGAGGACAACCTCCCGAGCTATCACCGCGAGATTGCGACAGCGTTCGGTCGCGACGGCGCGTGGGGCACGTGGGTGCACCGCTGGACCGCCGAAGAGGGTCGCCATTCACTGTGCATGCGCGACTACCTGCTGGTCACCCGGGCGGTCGACCCGGTCGAGCTCGAGCGTGGCCGGATGCGCCAGGTCGAGCAGGGCTACGACTCGACCGCGGGCACGGGCGTACCGAAGTCGCAGCTGGAGGTCATGGCCTACGTGAGCTTCCAGGAGCTCGCGACCCGCATCAGCCACCGCAACACCGCCGCTTACACCCAGGACCCGATTGCCGAGCGGCTGCTTTCGCGCGTTGCGGCGGACGAGAACCTGCACATGATCTTTTACCGGGACCTGGTCGCCGCGGCGCTCGAGATCGACCCGTCGGCGGCCGTACGCGCCATCGTCAAGGAGGTCATCGCCTTCCAGATGCCGGGCGTCGGGATCAAGGACTTCGACTCCAAAGCCCGCCAGATCGCCAAGGCCGGGATCTATGACCTGCGCATCCACCACGACGAGGTCATCTGGCCCTTGCTGCGCAAATGGGGTGTCTTCGAGCTCGAAGGCCTCGATGCCTCGGCCGAGAAAGCCCGCGGGGAAATGCGCGGCTTCCTGGACTCCCTGGACAGCCTGGCAACCCGATATGAGGAGCGCCGGCGACGTACCGTCGAATCGAATCTGCTGGCAGGCTAAGCAAGGTCAGCCGTTCGCCCACCGACTATGTAGAGGGGGCGCCTGCTGATGAGTGCTGCACTGTTGCCCATCACCCCAGCGCTACCGGTCAAGCCGCGCCTGCGCGGCCGCCTTCACCAGTGGGCGGCGCTCACGTTCCTGATCGCCGGCAGCGTGCTGATCGCGCTGGCTCACGACGGCCGGGCGCGCTTCGCCGCCACGGTGTACGCGCTCGCCGTCTGCCTGCTGTACGGCACCAGCGCGCTGTATCACCGACGCACCTGGAAGCCCACGGCCGCAGCGATCATGCGCCGGCTCGACCATTCGATGATCTTGGTGCTGATCGCGGGCACCTACACGCCGTTCGCCCTGCTCCTGTTGCACGGCACGACCAGCACCGTTGTCCTGGCCATCGCGTGGGGCGGTGCCCTGCTCGGGATCACCATGCGGATGGCCTGGCTGACGGCGCCGCGCTGGGCCGTGATCCCGCCGTACCTCCTGGTCGGGTGGATCGCGGTGTTCGTTATGCCGGAGTTGCTGCATGCGGGCGGGGTCGCCACGCTGGTGCTGGTCGCCGGCGGCGGTCTCGTCTACACGCTAGGGGCGGTCGTTTACGCGACCCGCCGGCCCAATCCCTGGCCACGCACGTTCGGCTACCACGAGGTCTTTCATCTCATGACGATCCTGGCCGGCGTGATGATGTACATCGCGATCAGCTTCGCGGTCTATCGCGGCGCCTGATCGCGCAATAGCCGCCGTACCTGGGGGATCACCTCACCGAGCGCGGCCAGCTGCTCGCGTACCTCCTCGGGGGTGACTCCTGGCACGTGAAGCCTGACGTTCAACGCATCACCGCCGGCCGCGATCACGGTGTCGGCGAGCATCCCGGCCAGCTCCGCCGGATCGCTGCTGGACAGCAGGGCATCTGCTGACCAGTGAGTCTGCGCGGCCGCTGCGGCATAGCCTCGATAGACGTCGACCTGCTTCGCCTGCCGGCTGGCTGGAGGCGGCCCGATCCAGGCGCGGCGCACCAGAATCGACGCGCCGGTGCCGCCGGCCTCGCGGTAGGTGTCGGTGAGCTGGCGGCAACGTTCGACGGTGGAGAGCGAATCGAAGAGCAACCCGACCCCTGCTGCAGCAGCACGCCGGACCGCCGCCGGGCTCATCGCCGCGCTGACCAGCGGTACCGGCGCGTCCTGACACGCCTGCACCGCCCGGTCGCCGGCCAGCACTCCCGCGTCACGCCCCGACAGCGCGTCGCTGACCTGGGTCAATCCGGCGCTGAAGCGCGCCACCAGCGCGTCCTTGGTTGATTCCAGGATGTCGAAATCGTCCTGCAGCGAACCGGTCGCGACGCCGAGCCCCACCCGGCCGGGAAAGCGAGCGGCGAGCCACGCCGTCTCCTCGATGACGAGTGCGGTCGGACGCAGCGGCAGCAGCAGCGGGCAGGCCGCCGCCCAGCCGTCCGGCATCGCGTCGAGCAGCCAGCCGGCCACCTGCAACGGGTTCGGCAGGTAGCCGGCGAAGCCTCCGTGGTGCTCGCTGGTCATGACCCCGTCGAAGCCGGCGGCCCGGCCGAGGACGGCTTGCGTACGCAATTCGGCGACCGTCGCGACCGCATCCTGCGCATGCGGATACAGCCGTAGCGAAACGGAGCCCCTGGACAGCGGCGGCGACAGCTCCAGCGCGCTCACAGCCCGGTGTACCGCCCTCCGTCGACGACGAGCGTCTGACCGTTGATGTAGCGAGCGCCGTCGCCGAGCAGGAAGGTGACGACGGGAGCGATGTCCAGCAGCGGATCGCCGACCCAGCCGAGTGGCACCAGCTGGCGTAGCCGCCCTTCGAGCTCCGGATTGGACCGGTACGCCCTGGCCAGGGCCGGTGTGACGGCGAGCGGCGAGACGCAGGTGACGTTGACGCCGTGCCGGCCTTCCTCGAGAGCCAGGCTCTTGGCCAGCCCGCGCAGGGCACCCTTGACCATTCCGTACGCCGGCAGCGTGGAGCTGCCCTCCATGGCTGCGGGCGAGGTCATGAAGACCATCCGGTCGCGCCGCTTGCGCAACTCGGGGAGGGCGGCTTTCGCGCAATTGAATGCTCCTCCGATCGAGACCGCAAGGTGGTCGTCGAGCACTACCGGGTCAAGGTCAGACAGCGGCGTCACTACGCTGGAATGGCGGCTCGTGGCGTTGTGGACGATCGCGTCCAAGCCGCCGAACTGCGATACCGCGTGGTCCACGGCCCGTTGCATGTCGGCCGCCGACGTCACGTCAGCGCGTACGTACTCGGCGACCGCGCCTTCGTCCGTGATCTGCGCGGCGGTCTCCGCGCCGTTGCTCCCGGGAGCGGCGACGATGACACTGGCGCCGGCTGCGGCGCAAGACCTGCACAGCGCCCGGCCGATGCCGGCGCCACCGCCCGTGATCACCACGACCCGCCCGGCGAGGGTGGTCATGCGTGCATCCAGACGCCGCCGTCGACCGCGATCGTGGCCCCGGTCACCGCGGTCCAGGGCGCGGCGGCCAGCGCCGCGATGATCTCGGCGACACTGCCGGCGGCGCTCTGGGGCACCGCCAGCTTCGCTGCGGGCAGGCCGGGCCGATCGAGCGATGCGGCGCTCCCGGCGATCAGCGCTGCCGGAAGCGCGATGGCGTTGACGGTGATGGCGCGCTTGCCGTACTCGCGGGCGGTGACCTTCACTAGCGACCGCAGGCCGTCGGCCGCTGTACTCCAAGCGGTGAAACCGGGCGAACCGTTCATGGCGAGCGTCGGGAGTACCGCGACGATCGCCCCGGTGTCGTCGAAGGCGTCGCCGGCAGCTTGGAAGCACGCGACAGCGTCGCGCAACGGCTGGCAGGCGTGGGCGTTCCAGGTGGCTTCGTCGTGTGCCGTGAGTGGCATCGGTGCGGACGCGGCACCCGCAGACGGCGCCCAGACCACCAGGATCGGACTCGCCGCGCGCATCGCGGCGGCCAGCTCCGCGCGGCCCGCGGGCGCCAGTTCGATGATCGAAAAGCCCTGCCCGCGCAGGCCTTCCGCCACGTCGCGGGCCGGACCTGCGGCCCCGCCAACCACCACGGCAACGCTCACTCGGCGGTCCCGGTGAGCCGTGCGCGCAGGACCTCGTCGCGGATGAAAATCGGCAGGTTGTCCTCGCCGAGGAACGACGGCCGGGCCGACGATCCGCCGTCGACCGCCAGCACCTGCCCGGTGATCCACCCAGCCAGATCCGACAGCAGGAAGAGCACCGCCCCGGCGATGTCATTCGCGCTGCCGCGCCGCCCGAGCGGGACGGCGGCGCTTTCGGCCGGGGTGTCCGGCGCCGGATTCGGGTTGTCGCGCCGGCCGACGTCAGCCGCCCGGCGTAGATCGGCGACGAGGGCGGGGTGGGAGCGCTCGCTGCCCGAGGTCGCGGTCGTGAAGTCCTCGAGGGCCTCGGCGCGGTTGTCCACGCCAACCACGAGGGCTCCCGCGGAAGCGAGCATGCCGCTGCCGGCCGTACCGATGTCTCCTCCGCCGGCTCCCGCGACGATGACCGTGCGACCGGTCAGATCCAGAGCTGGCACCCGCGGACCGTACCGAAGCCGCGCTCTCTCGGGGCCGCAGGGCAGGCTGGAGGGGTGAGATACGTGATCCTGGGCGCTGGTGCGGTCGGCGGGAGCATCGGCGGGTTTCTTCAGCTGAACGGGTGCGAGGTCGTGTTGCTCGCGCGCGGTGAGCATGCGCGGGTGCTGAAGGAGTCGGGCCTGACACTCGCGACGCCCGCCGGAACCCACTGCCTGCAGGTGGAGGTGGCCGCGTCGCCGCAAGTGCTGGTGCTGCGCCGCGGTGACGTGCTTGTCCTGACGACGAAGACGCAGCACACGGAGGGGTTGCTGGACGAGGTTGCCGCGCTGCCGGTGGATAAGGACGGCTGGGCGCGTGATCATCTGCCCGTCGTCTGCGCGCAGAACGGCGTCGAGAACGAGCGCCTGGCGCTGCGCCGCTTCCACCACGTGTACGGGGTCTGCGTGATGCTCCCCGCCACCCACCTCGAGCCTGGACGCGTGGAATCGCAGGGCCATCCGCATCCCGGGATGCTCGACGTCGGCCGCTACCCGACCGGTGTCGACGCTGTCGCCGAGGAGGTGGCGTTCGACCTTTCCGCCAGCGGTTTCCGGTCCATTGCCCGCGCTGAAGTCATGCGCTGGAAGTACGCGAAGCTGCTGCGCAATCTCGGCAATTCCATCGAGGCTTTGTGCGGTCATGATCAGGACGCGGCTGGCGAGGAGATGGTGTCCGAACTGGTGAAACGGTCGATGCAGGAGGGTCGCGAGACGCTGGCCGCGGCGGGGGTCGACGTCGCCGGTGACGAGGAGTGGAAGGGCTACCGGGGGGCGCAGGTCCAGTTGGCGCCCGTCGACGGTCGTGAGCGCAGCGGCGGCTCGTCCTGGCAGAGCGCTCTGCGCGGCAGCGGCTCGATCGAAGCCGACTTCCTGAACGGTGAGATCGGGTTGCTCGGCCGGATGCACGGCCTCGCGACGCCGGTGAACGACCTGCTGCAGCGTGAAGCCAACGCGCTGGCTCGTGACCGCCGCCCGCCGGGCAGCGTGCCACCTGCGTTGCTGCTCTCCATGGTCTGAGAGCGTGCAGATTCCGCGAAGTTCCATGATCGAGTGCTGCGACAGCCCAACCTTGTCGGCGCGCCGGCGATAGGCCCTATTTATACGGCGTGTCGTTCGGATGATCTTCGGATTGGGCAAACTTGCACGCGCTAGAGCATCGGTGACCGCCGCGGCGGACTGCCTCCCGGCGGATGCGCCCTAATGCTACGAACGCCCCGGCGACAATGTCGCAGCCGCATCGCGAACGCGCGCTGCGACCACCGCGATCTCCTCGCCCACCAGCCGATCCGCCGGCGCGATCAACAGCACGGCAGCCGACGGCGAGCGGCGGCCGTCCCAGACGGGCACCCCGATCGCGACGGTAGCGGTGTAGCGCGTGTCGACCACGTAGTACCCCCGCTCGCGCACGGCAACGACCCGCTCGGGCGCCATGGCCGGCAACCCCGCTTCCGCCAGCAGCCGCTCGCGGGTCGCCGCATTGCAGAACGCCACGAAGTCACCACCTTCGGTGACGCTGGCGGCGTAGCCGATGGGGATGGTGCCGCGCAGTGTTTGTGAGCTTTCGACGGCATCCACGACGGTGAAGGTGTCGCCCTCGACCGCCCAGAGGGTGACGGTCTCGCCGGTCTCGGCCGCGAGATCGTGGATGACCGGATGGGCTCGATCGCGCAGCGCGCCGGCGTAGCGCCCGCCGACGACGAGCGACTGCGGCCCGAGGCGCCAACCGCCGGCTTGCCGATCCTGCTGGAGCCAGCCCTGGTGGCCGAGGGTGACGAGGATGCGCTGGACGGCGTTCTTGTCCAGCCCGAGCCCGCGTACGAGGGCGCTCCCGCTGATGGGCTGGCCGTCGGCCACTGCTGCCAGTACGCGTAGTGCTTTCTCGACGGTGGAGAGTCGGGCCACCGCCATAGAGACCGTCCCTTCAGCGTTGACCGCAGCAAGCGCCGCTCGTTACCGTATCGGAGAATGAGTTTGCTGCTCACATTGTGATACGCCACATGAGGGAGATCGCGAAACGCATGGCGCGTCTGGACGGCAAGGTGGCTCTGATCACCGGTGGCGCGAACGGCATCGGCCTCGCGTGCGCCACGCGTTTCGCCGAGGAAGGCGCGTCCGTCGTGATCGCCGATCTGCTCGACGACGCAGGTGAGTCGGCCGCGGTCGACCTGCGCGGCGAGGGCCATCGGGTCATGTTTGTGCACCTGGACGCCACTTCCACAGCGGACAACGAGGCGGCTGTCGTCGCGGCGGTCGCCGATTTCGGAAGCCTCGAGCTGCTCGTGACGGCCGCCGGCATCTCGTTCGCCGGTTACACCAGCGGCGATCGCGCCCAAGAGCGTCAGATGGCGCAGCTCGGGGCCAGCGTTGGATTGGCGACCGCGTTCCTGCACTTGCCGTCCGAGCAGTGGCAGCCGGTGCTCGACGTCAACCTGACCGGCACGCTGCTGGCCGTGCAGGCCGCCGGGCGTCAGATGGTCGCGCAGGCAAGTGGGGGTTCGATCGTCACCATCGCGTCGATCGCGGCGCTGGTGCCCGAGGTCGGGACGCTGGCGTACTCGGTGTCGAAAGCCGGTGTCTGGATGCTCACGAAGATGGCCGCGATGTCGCTGGCTTCCGAAGGAATCCGGGTCAACGCGATCGGTCCCGGCTTCATCGAGACCAACATGACCCACATCATCCAGACGCTGCCCGAGCGGCCGGACAAGCTGATGGAGCAGATACCGATGCGGCGCTTCGGGCAGCCGCGGGAGATCGCTGACCTGGCGCTCTTCCTGGCCAGCGACGAGGCCTCGTACGTGACCGGCGAGCTGATGGTCGCCGACGGCGGGTTCTACACCCACTGATGGCCGCTCCCGTGACCGCTACCGCGACGACCGAGCTGCCGATGGGTGAGGGCTTCGCCTATCAGGCGGCGCTCGAACGCCATCCGCGCGTGAAGAGCGCTCTGGCCGGCACCCGACCAGGCCCCACTGGCAACCAAGGAGATCCCGTGACCACTGCACTGACCCGCCCCGAGGCCATCCACATCGGCGTCGACGATCTGCCCTTCGTCGACGTCGGCGGCGGCAACATGCTGAAGGTGCTGCAGATCCGTGAGGCCGAGGGCCTCTGGATCATCGAAAACATCTTCCAGGCCGGCTTCGAGGTCGAGACCCATCGCCACACCGGCCCGGTCTTCGGCTACACCCAGTCGGGCGCGTGGAAGTACAAGGAGTACGACTACGTCAATCGCGCCGGGTCGTTCCTGTACGAGCCGGCCGGGAGCGTCCACACGCTGACGTGCATCGAGGACAACACGCGCGTCTGGTTCCAGATGTACGGCTGCAACGTGAACCTCGACGCCGACGGCAACATCACCTCCGTGTCGGACGGTGCAGGCACGCTGGCCGCGTACTACGCCCTTTGCGAGGCAGCCGGCCTCGCGCGTCCCAACGTCGTAGTCGGCTGAGCTCATGACGACAGCGGCTGACCACATTGTTGCCGGCGCAGCGGAGATCGACATCTACTCGCCAGAGACCTACCTCGAGGCGCCGCCTCACGAGCTCTTCGCCGAGCTGCGCCGCACTCAACCGGTCTTCTGGCAGGACATGCCGGGCCAGCCGGGCTACTGGGCGGTGCTCAAGCACAAGGACGTCGAGACGGTCGCGCGTACCCCGCTGCTCTTCTCCGCCGAGGAGGGTGGGGTCGTCCTTGAGGATCTCGAGGGGGAGCAGCTGGAAAACATGCAGGGCATGCTGCTCGCAATGGACCCGCCGAGGCACAACGACTACCGCCGGCCGATGGTCAAGCGGTTCGTGCCGAAGGTGATGGAGCAGCTCGAAGACCGCATCCGCGTCATCACCAAGGAGATCTTCGCGGCGGTGGCGGCGCAAGCCGGTACCGCCGAGGGAGTCGAGTTCGTACGCGATGTGACCTCCTCGCTCCCGACCAGGGTCATCGGCGAGCTGGTGGGCCTGCCGGAGGACGACTGGGAGCGCGTCCACCACATGGCCGAGATGAACACCCACGGTCAGGACCCGGATTTCGCGCCCGACGGTGACGGCTTGAACCCGGGATCCGGCAGTATGGACATGGCGATCTACGGGATGCAACACGCCGCCGGATGGCGCACGCGGGAACCGCAAGACGACCTGACGACGTACATCCTGCAGACCGAGTTCGGCGGCAAGCTGATGACCGACCTCGACTTCGGGGTCTTCTTCGTGCAGCTCGTCACGGCAGGCCAGGACACTACGCAGACGATGCTCGCGTCGGGCCTGCTGGCCCTCCTGCGGCACCCGGAGCAGCTCGCTGAGATGCGCGCCGACCGCAGCCTGATCCTTGGCGCCGTCGAGGAAATCCTGCGCTACGCCAACCCGCTGCACTACTTCCGGCGGACGGCCACCGCGGACACCGTCCTCGCAGGAGCGCAGATCAAGGCCGGCGACAAGGTCGCGATGTACTACACCTCAGCCAACCGCGACGAAGACGTCTTCGCCGACCCGCAGACGTTCAACATCCACCGCCGGCCCAACCCGCACCTCTCGTTCGGGATCGCCGAGCACTTCTGCCTGGGAGTCCACCTGGCGCGCCTGGAAGGACGGGTCTTCTTCGAAGAACTGCTGGACACGTTCTCGGACATCGAGCTGATCGGCGAGCCGGTGCGTACGCGCTCCAACCTCAACAACGCGCTGAAAAAGCTGCCGGTGCGGCTCACCGTCTGAGTCCGGCGCCAGCCGGTAGCGTGATCGCGCGTGGGCAGGCGTCGGCGGTGCTTGGGCGCGGGGCTCGCCGCCGTGCTGGCCGCCGTGCTGGCGGCGCCGCTGGTCACGGGGTGCGGCGGCGGAGCGTCGCCCGCTCAGACCGTGAAGGTGCCGGCTGAGTACAAGTCGTTCTTCACCGTCGCGGCGCGTCGCTGCCCGGGGGTCCTGACCCCAACCGGGCTGGCGGCGATGGCGTACGTCGAGAGCCGCTTCCAGCCGGACGCCGAGTCGGGCAACGGCGCGCAGGGCCTGATGCAGATCCTGCCGTCGGTGTTTCGCCAGTACGGGGTCGACGCGAACGGCGACGGCAAGAAGAACGTCTTCACGCCCGCCGATGCCATCGCCACCGCAGCGATTTACAGCTGCGTCATCGCCCGCGACGTGCGCAGCCTTCCGGGCGACCAACTCTCGCTACGGCTGGCGGCCTACAACGCCGGCCTCGGGGCTGTCCACAAGTACCGGGGCGTGCCGCCGTTCAACGAGACCCGCGATTACGTCGCCCAGGTCAAGCTGTGGACGACACGGTTCGCCGACCAGTTCACGGTGCCCAGCAAGGCACCCTGAGCGCGCCATTCTTGACTGACTCAGTGGGGAAAGCTACGTTCAAGATGTGGAGACGACTCCGCCGTGGCGTAGTCAGGCGTGGCTGCACATGCGGAGGCCAGTCGATCTGCGCCTGGTGGCGAGTGCGCTCTGTAGGCCTCGCAGCCTTCGTCCCCACGTCTGATGCTGCGCTCGCCGGTGACTGCCTAGACCTGCCCGTCCCGGTGGTGCGCGCCGCGCTTTGAGGTTGTGCACCCGTGTTACAGCAGGACACCGTTTCCACCCGAGTTGCCCCGTCCGCCCCGCCGTGCGGGATCGATCCCGCTGATCTTCGCCGCATCACCCGTGATTACGCGGCTCGCCCCGAGCGCTGGGCGCCGCGCGTGCGCTACGCGATGGGCGAGCACTGGTCGCTGCGCATTCACGCCGACGACGACCTCGACATCTGGCTGAACACATGGCTGCGGGAGCAGTCCACGACGCTGCACGATCACGGGCGCTCCGCTGGGGCGTTCACGGTCGTGTCGGGACGGCTGCGCGAGTTCTTCGTTTCGGGCCAGGAGATCGGCGTGCCGGCTGGGGAGTCGCGCAGCTTCGGCGCCGGATACGTCCACGACGTCTACAACCCGCATCCCGAACCGGCCTTCAGCATTCATGCTTACAGCCCGCCGCTGACCGAGATGTCGTACTACTCGATTGCGACCGGCGGGGGTCTGGAAATCGTGCGAACGCTGGATACGGACGTCCCGATAAACTAGCCCCATGGACCCCGTGCGCACCTCCCCGCGCACGGCCGGTGTTTATGGCGGTCCTCGCCGCCTTCTGCCTGCTGACCCTTGGCGGCTCGACCGTCGTGCGAAGCCGCCGCCGAGAACCGCGGGCACGATGTGGAGGCCCGCCGATGAGCCGGGCAAGTGAAGCCCGCGAGACCGTTGTGTCCGGCATACAGATCGACCGGACGCCGCTGCCGGGCATCGGGCTGCGTTATGAGTTCCAGACCGAGGCGGGACGGCGGCTCGCGGTGATCTCCTACCGCACCGGACGCCGCGAACTGGTCGTGTACGACACGGTCGACCCCGATGTCGGACGGGAGGTGCTCGCCCTCACCGACCAAGAGGGCGACGCCCTTGCCGAACTGCTGGGAGCGCCGCGCATCGTCGAGCGGCTCGCCGACATGCAACGTGACCTCGCCGGACTCGAGACGTCGCAGGTGGTCGTGGCAGCGGGCTCACGCTTCGATGGCCGGCCGCTCGCCGAGACCCAGGCCCGCACGCGTACGGGCGCCTCGATCGTCGCGGTGGTTCGCGAAGGTCGGGTCATTGCCAGTCCACGGCCGGATTTCGTCTTCGTGGGCGGTGATCTGGTGGTCGTCGTCGGAACCGAAACCGCGACGGCCGGGGTGGCCCACATCCTCGACTCCCCGCCGGGCTAGGCCGCCATGACGGAGCACGCGCACCTGTACACGCTCCTGTCCGAAATCGGTGGGGTGCTGCTCGTGCTGGGCATCCTCGCCCGCCTCGCGGGACGTATCGGCCTCTCTCCGATCCCGCTCTACCTGCTGGCCGGACTCGCGTTCGGGCAGGGCGGCTTGCTGCCGCTGTCGGCAAGCTCGGACTTCATCAGCACGGGCGCCCAGATCGGCGTCCTCATGCTCCTGCTGACGCTCGGGCTCGAGTACTCGGCAGATGAGCTCGTCTCGAACCTGCGTACCAACGCGGCGGCAGGGGCAGTCGACCTCGTCCTCGGGGCGGCCCCCGGCGTCGTCGTCGGCTACGCCATGGGCTGGGGCTTCACCGGGGCACTCGTGATGGCGGGGGTGACGGCCGTGTCGTCGTCGGGGATCATCGCCAAGGTCCTCGCCGACCTCGGGCGTACCGGCAACCGCGAGACGCCGGTGCTGCTGTCGATCCTGGTGCTGGAAGACCTGGCGATGGCGCTGTATTTGCCAGTGTTGACGGCCGTACTGGCCGGGGTGGGATTCGTGACCGGCGGAGTGACGGTGGCGATCGCGGTCGGCACGGTCGGCGTGGTCCTGTTCGTGGCGACCCGGTGGAGCCGGGTGGTGAGCCGGGCCCTGTCGGCCCCGGACAACGAGGTGCTCTTGCTGCGGGTGCTGGGGATCACGTTGCTGGTTGCGGGGCTCGCCGAGAAGCTGCAGGTCTCGAGTGCGGTGGGGGCGTTTCTGGTCGGTATCGCGCTCACCGGGCCGGTTGCGGACGCCGCCCGCAAGGTCCTCGCGCCGCTGCGCGACCTGTTCGCCGCGGTGTTCTTCGTGTTCTTCGGCTTGCAAACGGATCCGGGGACCATGCCGCCGGTGCTGCTGGCCGCGGCGGGTCTTGCCGCGGCTTCGGCGGCGGCGAAGCTTGCGTCGGGTTGGTGGGCGGCCGGGCGGGCGGGCATCAGCGTTGCGGGCCGGCTGCGAACCGGGGCGACTCTGATCGCCCACGGTGAGTTCTCGATCGTCATCGCGGGGCTCGCCGTCACCAGCGGCCAGCCGGCGCGGCTAGGGGCGCTGGCGGCCAGCTACGTGTTGCTGCTGGCGGTGGCGGGTCCGCTGGCGGCTCGCGTCGCAGATCCGGTCGGCCGCCGACTCGCCCGGCGGCGGCCGCGAGAGCGCGCGCTAGTGTCCGAGCATGCCACTGGGGGTCTTCATCGGTGATGCCAGCGGGCTGCGTACCGACGTATCGACCCTGCTGGCTAACGCTCGTGACGCCGAGGCGCTGGGCTTCGCGACCGGTTGGTGCGAGGACCGCGAGGCCTCGGCGCGCCACACGCTCGAGGTGCTGGCCGGACTCGCGGCGGAGTTGACGTGAGCGAGCCAACGGGAATCGGCTGGGGAAAGTCGCGTCACCGCGAACGCGCCGAACTGTTGGGATACGAGGTCGAGCTCACCGCGGACGGGGGCAGCCGGGCCCTCTGGCGTCCCTCCCCGTTCATGTCCAACTCGCTCGGACAAGTCCACGGCGGGTTGGTCGGCACCCTCGTCGACGACGTTGCCGCCATGGCGCTGCGCTCGGCGGATCCGCTCATCAGGACCTCGCCGACTGTCACCATGCACATCGACTACCTGCGCCCGCTGGTCCTCGGCGGGGAGTACATCTGCACGGGTGACGTGCTGCGGATGGGCGGCCGGCTGGCGGTCGCCGATGTGCGGGTGGTGGACGCCGCCGGCGTGCTCTGTCTTCGAGGGAGCGCGACGTTTGCCGTCACCCGAGCGCCGGCCGCGCCGCAGTAGTTGCACGGCCCATTGTTCGAGCTCTCATAAATCTCACATTTCTCGGCAGGACCATCGGTTTCGTGAGAGTCCTTGTGGTGGAAGACGAGATGCGGATGGCGGCGCTCCTCAAGCGCGGACTCGAAGAGGAGGGCTACGCGGTCGACGTCGCTGCTGACGGGCAGGACGCCCTCTTCCGCGGCCTGCAGGTCGGCTACGACGCCATCGTCCTCGATGCGATGCTCCCGCTGCTCGACGGCTACGAGGTTTGCCGTGAGCTGCGTTCCCGCCAGCGCTGGTCGCCCGTGCTGATGTTGACCGCTCGCGACGGCGTTGCTGACAGGGTGCGCGGGCTGGACGCCGGCGCCGACGACTACCTGGTCAAGCCGTTCGCCTTCGCCGAGCTGGCGGCGCGCCTGCGGGCGTTGCTCCGCCGCGGCGCCGGCGAGCGTCCGACCGTGTTGGAAGTCGGCGACCTGCGCCTGGACCCGGCCATGCACGCCGTGACCCGGGCCGGTGAGGAGATCGAGCTCACCGCCAAGGAGTTCGCGCTGCTCGAGCTCTTGATGCGCCATCCTGGCCAGGTTCTCACCCGCACCCGCATCCTGGAGCACGTGTGGGACTTCGCATTCGACCCGGTGAGCAACGTCGTCGATCAATACGTGGCCTACTTGCGGCGCAAGATCGATCGACCGTTCGACCGCGAGGATCTGGAGACGGTTCGTGGAACGGGCTATCGGCTTCGGGCGTCGTCCGCGGTCACGGTGTCCTGAGCGGCGAATCCGGTCGCCGCCGACGGCGGATGCGGTTGATGCCGCGCGGCCTGCGGGCGCGCCTTTGCGTCGCCTTCACACTGGCAGCGGCGGTCGTCGCCATCGGCGGTTCGCTGCTGTTCGTCCACGTGTTGCGCCTCGGACTCAGTCGCAACCTCGACAACACGCTGGTCGGCCGCGCCCAGACGATTTCTGGTGCGCTCGACGGGGTGGCGAGCCCGCGGCTGCCCGACCCGTTGCTGGACAGCGGAACGCGCGGCATCGCGGAGGCGACCGCCGACACGTTCGCGGTCGTGCGGCGTCCCGACGGGGCGATCCTGACCGCCACCGGCGCGCCGGCCCCGCGGATCGAACTGCCCGATCAGCTGCGACATCTACGCAGCGGAGTTCTGGTGCGAACCACCGTGCGGGTGGGCGACCAGCCGTACCGGGTGGCGGCGCTCGGGGTGGGCCGCAAGGACGGCGTCTGGCTGGCCGTTGCGGGCGCGTCCCGCCGCTCCACCGACGAGACCCTGCGCGACCTGCGCAACGCGTTGTTCGTCGCCGGACCAGTGCTGGTGCTCCTGGTGGCCGCCGGTGCTTGGGTGCTGGCGCAGGCGGCGCTACGGCCGGTGGAGCGCATGCGCCGCGACGCAGCAGCTCACGCCGGCACGGGTCTCGAGCGTCTTGAAGTCCCGGATACCGCTGACGAGCTGGCCCGCCTTGCCGTCACGCTCAACGAACTGCTCGAACGACTCGGGTCCAGCCTCGGCCGCCAGCAGGATCTGGTGGCCGACGCGGGCCACGAGTTGCGTACGCCGCTCGCCGTGCTGCGGACCGAGCTCGAACTGGCGAGCCGCCCCGGTCGTAGTCACGCGGAGCTGGCCGATGCGGTCGAACATGCCGCGCTGGAGGTCGACCGGCTCTCGCAGCTTGCCGAGGACCTGCTGTTCCTGGCCCGCGCGGATACGAGCGGCCCCCTCGTACGCCCGGAGCCCACCGACTTGTCCGGGGTGCTCTCGGCGGCCGTGCGCTTCGCTCGCGCGCCGGCTGACTCCGCTGGGGTGACTCTGGAGCTCGACGTGGCCCCGGAACTCGTGGCCGTGCTTGACTCGCAGGCGGTGCGCCGCGCGGTCGACAACCTGCTGTCCAACGCGATCGAGTACGCGCCGATCGGCCGGCGCGGTCCTTCGGCGGCGCGGGTCAGCCTCAGGTGCGCGTACCGCTCTGATCTGCGCAGCCTGGCCATCACCGTCGAAGACACCGGCCCCGGGTTTCCGCTGGACTTCCTGCCGCATGCCTTCGACCGGTTCCGCCGGGCCGATCCGGCCCGCAGCCATAGCCACGGCCAGCGCGGGGCCGGCCTCGGTCTGGCGGTGGTCCGCGAGATCGCGGAGGCCCACGGCGGCACCGCGGGAGCGGTGAACCTCCCGGATGGCGCGCGGGTCAGCATGATCATTCCGCAGCCGATCCCCACCGAACGTCAGCTCCCGCGGGCGAGCATCAGCCTGTGAGCCCTGCGCGCCGGCAGGCCTGGCTGCTCGCCGCGGTCGCCGCGGTCGCGTCGCTGCTGCGCGTCGTCATGCTGGCCCACAGCGGCGGCTGGCATTCGGCGATCGAGTACGACGACGGCGTGCACTACGGCTCGAGCGCGCTGCTGCTGCACGGCGTGGTGCCGTATCGGGACTACGCCTTCCTGCAGCCCCCGGGAATCACCTGGCTGCTGATGCCCTGCGCCGTCGTCGGGCGGCTGCTGGGCGATGCTTCGGGTCTCGTGGTGGCTCGACTCGCGACCATCGTGGTGGCGGGTGCGACGACCCTGCTCCTCGGCCGGTTGGTGGCCAAGTCTTCCAGCCCGCAACGGGGGCTGGTCGCGGCCGCCTTTTACGCTGTCGCTGCGCCTGCGCTCGTCGCCGGGCGCACCGCGATGCTCGAACCATGGCTCGACCTGTTTCTGGTGATCGCGTACGACCGCCTTGCGCGCCCGTCGCCGAAGTCACGCGACGCTCTTATCGGCGGCGCAGCCCTGGGGCTTGCTGTCACGGTCAAGGCGTGGGGCCTGGTAGCTGCCCTGGTGCTGATCGGGTGGCTGCTTGTGAGGCACCGTCGCGCGTTGGCGGCGCGGGCGAGCCTCGCTGCGGCGGGGGCGGCCGCGACCGTGTGCCTGCCGTTCTTTGTCCTGGCCCCTGGCCGCATGGTGACCGACGTGATCACCACCCAGCTGTCCCGACCGGCGGATGGAACCCAGGACACGTTCGCGCGCTGGGCACAGCTGATCGCCGTGCGCCCGCTGTTCGCGCACCCGTACGTACCCGCTGCCCTCGCCGCCTTTGCCCTTGCCGGGTGCGCAATAGCTGCTCTGCGCCGAGGCCCGTTGGGTGCTCTGATGCTGGCCCAATTCGTGGCGGGCCTGGCGATGTTCGCGGTGTCACCGCCGTACTTCTTCCACTACGGCGACTACCTGATCATGCCAGCCGCCGTGCTGGTCGCGCTGGCCCTGCCCGCGCTGGTACCTCTTGGTCGCCTGACCCGCGTACGAAAGTCGCTGGCCTGGGTGGCTGTCTGGATCGTCGCCATGGGCGGGGTGGTCCAGCTGGGCGCCGCGTGGACGCAGGGCCAGGCCGCGACGGTGAATGTCGCGCGGCTCACCGCGCTTGTCCGCGAAGCGCGGTGCGTCGTCTCCGACCAGATGGTGCTGATCGAACTGGCCAATGCCACCGGACGCACTTGCCATCCCTGGGTCGATCCCCGCGGGACGGCCCTATCGGAGCTGCCCGCGCGGGTGCCGGCCACGTTTTACCCCTACGGCTTCCGCGGGCTAACGAAATTCCAGCGCCAATGGCGCGCGCAGCTGGCGGCGTCCACCGCCGTCATCCTCACCGGACCGCCATGCCGGCGCGCCGACTGGACGCCGCTGCTGTGCCACCAGTTCGAAAACGACTTTCGTTACGCGGGCTCGGCCGGCCGGGCCTCGCCGGCGCTGCTTCCGGTCCAGGTCTGGCGCCGGTTTGATCCGCGCGTAGACCCCCGTGACCTGCACTCAAACGATGCCGGCTGGTTGGGCGTGTAGACAGCAAGGGTGACTTCGGCAGCCGCGCTCACCGGCCCTTCGGTCCGGGCCGTCAGCTACCTCGCCGTTAAGGACACCGGGTCCAATCCGTACGGGATCGCGGCACTTGGCGTGGGGGTTCTCGTGCTGGTGATCCTGCTGATCACTTTTCGCCGCCGCTAGCCCGGACGCGTCGGCGATCGGCGCGCCTGAGGTTCGCGGTGGCCCGTCCCGTGTCCGGCGTCGCTCGTTGCTCCGGCGATCACCATCCGGTCGCGCCCCAGGTGCTTCGCCGAGTAGAGGGCGCTGTCGGCCCGGGCATAGGTATTACTCGGAGTCCGCCCGGTGACCTGGACGTCGACCCCGGCGCTCAACGTCGCCAGCGGATTGGTCTGTCGCCAGGCAGTGAGCAGCCGTTCGACGATGCGGGCCGATTCAGCGAGGGGGGCGTCATGGATCACGAGCAGGAACTCCTCGCCTCCCATGCGCGCGACGGTGTCGGCCGCGCGCACCTCCTGTTGCAGGAAGCGCCCCAGCTCGTACAGCAACTCGTCGCCGCGGGCATGGCCGAACTCGTCATTGACCCGCTTGAACTCATCGAGGTCCAGGATCACCACCGCATCGCCGACGACTAGCCGGTCGAGCAGCTGGTTGCCGAGTCGCCGGTTGCCGAGGCCAGTGAGATCGTCGGTCCGGTTGGCGCGCGCGAGGGCGGCCAACGTCTCCTCTTGCTGCTGGTGGGCAAGGCGTAAGGCGCCGGTGTAGCCGGCCAGTGCCTCGCCGGCAAGGACCGATACTGGGATGACCAGCGCGACCGACGGGATGGCGCCGTAGACGGCTGGAGCTCCCACCAGGAAAGGCACCACGTACGCGATCGCCGCGATAGGGGCCATCCGCAATGACGTGCCCCGCGGATGCCATTGACCGATCCACATGAAAATGATGACGAAGTAGATGCCAAGTGGAATGGGAGCGATCACGCCGAAGGCGTTTCCGAAAGCAATCGACGCCAGAGCAATGATCGCGAGAATCAGCGAGCGGTACCCGGTCAGCCGGCGCGCCAGCGGCGTCCAGGTGAGTCCGCCCACCACCAAGCCGACGAAGTCGATGGCAAGCGTCCGCGGCTCGCCGTAGCCGACGCCGCTCGGAATGCAGAACTCGACCAGGCCGAGAACGCCGGTAGCGACAAACAGCGAGCCGGCCTGGCGCACCGCTCGCGCGGTCGTGTCTCCAGGTCTGGCGGAGGGACGGCCGTCGATCCCGGGGTCGCGCATGACTGATGCTTCGACGTCACCACCTTCGACCTGAACCCCCCGGATGGCTTAGTGGAAGCCGGCTTGGCTAGTGTCCGTGCACGCGGCCTGTCTCGCGCGAAGCCGCCGTCATGAGGTGTGACCTGCGAAGGAGCCACATGCTGAAAGCGGTTTCCGCCGACTCGCATGTCACTGAGCCAGGCGATTGCTACCTGCCGTTCATCGACCCCGATCAGCCCGAGCATTTACGTCGGCTGGGACGAGCTGCACCCCGGCGGCTGGGATCCGGTGGCGCGCCTGACCGAGCAGGATCGTGACGAGGTGCTCGCCGAGCAGACGGCGCACCTCGCGGACGACGTTCGGGACGACATCATCTGGCGCAACTGGGCCTCTCTCTACGGGCTGGAGACGTCATGAGTGAGCTGGTCATCCGCGGCGGCACGGTGATCGACGGCACCGGCGCGCCGGGGTTCGTCGCCGACGTGACGATCGACGCAGGACGGGTCAGCGACATCGGCCGCGGGCTGTCCGGTGACCGCGTGATGGAGGCCGACGGACACGTCGTTTCGCCCGGTTTCATTGACATTCACACGCACTACGACGCGCAGGTCTTCTGGGATCCAGCGCTGACCCCGTCGTGCTTTCACGGCGTGACGACGATCGTCGCCGGCAACTGCGGTTTCTCACTCGCACCGACCCGGCCCGAGCACCGCAACCTCATCGCCCGCACGCTGGAAAACGTTGAGGACATGGACGTTGCGACGCTCGAGGCGGGCGTCCCGTGGGACTTTTCGACGTTTCCCGAGTACCTCGCGTCGGTGGAGCGCCGCGGCGTCGGGCTGAACTTCGCCGCGTACGTGGGGCACACGGCGCTGCGCCTCTTTGTGATGGGTGACGACGCCTACGAGCGTGCCGCGACCCCCGAGGAGATCGCGGCGATGCAGACCGTCGTAGGCGAGGCGATGGCGGCGGGCGCCGCGGGCTTTGCCACCAGCTTCGCCCCCACTCATCGCGGCGTCGACGGCAAGCCGGTGCCGAGCCGGTTCGCGGAGCGCGTCGAGATCGAGGCGCTGCTGACGGCGCTGGGGCAATCGGGACGCGGCGTTGCCGCCTTCACGCCCGGTGAGCAGATGGGCGTCGCGGACCTGTACGACTTGCAGCCGTCGATAGGTGTGCCGTTCACGTATACGGCGCTGCTGACGAGCCCGAGCGGCGCTCATCGCAACATGCTTGAGCTGAACCGACGCGGTTGGTCTGCCGGAGCGCAGGTGTGGCCGCAGGTGTCGCCGCGGCCGCTGCAGTTCTCCATGTCCTTGGCGGAGCCGTTCACCCTCAACGTCAATCCCAAGTTCGCCGGGCTCATGTCGACCGGAGCGGCCGAGCGGCGCGCCGCCTATGCCGACCCGACCTGGCGGGCTGACGCGCTCGAGGCATGGGAGAGCGGTCAGCAGTTCGCGCGTCCCCGTTGGGACACCTACGTCTTTGCGGAGTCGGTGGCCCATCCTGACCTGGCCGGGCGCCGGCTGCGTGACGTGGCCGACGAGCGCGGAGCCGCCCCGTTCGACCTGCTGCTCGACACCGCGCTGGACGAGGCCGACCTCAGCCTGCGCGTCGGCTGCATCCTCGCCAACGACGACGTCGCCGAGCTGCACACCGTCCTCACCGAGGCAGGCTGCACGCTCGGCCTGTCCGATGCCGGTGCTCATGTCGGCCAGCTGTGTGACGCCCCGCAGGCGACCGACTATCTCGGTAACTGGGTACGCGAGCGCTCCCTCACGACCGTCGAGGCGGCGGTGCAGCGGCTGACCTCGCGGCAGGCCGACCTCTTCGGGCTCGCCGATCGGGGCCGGCTGGCTCCGGGTGCTTGGGCGGATGTCGTCGTCTTCGACCCGGCGACTGTCGGCCCGGGCCCGGTGCGCCGGGTGGCTGACTTCCCGACCGGCTCCTCGCGGCTTACGGCCGACGCACCGACGGGCATCCGCCACGTTCTCGTCAACGGCACGCCGATCCGCACCGATGGCGTGCAGGATCTGGATGCCCGTCCCGGCCAGATCGCGAAGCCCTCTCCGCGCGGGTAGACCCGGTTCCTGCACACGAGGGGCCGCGTCGCGCGATCATGGCGTATGCCCTCCGAGGCGACAGAGCTTCCGCCGGCACCTCGCGGCTATGAGAACGTCCGGCTGCTGGGCAGCGGGGGCTTCGGCGAGGTGACGCTGGCTCGCCACCGGGCGCTCGACCGGTTGGTCGCGATCAAGTACCTCAAGCAGACCGCGCTGGGCGATCCCGACGCGCTCAACCGTTTCCGCCGCGAGGCCATCGTGCTGGCCGCGCTGGAGAACCCGCGGGTGGTACGCGTCCACGACGTTCGCTTCAGCGACGCTGCGCCGTCGATCATCATGGAGTACGTCCCGGGTGAGCCGCTGGACGCGTTGCTGGAGCAGCAGGCGCTCTCCGTACCAGAGATGCTCGTCGTGCTCGGCGATGTCGCCGGCGCCCTGGAAGCCGCGCATGCCAAGGGCATTGCCCATCGCGATGTGAAGCCCGCCAACGTTTTCGTCCTGCCCGACAGCCACGCGAAACTCGGCGACTTCGGCCTGGCGCGCGTCGCGACCGACCAGAACGTCTTTCGTACGGCCACGGAGACCATCGGCGGGACGCCCGCCTACCTTCCGCCGGAAGTCGCGCTCGGCACGTCCGAGCCCGATGCGCGCGCTGACACCTACAGCTTCGCCGTGATGGCGTACGAGATGCTGACCGGCCGGTTGCCCTTCGTCGGCCTCGGCATCATGCGGTTGATCGCCGCTCACGCCCGCGAGCCGATACCGGATCCCGGGACCGTCTTGCCAGGCTTTCCCGGCCCGGCCTCGCAGGCCTTGCTCGCCGCGCTGGCCAAGGACCCGGCGGCACGCCCCACCCCAGGGCAGCTCGTCCAGCGACTTGAAGCCGTCCCGCCGGGGGATTGGCCGGCCGTGGTCCGCCAGCCGTACCGGGCGTCGCAGGACCGCACCCGGCGGGTTGCGCCGACCCAACGCGCCGTTGCCCCGGCGAAGGTCCGGAACCGCCGACGCCGGGCCCCGTGGGTGGCCGCTGGTGTGGTTTCGGCCGCACTCGTGGCGGGTGTTGTCGTCCTCGCGTCCAGCGGCGGATCCGGCGGCAAGGGCGGCGGGACGTCCGGGCCGCTGGCGGTGGCGGGCGTCAGCGTGCGTGCCTCGATGGCCACCGGGCATTGCCCGCGTGCGGAGTGGACATTCACGGCTGACGTCGCCACGAACGGCTCGGCCGGCAAGCTTCGCCTGCACTGGCTGCGTCCAGACGACAAAGCCACGCCAGAGCAGACGGTTCAGATAGCTGCCGGCCAGCGCACGGCCACGGTGGTACTCCGGTTCACCGTGACCGGGTCCAAGCCACTACACGGCGCCGCGCGACTCGAACTGCTGGAGCCGATTCGTCGCGTCGCGCAGGCGCCGGCCGTCTCGTACACCTGCTAGCTCAACGCTCGACCGCGCGAGCTGGTCACACAATCCCCGTACCGCATGTGGATTTGTCGCGGCGGTCGTGCAGCAACACTTGCCGACACCGAAGCCCTCAACTTGGTCACGTACGTCATCCACCTCGACGAGTACCCCGTGGCCGATCAGATCCGGTGGGCGACCGCTTCAAACTGGCAGGTCGCGCTCGCACTGGCAGGTCAGGCTTCGATCTCACCGACGAGCTCCTCGAGCACGTCCTCGAGCGCCACGACTCCGACCAGGCGCCCGCCCTCGTCGA
Organism: Mycobacteriales bacterium; assembly: GCA_038245655.1. Taxonomy (GTDB): domain Bacteria; phylum Actinomycetota; class Actinomycetes; order Frankiales; family Frankiaceae; genus DATAZK01. The sequence continues at coordinate 4,721 of JBBRSE010000033.1, read as the reverse complement.
TCACGCTCGCCAGATGCGCGCCCCGCGACTGCATCACGGCGAGTGCTTCGGCAAGAGTCGCGGTCACGGCGATGGCTAGGAGCGACCGCATCCGTTTCGTTTCGATGGGCACCGAGCGGCGTACCGGATCTGTCTCGAGGACGTCTTTGAGGTGGACGTAGCCCATCAGCTGGCCAGTGTCGGACATGACCGGGAAGCGCGAGTAACCGGTGCGTGCCGTGAGGTCCTCGACGTCGCGAGGCGACGCCTCCGGCCCGATGACGACGAGTTGCTCGAGCCTGCGCATGACCGACTCGACCGATCGCTCTTCGAAGTCGAGCGCACCGGTCATCAGCTCGTGCTCTTCCTCGTCGAGCAGCCCCTCACGGTGTGACTCCGCGATGAGTTGCGCCACCTCGTCGTGCGTGTACGTGCTGGCAATCTCATCGCGCGGCGTGATTCGTACGGCGCGCAGGCTCAAGCTGGCCAGCGCGTTGAACGCGGCAATCGCGGGACGAAGCACTCGCACCACCCACACCAGCGCCGGGATGAGGGCGAGCGCTGACCGCTCGGGTGCGGCGAGGGCAAGGTTCTTGGGCACCATCTCTCCGATGACCACGTGCAGGAACACGACGATGGCAAGCGCCAGGACGAAGGCCACCGGGTGCAGGAAGCCCTTCGGGGCGTGGGCGGCGTCGAACAGACCTTCGAGCAGGTGGGCGACCGCCGGCTCGGCGACAGCTCCGAGTCCCAGCGAAGCGAGAGTGATGCCCAGCTGGGCCCCGGCAAGCATCAATGAGCCGTGCTGCATGGCATGAAGCGTGGTGCGGGCCCGCCGGGAACCCGCGAGGGCCCGTGGCTCGATCACGCTGCGTCGAGTCGAGATGAGCGCGAACTCGGCGCCGACGAAGAACGCGTTGACCACCAGGAGAACGGCCGCGATCAGGGCGCTCACCGGCCCGCTCATGACGCATCTTCGGGAGGCGACTGCGCCCGGCTCGGCTCGAGGCGAACGCGGTCCACGCGATGACCGGAAACGTGGGTGACGGTCAGCCGCCCGCCGGTCAGATCCACCGTGTCTGCGACCTTCGGCATGCGTCCGAGTCGCTGCAGGATCAGCCCACCGAGAGTCTCGTAGCTGCGATGGGCCGGAATTTCGATGCCTGTCTCGGCGGCAATCTCATCCTGCCGGAGCAGTCCGGACAGGATCCAACTGCCGTCACTCCGCCGGCGAATGGTGGGACCGTATCGGTCGTGCTCGTCGGACACCTCGCCGACCAGTTCCTCGACCAGATCCTCGACCGTGACGATTCCTGCCGTGCCGTCGAATTCGTCGACGACGATGACCATCTGCAGCGTCGAGCGACGAAGCTGCTGCAGCAGCGGGTCCAGGTGAAGCGTCTCGGGCACGAATTCAGGCACTGCCATGACGGATGCCAGACTCCGTAAGCCGCGCTGGTCCTCAGGAACCGAGACCGCCTGCTTGATGTGGATCAAGCCGACGATATTGTCCACGTCATCCCCCGTCACGGGAAAGCGCGAGTGACCGGTGCGCCGCGCCGCTTCGATGACGGCAGAAACCGGCGCCGTGCTCGGCAGCGTCTGCAGCCTCATCCGTGGGGTCAAGACATCGGCAGCGACGCGATCGCCGAACGTGAGGGCACGCTGCAGCAGGCTTGCCGTCGGCGCGGCAAGGGTGCCCTGCTCAGCCGAGCGAGCGACGAGCGATGAGAGCTCCTCGGGTGAGCGTGCCGATGCCAGCTCCTCCTGTGGCTCGACGCCAAGACGGCGCACCAGCGCGTTAGCCGTGCCGTTCAGGAGACGAACGGGCAACGCCATCGAAGCGGTGAAAGCACGCTGCAAACCGACCAGCGCGCGAGCCGTCTCCATCGGTCGTGAGATCGCGAGGTTCTTCGGAACCAGCTCGCCGTAGACCATGGTCGTCGCCGACGCAACCAGCAGCGCCACCGCCACGGCGACGGCAGGAACGGCGCCCTTCGGACATCCGATCCCGGTCAGCGGCCCCCGCAGCAGCTGGGCTAGGGCCGGCTCGGCCAGGAACCCGATCGCCAAGTTGGTCAGGGTGATCCCGAGCTGGGCGCCCGAGAGCTGGGTGGACAGGCTGCGCAACGCAGCGAGGAGGCTCCGTGCCTTTCGGTCTCCGCTCTCGGCTGCTCGGCCGGCAGCGGCGCGATCGACCGTGACGAGCGCGAACTCCGCAGCTACGAATGCGCCACAGACCACGACCAGCAACGCGCTCAGCGAAAGCAGCAACCACGCTGTCATCGCTGCGACAGACCGGGGGCGAGCCGCCGCTTCATCGTCATCAGTCTAGGAAACGCCCATGCGTCCCACATCGCTCCGCCGCACCTGCACGCGCGCCTTGCCAAACGGCCCGATACGGCCGCGCCGCGGCCGATGATGCGGGCACCGTGCTGGCCGCCTGGGTGTTGACGAAAGCGCCCGGCGGGGCGGTGCATTCGGCGATGCCCTCCCGTTAGACGTCGATACGTGCCTTGAGCTCAGCCGGGGGCGTACCGACCGCGAGAGACAGCAGCCTGAGACCGAGCTGGCCCACGAGGCGGTGGGTTTCCAGGCTGCCGGTCGCGCCCCAGATCGGCGGCCGACGCCGCGGAGCGCACCGGATGGTTGTAGGGCTTGGGGGTCAGGCGCCGTAGCGGAGCCGCATCCGTCGCCTCAGGCGTAAGACCAGCCGGGCACGGACGCCCCCGGCTCTCGTTCCAGGCACTGGACGTCGAACCAGATCGGCAGCAGGTACTTCACGTAGAAGGCGTGCACCGTGAGGGTCGGGTTCACCAGGTCCTTGTACTCGTTGACGCGTACCCGCGGATCCTTCTGCTGGTACTCCTTGCACTTGGCCAGCAGTTCGTCGACCTCCTCCCGGGTCTCCTGCAGCAGCCCCAGATGGTCATAGCCGGGCGAGGACATCGGGGTCGTGTGCTCGGCGAGCAGCAGGAACTGGTCGGTGTGCTCATCGAGGCGCAGCAGGTGGCAGGACTGGCCGACCACTTCGGTGTCCAGAGCCGACCAGCCGAAGACGCTGCCGTAGAAATCGTCGATCTCTTGCCGCACGTTGGCGGTCAGCGAACCGATCGGGAGCGTCAGCTCCATGTGGTTGAAACGCATCATGGTGTCTCCCAGGGCTGCGGCTGTTCCCTGTGTTTGTAGTTGACGCCCGCATCGAGCTGCGCACGACCCCACCGCTTCACGCGCAGGGACGGGAATGAGAGCGACATGTGCACCACTACCGAGCCGCCCTCCGCAGCGCCGCCCGGCGGCCGGCGGCGGAGTGGACCCCGCCGGGGGGCCTGATAAACCACAGCAGTCCAGGCCCTGCCAGCGGGCCGGCAGGGCCTGGATCAGTCGTGCGGAGCGTTGTGGACCCGAAGGGTCAGACGGAAACCGGCTCCGGGGTGGTGGGGTTGGTCAGCTTCGGCAGCACCTCGGCGGTGGCCGGAGTGCGGCGCAGGTGCCAGAATCCGAGGATCGACAGCATCAGCAGGACACCGGCACCAACGAAGGAGACGATCGCCGCGATGCCGGCGATGGTGCCCATCGTCGCGAAGGCGTAGGCGTTCAGCAGCAGGCCGCGCAGGGTCGTGCCCTTGAATACGGTTGCCACCTGGCCGGCGAGCTTCGCGTCATTCGGCTTGGCCTGCGCCTCGGTGGACAGCTGCGAGTACGTCTTTCCGCCAGCGACTTCCTGAAGATGCACGTTGATGAAGTGGTCGGCGTAAGCATTTGCCTGCGCGCCGGTGAGGAGCTGCTGACCGGCGTACTTGTTCAGGAAGGGGCCGATTTCCTTCGATGCCAGGGCGGGGCTGCCCTTGGGCGGGAAGAAGATCTGCTGCTGGGCGAGCTGGGTGTGGACCTGATCCTTGACGTACGAGTGCGCCCAGGACAGCAGGCCCCCGGCGGTCAGCAGGATGATGGCGATTGCCAGGCCGCCAACGGTAAGCAGCGCATCAAAAGTTTTGCGTCGCATGAGAATGCTCCTGACCTTTGGCTGCTTCCCTATCTGGCGGCAGCTCCTTATGCCTTCACTCTTCGGGTGAAATCCTTCCTGGCGCAGGGACGAAGGGCCCAAATCGGTATTCCAAAGGCTGGGAATTAGGACATGAGCCGGCGGGACGAACGTCCCGAAAATCGCCCTTTTTAGGGGTCAAGACTGGGAGTTGCAGCCACTGGAAGACCGACGGAGGAGCGCCGAGATGTCGTCAAACCCTGCAGGAAGCAAAGTCGGCGAGCCGGCCCGCCGGGTCGTGGTAGGTGTGGACGGTTCCGCCGCGTCCAAGGACGCCCTGCGTTGGGCGGCGGACTATGCCGCCCTTATCGGCGGCGACTTGCAGGCCGTCGCGGCCTGGCAGTGGCCCGTTTCGTTGGGCATGGCAATGCCCATACCCGAGGACTACAGCCCGCTCGATGACGCTCGCGCGGCACTGGAAAAGACCATCTCCGAGGTCCTCGGCGACCCCCCTGCGGTGCCCGTGACGGTGGACATCGTCGAGGGTGCCGCGACCCTTGCCCTGGTCAAGGAATCGGACGGCGCAGCGGTCTTGGTGGTGGGTAGTCGGGGTCATGGTGGTTTTTCGGGGTTGCTGCTGGGGTCGACGAGCGAGCACTGCGCGCGGCATGCACCGTGTCCGGTGGTGGTGGTTCGTCACCAGAAATCTGCCGATTCGCCGGCTGAGGGCTAAGAATGGGGCCTATGGGCAGCGGTG
>JBBRSE010000032.1:0-48437 GCA_038245655.1 Mycobacteriales bacterium | reverse complement strand
CCTTTGACCCGGTGGTGGGAACGGGCCTGCTGTTGCTCGCTGGCGCTTACGTGTGGGCGGTCCGGGTGGTGAACCGTCGCAGTCCGCTCTCGCCCTGGCCTCGTCGCTATACCGCGAGCTTCCTTTCCGGAATGGCCATTTTTTGGATCGTCGTTCTCGGGCCGTTCGGGGCGTACGACGACACGTTCTTCTGGGCTCACATGGTCCAGCACATCGCGCTCATGATGCTGGTCGGACCGCTGCTTCTGCTCGGCGCGCCGGTGCTCCTGGTGCTTCGGGTCAGCTCCCGAGGCTTCCGCCATCGTTGGGTGATGCCGATCCTGCGCAGCCGCGTGTTGGTGTGGCTCACTCACCCGACGGTGGGGTGGCTGATCTTTGCCGGCGTGCTCCTCGGGACCCACTTCTCGCCGTTCTACGAGTTCGCCCTCGAGCATCCGATGGTGCACCGCTTCGTCGAGCATCCGCTCTACCTGAGCGCCGCGCTCATCTACTACTACCCGCTGCTGTCGGTCAATCCGGGCCCGCGCAAAGTGCCGCATGCGATCCGAGCCCTGTCGCTGTTCAGCATGATGTTCCCGGAGACGATGAGCGGCTTCTTCATCTACTCCTCCAACTACCTGATATATCCCTTCTACGCCCATACCCAGCGGCCCTTCGGTCCTGGGCCCATCACCGACCAGCAGCTCGGGGGCGCGCTGATGTGGGGCGGGAGCATGCTCATCGACTCGGTATGGGTCGCCATCGCGGTCGTGGACTGGCTGCGCGACGAGCAGCGGGTAGCGCAGCGGATCGACCTGCAGACGATGCGGGAGCTGGCGGCGACGAGTGCAGGACGCGCGTGACGGCGCGCGCCCGCGATCGCGACGATCAGAGCGAACGGCGGCCTGCCGACACCGGAGTCGACTGGCTGGGCGCGCCGGCGCTCAAGCTACACGCCGTCATGCTTCTCGGCGTCGCGCTCTCCGCCGGCGCCGCCTGGTTTGAATGGACGCGCGCGCTTGCGGGGCACACGCTCGCCTGGGCCTACTCCTTCGAGTGGCCGATCTTCGGGCTGATGGGCATCTACCTCTGGTGGAGATTGCTCCACCAGACCGCTGACGCTGCGGGCGCCATGAGGGGGGCGCGCCGACGGCGCCGGCCGCACACGGCGGCGTCGCAAACACCGGCCGATGACCCCGAACTTGTCGCCTGGGAGGCCTACCTCGCGCGCCTTCACGCCGCCGATCCGCCAGGCGGCCCACCCACTCGCGCATCCGCTTGACCCCGGCATTCACCCCCAGCGCTGAACGAGCGCGTCCGCGGACACGCTGAGGAACAGCAACGTGAGATACGTGATCGACCATTGGAAGAGCGCCATCGGCCGAGCCGCCACCGCGCGCCGCACCCTGGACCGTAGGGCGTAGGCCGAGCGTAAGAACACGATCCCGAGCAGCGCCGCGCAGACCGGATAGAGCGCCGTCGTATGAGCAACCGGCCACAACAGCAGGGACGCCGCAACCATTGCCCACGAGTACGCAACGATCCGGTTCGCAACGTGCGTCTCGGTGGCGACAACCGGCAGCATCGGCACGCCAGCTGCGGCGTAGTCGTCGCGATATCGCATCGCCAAAGCCCAGAAATGCGGTGGGGTCCAAAGGAAGACGACAGCGAAGAGCACGATCGGTGGCCACCCCACCGAGTCTGTGACCGCTGACCAGCCGATGAGGACCGGCATGCATCCAGCGGCCCCGCCCCACACGATATTGGAGCTCGTGCGGCGCTTCAGGATGGCGGTGTAGACCAGGACGTAGAAGGCAATCGCCGCCGCGGCCAGCGAAGCGGACAGTCCGTTGGTCGTGAGCGCGAGCAGGCCGATCGCGGCAGCGCCGAGCGCGAGTCCGAACACCAGCGCGCGGCGCGGCGTCACGCTACCGCGGTTCAGCGGCCGCGCACGCGTGCGCTGCATGAGCGCGTCAATATCGCGGTCGAGATAGCAGTTGAGCGCGTTGGCAGCGCCGGCGGCCAAGGTGCCTCCAAGGAGTGTCCACAGCGCTAGCCTGACCGACGGGAATCCGTGAGCAGCGAGCATCATGACCGGAAGCGTCGTCACCAGCAGCAGTTCAATGATGCGCGGCTTGGTGAGGGCGACGTAGGCCGCGAGGGTGCGAACGACCCTGGATTGCTGCGCGACAGTCGATGAAGCGGCAGCTTCAACTGTAGTGGCCACATGTCCCCCGTTTAGCTCAGCCGCCGGGTCGAGCGACTGGAGCGCCGACCGATCAAGACCGAGGAGCCCGACCCAACCGGGATTCTGGCCCCCTTGTCAATCCCCGCTACAACGTCAGGATTCCGCGGCCACCACGCTAATGAGTTTCTGTAGCTGCGGGGCGGTGACCGGGCCCACAATCCGCGCCGCCATATTGCCGTGCCGGTCGACGACGAGCGTGCTCGGAATGCCGGAGCTCGGTAGCAACGTCAGCCTATTCAGCGTCGTCCCGTCCGAGTCTCGCAGTTGGGGGTAGCCGGTGCCCGTCGACGTCACAAACCGGCGCGCCGCCGAGGCCACATCCTGCTCGTCGATCCCCACGAAGCTGGCCGTTGCCCGGTCCAACGAGTGAGACAATTTGGCCAGCGCCGCCGACTCCTCGCGGCAGTTGGTGCACCACGACGCCCACACGTTAAGCACGAGCACCGACCGCCCGGCGTAACTGCGAAGTTTCAGATCCGAACCCGTCAGCGTCTTGCCGACAATAGCTGGCAACTGCTCACGATCGCCAACTGGAAATAGTTGCGCGCCGAGAGGAATCGCCCCGCCCGTGACGGGATGCGCACCAGGGCCGGCGGCCGCGCAGCCAGCGACCAGCACCGCCACGCTGACCGCTGCCAGCGGCCCCGGTCGAGAGGCGACACGCCGCCACCTAACGTCGCGACCCGACGAACGTCGTTGCACGCGGCGCAGGCTACTCACAAAACCTGCCTCCAAGAAAGCACGGACCTGGCCAGAATGTGAGGGGCATTTTTCGGGGCATATGCTCTTGGAACGCTCGTTTCTCGAGCAAATTCGCGCCGCGACGAACGACGCCGCCCGCTACGAGATCCGCGTTCTTGACTTGCGCTTTACATCGGGCCACCCTCTGCGCTGGACGTCGCCAATTGTTTGCGCGGCGTGTTCACGGAGGTGTGAATGGCCATTCGACGGGCCGTAATCGGTCTGGCCACGGCCGTCGGGGGGGGAGCCGCCGTGGTGGCCCTCACCGGAATGGTGCTGCACGAGAACGGTCCCAATACGGCGCCGCTGAGCGCCGCCGTGCGAGGAACGGCGCAGACCAGCCAGGGCCCGATGCCGCATGCCTTCCTCACCTTGGCCACCTATCCCGACAGCATGGCCGGCGAGCATGGCAAGTCCGGTGGCGCGCATCCCGACTGGGTCAGCTACGGACCCTCGAGTTCGCTGCGAGTGCCGGCGCACGCCCTCGTCACCATCACCATCAACCAGTACGACAGCGGCGGGACGATCACGAATCCGTTCTTTGCGCAGGCGCGCGGGACCCTCGGCGGAACCATGACGGTCAACGGCAAGAGCGAGACCAAGACTAATGCCGACGCCGTCGGCCACACGTTCACGATCCATGCCGCTCCTACGAACCAGGACCCGCTCTTCGTGAGCGTGCCGTTGCCGGCGCAGGACGACAACGCTCAACCGGCACCAGGCTCGGACTATCCGAAGCCGATCGTCGTGCAGTTCTCGTTCATCACCAAAGGTCCCGGCGAGTACGCCTGGAACTGCGAATTCCCTTGCGGTGACGGCTACTACGCGAAGTTCGGTGGCCCGATGGCGACGCGCGGCTACATGTCAGGCACTTTCACCGTCGTTTGAGCGACTCGAGCATGGAGGGGAAGGGAGGAGCGGGCATGTCAACCTCGCAGCTCGGGGATCGCGCGCGCGGCTGGTGGCAGCGGCGGGAGACGCGCGGCATCTTCGCGATCTGGACCGTGCTGACGATCGCTCTCATCGCCTTCGGCTTCGTGCCTTCGCACATCATGGGGCCGCCGGCTTCGCCGACGATGCGTGCCGTCGAGGACACCATGACGATCTTCACGATCGCCGCCGCGCCCGTCGCCGCCATCGTCTGGGCGATCGCCCTCTACAGCCTGCTGCGATGGCGTCACCGCGGGGATGAGATCCCGACCCAGGACGGTCCAGCGATCCGTTCCAACGGGCCGGCGACGACCGTCTGGCTGGTGCTGTCGAGCATCCTGTGCGCATTCCTGCTGATCTGGGGTCTCGCCGAGGAGACAGCAGTCGCGCGGCCGGCGACTGCAGCCAACGCCCTTGTCATCAACGTGACGGGCCAGCAGTGGGTGTGGACCTTCAGCTACCCGGGCCAAGGCAACGTCGAATCCGACCAGCTCTACCTGCCGCTCAACCGCCCGGTGGTCTTCCACGTCACCAGCAAGGACGTTATCCACTCCTTCTGGATCGTCCAGATGGGGATCAAGATCGACGCCAACCCCGGCGAATCCACCGAGACCAGCGTGATACCAGACAGGCTCGGCGTCTTCGACATCCGGTGTGCCGAGTTGTGCGGGCTGCTGCACGCCGACATGGAGACATCTGCACACGTCGTTAACGCCGACGATTTCGCGCGCTGGGTCAACGCGAACGGGGGTCACGTCTAGTGGCTGACTGGTTGGGCTCTGAACCAGAGGGTGGGTCGCGATGAGCGAAGCTGTCGTCCAGCACGGCGCCGTCGCGCGCCCGGTCGGGGGCGGCGCGATGCGCCGTCTGCACTTGGGTACGGCGCTCGCCGGCGGCCTGATCCTCGGCTTCGTCGCCTGGTACCTGTCGCATCATTTCCTCGCAGATACGGACGACCCTGAGGCCTCCAACCAGGTCACCAGCATCACGATGGTCGGCTGGGCCATCGGCTTCATGATCGGTATCGGCGCCTTCCGCGGCCCCTGGCGATGGATGCTCGGCAAGGATCAGACCCACGAGGACGAGACGTTCTACGCCGGCAAGGATCAAGGCATCGGCCGCTACTTCCGATTCACCACCGACCACAAGGTGGTCGGGATCCAGTACCTCGTCGTCACGATGGTCCTGCTCGCCGTCGGCGGCACGCTGGCGATGATGATCCGCACCGATCTGATCACCAAGGACTCGAGGTTCCTCGGGCCGCAGACCTATAACTCCGTGGTCGGCCTGCACGGCCTGGTCATGATCATCGCCACGATCATCATGGTGACCGGGCCGTTCGGTAACTTCATCGTCCCGATCATGATCGGCGCCAGGGACATGGCGTTCCCGCGCCTCAACGCCTTGAGCCTGTGGCTCATCGTGGCCGCGATCCCGGTGCTCCTGTCCGCCGGATTCCTCGGCGGGATCCCGACCGGCTGGTCGGGCTACGCTCCGCTCAGCGACCAGGCGCCTCCAGGCATGGACGCCTACCTGATGACGATCATCATCTTTGCCATCTCCAGCGCGATCGCCGGCGCAAACATCACCACCACGATCTTGACGATGCGCGCACGCGGCATGACCTGGAACCGCACACCGATCTTCGTCTGGGGCACGATGGCGAGCGTCGGGCTGGCGATCCCCGCCTTCCCGATGTTCATGTCGGCCATGGTGCTGCTCGGGGTGGACCGCACTGCCGGAGCCCAGTTCTTCGTCGCCTCGGCCGGTGGCAGCCCGTGGCTCTATGCAAACCTGTTCTGGATCATGGGCCATCCCGAGGTCTACGTCATCGTCATCCCGGCCGTCGCTGCGCTCATGGAGATCGCTCCGGTCTTCGCGCGAAAGCCGCTGTTCAACTACAACGCGGCGGTGCTCGCGATCGTCGGCATCGTCGGGCTCAGCATCATGGTGTGGGCGCACCACATGTACGCCTCTGGCTGGGCACCGGACCTGAACGGCCCGTTCATGCTGACGACCGAACTGATCTCGATACCCACCGGTCTGCTCTTCCTCGTCGTGGTCGGCACGATCTGGCGCGGACGGGTATGGACGACCCTGCCGATGCTGGCGGTATACGCCATGCTCTGGAACTTCATCATCGGCGGGATCACCGGGATCTACCTGTCCGACGTCCCCGCCGATTACGCGCTGCACGGCTCGATGTTCGTGACCGCGCACTTCCACTACACGTTAATGGGGGCCGGGCTCACCGGGGCCATCGGGGCGCTTGCCTACTGGTTCCCGAAGATGACCGGCCGGACCCTTCACAAACGCGCCGGCTTCATCTCCTTCTGGCTGGTGCAGATCGGATTCAACGTCACGTTCATCGGCATGTTCGCCGTCGGCCTTGCCGGGCAGCCGCGCCGCGTCGAGCACTACGCTTCCTTGTTCGGCGTCGGCAACTTCGTGTCGACGATGGGCGCGTACACCATCGGCATCGGGATGCTCGTGCTGTTGTATGCCGTCGTCAGTTCCTGGCGTCACGGGGCGATCGCCATCTCCAATCCCTGGGGCAGCAAGACCCTCGAGTGGACCGTGCCGAACCCGATCCCGCTGGAGAACTTCGAGGTGCTGCCCGTGGTCATCGCCGACCCGTACGGCTACGGCGAGGGCGATCCGGCCCTGACCGGCGTGGGGGCCGGAGCGACGCCGGTCACCGTCGGCTCCGGACCTCCCGAACGCACGTCCGTGGGATCGGATGGTGAGTCGACATGACCTCGGTGACGATCGGCTCACCGGACCTGCACATCGAGGACCCCGATGTCATCGGGCGGCGCTGGCGTACCGGGTTACTCCTGCTCATTGTGGCGGACGGAGCCTTCGTCGCCTCGCTGATCTTCTCCTACCTCTACCTTCGCGGACTCAACACCGAAAAGGCCTGGCTCGCCGCCGGTCAGCAAACGGCAGCGATCTGGGTCGCCTGGCTGATCAGCGGGCTGCTCGCGGTCAGCGCGCTAATCTTTCGCTGGGGGCAGCAGGGAATCCAGGCGGGCAGCGAGCGCCGGTTGCTCACGGGCGCGACCTTTGCGCTGCTGGTGCTGATCGCCGACGCCGTCATTCAGGTCATCCAGCTCGTGCAGTTCCCGTTCGGCATCGATACGAGCGCCTATTCCTCCACGATCTACACGATGGCCGGGGCCAACCTTTTCCACCTGCTCCTGACGATCTTCCTGGGCATCGCGATGGTGAACCGCACGCGCGCTCACATCTACAGCGACACCAGTAACTGGCAGGTGCGCCTCGTGGGCGTCTGGTGGACCTGGATCGCCCTGGCGGCCATCGCCAGTGCGCTGGCAACTTCGTTCATCGCCAGCCCGAACCACTGACCGCCGCCGGCGGCTAATCGCCCGGAGCCTGGGCTCCGACGGTGCTCACCCAGGCCGGCAGCGGCACTTCCGTGAAGCGCGCCCCGTCGCTGCTGACCGACCAGAGCGTGGGGTACTTGCCCGCCGAGGCGGCGAAACCCTTTCCTGGCGCGGTCAGCGCGAGGCTGGTCAGCCGGGCTGGTGCCGGGCCGCGGTCCACCCACGTCTGGCCCCGGTCGGCCGAGGCGAATACGTGGTCGGCGCCCGACGCCCTGGCGACCATCAAGGCGTCGGCTCCCGAGCAGGACCACGCCGGTTCCCCGTTGGCCGCGCTTAGTTCGGCGCCCCGGGCCCAGTGGTGGCCGCCGTCGCCGGTACGCAACAGCGCCAGCTTTCCCGCGCCGTCGATCACGGGCAGCAGCCATTCCTGACCCTCCCCGCAGGGAGCAAGCGCCGCGACCGTAGCACCCGAGGTTTGCGGCACCGGGACCCAGGCGGCTCCGCCGTCGGACGTCTGAAATGCCATCGGCTCGCCGGCCGGCCCGTGCGCCGTCACCCATCCCACCGACGCGCTGGCCCAGGTGATGCCATCAAGCTGGCCACGCCAGCCGGGTGCAAGTCCAGCCAGCGTTGCCAGGGTCGCCCACCCCGCAGCGGTGCGCGCCAAGACCGTCCCTGACGTCGTCACAGCGGTCAGGCGACCGCCGGCGACGGACACTCCCGACCTCGTCGCAGCTACCGGGCCGGGTAGCTCGACCGGTATCCACTCGGACTCGCCGGTGCCGGTCAGGACAGGCGAGCGCAGCAACCTGCCGTGAGCGCCGACGGCGACAGCGACCCTGCCGGGCAACGCGGAAACCCCCAGGCCACCGTCGGTCTCGACCGCCACCGGCGTCCGGTTCGTCACGTGAGCAAAGCCGTCGGTGGTGTGCAGCAGTACCCATGACCCTCCGCTCGGCCACACCGCCCAACCTTCCGCCGACCCCGACATGATCAGGTACGGCTCGGTGGCCGGTAGCGCGGGCGACGTGCCCGCAGCCGGGGCTGTCGCCGAACGCGCCACCGCCCCCTTGGAGCAGCCGACGACGGTCAGCAGCACGGCGACCGCCAGCGGCCCGGCCAGCCCGCGCGGACGTCGCCGTAGACGTCCGAGCGTCACTTCAGCAGGCTCCGAATCTCGTCCCGTACCTGTTCGGCGTACGTCCGGGTCAGCTGCTCTCCCGCACCGTCGTTCAGGTAGGCAGCCTGCCGCCCGTCCGCCGCGATGAAGTACATCCCTTCACTGTGCTGGATCATGCCGACCGCCGGGACGTCCACCGAGATTCCGTACGCGTCGAGCACCTTGCCGACGTCGACCGGTGGCCCGCACAGAAAGTGCCAGTTCGCGTAACCGCCCAATCCATGCGACTGGGTGAACGCGTCGACGTCACTCACGAAGTGAAAGACCGGGTTGGTGTCGACCGCGACGAACTCCACCTGCTGCGCCAGCGGCCCCAGCTCACGGTCGGCGATCGCCAACTGGTTCGCCACCAGCGGGCAATCGGTCGTGCAGACCGGGTCGAGAAAGGTGAGCAGCACGAGCTTGCCCCGCAGCGAGGCGGTCGAGACCCGCTTTCCATGCTGATCGGTGAGGGTGAAGTCGGCCGCCGGCCGCGTCGGGATGCGCCGCACCCCACCATCGCTGTCAGCGGCGACCGCCGCCGCATCGGCCGCTGTGCCCAGCGTGCTGACCAGGGCGACGGGTACGACAAAGGTCAGCCCCGCGGCGAGCGCTGCAAGACCGGCACCAGCGCCCGCGCGAATTCTGCGCGCCTGTGGGCGAGCGGGTCGCGCCTGCACCAGACGCTGCTCGGTCGCTGTCCACCCCGTCAGCGAGCACGCGAGCAGCAGGCCCAGCGGCAGGGCGGCATTGGGATCGGTGCTGGTGCCCCCGAAAACACCGAAGTCCTGGCCGAGCCACCACGTCAGCGCACATACGACCAGGCCAGTGATGACGACGGCGGTCCGGCCGCTGCGAAAGAGGGCGGCCGCCGCCGCGACCAGAACGACGATGATGACGGAGTTGACGGCCGCCGGATGAGCAGCGCTCACGCTGGCCAACCGGGCGATCGGGCGCGAGATCAGCCCGGGCTGCGGCGTCCTGGCCGCCGCAGCAAAATGCTCGGCGAGGCCACCGGCGCTCCACTGGCGCTCGAACGGAAGCGCCTGAAACGCCGCGCCCAGCAGCAGCCAACCGGCGACGAACCGGCGCGCGAGCGCACCCGCCCGCCCCGAATCCCACCATTCGTCAGGGGCCAGCAGCAGCGCAGCGGCCGGAACGTAGATGAGCACTGCGCCGGGAGCTCCCGACAGCCACGACGCTCCAGAAGCCAGCAAACCGCCAAAGGCTTCGCCCACCACCCAGACCGCGAGACTCCAGACAATGGAGCCCCAGAGCGCAATCCGGCGAAGCAGGCCCCGACCACCCATGAGGATCAGCAGTCCCAGCCCGACCTGCACCCACACTGTCGCCGCGTCGGCCGCCACCGGATGGCGCGTCCACGCCCGCGCGAACGGCGCGACGAGTCCGGCGAACCAACTCGGACCCGACGCGACCCCCGGATCCACGACGTTCACCAGGAATCCGCCAGGCATCTTCGGCTGCGCCTGCAGAAGGCCATCCGCGATCCACAGCAGCCCGAAGCTGAGCCGCAGGAACCTGCGCGGACGCGGCTCGCACGTCGCCAACGGCGTCCCGAGCAGAATCTCGCGGACCCGGTCCAAAGCGCTGGGCTTGCGGCTGGCCAGGATCCAACCAGCGGCCCCCGCCAGCAATGCCGCCAGAGCGACCCAGACGAGGCTACTGAGCAGTAGAGAGCGGAGCGCGCCACCCAGATCCGCGATTGGGGTCTCGGTACCCACGCAACCCCCGCAGCCATCGGAATTGCTGGCAGGCTATGCGCCCGGAAGCGCGCTGCCTAGATCCGATGCACGCGGTTCGAGCAGGATTTTCAGAAAACACCTTCCACTTGATTGCGCCACGGCTTTGCGCCACGATCAGTTGCCATGATCGAACCCGAGCCGCGATCGCCTTTTGGACTGCGGTTTCTCGTGATAGCGACGGCGCTGTGCTACTCGATCGGCTATCCGCTCGCGATTGTCGGACACTCCAGCGTCGGATGGGTGTTAGTGGCGCTCGGCGGGCCGCTCCTGATCGCGTTGGGGATCATCGTCATAAAGCGGGTGCACAACGCTTCCGAACGCTCGCGGCAGCCTCCGATAGCCACGCCGTACCCCCACGTTGATTAGCCCGCCCCTGATTCCGGCGCCCTGGCCCATCTGGTCAGGCCGCGTGCGTCCTGGCCCACTGCGAGGGACTGACTTCAGGCTCCTGACCAGCACCGTCGTGACCGGCGTAGGCTCGCCACTCCTGATCGGAATCCCGCTGACTCCAGCTGCCCGCATGGGGGCCTTCCTGCAGCAACAGATAGGCGCTTCGGGCGACGAACTTCTGGAGCTGCTTGCGGTCGCCAGCGCCCAGACCGGGGCGGCACCGCGCCGAGATGAACCATCCCGCCTCATGGGGACGGGCGATCAGTACACCGTCGTGGTCACGGTCGCCGTCGAAGTCCGACGGCGTGATCTGGATGCTCTGGGCCATGTCCCAGTCGGCGTCGGCGGCGGCCTGAATAAGCGGTGCGTGCAGTGCTTTCCGAAATTTCATCGGCGGACTCCCCTTTGCAGTGTCGTCGCCGGCACGAGTGGTGTGCGGCGACCTTCGGAACGAGCCGTCAGTGCCCTAATTGTGCTAGATGTTCCTTCTTGCGCCCATCGTTCCCAACCGGATGCAGTCGGAAACCCGGTGACCTCAGGATGTGGCTCGAGTCATTTCGTGGCCGTCCGGTGCCTGTACGAGCAGTCGCACTCTCCCGAGAAGCCACGCTCAACGTAAGAGGGCGAGCTGTCGGTCGCCTTAGCCTCAACTGTGGGCTTCCTACGTGGTCACGTTCATGCTCGGGCGCCGCGTCTGCCATCATTCGCCGGGTGAGGCAACGGACCCGAATCGGCGTTTTGGTGATGGTGGCCGGGATTTCGCTGTCGTGCGCGTCGGCCTGTGGTAGCTCCGCCCGAACGGCGCCGGCCGCATCGATCGGTACCGCGATCAACGTCGCCGTCCCGCAGTCGATCCTGACCTTGCCGTTGATCGACGCGCGGGGAAAGGCGACCAGCCTGGCGGCCTACCGCGGGAAGGTCGTCGTGCTGGGCGACTCGCTGAGCCTGTGCCAGGAAGTGTGCCCGCTGCTGGGGGCCAATTTGGTGCAGATGGCGCGGGCGACAGCTCGGGCGGGGACGGCGCAAGGGGTGCAGTTCGTCCAGCTCACGGTCGACCCCGGCCGCGACAGTCCCGCCCGCCTCAGCGCGTATCGCGAGCTCTTCCGTCCGGCGCCGGCGAATTGGTCGACGCTCACGGGACCCGCAAGCAGCATCAAGGAGATCTGGCACTTCTTCGGCGTCGCGTACTCACGCGTGCCCGAGGGATCGCCCGCTGCCGTTGACTGGTGGACCGGCAAGAAACTGACCTACGACGTTCAGCACTCCGATGTGGTGCTGTTTCTGGATGCTCGCCAGCGCGAACGATTCATTATCGACGCGACGCCGAACACGGGCGGTCAAGCCCCACCCGAGCCGCTCGCGACCTTCCTCAGCGACGAAGGCCGAAAGAACCTGACCCAGCCTGAGGCGGGTGCGTCGTGGACGGTCGCGGACGGCCTGCGCGTCGTCAGCTGGCTGACCGGAAAGACCGTCCAACCGTGACGTCCTAGCCGGCGTAGAGCTCGTCGATCTGCGCGGCGTACTTCTGCGCGATCGACCGGCGCTTGATCTTCATCGTGGGAGTCACCTCGTCGCCGCCCGGCTCCCAGACATCCGCCAGGATGGCAAAGCGCTTGATCTGCTCGACACGGGCGAGCCGCTCGTTGGCCTCCTTGATGCCGGACTCGATCTCAGCGCGCAGCCCCGAATCGGCGGCGAGCGTCGCCAAGTTGTTCGGCAGGCCGTGTTTCGCGGCGAACGCCGCCGCCGCGTCGGGGTCGAGCGTAAGCAAGGCGACGATGTACCGCCGATCGTCACCGATGACCACGACAGACCCCACCAGCGGGCAGCTGACCGAGACGGCGTTTTCGATGTTGGCTGGCGAGAGGTTCTTGCCGGCGGCGTTGATGATCAGTTCTTTCTTGCGATCGACGATCTTCACGTAACCGTCGTCGTCGATCGTGGCGATGTCGCCCGTGTGCAGCCAGCCGTCAGCGTCGATGGCTTCGGCGGTCTTCTCCGGCTCCCCGCGGTAGCCCTTCATCACGAGCGGGCCGCGGGCCAGGAGTTCGCCGTCATCAGCGATCCGCAGCTCGACATTCTTGATGGCCTTGCCGACCGTTCCGATGCGGATCGCGTCGGGCGGATTGATCGTGGCGAGGGCTGAGATCTCGGACATACCCCACCCTTCGCAGCAGGGGATGCCCAGCGCGAGGATGAATTCGAGCGCTTCCGGAGCGATCGCCGCCGCTCCGGTCGCGGCCAGGCGCACCTGATCGAGGCCCAGCCTGGTGCGCAGCTTGGACAGCACGAGCCGCTCGGCGATCACATGCTGAGCGGCAAGAGGGCGCGGCACCGCCCGCTGCTGCGATTGCAGCCGAACGCGATGACGTCCGGTGTCGATCGCCCAGGTTGCCAGCCGCTTCTTGGCGGGACTCTGCTCGGCTTCCAGAGCGCCCTCGATCGCCGCTTTGACCTTGTACCAGACCTGCGGCACGGCTCCGAAGAAGGTGGGCCGCGCCTCGGGCAAGGTGGTGATGGCCTTCTTGAGGTCGTCCAGGGTGGTGATCTGCATGCCGCTGGCCATGCTCGTGTAGTGGGCTCCCCACCGGTTCGCGACGTGTGCATCCGGCAGGTAGGAGACGACCCGGTCGGTGTGATCGACCGGCATGACGCGCAGGGTCGCGTCGAGTTCCGCAAGAAGGTTGCTGTGCGTGAGCTCCACGCCCTTGGGCGGCCCGGTCGTACCCGAGGTGTAGATGATGGTGAGTACGTCCGACGGTTGCACGGCGCGCCACGACGCGTCGAAATCGAAGTCGGGGTCGGGCGCGGCCTCCAGATCAGCGAGCGAAATGGTGCCCGCCGGAGCCTGATCCACGCAGACGATGTGTTTGCGCTCGCCTCCCGCCGCCGCCCGGATGCGCTCGACGAACTGCTCCTCGCAGATGACGACCCGGTTGCCCGCATTGGCGAATAGTTGGCTGATCTGCTCCGGAGCGAGGGTGTTGTAGATCGAAAACGGGGTCGCCCCGGCATGCAGCGCGGCCGTATCCACGAGGTGGAACTCCGGGCGGTTGGTCAGCATGATGCCGACCGTGTCCCCGGACCCGACACCGAGCCCGGCGAGGCCCGCGGCAATGCCGCGCACCCGGGCCGCGTACTCCCCCCAGGTGACCCGCATGGTGTCTCCCGGGGTGCGCAGCGCGACGACATCAGGAAAGCGGGCGGCCGTCGCCTGAAACGCGTGGCACAGGGTCGGCGGGGGTGACGAGAGGTCCATCCGGCGATCCTGTCGTGAAAGCTGACGGCGGGAAAGCGATTGGCGAGAAAGACCTGCTTGTCAACTCACATTGACAGTCCGGAAGTGTCAAGCTAGGTTGACACTGTGAGCGAAGGAACCCAGCTCGCCGATGAGGCGAGCAGCACGGATCCGGCCGTTGGGCTGCGTGCCGTACGCGCGCTACGCGAGCTGGCTGAACGCCTGGAAGCGGGCCACGTGGCCAAGGCGCGGGCGCAGGGCTGGTCCTGGCAGGACATCGCGGTCTGCATCGGCGTCAGCCGCCAGGCGGTTCACAAGAAATACCGCAATCCGCCCGGTAGCGGCCGGCGGATCCTCGGCAAGGGACGGTAAGCGATGTTCGAGCGGTTCACCACGCAGGCCCGTGAGGTCGTCAGCCGGGCGCAGGAAGAGGCCCGCGAGCTCCGGCACCCGTTCCTCGGCACCGAGCACCTCCTCATCGGGATGGCGTCGGGAGACGGACCGGCCGCCCAGGTGCTGGCGGCTCACCACCTCAGCCCCGACCACCTTCGTCAACGCCTCCAGGCGTTGGTCGACGGGGGTCTGGATCCGGAGGCGCTGGCGACCCTCGGCATCGATCTGGACCGCGTCAAGGAGGCGACCGAGGCGCACCTCGGGCCAGGGGCACTCGACAAGGCCCTACCCCCCATGAAGGGTGGCCACCTTCCGGTGAGCAAGCGTGGCAAGAAGGCGCTGGAGCTCTCGCTGCGCGAAGCCCTGCGTATGAAGTCCGGCGAGATCGGGTCGGGGCACCTGCTGCTGGGGCTGCTCCGCGAAGGCGGCGGCATGGGCGTGCGGCTGATCCGGGATGCCCGGATCGACCCGGCCGTGCTTCACGACGAGGTCATCGCCGCCATCGCAACGAAAGCCGCCTGACGCTGGCCACGAGCGGCTGGCTCAAGCCTGCGGCTCGGATCCTGACGCCAGATCACCCGTGGTGATGCGCTCGGCAAGGAGTTGGGCGTAGCGCCAACGCTCGATGGCGGCGAGCGCAGCCGGGTGGTTTTCCATCACGCGAAGGATGGCCGCACCGGCCTCGACACCGACGGTGGACAGCAGTTCGGCCTCAAGGTCGCCCGCTCGTAGCGCGAGCACCAGCGCCCGCTCACCGCGGCGCGCACCCCGCAGGCTGTCAGCGCGGGCACGCAGCACGTGCACCTCCGCACCGATCAGGTGCCACCGGTCCAGCCCCTCGACCAACGCCGGGTCGAGGTCTACGGCCACCTCGGTCATGACACTTGCCTTCCGCCCACCGGCTCCCTCCGAAGAGGCAACTCGGCGGACCGCTGGGGGCACCCGGACGTGGATGCGTCCTACTACTCGATCGGCAAGGTTGAGCGTCTCAGAAGAGGGCCACGCGGGTGAAACAACGATCGATTCGCGAGAACCGCTTTGTCAGCGTCGCCGATTGACGGACGCCCATCGGGGCAACCTAGCGGGTCGTGGTCAGAATGGGCGACGGAAGCAGCGTCTGGCCCGCCAGCCGGCGGTCGACTGCTGCCGCGCAGGCCCGACCTTCGGCGATCGCCCAGACAATGAGCGACTGGCCACGTCCGGCGTCACCGCAGACGAAGACCCCGGGTTCGGTCGTCTCCCACCCCGCCGAGCGGGCGATGTTGCCGCGGGCGTCGATCTCAACCCCCAGACCCTCCAGCAGCGGTCCGCGCTCGGGACCGGTGAAGCCCATCGCCAGCAGTACGAGGTCGGCGGGGATCTCGTGAGCGGTTCCTTCGAGCTCTACGAACTTGCCGTCGACCATCGTCACCTCGACCAGCTCCAGCGACTTGATCCGGCCCGCCGAGCTGCCGTTCGCCGATATGGGGTCGGCGATGTAACGCTTCGTCGAGACCGAGAACAGCCGCTCGCCGCCCTCCTCATGGGCGCTCGACACGCGATACATCAGCGGCCAGCTGGGCCATGGAGTGGAGTCGGCGCGCGAGTCCGGCGGTCGCGGCAGGATCTCGAGCTGGACGACGGACGCGGCACCCTGCCGATGAGCGGTGCCGAGGCAGTCGGCTCCCGTGTCGCCACCGCCGATGATCACCACGTGCTTTCCGGTGGCCACGATCGGCGAGGCCGCAAGGTCGCCCTCCTGGACCCGGTTCGACGGCTCCAGATACTGCATGGCCAGGTAGATGCCTTCGAGCTCGCGACCCGTCGCGGGCAGGTCGCGACCGGCCGTGGAGCCCACCGCGAGCACGACCGCGTCGTTCGACTCACGAAGATCCGCCGCCGTGATGTCGACCCCGATGTTGCAGCTGGTGACGAAGCGCGTGCCCTCCTTCTCCATCTGCGCCAGCCGGCGGTTGAGCACCGCCTTCTCCATCTTGAATTCGGGGATGCCGTAGCGCAGCAACCCGCCGGGGCGGTCGTTGCGCTCGTACACGGTGACGGTGTGGCCGGCCCGCGTGAGCTGCTGCGCCGCCGCCAGCCCGGCGGGACCGCTCCCGACGACGGCGACCCGCTGGCCGGTGTGTTCAGTCGGGTGCACCGGTACGACGAGCCCCTCGGCCCAGGCCCGGTCGATGATCGAGACCTCGACCTGCTTGATCGTGACCGGGTCATCGCCGATGCCGAGCACGCAGGCTGACTCGCAGGGCGCCGGGCACAGCCGTCCGGTGAACTCCGGGAAGTTGTTGGTGGCGTGCAGGCGGTCGATCGCGTCGCTCCAGTGGCCGCGGCGCGCGAGGTCGTTCCACTCGGGGATGAGATTGCCGAGCGGGCAACCGTTGTGACAGAAGGGGATCCCGCAGTCCATGCAGCGGGTGGCCTGCTCGCGCAGGCTCTCCTCGGGGAAGGGCTCGTAGACCTCTTTCCAGTCGAGCAGGCGCAGCGGCACCGGACGCCGAGTCGGCAATGCCTTGTGAAACTTCATGAAACCGGAGGGGTCAGCCATGGGTACTTCCGTTGAGATGAGGGACGGCGGCCAGCGGGACGGGACGTACGCACACACTCACCGCTTGACCGCCGCCATCACCATCTCGTCCGCGTCGCGCCCGGATTCCGCGGCTTCGCGCATGACGGCCAGCACCCGCTTGTAGTCGCGCGGCATGACCTTGGTGAAACGCGCCGGGTCCCAGCCGTCGAGCAGCGCCTGCGCCACCGGACTGGACGTCTCGCGAACGTGACGACCCAGCAGATCGCGTACGAAATGCTCGTCATCGAGGTCCAGGGCCTCGATGTCGACCATCTCCGGGTTGATCCGGTGGCGGTCCGCATCAAGCAGGTACGCGATGCCTCCGCTCATCCCGGCCGCGAAGTTGCGTCCGGTCGAGCCGAGGATGAGCACCCGGCCACCGGTCATGTACTCGCAGCCGTGGTCTCCGACGCCTTCGACGACCGCCGTCGCGCCCGAGTTGCGCACGCAGAACCGCTCCCCCACGAGCCCGCGCAGGAAGACCTCACCGGACGTGGCGCCGTACAGGATGACGTTGCCAGCGATGATGTTTTCCTCCGCTTTGAACGTCGAACCCTGCGGCGGCAGCACGGTGATCCGGCCTCCGGACAGACCCTTGCCGAGATAGTCGTTGGCGTCGCCGGACAGCCGCAGGCTGATACCGGGGGGGACGAACGCGCCGAAGCTCTGCCCGGCCGATCCGGTGAAGTGCAGGCTGATCGTGCCGTCGGGCAGGCCGGCGCCGCCGTAACGCTTGGTCACTTCGTGACCGAGCATCGTGCCGACCGTGCGGTTGACGTTACGAATCGGCATCTCCAGCCAGACCGGACGCCCGTCTGCCAGGGCACCCTCACAGAGCTGGATCAGCGTGTTGTCGAGGGCCCGCTTGAGTCCGTGGTCCTGCTTCTTCGTCGCGTGTGCCGCGCCACCGAAAGGCCGCTCAGGCACGTGCAGCAGCGGCGTGAGGTCGAGGCCGTCGGCCTTCCAGTGGTCGATCGCCGGTGCCATGTCGAGCACCTCGGCGTGGCCGACCGCTTCCGCGATCGACCGGAAACCGAGCTGGGCCAGGTACTCGCGTACCTCGTTGGCGATGTACTCGAAGAACGTGACGACGTACTCCGCCTTGCCGTTGAACCGCTGGCGAAGCACGGGGTTCTGGGTCGCGACGCCCACCGGGCAAGTGTCCAAATGGCAAACCCGCATCATCACGCAACCGGCGACCACGAGCGGCGCCGTCGCGAAGCCGAACTCTTCGGCGCCGAGCAGCGCGCCGACGATCACGTCACGCCCGGTCTTCATCGAGCCGTCGACCTGCACGACGATGCGGTCGCGCAACCCGTTGAGCAGCAAGGTCTGCTGGGTCTCGGCGAGGCCGAGCTCCCAGGGCGCCCCCGCGTGCTTCAGCGAGGTCAGCGGGCTCGCTCCGGTGCCGCCGTCATGGCCGGAGATGAGCACGACATCGGCGTGGGCCTTCGCGACGCCCGCCGCGACCGTACCGACGCCGACCTCGGCGACCAGCTTCACGTGAACCCGCGCCGACGGGTTGGCGTTCTTCAGATCATGGATCAGCTGCGCGAGGTCTTCGATCGAGTAGATGTCGTGGTGCGGGGGCGGGCTGATCAGGCCGACGCCGGCGGTCGAGTGGCGGGTCTTCGCGATCCACGGATACACCTTGTGGGCCGGCAGCTGGCCACCCTCACCGGGCTTGGCGCCCTGCGCCATCTTGATCTGGATGTCATCGGCGTTGGTCAGGTATTCGCTGGTGACCCCGAACCGTCCGCTGGCGACCTGCTTGATCGCCGAGCGCTTCGAGTCGCCGTTGGGCTCAGGCGTGAAGCGAACGACGTCTTCGCCGCCCTCCCCCGTGTTGCTTTTGCCACCGATGCGGTTCATGGCGATGGCCATGGTCTCGTGGGCCTCGGCGCTGATCGAGCCGTACGACATAGCGCCGGTGGCGAAGCGCTTGACGATGGCGCTGACCGGCTCGACCTCCTCGATCGGCACCGGCGGGCGCAGGCCGTCGCGGAGCCGGAAGAGTCCGCGCAGCGTCCCCGCCTGCCGCGACAGCTCGTCGATCTGGGCCGTGTAGTCGCGGAACACGTCTTCGCGCTGGGTACGGGTGGCGTGCTGCAGCTTGAAGACAGTCTCCGGGTTGAACAGGTGGGGCTCGCCCTCGCGGCGCCACTGGTACTCCCCGCCCGTCTCCAGGCTTCGGTACGCGAGCTCCGCCGGGTTGTCGGGATATGCCCGGGCATGGCGGGCGGCGACCTCGGTCGCGATCACCTCGAGCCCGACGCCCTCGAGCCGGCTCGGCGTGCCGGTGAAGTAGCGGGTGACGAGCTCGCTGGACAGCCCGATGGCCTCGAAGACCTGGGCGCCGGTGTAGGACGCGACCGTGCTGATGCCCATCTTCGACATGACCTTCAGGACGCCCTTGCCGAGCGCCTTGATGAGGTTTTGACCGGCCTTCTCGGGAGTCACGCCGGACAGGTCGCCGCTGTCGATCAGGTCAGCGGCCGACTCGAACGCCAGGTAGGGGTTGACGGCCGCTGCGCCGTAGCCGACGAGCAGCGCCGCGTGGTGCACTTCACGCACGTCGCCGCACTCGATGACGAGCCCGATGCGCGTACGCGCGCGACCACGGATCAGGTGGTGGTGGACGGCGCTGGTGAGCAGCAGGCTCGGGATCGGCGCGAGGCGCCGGGTCGAGCCGCGGTCGGACAGCACGATGATGCGCGCGCCCGCCTCGATCTCCGCGTCGACCTCGCAGAAGATCTCTTCCAGCCGCTCGAGCAGCGCCACGGCGCCGCCGTCGACCTCGTACAGGCCGCGGACCTTGGCCGCGGCAAAGCCCGGCATGTCACCGTCGTCGTTGATGCCGACGATCTTCGTGACATCCTCGTTGCTGATGACCGGGAACGGGAAGAAAATCTGCCGGCAGCTCGCCGGACCGGGGTCGAGCAGGTTGCCCTCAGGGCCCATGGTGCCGCCGAGCGAGGTGACCAGCTCCTCGCGAATCGCGTCCAGCGGCGGGTTGGTGACCTGGGCGAAGAGCTGCGTGAAGTAGTCGAAGAGCAGCCGCGGCCGGCGCGACAGCACCGCGATCGGGGTGTCGGTTCCCATCGAGCCGATCGGCTCCGCGCCATCGCGCGCCATCGGCAGGACCAGGATGCGCAGCTCCTCCTCGGTGAACCCGAAAAGCTGCTGGCGATGGCGTACGGACTCGTGAGTCGTGATCAGGCGCGAGCGCAGCGGCAGCTTCGCCAGGTCGACGACTCCGGCGTGCAACCAGGCGTCGTACGGATGCGCAGCGGCCAGCGCCGACTTGATCTCCTGGTCGTCGACGATGCGACCTTCGGCCGTGTCGACCAGGAACATGCGACCGGGCTGCAGCCGGCCCTTGGCCACGATCCGCTCCGGCGCGATGTCGAGCACGCCGACCTCGCTGGCCATGACGACGAGCCCGTCATCGGTGACCCAGTAGCGGCTCGGGCGCAAGCCGTTGCGGTCGAGCACGGCACCAATGACCGTGCCGTCGGTGAAGGCGATGCTCGCCGGCCCGTCCCAGGGCTCCATCAGCGCGCTGTGGAAGCGGTAGAAGGCGCGGCGCGCGCGGTCCATCTCGGTGGAGTTCTCCCACGCCTCCGGGATCATCATCAACACCGCATGGGGCAGGCTGCGGCCGCCGAGGTGCAGCAATTCGAGGACCTCGTCGAAGCTTGCCGAGTCGCTCGCACCTTCGGTGCAGATCGGGAAAAGGCGCTCGAGGTCGCCTTCGATCAGGTCGGACTCGAGCAGCGACTCGCGGGCGCTCATCCAGTTGCGGTTACCGCGCACGGTGTTGATCTCGCCGTTGTGGGCGACGAACCGGTACGGGTGAGCGAGCGGCCAGCTCGGGAACGTGTTCGTCGAGAAGCGGCTGTGGACCAGCGCGATGGCACTGGCGAAGCGGGGGTCGGACAGGTCGGGGAAGTACGCCGGCAGCTGGTTGGTCGTGAGCATGCCCTTGTAGACCAGCGTGCGGCCGGAAAGGCTCGGGAAGTACACCCCCGCCTCGCGCTCGGCCCGCTTGCGTACGCAAAACGCGCGCCGCTCCAGGTCCATCCCGCTGGCGCCGCCCAGGAAGAGCTGGCGCATGACCGGCTCGACCTCGCGAGCGGCCTCACCGATCGAATCTCCACAGATCGGCACCTCGCGCCAACCCAGGAGCTCGAGCCCCTCGTGGCGCACGAGCTTGCGGATCAGCTGCAGGGCGACGTCACGCTCCCCCGCCGCGCGCGGGAGGAAGCCGATCCCGACCGCGTAACTGCCGGGAGCGGGCAGTGGAAACGTGGTGACGGCGCGAAAGAAGGCGTCGGGAACCTGCACGAGCATTCCCGCGCCGTCACCGACCTTCGGGTCGCTGCCTGAGGCACCCCGGTGGTCAAGGTTTCGCAACGCGGTGAGGCCTTTTGCCACGATTTCCGCAGTGGCGCGGCCGTGGACGTCCACCACAAAGGCGACACCGCATGCGTCGTGCTCGAAGCGCGGGTCGTAAAGGCCCTGCCGAGATGGCATATCGCCGTCCATCCGTCTCGTATTGACTCGAAATCGGACGACGCTGTCCGGCTTGCCCGCGCGCACGTGATTAATCCACACGGCGCAACGTTGGCGTGTTGCCTGCAGGTTACGCAGCCCCCGCCGACGATGTCGAGTGTGCCATGTCTTGCGCGCTAGACCGAAAGATTTGGCGCAGCGGGCGTTCAAGATCAACGCTCGCATGACCATGAAATGGGCTGTTCCAGACCGGGCAAACCATGATCACGTGAGCGTTGATCTTGCTGAGGGTCGGCTGGAGGGTAGAAAGCGACCATGCGTGAACTCGTCTACCCCCGCCTCCTGCTCGCCACCGCCGAGAGGTCGGCCACCGACCGGGCCCTCATCAGCGAGGACGGGGAGGAACGTACGTTCGGCGCCCACGTCCTTCGGGTGCAGCAGCTGGTGGCGGGGATGCGTGGCCGGCTGGGCATGGCTCCCGGTGACCGCTTCGGGGTGATGGCCGCCAACTCGGTACGCCACATCGAGCTATGGCACGCGGCCCTCTTCGGCGCCGGCGTGATCAACCCGCTGAACCTGCGCTTCTCCGGCCGCGAGCTGACGCACGTGCTGCGTGATTCCGGCGCCAAGGTCGTCTTCACCGACGCACTGTTTGCCCACGTCATCGCCTCCGTACGCGAGGAGGCGGGCATCGAACAGGTGGTGCTGATGGCCGACAGCGAGCCTGCGGCGCCCGTACCCGACGGGATCGCCGCCGATCTGATGTACGAGTCGGTCATTGCCGAAGGTTCGCTGGCGGGCTGGGACGAGCCCGACGAGAGCGATCCGTGCGTTCTCATGTACACCGGCGGCACGACCGGGCTGCCGAAAGGCGTGCTGCTCGACCAGCGCGCCATGACGCTGACGGCCTACCACGCGGGCCTGCGCTGGCATCACCAGCCCGACGACGTCTACCTGCTGCAGACCCCGATGTTTCACGCTGCATCGTTCGGCGGGATCGCGATCGTCCCCGCCTTCGGTGGCACGACGGCGTTCATCCCGTTCTTCGATCCGGCCGCCGTCATCGCGGCGATCCCGCGCTTCGAGGTCACCAACACCCTCATGGTTCCAACGATGATCGCCATGACGCTCGATCACCCGAGCTTTCGGCCGGAAGTCTTCGGCTCCTTGAAGCAGTTGACGTACGGCGCCTCGCCGATGCCGACACCGCTGCTCGAACGCCTGCTCCACGACTATCCCAAGATCGAGATCTTTCAGGGATACGGGATGACGGAAGCCGCCGCGCTGCTGACCAGCCTGGGCCCGGAGGACCACGTGCCGGGTTCGCCGCGGCTGCACTCCGCCGGCCAGGCGATGCCCGGAATCGCGCTGACGGTGCAGGACGAGAAAGGCACCGTCCTGAAGCCGCACCAGACCGGCGAGGTCTGCGCCCGCTCGGGCAACATCATGCGCGAATACTGGAACCGTCCCGAGGAGACCGCCGAGGCCTTTCGGGGCGGCTGGTACCACACCGGCGACGTCGGCTACCTCGACGAGGACGGTTACTTGTTCCTCGTCGACCGGCTCAAAGACATGATCGTCAGCGGCGGCGAGAACGTGTACTGCACCGAGGTGGAAAACGCGATCGCGGACCATCCGTCGGTCGCTCAGGTCGCCGTGATCGGTATCCCGGACAAGCAGTGGGGCGAGGCGGTCCACGCCGTCGTCGTCCTGCATCCCGGTGCTCATGCGACCGAGGCGGAGCTACGCCACCATGCGCGCCATCTGATCGCCGGCTACAAGGTGCCCAAATCCATCGAGTTTCGCGCCGAGTCCCTCCCGCTCTCCGGTGCGCTCAAGGTGCTGAAACGTGAATTGCGGCGCCCTTACTGGAAGGGCCACGAGCGGGCGGTCCACTGACTACAGCCACGCGTTAAGGCACCGGTAACCGATCGGTGACTTGGAACCCGACCAGGCGGGCGTCAGTACCCGCGCGCGATAAGGTGCGCCGGCGGCGCTGGCGTGCGTTGTATGTCAGCGGCGGCCTCGGCGTGCTGCTCGCGCTGCTCGCTCCACTGATGCGTCACGCCTGGACCGAGGGTCCCGCGATCGTCATCGGGTCCGGCCTCACGGCCGCCGTGAGCTCGTGGCTGCTGATCCGGTTCGGCTTCGAGCCGCTATACCGCAAGATCGAGGAACGCGAGGCCGCCCTGCAGCGGCAGACCGATCGCCAGGAATTCGGCGCCCGGCTGAACCGGGCGCTGGAACGCGCACGCACCGAGCAGGACGTGCTCAAAGTCAGCATGCGAGCGGTGGAAGTGAGCGCCCCCGGACTGCCTGCCGAGGCTCTCGTGGCCGACTCTTCGCGGGCGCACGTGCACCGCCAGATCGGCACCGAGGACGAACTCGCCGCGCCGGACAGCGCCCCCGACCCCGCGCCGGGCTGCCATGTCGTATCGCCCTGGGACTGCCCGGCCATGTCCACGTCGCAAACCCATCACTTCCCGGACAGCCGCGAACCGGACGCCTGCCCCTTCCTGCGCGAGCGCTCGATCGCGCTCGGCACCCCGCTGACCGCGCTCTGCCTGCCCATGGCCAGCCGCGGCCTGTCCGTCGGCGTGTTGCACGCGGCCCGCACTGCAGATCGACCGATCGACGAGGACATTCAGAGCTACCTGAAGACCATCGCGGGACGTACCGGCGTGACCATCGGCGCTACCCGCGCTTTCGCCAAGAGCCGGCTGCAGGCGTCGACCGATCCGCTGACCGGCCTGCTGAACCGCCGCAGCTTCGAAGAGCGGGCCAGCGAGGTCGTCGGCGCCGATCGCTACGGGCTGATCATGGCCGATCTCGACAGCTTCAAGACGCTCAACGACGTCTACGGCCATGGCGCCGGAGACCGCGCCCTACGCCGCTTCGCGGAGGTGCTGCGCAGCGTCGCTCGCCCGGACGACGCCGTTGCCCGCATCGGGGGCGAGGAGTTCCTCGTCCTGGTGCCTTTCGCCGGCGCCGCGGAGGCGGCAGCGCTTGCCGAACGCCTCCGTACGCAACTGCGCGTCAGCCACGTCGGCTCGGGGCCGACGTTCACCGTCAGCCTGGGCGTCGCCGAAGGCTCGCACATCGACGACCTGCACAGCGTCATCGCAGCCGCCGACCAAGCGCTTCTGTCGGCGAAGGTGGCGGGGCGCGACCGAGTGGTCATCGCCTGCGAGCTGAACTCCGGTCCGGTCCGGCCCCGCGAGGCTGAGCAGACCGAACTCGCCAGCTAGGAGTCGGGCGCGGCCCGGGTAGCCGTATCGGCGTGCTCCTCGCTCGGCTCTGCGCCGGGCTCTGCGTCGGACTCGACTGCAGGCCTATCCGCAAGCTCACCCGCAGAATCGGAAACGCTCGAAACCCGCTTCTTGGTGAGGTCGACCGTCGCGGTGCCGCTGGATTGCGTCTCGAAGGCCACATCACCCCGGCCCCGATTCTTGATCAGGTAAGCGACCGCCAGCAGGAAAACGATGATGCTGACGTAGTCGTTGAGCCGCAGGCCAAAGAACTTGTGAGCGGTGTCGATCCGCAGCGCCTCGATCCAGGCCCGGCCGGCCGTATAGGCCGCGACGTAGAGGGCGAACGCCCGCCCCCCGCCGAGCCGGAAGCGCCGGTCAGCCCAGATCACCAAAGCCGCCACGCCGAGACACCACAGCGACTCGTACAGGAAAGTCGGCTGGTAGGTCGCGACGTTCTCGTAGCCCACCTCGCGATGGGACGGGTCGATACGCACCGCCCAGGGCAGCGTCGTCGGCCGCCCGTAAAGCTCCTGGTTGAACCAGTTGCCCCAGCGACCGATGGCCTGCGAGACAGCCAAGCCGGGGGCGAAGGCGTCAGCCGCGATGCTGATCGGGATCTTGCGGCGTCGCAGTACAAGGACCGCCCCGAGGAAACCGCCGGCGATAGCGCCCCAAATGCCGAGGCCGCCGCGCCAGATATACAGCGCTTCGATCGGGTGGCCGCCCTTGCCGAAGTACGGATCGGGCGTCGTGATGACGTGGTACAGCCGTGCCCCCACGATGCCGAACGGCACGGCGATGGTCGCGATGTCGGCCGCGGCCCCGGCGGCAGCTCCGCGGGCCCGCAGGCGCCGATCCGCGATCACCACACCGACGATGACCCCGATGGCGATGCAGAGCGCGTAACCACGCAGCGGAATCGGGCCGAGATGCACGACACCCTGGGACGGGCTCGGGATCGACGCCATGATGAGGCTCATCGGCGACGCACCCCCGCGGCGAGCTCACCAGCCAGGTCTCGGACGGCCGCGACACCTGCCGCCTCTGTGGGCGCGTCGAGCAGCGCGCGTACGAAAGCAGAGCCGACAATCACCCCGTCGGCGTAGCCCGCGACCTCTGCGGCCTGCTCACCGTTGGAGACCCCGAGCCCCACGGCGACCGGCTTATCGGTCACCTTGCGCACCCTCGCGACCAGCTCAGCCGCCGCCGAACCGATCGAGGCGCGAGCGCCGGTGACGCCCATCGCGGAGGCCGCGTAGATGAACCCGTGGGTGGCTTCGGCGACCAGACGCAGCCGGGCTTCGGTCGATGACGGCGCTACCAGGAAAACCGGGTCGAGCCGGTACTTGGCGGCCGCTGCCAACCACGGACCGGCCTCGTCCGGCACCAGGTCAGGCGTGATCACCCCGGCAATGCCACCGGCAGCCAACGCTTCGGCGAAACGCTCGACGCCGTAGCGCTCCACGGGGTTCCAGTACGTCATGACGACCGTCGCCACCCGGGAGGCGAGCGCCGTCGCGGTGTCGATCACGTCATGGATGCGAAGCCCCGCATCGAGCGCCTGCTGCACCGCCTGCTGGATGACGGGGCCGTCCATCAGGGGATCGGAGTACGGCAGCCCCACCTCGACGATGTCGACGCCGCCTTGCGGACCACCCTCAACCATCGCCTCCAGCGCCGCTTGCGCACCCGGGATCGACGGGAACCCGGCCGGGAGGTAGCCGACCAGGGCGGCGCGCTGCTCGCCGCGGGCTGCGGCGAACGCGGCCTGAAGCGTCTTGACCGGGTTGATGGTCTCCAGCGGGCTCACCAGCCCTCCCCCTCGCCTTCGGCGACGTCCTTGGCAAGCTCGGCTTCAGCGACTTCCTCGCCGGTCACCAGCCCGAACCAGCGGGCGGCGGTATCGACGTCCTTGTCGCCGCGACCCGAGAGGTTGACCAGGACGAGCTGCTCGCGGTCCATCGTCGCGGCAAGATCCAGCGCGCCGGAGATGGCGTGTGCACTTTCGATGGCCGGCAGGATCCCCTCGGTCTCCGCCAGCACCCGAAACGCCCGCATCGCCGCATCGTCATTGACCGGGATGTACTCGGCCCGCGCGTTGTCATGCAGCCAGGAGTGTTCGGGGCCGACCCCGGGGTAGTCCAGGCCCGCGCTGATCGAATGCGTCGTCTGGGTCTGGCCGTCCTCGTCCTGCAGGAGGTAGGTCCGCATGCCGTGGATGACGCCCACCGACCCGCCGGCAACGGTCGCGGCGTGGCGCCCGCTTGCGATGCCGTCTCCGCCGGCTTCGCAGCCGAGCAGGCGCACCCCGGCGTCACCGATGAACGGGTGGAAGATGCCGAGCGCGTTGGAACCACCGCCGACGCAGGCCACGATCGCGTCGGGCAACCGCCCTGTCAGTTCCAGCATCTGGGCCCGTGCTTCGACGCCGATCACCCGCTGAAAATCGCGCACCATCATGGGAAACGGGTGTGGCCCCATCACCGAACCGATGCAGTAGTGGGTGGTGTCGACGTTAGTGACCCAGTCACGCATGGCCTCGTTGATGGCGTCCTTGAGGGTGCGGCTGCCGTTCGTCACCGCGATGACGGTGGCGCCGAGCAGGCGCATGCGGGCCACGTTCAACGCCTGCCGGACGGTGTCCTCCTCGCCCATGTAGACAACGCATTCCAGGCCGAACAGGGCACATGCGGTCGCCGTCGCGACGCCGTGTTGGCCCGCGCCGGTCTCGGCGATCACGCGCTTCTTGCCCATGCGGACGGTCAGCAGCGCCTGGCCCAGCACGTTGTTGATCTTGTGGGAGCCGGTGTGAGCCAGGTCCTCGCGCTTCAGCAGGATCCGCGCACCGCCCGCGGCCTCCGTAAGCCGCCTCGCCTCTGTGATCGGGGTCGGACGGCCCGCGTAGCTGGACAGGAGCCCGTCGAGTTCGGCCGTGAAAGCCGGGTCGGAGCGGGCGGATGCGTATTCCGCGATCAACTCATCCAGCGCGGCGACCAGGGCCTCGGGGACGAAGCGTCCGCCGTACGGGCCGAAGTGACCGGTCTCGTCAGGGACGGTGCCGGGCGACGCTGCCCCGGCGGTCATCGCGCTGCCTGGGCGGCGGGCGTACCAGCGGCGACGAGTTCGCTGACCGTGGCGCGCGGATCGGCCCCGCTCACGCAGGCCTCCCCGGAAAGCACCGCATCAGCCCCCGCCTCCGCGTATTCACGCACGTCATCGGGTCCGCGTACACCAGACTCGGCCACCGCCAACGCATCGGCCGCAATGAGCGGCCTGAGCCGCGCGAAGGCACCGCGGTCGACCTGCAGGGTGCGCAGATCGCGAGCGTTGACCCCGATGAGCCGCGCACCGATGGCGGCTGCGCGCTCCACCTCGGCCTTGTCATGGACTTCGACCAGCGCGGTCATGCCGTACTCGGCGATCAGGGCGGCGAGGTCAGCCAGCAGCGATTGCTCGAGAGCAGCCACGATCAGCAGCACGAGATCGGCGCCGTGAGCCCGGGCCTCAGCCACCTGGTAGGCCGTCACGACAAAGTCCTTGCGCAGGACGGGGATGTCGACCGCCGCGCGGACGGCATCGAGGTCGGCGAGCGAACCACCGAAGCGCCGCTGCTCGGTGAGAACGCTGATCGCTGCTGCCCCGCCGGCCGTGTACGCCTGTGCGAGCGCCGCCGGGTCGGCGATGGTGGCCAGCTCACCCTTGCTCGGCGAGCGGCGCTTCACCTCCGCGATCAGCGAAGCGCCTGCGCCGGACAGTGCGGCTAGCGCGTCACGCGCCGGGGCGGCGGCTAATGCATCCGCATCGATGGAGGACCAGGGGCGGCGCGCTTCACGCTCGGCGAGATCGGCGCGGACGCCGACAAGGATGTCGTCGAGGACGGTGGCAGCCACCACCCGATCGTACGGGCGGGCCGACAGCCGCCGCTGAACCGAGCGGCGCTACGCCGCTGCGACGGGAATGTGTTCGGCAGCCTGAGCTGCCCGATTCGTCGCTGCGTCCTTGATCACGCGTCGCACGCGTATCCAAATGAACGGGCCCACGATGACCGCGCCGAGCAGGACGTAGCCCACCGTCGCGGTCGGGACGTCGAGCAGCTTGAGGGCGCTGGCCGTCAGAACAACCGCGATGGCGCGGCGAATGATCCAGCTGGGTGCTACGGCTGATGCGCGGGCGCCGATGTACACGCCCGGCATGCTGCCGATCAGGATCGACGCGGTCAGCCCGAACGAGAAGTTCCCGAAGAGAATGTGGCCGAGGGCGGCGGCTCCGACCAGCGGTACGGCCTGCACGAGGTCGGTGCCGACCAGGTCACCGGTCTTCAAGGCCGGGTAGAGCAGCAGCAACGCGACGATGATCAGCGATCCGGAGCCGACCGACGTCATACCGACGACGAGGCCGCCGACAGCACCAATCGCGACCGTGGCCGCCCGCTTTACCTCAATACGGCCGGCTGGCTCGGTCGAGGCGGGGCCGAGCAGGACCCGGCGCCGCACGTCGAGCGAGGCCTTGAACACCATCATGGCGACGGCTACCAGCAACGCGACGCCGAGCGCGATCTTGACCGCGTCCTGGACGCCAGTCCCGTGACCCAGCGATCGAAGGATGAGCACTCCGCCGAACGCCGACGGCACCGAGCCCAGGACGAGCCACGTGACAAGTTCCTTATGGACGGTTCCGCGGCGTAGATGGACGAGGCCGCCGACCGGCTTCATGCACAGCGAAGCCACCAGGTCGCTGCTGACGGCCGCCAGCGGCTGGATCCCGAACAGCAGGACGAGCATCGGCGTCATGAGGGCGCCGCCGCCCATGCCGGTGAGTCCCACGACAAAGCCGACGAACAACCCCGCCAGCGCGACCAGCAGATCGACGTGCATCAGCTGACTCCAAGTGTGTCGACTTTGTAGAGCAACATAATAGAGCTTCTTTTAATCTCTACTTGGGTTTCGACACCAATCGGAACGAGGTTGAACGCCCGAGGCGCACCTGATTCGGCGCCCCTGCGGTGGATCAGCTGGGTCAGCTCCCCCCGAGGGGCAGGTGGATCGTGAACGCGGCGCCGCCCTCGGGCGCCCGGCCGGCGGAGGCGGCCCCTCCGAGCGCCGCCGCGAGTCCGGCGACGAGGGCCAGCCCCAGGCCGGTGCCGACCCGTCGCACCCCCCGATAGCGGTCGTACAGCGCGGAGCGCTCGAAGGCGACGGTGAAGTCGTCGTCGGTGAGTCCCGGACCGCCGTCGCGCACCTGCAAGACCGCAAATCCCGGCACCTGACCGACCGCGAAGACGATGGGGGCGCCGCTCGGGACGACCCGCAGGGCATTTTCGGCCAGCCCATCCAAGATCTGGCGGACGCGGCCGCCATCGGTCAGGATGACCAGCGGTCCGGGCGAAAGTTCGAGGCGCAGCTCAACGCCCTCGGCGGCGCAGCGCGGACGCCACACCTGCGCGGCCCCCGCCACCAGCGCCCGAAGGTCGGTCTGCTCCCGATCGATACGGAAATCGTCAGCGCCGAGCCGCGCGAGGTCGAGTAGATCGGACACCAGGCGGTTCAGCCGCTGGGCCTCGGACAGGATCACGCCGCCGGCAGCCCGGGTGTCGTCACCCTCGATGACCCCGTCGGCGAGCGCCTCGGCGTGACCGGCGACGGCCGTCAGCGGCGTACGTAACTCATGCGAGATCGACAGCAGGAACTCCCGCTGCCGTCCCTCGCTGCGGGACAGCGCTGACGCCAACCCGTTGAGCGCGTCAGCGACTTCCGCCACCTCGGCGGGACCCTCCGGGACGACAGCAACATCGCGGCGCCCTCCCGCCAGCGCCCGGGCCGCCGCCGCCGCATGTTGCAGCGGACGTGCCAACCGAGCCGCTAGCAGCGCGCCCGCGATGGCTGCGCCCAGCAAGCCGATACCCAGGGCGATCAGCAGCCGGTTTCGCAGCGGATCAGCCAGTACGCGCGCCTGGCCTGCGCTCTGCAGGAGCACGATGCCGGTGGCCTGGCAGCCGGCGATCGGCGTGCCACTGGCCTGCGAGGCAGCCAGCGGCCTGCCCTCGATGTAGCGCCGGGTACCGTTCAGTCGCGCCACCGCGCTGACCGGCTTCCCGCTCGCCAACAACGCGGAGACCGCAGGCGGCAGCGCCAGCGCCCGGCGGCCGCAGCCGGCTCCACTGGAATCGACGGCCTCGAGCAGGACGTTCTGCTGGCCGAGGACGTATTGAAGCCGTGGAAAAGCGACCCGCCTGACGTCGACGATGGCGGCGTATCCATCCGCCTGGCGCCCGAGCTGCTGGCGCGCTTCGGTGTCGCTGATCCCGTGCAGGAGGCCGATGGAGACCAGCCCGACGACGAGGACAGCCAGCCCGGCGACCGCTGTCGTCAGCAGGATGATGCGTGACGCCAGGCCCGCCCGGCGACGCGCAGGCCGGCGACCCGGCGATGCGACCAACGCGTCAGCCGCCGGCCGTGTAGCCGACGCCGCGGACCGTGCGCAGCGGGCTGTGATTGCCGAGCTTGGCGCGCAGTTGAGCCACGTGAACGTCGACCGTGCGGGTGCCGGCCGCCGCCTCGTAGCCCCACACTTCGGACAGCAGCTGTTCTCGCGTATAAACCCGGCCCGGGCGGCGCAGCAGCATCGCGAGCAGGTCGAACTCGGTCGCGGTCAACGCCACCGGGCTCTCGCCGGCCGTCACGGAACGGCGCGACGGGTCCAGCGTGACGGCGCCGACGGTGAGCGCTGGAGCGTCGCCCGTGGAGCCCAACGAGCGACGCAGGACCGCCTTCACCCGGGCAACGATCTCCCGGGGTGAGAACGGTTTGGTGACGTAGTCGTCAGCGCCGAGTTCGAGGCCGAGGATCCGGTCGACCTCGTCGTCGCGGGCCGTGACGAACAACACCGGGGTCCAGTTTCCTTCGGCGCGCAGCGCCCGGCACACCTCCGTGCCGTCCAGCGTGGGCAGTCCGACGT
Source organism: Mycobacteriales bacterium (assembly GCA_038245655.1). GTDB lineage: Bacteria > Actinomycetota > Actinomycetes > Frankiales > Frankiaceae > DATAZK01. The sequence goes on along the minus strand of JBBRSE010000032.1, from coordinate 16,966 downwards.
CGAGCACGATGGCGACCGGGCGCAGCGAGCGCGCCGCGGACAAGCCGGCCTGCCCGTCGGCCTCGACGTGGACACCAAAGCCTTCGCGACGCAAATAGAGCCGAAGGAGGTCGCTGATGTGTGCCTCGTCCTCAACGACGAGCACCAGCCCTTTAGCGCCTCCCGCGCCTCCGGTGTCGGCCACCCCTGGAACGGTAGGCGATCAGATCCCGCCGGGACGGCGCGAGGCCGGGAACGCCTGCAGCGTGTCGGGCCGATACATCAGGTACACGACGTAGATGTCAAGTGCGATACCGATGATCGACGAGTAGCCGCCGCGAAACAGCGAGACGATGCCGAAGAGCGCGCCGATGCCCGCCAGGACGATGGTCACCGTGCGCGCCCAGGGGACGAGCTTGCGCAGCTGCAGCCCGGTGTAAATCTCAGCGACCGCGATGGCCAGCACGAAGATCGCGAGAATCGCCACCCAGGCCACGATGGTCCCGAGGGCAAAAAGCAGGAGGGCGCCGAGCAGCCCGAACCCGCCGGCGATGAACAGCAGGATGCTGGCGGTGTTGACCGACGGTGGCGGGGCCTGGCCGTAACCACCCGAAGGCCCGTAGGGCGGTTGGCCGAAGCCACCGGGCTGGCCATATGGCTGGTGGCCGTAGGGCTGCTGGCCGGGAGGAGGTCCGTAGGGCTGCTGGCCGTAGGGCTGCTGCTCCGGTGGAGGACCGTAGGGCTCGGTCATGTCGCAATGTCCTTCTTCCCGTGGGCTCCCGTCAGGCGGTCGCCGCGGGCTGGTGACAGCGTCTCAGCCCGCGGTCGGATCTTCACCCTTTTCGAGCGCATCCCACGTGTCGGTTGGCCGACCCGGGCCCTCGTTGACGCCCGCCGGCGCCGTGCCCTCCGGGCTTTGCCCGCTTTCCCGGCTCTCGCGTTCAAAGCGGCTGGCCGGCGCTGGCCAGCCTCCGCAGGTCAAGCCCGCCAGCAGCGCCCCGGCCACGACCAGCGCCGCTGCGAACAGGCAAACGTAGGGCGGCGCACCGACGGTCGCCTTGGCGAACTGGCCGCCGACCCGCACTTTGCGTTCGTGGCGTGCAGCAGCCGCCGGGTCGGCCAGGACGCCCGCGGCCGCTACCATAATCCCTGCTCCGGCGGCCGCGATGAGGATGGCGAGGAGCCGGCGGGCCCACGTGCGTACCAAAATCAGCGCGATCAGTCCGGCGGCCGAAACCAGCGCGAGCGGAACCGCTGCGGCCGCAACATCGCGGCCCGTCAGCCGCACCTGACCTGCGCTGTCACGCAGCGACACGCGTAGCCAGGTAGGCGATGACGAGAGCAGGACAACGATCGCGCCTGCCACGATGCCCAGCCCGGCAAGCATGGCGCTGCGCGGGAGGCCCCGCCGGGCCGGCGCCTCAGGCGGTTTCACGGCCCCTGGACGGGCGCTGGGTCGGTCGCCGGCCGCAAGGTCTCGGCGAGGGCAAGAGCCCGCAGGACGGCGCGGGCCTTGTGACGGGTCTCCGCTTCCTCGAAATCGGGTTGGCTGTCGGCGACGATGCCAGCCGCCGCCTGCACGTATGCCTTGCCCTCGCGCATGACCGCGGTGCGAATCGCGATCGCGAAGTCGAGGTCGCCGCTGAAGTCGAGGTAGCCGACTCCCCCGCCGTAGATGCCCCGGCGTACCGGCTCCAGCTCGTCGATCAACTCCATGGCGCGCACCTTCGGCGCCCCGCTCAGCGTCCCCGCCGGGTAGCAGGCGGCGAGCACGTCGACCGCGTCGAGGCCCTCGCGCACGGCGCCGACCACCGTCGACACGATGTGCATCACGTGGGAGAAGCGCTCGATGGCCCCGAATTGCACCACCCGGACCGTTCCGGACTGGCAAACCCGGCCGAGATCGTTGCGACCGAGGTCGACGAGCATCACGTGTTCGGCACGCTCTTTCTGATCGTTCATCAACTCGGCCGCGAGCGCGGCGTCCTTCTCTTCGGTCGCCCCGCGCGGGCGGGTGCCGGCGATGGGATGCAGGCGGGCGCTGACGCCGGACAGCTCGCTGGTGACGGTGACCAGCGACTCCGGACTCGAACCGACGACGTCGAGGGTGGCCGCGCCCGCGCCGGTGTGCTCCGCGCCGCTGCCGGCGAGGCGCAGCAGATACATGTACGGGCTCGGGTTGCTCGTGCGCAGCATGCGGTAGACGTCGAGCGGGTCGGCGTCGGTCGTCACCTCGAAGCGCTGACCGACCTGCACCTGGAAGATGTCGCCGGCCCGAATCGCTTCAAGCGCGGTCTCGACGGACTGCAGGTAGTCGGCGTTAGAGGTGCGACTGCGGAACTCCACCTCGACGCCCGCACCGGGCCCGCTCGCATCGAGGCCCCCGATGACCGCCACCGACGGAGCAGCCGGCTGAGCCAGGGCCGCCGTCATCGCTTCGAGCCGCCCGGTGGCATCCGCGTACGCCTGCTCCACTGAAACGGCGGCGGCCGGGAAGACGTTGGAGACGAGCAGACACGAACCATCAGAATGATCAAGCACGGCGAGGTCGGTCGCGAGCAACAGCCCCAGCTCAGGCAGCTGCAAGTCATCCTTGGCGATCGTCGGAAGCCGCTCGATGCGACGTACGAAGTCGTACGCGAGGTAGCCCACCAGGCCGCCCATCAGCGGCGGCATTCCCGAAAGTCGCGGTGCCCGCAGGGCTTTGGCGCACGCGCGGAGCACCTCGAGGGGATCGCCGGTCAGCGGCACGCCGGGCGGCGGGTCATCGAGCCAGACCGCCTCGCCGCCGCGCTCGGTCAGCGTGGCCTGCGAGCGCACGCCGATGAACGAGTAACGCGACCAACTGCGCCCGTTTTCGGCCGACTCCAGCAGGAAGGTCCCCGGTCCCCCGGCGAGCTTGCGGTAGACGCCCACTGGCGTCTCGCCATCAGCGAGCACCCGCCGGGTCACCGGAACCACCGGGTAGTCGGCGGCGAGCCGGGCGAACTCGGCAGCGTCGGGAAAGAACGAGCCGTCGCTCACGACGCTTTTGCGGTGGCTTGTCCACCAGCAGCCGGCCGAGCACCCACCACCGCGCCGAGGTCAGCGGCGTCGAAGCAGGTGCGGTCACCGGTGTGGCAGGCCGCCCCCACCTGATCGACCTTGACCAGCAACGTGTCGCCGTCGCAGTCGAGCGCCACCGATTTCACCCACTGCTGGTGGCCGCTCGTCTCACCCTTGACCCAGTACTCCTGCCGGCTACGCGACCAGTACGTACAGCGGCCGGTCGTGAGCGTGCGATGCAGCGCCTCGTCGTCCATCCACCCGAGCATGAGCACCTCGCCGGTGTCGTACTGCTGGGCAACCGCGGGGATCAGGCCGGCAGGGTCACGCTTGAGCCGATCGGCGACGGCGGGATCGAGAGAGCTGGGACGGATCACGCATCCATCTTGCCAGCCCGTAGCCTTGCCAGCCGCTTGTTAAAACGCGGCGCCCGCAGGCGCCAGGTGCGCCTTCGGGCGCCATTTCCACGAAGAAATAGTGATTTAACCCCGGACGAGGTTGGTAGCGGCCCACTGCAGCCCCTCCATCAGGGCAGGCCGCCAGACGCCGTAATCGTGGCCGCCGGGACGGAGCCGCAACACCACATCGAAGCCGCGGGCCGCCAACTGCTGGGCAATGTTGAACGTGTCGCGCCGGGCGCTGGCATCGCTTCGCCCGCAGTCGAGCCAGAGCTTGACCGACGGCGAAGGCGGCAGCGTGGTGACGTACTGGGCGGGCGTGTTGGCCGCTGCCACGCTCGCGAGGTCGGGACGGTTGCCGAACAAGCCCTTGAGGCCACCGTCGTGGGTCGGGCGATCGAAGCCGGACAGGTCGACGATCGCGGAGAACTGCTGGCGGTTGCGCAGGCCCAGATTGAGGGCGCAGTAGCCGCCGGCCGAGTTGCCGGCGAGTGCCCGACCGGAACGGTTGGGGATCGTACGGAACCGCGCGTCGATCTCCCTCACGACGTCGTTGACCACGTAGGTGGCGATGTGTTCGTTCGGACGGTCGACACACTCGCTGTCATCGGTCCAGTCACGGCTGGCCCGCGGGGCCACCAAGATGACCGGGTGGCCGCTACGCGCGACGGCCAGCCCCGCATCGGACGCCCGGGCGGCCCGAAACCAGTCGACCGGCGCACCCGGGGATCCATGGAGCAGGTAGACGACCGGGAACCGCCGGTTCGGCTCCGCGAAGTATTGCGGCGGGAAGTAGACCAGTGCCTCCGGCGCGCCGAATCCGCTTTGCTTGCCGGGCAGTTTCACTCCGACGACGGCTCCCTCGGGATGGATGTCGTTGGGCGCGCCGATGGGCTGGGCCACGTCGACAAGCCGCGCCGTCGGCCAGGTGCGCAGGCCGAGCACGTCAGCCACTCGCGGCAGGAAGGCGTAATGGGCATTGACGAAGTCGGCGACAGTCAGCAGCGAGAGCACGAGCGCCAGCACGCTGAAGCCGGTCGCGCTCTTCCAGCGCCGCCGGCGGCCGCGCCACACCACGACCCCCCACGCCACCAACGTCACGATGACCAACCCGGCGAGAAAGTTGGCGCTGATGACGAGCAGGCCCACGACGACTCCCCCGCTCTCAGCTCATCTACAGATACCGGTAACTGCACCGTAACGCGGGCTCGTGTACGTTACCCTCGAATTTGAGCCGTCGAGGGTGTCCGTTGCGCGACAGGGGGCCGGCTTGCCCGGTTGCAGGGTGGGCTAGGCCCGGGTGCCCGTGGGGGTCGGCGTCGGCAGGGTTGGCGGCTGCGGGGTGCTGCCACCGGACGCCTTCGGCTCGATGGTGGCAGCGACCGGCAGGATGGCCTTCATGACGCGCGCTGTCTCGGCCGCGACGAGGTTGCCATCGCTCGGCAGGTTCGGTGAGAGACCGTTGAGGATGACCACGACCTGATAGCGCCCCACGGTCGTAAACGCGCCTACGCCGAGGCCCGTCGTCGCGTCGCCTGCGTTGAGGAAACCCGTGGCGGTCGGCAGGCCGGGCAGCGGGATGGTCTTGGCGCCAGGCGACTTCAAGTTCTGCGCGTTGGAGTACGCGAGCTCGGCCTTGGCGGAGGCGGCGTCACGGAAACGCAGGATGTTGATCGAGGCATCCCAGTCGTCCGCTTCGAGATCGGGATTGCCCAGCGTGAGCGCGCGAAGGCCGACGATCCGGGAAAGCCCGTAGCGCTTGAACTGCACGTCCTCGCCGGGGCCGAGCGAGACCTCCGATTGCGCGAGCAGCCGCAGCGAATACGCGTGATAGCCGATCGCCAGCAGCGCTGGCGGGGTCGGGACGAGCCCTAGCCCTGGAAGCGATGGAGTCGGACTCGGAGACGGGCTGGCCGGGGAGGAGGCGCTCGGGCCGGGAGTGGCTGGCGTGGTCGGCAGGGGCGCCGACGGTGTGGCCGACGATTTCTTGGAGTCCGAGGACACCGCAACAGCGGTGATGGTCCCGGCGACCAGCGCGACGATGAGGAGCCCCACCAAAGCCCAGAGGCCTCGCCGGCGCGGGGGAGACTGGGGAGCCAGCACCGGGGACCAGCCGCCGGGGTAGGGCGGAGCGAAGCCTGGATCCGGGGACTGCCACGAACCGTCGCTCAGCGGCTGGCCGTACTGGCTGCCCGCAGCGTCCGGCGGGTAGGCGTCCGGCGGGTAGGCGTCCGGCTGGTAGGCGTAGGGCTGGCCGGCGAAGCGCGGCGCAGGCTCCAGCGGGCCCGCCGGTCGGGCCCAGGGGGACGTCTCGGTCGGCGGCTGGCCCGCCACCTGCGGCCGGGCGATCTCGCGCGTGGCGTCAGCACCAACAGCGGACTCGTCGTCAGACGGCGGCCACGGCGGCTGCGTACTCATGGCCCGATTGTCACCCACGACCCTGTGATCGGGGATGGGTCCAGGAGGCGTGCAGCCTCGCGTAGACACCCGGGACGCCGACCAGATCCGCGTGACGCCCGCGCTGGACGATCCGGCCCGCGTCGACGACCACGATCTCGTCGGCCACCTCAGCGGCCTTCAGCCGGTGAGCGATGGTGATCGTCGTTCGACCGTGAGCGAGCGACTCCAGAGCCGCTGTCAATCTCATCTCCGTCGCGGGATCGATGGCGCTCGTCGCCTCATCGAGGACCAGCACGTCAGGACCGGCCAGATGGGCCCGCGCCACGGCAACCAGCTGACGCTCCCCGGCCGAAAGCGACTCCCCGCGCTGGCCGACCGGGGTGGCCAATCCGGCGGGCAGGCCCGCCAACCAGTCGGAAAGGCGGAGCTCCTCGAAGGCCTGCCTGACGTCGTCGTCAGAAGCGTCCGGACGGCCGTAGCGGACGTTGTCGGCGATGGACGCCTCGAACAAGTGGCCATCCTGGGGCACCATCACGACCCGCGAACGCAGCGATTCGAACGTGACCTCACGCAACGCGACCCCGGAAAGCAGGACCTCACCCGAGGTCGGATCGATCAGCCGGGTGAGAAGTTTGGCGAGCGTGGTCTTGCCACTACCCGTCTCGCCGACGATGGCGATCCGCGCTTGCGCAGCGATGTAAAGCTCGACGTCGCGCAGCACCAGCGGGCCGCCGGGATAGGCGTAGCCCACGTCGCTGAAACGGATGTCGATCGGACCCGGCGGCAGCGCACAGCCTCCCGAGTCGTGGCCTGCCGGATCGGTGATGTCGAGCGGGGTATCGAGCACGTCGAGCACCCGTCGCAGGCCCGCCAGCGCGTTTTGGGCCTCGTTCAAGGTTTCGGTGGCGACCTGGACCGGCCCGACGAACAGTGTCACCAGGAACAGGAAGGCCACGAGCCGGCCAGCGGTCAGGTGGCCACCGACGCCGAGCCACACCCCCATGACGACGACTCCAGCATTAGCCAGCCCGGCGACCAACTCCCCGCCGGAAAACGTGAGCGCCGCCAGCCGCTGCGCTCGTACGGCAGCATCGCGGTGTTGGCCGATCGCGACGTTGATGCGCTGCCCGGTGCGCTCGCCAACCCCAAATGCCTTGACGACGGCCGCGCCGACGACCGCCTCGGACACCGCCGACAGCACGATGGCCACGCGCTCGCGTACCACCCCGTAGGCGGCCGCCAGGCGCAGCGACATGACCTTCGCGAGCCACGCCAGCGGCGCGAAACACGCGTAGACGAGAAGCGTCAGCGGCCAGGAGTAGAACAACATCAAGATCGTGGCCAACGCGAGCTGCAGGACGCTCACGAGCAGCTGGATACCGCCGAACTGCAGAAAGTTCGACACCTGGTCGACGTCGCTCGTCACCCTGCTGACCAGCCCGCCGCGGCGTTCGGCCGCCTGCCGCAGCATCGACAGGTCGTGGATGTGGCGAAACGTGCGGATGCGCAGGGCCGCCAGTCCGGATTCGCTGGAACGAAAGAGCCGCACGTTGAGCAGGTATGCGGCGCCCGCGGTGACAAACACCGCTACTGCGGCCAGCGCCAGCGAGGATCGAATGGCACCGAGGTCGACCTTGCTGCCCGCGCTCGCCCCACTCCCGCCCAGACCATGGTCGATCGTCTGCTGAACCGCGATCGGGATCACGACGCGGCCGGCCGTCGAAAGCACAGCGAGAAACAGTGTGAGGCCGATCCCGCGTACGAACTCCGGGGCCATCTGGAAGGCGCGCCGAAAGGTGACGATCGTGCCTCCGGCATCCGCTGCAGCGCGGGTGCCGATCTTGGAAGCCGACTCCGGCTGCGTGAGGGTCGTCATGCCGCCGACTCCTCGTCGGAGCCGCCCTGGGCGTCGACCGGGTGGGCAGCGCCGTAGGCCGTGAGCACCTCGCGGTATCCGGGAACCGTCGCCATGAGCTGATCGTGAGTTCCGCGGCCATGGATCTGGCCGGATTCGATGTAGACCACCTCGTCGGCCAGCGCGATCGTTGCCTGCCGGTAGGCGATCACGACGACCGTGGCAGCCGACTCGCGAAGTCCCGCAAGGATGGCGCGCTCGATACGCGGGTCGACACTCGAGGTCGCGTCGTCGAGCACGAGCAACCGCGGACGGTGCGCCAGCGCGCGCGCCAACGCCAGCCGCTGACGCTGGCCTCCGGACAAGGTCGTCCCGCGCTCGCCGACCAGGGTGTCGAGGCCGTGCGGCAGGTGGTCGACGAACGTCTCGGCCTGGCTGACGCGAAGGGCATCGGCGACGACGGAATCCGAGATATCGGCGCCGAGCGTCAGGTTGCCACGGACCGTGTCGTCGAACAGGAACGCTCCCTGCGGCACGAGCGCGGCGGCCTTGGCCAGCTCGCCGGGCGCCAGCTCCCGCAGGTTGATCCCGTCGAGCGCAAGCGCGCCCGTGTCCGGATCCAGCAGCCGCAGCGACAGGCTCGCGAGCGTCGACTTCCCAGCGCCCGTCGGCCCCACGATCGCCACCGTGCGGCCCGCCTGGATGTCGAGCGTGATGCCGGACAGGATAGGCTCGGCGCCGTAGCCGAAGCTGGCCCGGTCCGCTGTCAGACCTGCCGGCGCGTCAGACTCGGCGGACGGCAGCTTCTTCGTCCCGAACGGCATGCTGTCATCGGCGTCGATGACCTCGTGCATGCGCTCCCAACCGACCACAGCGCGCGGCAGATCAGCGAGCAACCAGCCGATGGCCCGGATCGGAAACGTCAGCAACGTGAACAAGTAGGCCACGCGTACCAGGCCGCCGGGATCGAGCGAACCCGACGAGACGCGCAGGCCGCCCACGAAAAGCACCACGAGCACCGACAGGTTGGGCAATGCCTCGAGCGCCGGATCGAACAGCCCGCGAAGCCGCCCCACCCGTACCAGCGCATCACGCAACTCCCGCGCCAGCTCGGCGAACCGCTCGGTCTCCTCCTCGGCCCGGCCGAGCACCTTGACCGTGAGGGCGCCGTCGAAACTCTCGTGTGCCAGGCCGCTGACCTCGGCCCGCAGCTCCTGGGCCCGGATCATCAGCGGTGCCAGCCGGCGGCTGTAGACGACGTTGAGCCCACCGATCATCGGGAACATGACCCCGCCGACGACGGCGAGCAGTGGATCAGTCGTCAGCAGGACGCCAAGCGTGACGACCAGCATCACGACCACACCCACGGCCATCGGCATGGGCGCCATCGGCTCCCAGGTCTGCTCCACGTCAGAATTGGCGACCGACAGCAGGCGACCGGTCGGGCGGGCCTGATGCCAGCGCAGCGGAAGGGCGATGTATCGCTCCGCGATCCGGCGCCGGTAGCTGGCGCCCAGCTCGTACTGCAGCCGGCCCGCGTAGATGCGCCGCCCAGCAATTCCGACCGCCTTGAGCCCCGCGACCGCCATCACCAGCAGAGCCGCTGAGACCAGCGCGCCCCATTCGACTCGGCCCGCCCGGAACGCGGGTAGCACTGTGTGCTGGGTGATCCGGCCGAGAACGTAAGCCTGACCGACGGTCATGAACGCCCACAGCGAGCTGCCGAGAACGGCGATCGTGAACACGCCGGGATGCTGGGCGACGCCGCGGTAGAGCACGGCAAAGCCGCGCAGCACCACGCCCTGCCGGCGACTATCCTCGTGGTCGCGAGCTGGGTTGGAAGGGCTGCCTGGCGTAAGGGCAGGATCACCGGGCACGTCCGACAGCATGCCTGGACGGTCCGACAGAAGCAGTGCCAAGTTGGTTTGGGGTATCGGCGGTTTGGGTGAAATTGTCGGTCCGGGCGAAATCGGCCGCCGGCCCGCGGAGGCCAGATGACGTCACCGATGCAACCCCGGCAGTCCGCTGCGGCGGACCCAGGCGAGCCCGAGCCAGACCCCAACCGTGACTGGCCCCCGCTGCACCCGCGCCACCTCGCGACCCACGCGCCGTACCGGCGTGCCCTGGTCATCGTGCTGATCGGCTTCGCGATGGGCTCGCTATTCGTGTTCAGCTACATCGACGCGCTCGGACGGCCGGTGGCCAGACGGATCACTACGGCAGTCGTGGGTTCCGCGCCGGAGCGCGGCCCCTTCGTCTCGGCCCTGGAGACCGCTGCCAGCAAGGGCTTGATCCTGCGCAGCTACCCGACCCGGCGAGCAGCCCAGCGGGCCATCGACCGCCAGGAGGTTTATCTCGCGCTCGTCTTCGGCGCCAGCAGCACGCGGTCGGTCACCGTGCTCCTGTCCAGCGCCTCCGGCCCCAGCGTGGCCAGGGTGCTGTCGACCGCCCTGCCCCAAGCGGCGAACAGCGCCAGGACCGCGCTGGCGATCAGGGACACCCATCCACTACCGAGCCAGGATCCCTCCGGACTGGCGTCGTTCTATCTGACGATCGGCGCCACGATCTTGGGCTTCGTCACAACCTTCCAACTGCGCGCGAACGCGCGGCCGCTCCCGCTGCCGCCGTGGCTGGCGTTCACCGGCGGGCTCGCGGTCATCGGCAGCCTGGTGCTCGTGTCGGTGGTCAAGGGGGTGTTGCACGCGCTGCCCGTGCCCTTCTTCGAGGGCTGGGGCGTCCTGGCGTTACAAATGATCACCGCCACGGCCGTAGCCGCGGCGATGGCCACGCTTATCGGCCGTTGGGCGATCATCCCGACCTGGCTGCTCTTCGTCGTGCTCGGCAACACGTCGTCCGGCGGCGCGGTCGCCCCGGCGTTGCTGCCGCAACCGTTCAGTTTCCTGTCACGCGCGCTGCCCTCGGGCGCGACAGTCGGCCTGTTGCGCACTGCCGCGTACTTTCCGGCGGCGATGTGGACCGAACCCCTGCTGGTCCTCGGCGGGTGGGCGCTCGTCGCCGTGACCGGGCTGATCGTCGCCAGCCGCCTCCTCGGCCGCGGGCCCGGCTCCCTCCCCTGACCCCGAAGGTTGCGCGTCAGCGTACCGGCAGCCCGGCCGCCCGCAACGTGTCCTTCACGTCGTGAATCCGCAGCACCCCGAAATGGAAAACGCTCGCGGCAAGCACGGCATCGGCACCCGCGCGCACGGCGGGAACGAAGTCCTCCAGCGCTCCCGCGCCTCCGCTGGCGATCAGCGGCACCCCTACGACGCCGCGGACGGCCTCCAACATCTCAATGTCGTAACCGGCCTTGGTGCCGTCGGCGTCCATCGAGTTGAGCAGGATCTCACCGGCGCCGAGGTCGGCTCCGCTGGCGGCCCACTCGACGGCATCGATGCCCGTGCCGCGGCGGCCGCCATGGGTGGTGACCTCGTAACCGCTCGGGGTCTCACCGGGGGTCGCGGTCCGGCGCGCGTCGACCGAAAGCACGATGCACTGCCGTCCAAAACGCTCGGCGCACTCCGTGAGCAGCCCCGGCCGCGCGATCGCCGCCGTATTGATCCCGACCTTGTCGGCACCGGCTCGAAGGAGCCGATCGACGTCATCCGGACTGCGTACGCCCCCGCCGACGGTGAGCGGGATGAACACTTGCTCGGCGGTGCGGCGCACCACGTCGTACATCGTCGCGCGGTCACCGCTGCTTGCCGTGATGTCGAGGAACACCAGCTCGTCGGCGCCTTCGGCGTCATACAGCCGCGCCATCTCCACCGGGTCACCAGCGTCACGCAGCGAGCGGAAGTTGACGCCCTTCACGACCCGGCCCGCGTCGACGTCCAGGCACGGGATGACCCGCACGGCCACCGTCATGAGCAGCAGCTCATCGGGTGGCAGCGAGGGCTTCCGGCAGCGTGAACGCCCCCGCGTACAGCGCCTTGCCGACGATCGCTCCCTCGACCCCGGCGATCGCCGAGATCGCGTCCAGGTCGGCCAGCGTGCTGACCCCGCCGCTCGCGACCACCGGCCGGTCAGTCGCCGCCGTGACGCTCGCCAGCAGCTCGACGTTAGGCCCGGTAAGCGTGCCGTCGCGGCGCACATCGGTAACGACGTAACGCGCGCAGCCATCGGCGTCGAGTCGGGCGAGGACGTCGAACAGCTCCCCGCCTTCGCGCGTCCAACCGCGTGCCGCCAGCGTGGTGCCGCGCACATCGAGCCCGACGGCGATGCGGTCACCGACGCGGGCGATCGCCCGGCGTACCCATTCCGGATCCTCGAGCGCGGCCGTGCCGACATTGACCCGCGCGGCTCCCGTAGCGAGCGCCGCATCCAGCGAGACGTCATCACGAATGCCACCGGAAAGCTCCACCGCGATGTCGAGCTTGCCGACGACCTGCGCCAGCAGCTCACGGTTGTGGCCACGCCCGAACGCCGCGTCGAGATCGACCAGATGGACCCACTGCGCACCGTCCTGCTGCCAGCGCAGCGCAGCTTCGAGCGGATCGCCGTAACCCGTCTCGCTGCCCGCCTCACCCTGCACGAGGCGGACCGCCTGCCCGGCGGTCACGTCGACGGCCGGTAGCAGGATCAGGCTCACAGCTGACCCAGCCAGTTGGCGAGCACGCGGGCGCCGGCGTCAGCGCTCTTCTCGGGGTGAAACTGGGTGGCAGCCAACGGACCTTCCTCAACGGCAGCAGCGAACAGCGACCCGTGCTCCGCCGCGGTATCGCCGGGACGGGCCGGGGCCGCGTACGAGTGGACGAAGTAGAAACGCTCGCTCTCGACCCCGGCGAAAAGCTTCGAACCGGGAGCCGCGGAGACAACGTTCCACCCCATGTGGGGCAGCACCGTCGCCCCTTCGAGGCGCAGCACCTCTCCGGGCAGCAGACCGAGCCCCCGAGTACGGACCCCGTGCTCCTCACCCGCCTCGTAGAGCACCTGCATGCCGACGCAGATCCCGAGCACCGGCCGACCTGCGGCTACGCGCTCGGCGATGACGGTGTCGCCCCCGACCGCCCGGATCCCCCGGGCGCAGGCGGCAAATGCGCCCACGCCGGGCACCACGAGGCCATCTGCCGCGGCGGCCGCCCGCAGATCAGCGGTTACGGTCACGTCAGCACCCGCCCGCTGCAAGGCCCGCTCGGCGGAACGCAGGTTGCCCGAGCCGTAATCGAGCACGACGACCGTCGGCCGGCTCACAGCACACCCTTCGTGCTCGGAATGCCGCCACCGCGCGGATCGAGCGCCACGGCGTCACGCAAAGCCCGCGCCACGCACTTGAACTGCGCCTCGACGATGTGGTGGGCATTGCGACCCGAAAGCACCCGCACGTGCAGCGCGATGGCAGCCGCCGCCGTGAAGGACTCCCAGATGTGGCCGGTGAGGGTCGTGTCGTAGGTGCCGATCATCGGAGCCAGCCCTTCGGGCTCCTGGTGGACGCAATATGGACGGCCCGACAGGTCGACGGCAGCACTGACGAGCGCTTCGTCGAGCGGAACCAGCGCGTCACCGAAACGGCGGATCCCCGACTTGTCACCGAGGGCCTCGCGCAGCGCGGAGCCGATCGCGATCGACGTGTCTTCCACCGTGTGGTGAATGTCGACGTCGAGATCGCCCTTGGTGACCACGCGCAGATCGAATCCCGCGTGTTTGCCGAGCTGGGCCACCATGTGGTCGTAGAACGGCACGCCGGTGTCGGACTCGGCCCGCCCGGTGCCGTCGAGCTCCAGCTCGATCAGCACGGACGACTCCTTGGTCGTACGTTCAATTCTCGCCGTACGGGTCACGCCGCCCCCACCCTCGAACCGTTTCGTGCGGCCATCAGACCTCGGAGTTCCGACAGGAACGCGTCCATTTCCACAGGGGTCCCGGCAGTGACGCGTAGCCATCCGGCCAACCCCACGTCGCGCACCAACACGCCGCGCTCCAGCAGCGCATCCCAGGTCGACCGTTGATCGCCGGGAACCTGGAAGAGCACGAAATTGGCATCGCTGGCGACGACCGGGCAGCCGAGCGCCGGGAGCTCGACCAGCAGCCGATCACGCTGCACGCGCAGGGCCTCGACGCTGGCCAGCAGTTCACCCGAGTAGGCCAGCGCGACCCGCGCCGCCGCCTGTGTCAGGGAGGACAGGTGGTAGGGCAGCCGCACCAGCTGCAGCGCCTCAACGATCTCGGGCGCCGCGGCGAGATACCCGACCCGGGCGCCGGCGAACGCGAACGCCTTGCTCATCGTGCGCGTCACGACCAGGCGCGGGCAATCCGGCAGCAGAGTCACAGCGCTCGGCACCCCCGCCCGCCGAAACTCCGCATACGCCTCGTCGACTATCACGATCGCGCGCTCGCTCGCTTCGTACACCGCGCGGATCGTGTCCAGTTCGAGAGCGGTGCCGGTCGGATTGTTGGGCGAACACAGGAACACCAGCGAGGGCGAGTGCTCGGCGATCGCCGCCCGGGCAGCGTCGACGTCGACCCGGAAGTCGGCATCCCGCTCGCCGCGGACCCAACCTGTCGCCGTCGCCAGCGCGATGAGGCCGTGCATCGAATACGTGGGCTCGAACGCGAGCCCGATCCGTCCCGGGCCACCGAACGCCTGGCACAGCTGCTGGAGCACCTCGTTGGACCCATTGGCGGCCCACACTTGCTCGGCCCTGAGGACCTGACCCGGCGCCGCCGACTCCGCCGTCAGATAGCGCGCAAGCTCGGCGCGCAGCTCGGTGGCGTCCCGGTCCGGGTAGCGGTTGAGCAACGCGGCAGCGGCGCCGCACGCGTCGGCCAGCGCCTGGACCAGCTCCGGCGACGGCGGGTACGGATTCTCATTGGTGTTCAGCCGGTACGGGACGTCCAGCTGCGGCGCCCCATATGGCGACAGTCCCCGCAGATCATCACGCAGGGGCAGGCCATCCAGGCCGCTCACGGGTCGACCCGCACGCGCACGGCTTCCACGTGAGCGTGCAGATCCTCGGCCCCGCCCAACGCGTAAACGTCCGGCGCGGCCGCCGCCAATGCGTCTGCGGTAGCGGTGACGACGTGCTGCTGACGCAGGAAGGAAAACACCGACAGCCCGCTGGTGTGGCGCGCCGTACCGCCGGTGGGAAGCACATGGTTGGACCCCGCCAGGTAGTCGCCAAGAGTGACGGGAGAGTGTGGCCCGACGAAGATCGCGCCGGCGTGGCGAACGCGGGCGGCGACGGCGGCAGCGTCGGCGGTGACGACCTCCAGGTGTTCGGCGGCCCACGCGTCGACGACTTCGATGCCTTGGTCGAGATCGGCCACCAGGACGGTCGCGCTCTGCCCGGTCAGGGCGGCGGTCACGCGCGCCTGATGTTTGGTGGCCGCCACCTGACGGATGACCTCCGCCTCCACCGCGTCGAGCAGCGCCTCGCTGTCCGAGACCAGCAAGCAGGCCGCCAGCGGATCGTGTTCAGCCTGCGAGATCAGATCGGCGGCGACATGGACCGGGTCGGCGCTGGCGTCGGCCAGGATGGCGATCTCGGTCGCACCAGCCTCAGCGTCGATCCCCACGACCCCGCGCACGATCCGCTTGGCGGCAGCGACGTAGACGTTGCCAGGACCCGTGATGACGTCGACCCGTGGGCAGCTCTCAGTGCCGTACGCAAACATGGCGATCGCCTGCGCCCCGCCGACCGCGTACACCTCGTCGATCCCGAGGAGCGCACATGCAGCGAGCACCGCGTGATGCGGCAGGCCCGTCTCGCGCTGCGGAGGAGACGACACGGCAAGCGATTCCACCCCCGCGACCTGGGCAGGAACGACGTTCATGACCACGCTGCTCGGATACGCGACCCGCCCGCCAGGCACGTAGAGCCCGACCCGGGAGACCGGAACCCAACGCTCGGTGACGCAACTGCCGGGCGCAACCTCGACGCTGACATCACGAGGTCGCGTGGCTGCCGTCACCAAGCGGGTACGCCTGATGGCCTCCTCCAGCGCGCTGCGCACCGCCGGGTCGAGCGCGGCGAGGGCAGATTCCAACTCGCGCGCGGGCACCCGGGGACCCAACTCCAGGTCGATCCCGTCGAAGCGTTTGGTCGCGGCAATGACCCCCGCATCGCCATGTGTACGCACGTCCTCGCAGACTGGGCGAACGGTCTCGACGGCTGCGGCGACATCCAGGTCAGCCCGCGGCAGGAGATCACGCGGATCCCCCTGGCGGACGCGCAGGTCGAGGCGGGTAAGCACCTCACGAGGGTAGCGAGATTCGCGTCGCGGCAGCGGCGCCCGGCTATCCCGCGCGCTCCGGCCGGCATCGGCAGGTCGGTGCTGCTGGAAGGTGCGCGGGCAAATCTGCCCAAGTTGCTTGATCATCAAGCGATATGCCCTGGTCTGTACGGCGTGTCGCGGGACTCGCGGGTAAACCTTGGCAGATTTGCCCGCGCACTGCCCGGAGCGTGGCGGCAGGCAACCCCGTTACGGTGACCGCATGGAGCGCGGCAGGCAGGCGGGCAACGAGCAATACCTGCCCCTCTTTCCGCTCTCCACGGTTCTTTTTCCGGGCGCGGCGCTCCCCCTGCAAATCTTTGAGGAACGCTACCGGACGCTGGTACGCGATTTGGTGGCCCTCGAACCCGACGAGCGAAGCTTCGGCGTCGTTGCCATCCAGGGTGGCAGTGAGGCTGGCATGGCACTACCGCAGATGTTTCCGGTGGGTTGCGCGGCAGAGGTTCGCCGGCTCGAGACGCTGCCGGACGGGCGTAGCCACTTGGTCGGGATCGGCGGCGCCCGCTTTCGACTGCTGGAAGTCGACTCGACGAGTCAGCCTTACCTGGTCGGACGGATCCGCTGGCTGGACGAGCCAGAAGGCGAGCCCGGGATGGCGGAGGCCATCGTCCCGGCGGTACACCTCGCGCTGCTGAACTACCTCGAGACGCTCGCCGAACTGACCGGCGGCCAGCTGGACGAGCAAGAGTTGCCCGACGACGTCGTCGAGCTCAGCTACCTCACGGCGGGCGCCCTACTCCTCCCGTTGCGCGAGCGGCAGGCACTGCTGGAGTTCGCCGATGCGGCGGCGCGGCTGCACACCGAGCTGAGCTTGCTGCGCCGCGAGACCTCGCTGATGGCGATGCTGCGGGCCGTGAACGCCCCAGAACTCTTCCGAGTCCCGCGCTCGTCCAACTGACGCTTCTGAGTGACGCTGGTTAGGGCTTGCGATGAATTAACGTCGTTTCTGGGTCTGTTGCGGTTACGGTTGTGCTATGGCGGATCTGGCGGAGTCGTTGGGCCGCCGGTTCGCACTGTTGCGGCCGCATCTGAGCGAGCTTCAGCGTCGGCTGTGGCTGGG
>JBBRSE010000031.1:0-49322 GCA_038245655.1 Mycobacteriales bacterium | reverse complement strand
GGCTTCGTGGTCGCACTGAGCATGCTGCTGCTGCTCGTGGAGTTCCGGTCGGTCTTCATCCCGATCAAGGCGGCCGTCATGAACCTGCTGTCGGTGGGTGCGGCCTACGGCGTGGTAGTCGCGGTCTTCCAGTGGGGATGGCTCAGCGACCTGCTCGGCGCCGCACCGGGACCGATCGAGTCCTTCGCCCCGATGATGCTGTTCGCAGTCCTGTTCGGCCTGTCAATGGACTACGAGGTGTTCCTGCTCAGCCGGGTGCGCGAGGAGTACCTACGAACCGGGGACGCCGGCGCCTCCGTCGCCGACGGTGTCGCCGCCACCGCGCGGGTGATCACCGCCGCCGCATCGGTCATGGTCGTGGTGTTCCTGAGCTTCCTGCTCAATGACCAGCGGGTAGTCAACCTGTTCGGGTTCGGACTCGCAATGGCCATCGCCGTCGACGCCACCCTCGTACGGCTCGTGCTCGTGCCTGCGGCCATGGCCATCGCCGACCGTCGTGCCTGGTGGATGCCCCGACGGCTCGACCGGCGGCTCCCCCACGTGGCGCTGCCCCCAGTACTGGACCCCCTCGAAGGCGATCTCGACACGCCCGACACCGTCATCACCCAAGATCGGTGAAGTCATGCGCGCTGCGCATCCGCTGACTTCCGCCCTCCAACAGGTGGTCGAGGAGGATCGGTGGTTTGCGATGATGGCTCGAGACCGCGGCGCAGACGAGCCGGACGAGGTTCCCCCGGGATCCGCGCCTTGTAGTAGATGGTCCTGCGGGAGCACGCCCCGCAGCCCCGCCATGTCGATGAACGCCTTGGCCGCCTGTCGGACCGGCGACACACTCGTGGTCACCAAATTGGACCGTTTGGCTCGCTCGGTGCCGGACGCCCGCGACATCGTCGACGAACTAACCGCATCCGGTGTTCGCCTGAACATCGGCGGATCCATCCACGACCCCACCGACCCGATCGGTCGGCTCCTGTTCACGACACTGAGCGTGATCGCCGAGTTCGAAGCCGACCTGGCACGAGCTCGAACCCCGAGAAGGCATGGCCGTCGCCGGCGCGGTCGCCCAGCGCCTGGGGCGCCAGACCGTCGCGCTCGGAGCAGTCGCGATGATCGTCGGCCTGCTACTGCTGGACTTCGGAGTCGGCCGGATCGCCGCGGGCGCCGCGGGCGCGGGCAGTCACGGCTCGGTGTTGTGGCTGGTTCCCGGACCGATCGTCGACCGGGCCGGCATGGGGCTCATCATCACTCCCCTTACATCACTCGTGCTGGCGCGGGTCGCACCGCATCACGCCGGTACCGCTTCCGGGGTGCTCTCAATGATCATCCAGCTGGGCGGTGCGCTCGGCGTCGCCCTGATCGGGCTCATCTTCTACGGAGCCATCGGCCACCCCACGGCGGCCCGGTGCGGACGCTCGGCCACGGCTTTACCGCCAGTTCACTGCTCCTGGTCGGGATCGCCGCCGCGGTGACGACCGAAATCCAGTTGCTTGCGCGGCGCCCAGCCACCGCGCGATGACCCTCGTCGCGAACGACATCAGGCGCCGCGACGCATTTGGCATCTTCCCGCCCCGCGTGCTGTCACACTTTCGCAGACCCGCAAGCCGCGGGCGCTGACGAAAGGCGAGAGCCGGTCATGACCTACCCGAATCCCCCCGAAGGCCAGGACCCGTTTGCGAAACCCGGCGGGCAGCAGGGGCAGCCGCCCTACGGCCAGTCCCAGCCAGGTCAGCAGCCGTACGGCCAGCCCCAGCCAGGTCAGCAGCCGTACGGCCAGCCCGAGTACGGCCAGCAGCCCCCGCCGGGTGGGCTCACGCCGCAGTGGGGGACGCCGGCGCCGTACCAGCCCGTGCCACCCGGCTACTTCCCGGTCTTCAATTCGGCGGGTCAGCAGGTGCTGGTCCCGCTGGCGAGCCCGGGCAAACGGTTCGGCGGGTACCTGCTCGAAATCCTGCTGGTGATCGTCACGCTGGTGATCGGCTGGATCGTGTGGCTGTTCATCGCCTGGGGCAAGGGGCAGACGCCGGCCAAGCAGCTGCTCAACATGAAGTACGTCGACGTCAACAGCGGCCGGGTGTGCGACTTCGGCAAGAGCGCCGTCCGTGACTTCGTCTTCCGCTACCTCGTGGCCGGCCTGATCAGCGCGGTGACGCTGTACATCGGCTTTCTTGTCATGGCGTTCATGACGCTGGACCGCGACAAGAACTACCAGGCCGGCTGGGACCGCATGGCCGGAACCGTCGTCATCGACGTATCCAACGTTCAGGTCTGACGGTCACGCGCCTCTGTGTCATTCAAACGGTGTCATTCATACGTTGGTGAGGTCCTACGGGTCAGTCGCCGGACACCACGTCAACGTTGATCGACGCGAGAACCTCAGGATGCAGGCGCACCGTAGCGGTGTGCTGCCCCACGAGCTTGATCGGCTGGGCGAGTTCAATGCGCCGCCGGTCGAGCTTCGGGCCACCCGCTGACGCCACGGCCGCCGCCACATCCGCAGCGGTGACCGAACCGAAGAGCCGGCCACCATTGCCGGCTCGCACCTTCAGCTGCACGGCGAGCGAGGCGAGCTGGCCCGCCACCTCCCGAGCCTGGCCGAGGTCGCGGATGTCGCGGACATCACGAGCCCGCCGGATCTGGCTGACCTGCTTCTGGGCGCCCCGGGTCGCCAGGATCGCCAAACCCTGCGGGACGAGGTAGTTACGCCCGTAGCCGTCCTTGACCTCGACGAGGTCGCCCGGGTCGCCGAGGTTAGCGACCTCATGCGTGAGGATGAGCTTCATCGCCGGCCTCAGCGTGCGGTGCTGGAGTAGGGCAGCAGTGCCATCTCGCGGCTGTTCTTAACCGCGATCGCGATGTCACGCTGGTGCTGGCTGCAATTGCCGGTGACACGCCGCGCCCGGATCTTTCCCCGGTCGGAAACGTAGCGCCGCAATAGCGCGGTGTCCTTGTAGTCAATGTAGGGCGCTTTGCCCTTGCAGAACTCGCAGACCTTCTTCTTCGGCTTCCGAAGTGGAGCCTTAGCCATTCTTTGTCACTTCCTTCTAGAAAGGGGGCTCGTCGCTGAAGCCGCTCGAAGGAGTGCTCCACGGGTCGTCGCTGGGGCCGCCGCTCGGCGCAGCACCACCACCGCCGCCGCCGTATGAGCCGCCTCCGCCGCCGCTGCCTGCGCCGCCGCCACTGCCATTGCCAGCGCCGCCGCTGCGGCTGGCCTTGTTGATACGAGCTGTTGCGCTACGCAACGACGCGCCGACCTCGTCGGCCTCGAGCTCGACCACAGTGCGCTTCTCACCCTCGCGGGTCTCGAAGCTGCGCTGCTTGAGCCGACCCTGAACGATGACCCGAGTGCCCTTGTGCAGCGACTCCGCGACGTTTTCGGCCGCCTGGCGCCAGACGGTGCAGCGCAGGAAGAGCGTGTCACCGTCTTTCCATTCGTTGCTCTGGCGGTCGAACGTGCGCGGGGTGGACGCAACCGTGAAGCTTGCGACCGCCGCACCGTTAGGGGTGAAGCGCAACTCGGGGTCATTGGTGAGGTTGCCGATCACCGTAATGACGGTCTCGCCTGCCATGGTCTCTCTCCGGCCTTATCGTTGTCGGGCGTAAAGCGCCAGAATCAGGACGCCGCCGCTACCGCGCTTGCGCGGGCGACCGGCTTCTCGGGAAGACGCAGCACCTTCGTGCGCAATACCGACTCGTTCAGGTTCAGCTGGCGATCGAGCTCCACGGTGGCGTCGGGCTCAGCGTGCAGCTCGACAATGGCGTAGATCCCTTCGAAGTTCTTGTTGATCTCGTACGAAAGCCGACGCCGGCCCCACACATCAACCTTCTCCACCGTGCCGCCGGAATTGCGGATAACGGTGAGGAACTGGTCGAGGGACGGCGTAATGGTCCGCTCCTCAAGATCGGGTGCGAGGATGACCATCAGCTCGTAATGACGGACTGCCAAAAGAAGACCTCCTACGGTCTCGGGCGGCCACGGACGATCCGTGGCAGGAGGCTCGTGCGGTGCACACGAAGGCGCCGCACCGGAGAATCCGGTGAAGTGCCGCGTTCGACGTTACCAAGAGCGGCGCGCGGGACGTCCGCAGCGGTCGCGCCTGTGGACAACGGGACGCCGGCTCAGTCCACCCAACTGCCCTGCGTGAACGCCACCACGAAGACCGCCATCAGCGGCGCGGCCAGCAGGGCGTACGCGTAGCCGGATAACCGGTGTCGCGACAGCCACAGGTAGAGCGGGAAGGCCACCAGGATCGCACGCACCCCGCTCGCCCAGTAGGACGAGCTCGCCATGATCAGGGTGCAGAGCGCGACGAACGTCGCCTCACCCCACCGCCGCTCCCGCACAACCGCAACGGTCAGCAGCACCCCGACGAGCACCGCAACGATCTCGGCAAACCAGAACACCTGGTATGGGCTGCCTTGCGAGCTGTCGAACGCGGCATGCCACGTCGTCGCCAACCCGTGCCAGGGCCAGTCCGTCGTGCGATGCCAGTAGTCGCGCATGGCCCGCGTGTAGGCATCCCAATGACCGGTACGCACCCGAAGGTAGGTGAGATAACCGGCGATGGGAGCGAGCGGCAACGCCAGCCACGCTGCACTCAGTCGAAGGCGCCGCTCCCTGGTGACGTATTCGACGACCAGACCGGCCACCACGGCAATTCCGAGGATCCGGCTTGAGGTCGCCAGGCACGCGCACGCCCCGGCCAGCGCCCAGCGTCGCTGCCGAGCGGCCAGCCAGGCACAGCTCGCCCCGGCCAGGAACAACCCTTCGGAGTAGCCGGCGAACAGGAAGACCGCGTACGGGAACAGCACCATCGCGAGGACCGCACGGGTGCCGGCGAACTGATCGGCGGGACGATCCCCGGCCGCGAGGCTCCAGAGCGCCGCGCTCGACGCCGCGCCCGCCACCAGCGAGACGACGAGTCCCGCGGCCACCCAGTTCGGGATGATCCAGTGCAGGGCTCGCAGTATGAGCGGCAGCCCCGGAAAGTCGACCTCGGTGCGCTCGGGATACTTCGGCGAGAGGTACCCGTCGCGTGCCACTTTCGTGAACAGCCCGACGTCCCAGCGATCCCAGAGCTTGACGAACCCCGGCACGTCGCGGCCGGCGAAAGCGCCGAGCGTTCGGGCGGCCGCCAGCGAGAGCACCGCGACGACGACTCGGCTCCCAAGCCACACCGGCAGGCTGGCGCGCAGCCCGGCGGCAAAGCCCGGGAATCTCGAAGCCGCGCCCTGCGCTGCCGGGATCGTGAGGTCGCCGGCACCCGCAGCGACGGGTGAATCGGCGAGGTCGGTCACGCGAACGACCGCCGGTCGGGAACGCCGTCCAGCACCCCGCCCGCCGGATCGTCCATCCCGCTGCGGCGTACCAGGTCGAGCTGCGGGCGATAGATCTCGCGGATGATCAGCGCCGACAGGACGATCAGGGCCAGCTGGCGCAGGACCACGGCGGAGACGAACCAGCCCTCCCCCACCCCGGTCTTCCCGTACGCGGAGGAGTCCTGGTAGACGAACCAGAGGTAGCGCATGACCACCTCGTAGATCTCCACGAGCTGCCACGCGAGCAGGGGTCGCCAGCGGGGGTACGCGAGCACGGCGAGTGGCAGCAACCACAGCGAGTACTGGGGCGAATCCACCTTGTTGGCGAGCAGGAAGCTCACGACGATCAGAAAGGCCACCTGCGGCACGCGGGGCCGCCGCGGGGCCGTCAGCACGATGACGCCGACGCCCGCGAAGAGCAGGACTGCGGCCACGATCCCGGCCGAGTCGAGCACGGAATAGGAGATGGAGCCGTGCACGCGGGCGTAGCTCACGCCCTGGGTGATCGCGATGACGAGCACCGCCACCACCCCGGTGGCAAGCGCCACCGACCGAACCGTCTGCCGCCACAGGGCCACCACGCCGACGACCAGGAACCCGACGATGACGGACACTGCGATGACACGCCCCGAGGTGACTGTGCGTCCCAGGTACTGCAGCACGTAGCCGACGGAATCCCAGTCCGCTCCGCGGGTGCGGTTGAGCTCGACGAAGCGCCAGAGGTTGTTGTGGTGGGTGCCGTCATCTGCCACGTACGAGCCAGCGAAGGGCCAGCTGATCGCGTAGATGCCGACCAGCACACCGACCGCCCAAGCGGCGCAGCGAGCCCAGGCGCGCATGCGCCCGGCCCGGTATGCCAGCAGTCCCAGGGCCACCAGTAATAGCAGTGGATACGCCTTCGTTGCTGCGCCGAGCCCGAGCAACACTCCGGCGATGGCCGGGGCCCGCCTCGACCACGCCAGCAGCGCACCCGCCGTGAACGCGACCGCCAGCAGATCCCAGTTGGTGAACGCGTGGAACGCCAGCAGCGGAGCCGCCGCCAGCAGCATCGCGTCCATACGCCGGCGGCCGGCGGAAAGGGCCGTGCAGATGACGGCCGCGACGGCGGCCAGGGTCAGCAGGATGGCCGTGGCATCGAAGAAGAGCGCGCTACGGCCGGAAAAGTCGCTGGCGGGTGCCGCCCGCGCCGCGACCGCCCCGGCCTCCATCGCCGCACCGATGAGGATCGGGTACTCGACGGCCTGGTTGCGGTACGGAATCTTGCCGTCGCTGAGCTTTTCGCTCGAGTAGAGCGGGATGACGTCGCTGTAGCAGACCCGCGTGTACTGGTAGTTGTGGCTCCAGTTGCCAACGTCGCGGCAGGGTAGCTTCTGCGCGTAGCCCGCCAGGCAGGTGAGCACGGTCGCCAACACCAGTACTGAGAGCGTTGTCCACCAGCCGCCGCGGCGCGCGTGACGGCCGAGGGGGCCGCCAACCAGCTCGCCCGGCACGTAGCTCCCGGCGCCGGTGGCACGGGGGAGATCGGCGCGCAGCCCGGAGGACGCCATCACGTCCGGCGCAAGCCCCATGACTGGCAGTTTGACGCATCAACCACTGGAACGCGGGCGCAGTGACACCGGGAGGCGGGGTCAGGGGTCGCGCTGGCACTGGCACTGGCGCCTCCGGGCGGCAAAGCGCTACCCCGGAGGACCGCTGCCGCCGCCTGTTCCTGGTGAGGACGCGCCCGTACCTCCCCCGAGGATCGGGCTGAGCAAGCCACCCGAGGCGGGCGGTGACGTCGGGGCGGTTTTCGGGGCAGGCGTCACGGGCGCCGCTTTGGTCTTCGTCGGCTTGGGCTTGGGCGTGCGATGCGGTTTCGGCGCCTGCGTGACAGGCGGCGGAGGGGGCGGCGGCGGGGCATGACCGGATTGGATCAACCCGCCAAACGCCGGGGCCGGGAACTGCAGGATCGGCTGGAAGGCCAGGGCACCTGCCATGAAGGCCTGCCACGTGCGGCCGGCGGTCGAGGCGCCGGTCGCCTCGGTGGCGGTATTAAAGATCCCGTTCAGCGACAGGTGATGGTTGGCCCGGGAGACGGCGACGCAGGCCGCCAGCTGCGGGGAGTAGCCGCAGAGCCAGGTCGACACGTTGCCGTCGGTGGTACCGGTCTTACCGGCCACCGGACGCCCCGGCGAAAGGCCCGCCGCCGTGCCGTACTGAAACGGCTGCTGCAAGGCGAACGTCTCGTCGGCCGCGGCGCTCGGGCTCATCACCCGGGTCTGCTTGACCTTCGCCTGGTAGCGCACGTTGCCGCCATGGTCGACGACCTTCGCCACCAGGTGGGCCGGAGCCTGCACTCCCTGCGCGGCAAACGTGGCATACACGTCCGTCAAGTTGAGCGGGCTGGTTTCGGCCACTCCCAGGGGTAGCGAGTCGACGGCGGGCAGCTTCTCCGACTGCGGGATCCCGAGCGCATGACCCATGCTGATGACGTTTTCGCGTCCCGCATCGATGCCGAGCGGGACGAAGACGCTGTTGATGGACTGCGCCGTCGCCTGCAGCAGGTTGATCTGCCCGAGGCTCTCCCCGGCGTAGTTCGGCACGCCGGTCGGGTAGTCCCGGGTGATGACCTGGCCGCTGTTGCCGTTGTAGGAGCTGTTCAGGCTGATGCCTTGCTTCAGGGCCGCCGCAAGCGCGATCGGTTTGAAGGCGGAACCAGGCTGGATCGGATCCCGGACGTTGTCGGTGTAGTCCGAGAAGCCGCCGGGCCCCTTGCCGTAGAAGCGGCCGCCATACCAGGCGCGCACCTCACCGGTGCCCGGCTGGATCGCGACAAGGGCCGGCTCCACATCGGGCGGCGTGCTGGAAAACGTCGCTTTCACCGAGTTGACGGCGGCGAGCTGGGCGACGGGGTCCAGGGTGGTCGTGATCTGCAGGCCGCCGCGGGTGATCTCGTCCGCACTGATGCCCTGGGCCTCAAGCTCGCGCATGACCTCATCGCGGATATACGCATCCTGCGGGCTCTTCGGGGCGTTCGGGCCGCTCGTACGCAAGGGGATGGTCGGCGGCAACTTCAACGTGGACGCCTGCCCGGGCTCGAGCCAGTTCTGCTTGGCCATCGCGTCGATGACCTGATGGAAACGGGTCTCGGCGGACGCCGGATTGATGCGCGGGTCCAGGACCGAAGGCGCCCGGATCAGCCCCGCGATGACAGCGCCCTGCGCTGCCGTGAGCTTGGACGCGGGCTCGCCGAAGTAGCTCTCGGCGGCAGCCTCGATGCCGTACGCACCGCGGCCGAAGTAGATCGTGTTCAGGTAGAACTCGAGGATCTGGTCCTTGCTGAACTTCTTGTCGAGCTTGATCGCGATCACGATCTCTTTGAGCTTGCGAGTGAACGAGCGCGCCGAGGACAGGTAGGCGTTCTTGGCGTACTGCTGGGTGATCGTCGAGCCGCCCTGGGTGATCTCGTGACCACGAACGTCGGCCCACAGCGCCCGCAGGATCCCGGTGTAGGAGATGCCCGACTCGGAGTAGAAGTTCTTGTCCTCCGCCGCCAAGACCGCGTGCTGGGCGTCCATCGACACCTTGGACAGCGGCACATTCGTGCGGTTGATGGACCCGATCCTCATGATCTCGGTCTTGCCGTCGCGGAAGTTCACGGTGCTGACCTCCGCGGTGTCGATGCTCTTCGGCAAAGGCACATCGGTGGTGGCGTAGAAGATGCCCGCGCCGGCGATGAGCAGCAGCATCGGGACGGTGAACATCGCCACGATCAGCAGGCGGGTACGCCGGGTGAGACGTTTCCACCAGGCGATCGGCCCGCGGCGCCGGGGCTCGTCGGAGCCGGAGTCGGCGGCGCCGTCGCCCGAGTCGTCAGACCTGGTACGCGGCTTCGTATCGGGAGTTGCGGTCATCGAAGGTGATACCTGCCCGTTATTGGCGCGCGGTACGCCGGTGGCGAGCCTGCCCTTCGCGACGCGCAGCAGGTTCGCGGCGCGGCGACGGCCCAGAGACCGGTACCGCGTCGGGAACGCCGTCGGGCGCCGGACCGCGTGACGATCCGGTTTCCCGAAGGCCCGTGCCGATCACGAAAGACACGGACAGATGATTCCAACCGCAGGATCGACACACCTCCACGACATAGATCCGCACCTGAGCGAATCGTTGGGCAAGCCCGTCGAGCGAGCGCGCAGGACGCGCGCGGCCCGATGCATGCTGTAACTCATCCCCATAGGCGTAGGTAACGCGGGTGAGCCGATCCGCATCGCAGATCGGACACCCATTCTGCGTGTGTTCGCCGTAATAACGGGCTGCACGGAGCAGGTCGGGATGAGCATCACAGACGTCGGCGGCTGATAGCCGCCCGCGTGCCAGGTCAGCCAGGGTCGCCCGACGCGCGAGCGCGTAGTCGATCACCTGCCGCTGCTGGGCCACCTTCATGAGCCTAATCACGTTGGCTGGTCACGCCGGCCTGTTTGCGCTGGCGAGGCGGGGTGGAGGGACACCTTCGCGACAGCATTTGTACACCATTCCGACACGCCAGGGTCGCGGTGTTTGCACTTTCCGTTTGCCACCACGTATGTTGCTGGATGTATCGCAGCGATACATACAGCGGATGTACCGGCCTGACGCTAATCACGCGGCTCCGGTCACTGACAGCAAACGAAGGAGGGGACCATGATGCTCGAGTTCGCCGTACTAGGACTGCTGGCCGAATCCCCTCTTCATGGCTACGAGCTGCGCAAGCGCCTCAATGCCCTGCTCGGAACCTTCCGCGCGTTCTCCTACGGCTCGCTCTATCCGACGCTGCGCAGGATGCAGGCCGCCGGCTGGGTGACCGCCGACGCCGCGGACCGTGGCGGGCGGAGCAAGGTCGTTTACTCGCTCACCGCCGACGGTAAAGAGCGTTTCGGGGAGCTGCTCGGCGAAGCCGGACCCTCAGCCTGGGAAGACGAGGCCTTCGGTGTCCACTTCGCCTTCTTCTCCAAGACATCCCCCGAGGCCCGCATGCGGATCCTCGAAGGTCGCCGCATCCGTCTCGAGGAAAAGCGTGAGCGCTTCCGCGGAACGACGGGGCGCACCCGCGACCGCGTCGACCGCTACACCATCGAGATGCACCGCCACGGTCTCGAGTCGGTCGAGCGCGAGGTGCGCTGGTTGACCGAGCTCATCGAGACCGAGCGCACCGTCAGCAACGAGAGCGCCGCTCGCGAGCCACGGTCTCCGGGCGGGTCATCCGCCGAGACTGCCCCAGCATCGTCATCCTCCAGTTCAATCCCCTCAGCTTCCCCAAACGTCACTAACGGGGTCAACAAGAAATAGGCACACCCCCCGGCAGCAAATCCGCTGCTCGGGACCTCACCCGGCCCGCTGCGCGTGGCCGGCAACGCAAGGAGCGCACCGCCCATGGGATCTGTTCGCGTCGCCATCGTCGGCGTGGGCAACTGCGCCGCGTCCCTGGTCCAGGGGGTCGAGTACTACCGCGACGCGAACCCGGAGTCGCGGGTGCCCGGCCTCATGCATGTCCAGCTCGGCGAGTACCACATCAGCGACATCGAGTTCGTCGCAGCATTCGACGTCGATGGCAAGAAGGTCGGAAGCGACCTGTCTGAAGCCATCGGGGCCAGCCAGAACAACACCATCAAGATTGCTGACGTGCCTCCGACCGGAGTCACCGTTCAGCGCGGTCACACCTACGACGGCCTGGGCATGTACTACCGCCAGACCATCGAGGAGTCGACCGCGGAGCCGGTCGACGTCGTCGCCGCTCTTCGCGAAGCTCGCGTCGACGTGCTGATCTGCTACTTGCCGGTGGGATCTGAGGCTGCTGCCCGGTTCTACGCGCAGTGCGCCATCGACGCCAAGGTCGCCTTCGTCAACGCGCTGCCCGTCTTCATCGCCGGCACCCCGGAGTGGGCAGAGAAGTTCCGCGTCGCTGGCGTGCCGATCATCGGTGACGACATCAAGAGCCAGGTCGGCGCCACCATCACCCACCGCGTACTCGCGCGCCTCTTCGAGGACCGTGGCGTCGTACTCGATCGCACGATGCAGCTGAACGTCGGCGGCAACATGGACTTCATGAACATGCTCGAGCGGGACCGCCTCGAGTCCAAGAAGATCTCCAAGACGCAGTCGGTGACCAGCAACCTCGACCACGACATGGGCAAGAGCAATGTCCACATCGGGCCGTCGGACTACGTCCCCTGGCTCGATGACCGCAAGTGGGCCTACGTCCGGCTCGAGGGACGCGCCTTCGGCGATGTGCCGCTGAGTCTGGAGTACAAGCTCGAGGTCTGGGACTCGCCGAACTCGGCCGGTGTGATCATCGACGCGCTCCGGTGCGCCAAGATCGCCAAGGACCGCGGCCTCGGTGGCCCGGTGCTCGGCCCGAGTTCGTACTTCATGAAGAGCCCGCCGGTGCAGTACCGCGATGACATCGCCGCAAAGCTCGTCGAAGCCTTCATCGCCGGTGACTCCAGCGGAGTGCCTGCGAAGGGCTGAGTTAGCTCGCTATAACCCAGAAATCGTCGTTATCCCAACGGGTAGCGACGATTTCTGGGTTTTGTGCGTGCTTTCAGAGGACGGGCTCGACGACAGCTTCCGCAGCAGCGCGCTGGATGCCGTTCGAGGTGCGCAGCACGATCTCGCGCAGCAACAGCGACAGCACGATGGTCACGATCGCGAGCGGGACAGCGGCGAGGAACACGTCGGACAAGGCCGCGCTGTAGGCGGTGCCCACCCCGCGGCGCACCGCCGTAGGAAGCGCATCGACCGCGGCCGGACTGGTGACGAGCTTGTTGGTCGAGCGGCCGACGACCCGCGCCACCGCTACCGGAAGGTGACCGGGAAGCTCGACCGCCAGCCGGCTGGTGAGCAACGCACCGAAGACCGCCGCGCCGATGGCGCCGCCCATGGTGCGAAAGAACATGATCGAGGACGTCGCGACGCCAAGATCGCGGGTCTCGACCGCACTCTGCGTCGCCATGACGACGGTCTGCATGAAAAGACCCATGCCGGAGCCGACGATGAACATCCAGAGGAAAAGCTCCACCAGCGGGGTCGTGGCCGAGATCTGGGTCATCAGAACGAGCCCACCGGTCAGCAGGAACGTCCCCGCGACCACGAACATTTTGTAGCGACCGAGCCGGCTGATGAGCCGTCCCGAGACGATCGACGTCACCAGCATGCCGGCGAGCATCGGGAGGGTGGCCAGCCCGCTGGCGGTGGCCGTCTCACCGCGGACCAGCTGCAGATACTGCGGGAAGAAGATGATCACGCCGAACATCACGCCGCCGGACAGGAAACCGATGGAGGACGCCACCCGGAAGATGTCGTTGGAAAACAGCCGCGGCGGCAGGATCGGCTCGGGGGCCACGCGCTCGCGGCGGACGAACGCCACGATCAGCAGCACCCCGGCGCCGACGAGGCCCAGCAACGGGGCCGACGACCACGCGAGGTCACGCCCACCGCTTTGCACGGCCACCAGCAGCGCGCTGATCCCGGCGACCAGCAGGCCGGCGCCGAGCCAGTCGATCGAGACCTTGCGACGGGCCACCGGAAGGTGAAGTACGCGGTTGATGACGACGAGGGCCGCCAGCCCGAGCGGAATGTTGATGTAGAACACCCAGCGCCACGACGCCTGGTCGACGAAGAAGCCTCCGAGCAGCGGGCCAATGATGCTGGACGAGGCGAACACCGCACCGAAGTAGCCCTGGTAACGGCCCCGCTCACGCGGCGGAATGATGTCGGCGATGACCGCCAGTGCCAGCGACATGAGGCCGCCGGCGCCGAGCCCCTGAAGCGCCCGGAAGCCGATCAGCTCCGCCATATTTTGCGCGATGCCGCACAGCGCGCTGCCGATCAGGAAGATCACGATCGCCAGCTGCAGCAATCTCTTCCGGCCGAACAGGTCGCTCGCCTTGCCGTAGAGCGGCGTGCTGATCGTCGAGGTCAGCAAATAGACCGTGACCACCCAGGAGAGCAGGTCAGCGCGGTGGAACTCGCCGACGATGGTGGGCAGCGCCGTACCGACGATGGTCTGGTCCAGGGTGGCAAGGAACATCCCGAGCATCAGCCCGGACATGACGACGAGGATCTGCCGGTGGGTCAGGCCGCCCGGGCTCGCCGGCTCAGCGAGGGTCAGCTCCGGGGACGGACGCGCGGCGACCGTCGTCACGAGCGGTGCGCCATCGCTGGCATACGCGCAACGACCGAATCCCCCAGCAGCTCCCGGTCGCTGTCGTCGACCAGCCGCTCGAGCAGCTCGACGAGCCGCGCGCGGTCGGCCTCCGGCCAGCTGGCCATCGAGTCGGCAAGGGCGCGCAGCCGCAGCGCTCGCGAGGCTTCGAGCGAGCGCGTGCCTTCCGGCGTCGGGGAGAGCAGGGCGGCGCGGCCATCATCTGGGTCGCTCTCACGACCCACCAGCCCGGCCTTCCACAGCGACTTGATGTGGCGGCTCACGGTCGACGGGTCGAGATCGAGGGCAGCGGAAAGATCGGAGAGGCGGATCGGCGCCATGGAGGCCAGCTTCGCGAGCACCCAGTAGCCGCCTCGGTCGAGCCCTTTGGGTGCCTCGCCACTCGCTTTCGCCAGCCGGCGCAGCGCGGCGAAGAGCGCCGCCTCGACCCGCAGTTCCTCGTTCACACTCGCAGTATCGTTCAGTTGGTTGCTGACTACAACTAAGCTGGCCGTGGTCTCTCTCACGTGCGAAGCACATCGACCCGGCTCCGGTGCTAGCTGCTGAGGCCCTGCTCGTCAGCCCAGGCCAGCAGCCGCTTGCGGGCCTCCTCCGGGCCGAGCGGCCCCTCGTTCATCCGCAGCTCCAGCAGGTAGCCTCGTGCCTTGCCAATCATCGGACCGGCCGGCAGCCCGAGGAGCTCGCCGATCTCGTTGCCGTCCAGATCGGGCCTGATGCGGTCCAGCTCCTCCTTCTCGCGAAGCTGCGCGATCCGGTCTTCGAGCACGTCATAGGAGTGGGCGAGCGATGAAGCCTTGCGCTTGTTACGCGTCGTGCAGTCGCTGCGGACAAGCACGTGCAGGCGCTCTAGCAGGGGCCCGGCGTCGGTGGCATAGCGCCGCACCGCCGCGTCGCTCCACTCCCCCCGCCCGAATCCGTGGAACCGCAGGTGCAGCTCGACCAGCTTGGAAACGTCCGCGACGATCGCCTTCGGGTACTTGAGCGCCACCAGCCGCTGGCGGGTCATGGACGCGCCGACCACCTCGTGGTGGTGGAAGGTGACCGCACCCGGGCGCGGGTGACGACGAGTGCGCGGCTTGCCGATGTCGTGCAGCAGCGCGGCGAGCCGGGTCACCAGATCCGGGCCGCCGAGGCGGTCTTCGAGGGCACGCACGTTGTCCAGCACCGTCAGCGTGTGGACGTAAACGTCCTTGTGCTGGTGGTGCTCGTCGATCTCCATGCGCAGCGCCGGCAGCTCCGGCAGCACCAGGTCGGCGATCCCGGTCTCGGTGATCAGCGCCAGGCCGGCTGCCGGATCCGGCGTCAGCAGCAGCTTGCTGAACTCATCGCGTACGCGCTCGACCGCCACGATCGAGAGCCGCTTCGCCCGCGAGCGCATCGCTTCCACCAGCGCAGGGTCCGGCAGCAATCCGAGCGCGGCGACGAAACGCGCGGCCCGCAGGATGCGCAGCGGGTCGTCGTCGAAGGACTCCTCCGGGGATCCCGGCGTGCGCAGGAGCTTGCTGCCGAGATCTGCCAGGCCGCCGAACAGATCAATGAAGACATGCCCCGGCACCGAGACGGCCATGGCGTTGATCGTGAAGTCACGTCTGCGCAGGTCCTCCTCGATGGAGGTGCCGTACTGAACGTCAGGATTGCGGCTCGTACGGTCGTAGGCCTCGCTGCGGTAGGTGGTGACCTCGAACCGCACGCCCCGGCGTATCAGCCCGACCGTACCGAACGCGATCCCGACCTCCCAGACGCCTTCTGCCCAGCCGCGAGCGAGCTCCAGGACCCGCTCGGGACGCGCATCGGTCGCGAAGTCCAGATCGGGTGATTCGGAGGGGGCAAGTCCGAGCAAGGCATCACGAACGGAACCGCCGACGAGATACAGCTGGTGGCCCGCCGCCTCGAACAGTGCACCCAGCTCATCGGCCACCGGCGGCACGGTCAGCAGGCTGCTGATGGCTCGCGCGGCGGGGTCGTCGGGGTCGTTGAGATCGAAGCAGGACACGAGTCGGTCAGCCTAGCCTGCCGAAGCCCCGCGCTGTGGGGGAGCGGAGCGCCGTCACATCCTCGCCATTCCAGCCTCGTACGATCCGGTCATGTCTCGTCCGTCGCCTCTGCATCGGCGGCGCCGCTTGAATCGGGTCGAGGAGACTTCCGCGGGCGGCCTCATCGTCGACCGCCGGGCGCCGGGCGGGCGAGCGGCGCTCATCGGCCGGCTCGACCGACGGGGGCGACTGCGCTGGTCATTGCCCAAGGGGCATCTCGAGGAGGGCGAGACGCCGGCGGACACCGCAGTGCGCGAGGTGGCCGAAGAGACCGGCATTCGCGGGCGGATCATCGCTCCCCTCGGCGTCATCGATTTCTGGTTCGTGGCCGATGGCAAGCGCGTCCACAAGACTGTCCACCACTACCTGCTGCTCGCCGAAGGTGGCGAGCTGTCCGACGCCGACCTCGAGGTCACCGAAGTGGCCTGGGTACCGCTCGCGGACGTCGGCTCCCGGCTGGCGTACGCGGATGAGCGAAAGCTGCTCAAACGCGTCCCCACCCTGCTGGCAGACATTGCTTAGCGGCCGGCGACTGCCGGCACGAGTGGCAGAGCTGACGGTCCTCCTGCTCATCGGACTCTCCCTGACGCTGCGGGCGACCCTCTCACCTGCACAGGCTGCCGACACCGCCCCAGCGCAGGTCAGCGTGCAGGTGGAGACACTCAGCCCACTCTCGCCGGGGCCGAAGGACACGCTGCGGATCACCGGGCGGGTCTTCGAGCGCTCGGGCGCCAGCCTCACGCAGGTGCAGGTCTCGCTGCATCTTGGCAACGCGGTCACGAGCCGCACCGAGTTGCACGGTTTACGCGCTCAGCCGGTGGCCCAGGGGCTGGTGGAGCCTCCCGGCCAGCAGG
This sequence comes from Mycobacteriales bacterium, assembly GCA_038245655.1. Taxonomy (GTDB): domain Bacteria; phylum Actinomycetota; class Actinomycetes; order Frankiales; family Frankiaceae; genus DATAZK01. The sequence goes on along the minus strand of JBBRSE010000031.1, from coordinate 32,943 downwards.
ACGTGGGCGACGGCAAGCTCAGCCCCGGTCACGCGCTGCCTTTCACCCTCAGCGTCAAGATCAGCGACCTCAACCTGCCCGGTGCGGGCGTCTATCCGATACAGGTAACGGCCATCGGTAAGGAGCAGGGCGCCGACCGCCCGCGCGACCTCGACGCCGCCAGCACGTTTCTGCCGTACATCCCCTCGACCGCCACCCGACCCGCTACCCCGCTGGCCTGGCTTGTCCCGCTCGCCGCGGACCCGTCACAGCTGGCGGACGGCACGTTCACCGGGGTCACCAGCCGGGGCGAGCAACAGGCGTCGATCGTGGCGGCGGTGGAGCCGGGCGGCCGGCTGCGCACGCTCCTGGACGCCCTCGGCAGCGCAAAAGTCGCCACCGCCACACTTGATCCCACGGTCGTGCAGGCCCTCGCGAGCACGTCCAGCGGGCGATACCGGGTGGCCGGTCCGGCCGCCATCCCGACCTCGAAGCAAGTGTCCCATTCCGCCAGCGCTGCCGCGGCTAGCTGGCTCGCAGACCTGCGGGCCGCGGGTGCCGTCAAGCTGATCGGCCTCCCTTACGCGGACCCCGACGTCGAGGCCCTGCTGCATGCCGGCCAGCCGGGGTTGCTCGCCGACGCCGCCCAGCGCGCGAGCCAGGTGCTCAAGCTCGGCTTGCTGAGCGCGGCCGACCGGCTGACACCGACCATCGCGGTCCCGCCGAGCGGCGCCGTCGACGCGGTCGGCCTGGGCTACTACCAGTCGACCGTCCAGGCTAAGGGGCTCGTCCTGCGCGCCGATTCGGTTGCCCCGACGGGCGACAACCCGAGCGCCTCCGCCGCGGTGCCCGGAGTAACGCCGCACCTGCTGCTCGCCGACGACGTCCTCACGAAACAGGCTGCCGCCGGGCCCGGGACCAACCCGCGGATGGCGGAACAGCAGCTCATCGCCGAGCTGGCCGAGGCGCATTTGGAGGATCGGGTCTCCGAGACCCCGACCACGGGGAGCGACGGCGCTGCAGCGGCCCGCCCGCTGCTGATCGCGCCGCCGTCGGGCTGGTCGCCCTCGGCGGCTTGGCTCTCCCAACTCTTGTCGGACACCGGCCGCATCTCCTGGCTCGAACAGGTTCCGGTCAGCGGGTTGCTCGCCGGATCCACAGATCCGCGGGCGGGACTCACCTACCCCGCGGTCGCCGCCGCAGCCGAGCTCCCGCCGTCCACCGTCGATGCCGGGGCTGCGGTGGCCAACGCCGCCGGCCAGCTCTTCCCCCGCTCGTCGGCGAAGGACGCCGCCCAGCCGCAGAGCCCCGCGAGCGTCGTCAGGCCGATCCGTGACACCGCGCTGGCCACCGTCTCCAGCCGCTGGCGCGGGCGCAGCTCGCGGTCCGACGCGTTCCTGCAGAGCGCGCAGGCCAGCTTGCTGGGTCTGCAGCAGCAGGTACGGGTCGCCGCGAGTCCTCAGGTCACGCTCACCAGCCGGTCCGGCCGGGTCCCGGTGACGCTGGAGAACGATCTGCCGGCGGCCGTTGACGTCTCGCTCGTGTTGACCTCGCTGGACAAGTCACGCGTCAGCTCCGACACGATCGTGCGACGCACCGTGCGAGCCGGCCAGAAGGTCCAGGTCGAAGTCGAAGTCAAGGCGGCGAGCGCCGGCACTTTCCCGGTGCGGCTCGCCCTCTTCACCCCCGACGGGCTGCCACTCGGTGTACCCGCGCAGGTGCTGGTGCGCTCGACGACTTACGGAGTGGTCGCCACCGTCTTCACCATCGTCGCTCTATCAGTGCTGGGACTCGCCGTCCTCATCCGAGCGCTTCGCGGGACCGTCCGGCGCTCGCGACGTCGGCGAGAATTGGCCCAGGCGTCCTCGTGAGCTCTCTCCCCAGCACGAGCCGGCTGGGTCAAGCGAGCGGCGTCATGGCGCTCGGTACGGTCGCCTCGCGCGGCACCGGCTTCCTTCGTACGGTCGCGATCACGGCCGCTATCGGCGCCCAGGGGGTCGGAGACGCCTACAACGTCGCCAATACCACCCCCAACATCATTTACGACCTGCTGCTCGGCGGCGTCCTCACCAGCGTGATCGTCCCCGTGCTGGTACGCGCCAGCAAGGAGGACGAGGACGGCGGGGAAGCCTTCGCCAACTCCCTGCTCACCCTGGTGGCGCTTGCCCTGGCGGCGTTCGCCATCATCGGCGTGCTCATCGCCCCGCTCATCGCCCGGATCTACCTCGCGAACCACGCGGGCGTCCCGCTCGCCACCACCTTCATGCGCTGGTTCCTGCCGCAGATCGTGTTCTACGGGATTGGTGCGACCATCGGCGCCATCCTGAACATTCGCGGCCGGTTCGGGGCTCCCATGATCACCCCGGTCCTGAACAACCTGGTCGTCATCGCGATCGCGGTTGTCTTCATCTTCCTGCCGGGCCCGCGCCCTCCGACGCTGGCCGGGCTCACCACCACCCAGATCACCGTCCTCGGCGCGGGCACGACGCTCGGGGTCGTCGCCATGACGCTCGCCCTGCTGCCTTCGCTGCGGGCCAGCGGGTTTCGCTACCGGCCACGCATTGACCTGGACCACCCCGGGCTGCGGCAGGCGGTCCGGCTCGGCGGCTGGGTGCTGGTCTACGTCGGCGTCAGCCAGCTCAGCTACTTCGTCGTCACCCGGCTCACGACCGGCAAGGTCGTCTTCACCATCTACAGCAACGCCTACCAGCTCTTTCAGCTCCCTCACGCGATCATCGCCGTCTCGGTTATCACCGCGTTGCTGCCCCGGATGAGCTCGCACGCGGCCGACGAGCGGCTGGATCTCGTACGCGATGACCTGTCGCTGGGCCTGCGGATGTCCGCGGTGGTGCTTGTACCGGCGGCGCTCGGGATCTTCGTGCTGGCCAAACCCCTTGCCATCACCCTCTTCGCCCACGGCGCGACCTCACTGACGGACGCGGGCCGTATCGGCGCAGCGCTCGCGGCCTTCGCCGTGGCGCTGGTCCCGTTCAGCGCGTTCCAGCTCCAACTGCGCGCCTTCTACGCAATGGCGGACAGCCGGACTCCAGCTCTCGTCATGTGCGCGGTGGCCGCCGTCAACATCGCGAGCGGGCTGGCGCTGGCCGCAGCCCTGCCCGCGCGTGACCGAGCCGTCGCGCTGGCGCTGTCCTTTGCACTTTCGTACGCGGCGGGCGCGGCGATCTGCTTCCGCCTGCTTTCCAGCCGTCTTGGCGGGGTCGAGGCGCGGCGGATCACCCGCACCGTGGTCAGGTCCGGGGTTGCGGGCGTCGTCGCCGCCGGGATCGCGTACGCACTCTCCCGGATCCTGCGCGCAGCCATCGGCTACGGCGTCACCGGGAGCCTGTTGGGGGTCCTGGTCGGATCGCTGGTCGGCGGCGCCTTCTACGTCTTCGCGGCCTGGCGAATGACCGAGGAATTGCGCGCCGTAGCGGCGCTGGCTGGTGGCCGTTTCCGCGGTCGCTGACACCGATCGGAAAGCCCGCGCTCAACCCAGGCGGGGGGTGCTGCCGATGAAACCTGCGGACCGGCTAGCAAGCCGGCCCGTAATGCACGTCACGAAAGCAGGATCCATGGTCACTGGCTGGTTCGCCCGCTTGGTGGTTGCCCTGGCCATCCTGGGAGTCGTCGCCTTCGACGGGATCTCGGTTTTTTCGACGCACTTCTCGGCCGCGAATGATGCCGACGCCGTCGCGCAAGCCGCCGCCGACGCCTATCACCAGCAGGCAACGGTGAACGCCGCGGTCAGCGCCGCGGAACAGGCGCTGCCGAAGGGTGAATCGCTGGTGTCGGGAACCCTGCAGATCGATCCCAAGGGCGCCGTCAGCCTGACGGTCCGCAAGACCGCAAAGTCCCTCGTGCTGCACCTGTTTTCCGGGACCCGGAGCTGGGCGGTCGTCACCGAAGCCGGTTCGGCGAACCCGCCTTCCTAAGGGTGTCCGCGGCGCCTGCCGCGCGGGTCCGGCGCGGCGCGGCGCGGCGCGGCGCCGACACCCTCCGTAGACTTCGCCGTGAGACGAGCGCGGGCGGATCCGTTGTCCGGCAAGCGCTTGTGAGTGCACTAACCCGTCGCCGGCTGGGCGGCAAACCGATGCGACCGGATGGTTGGCGAAGCGGAGGAGACGTGACTGACAGACGTCCCTCGGGTACGCCCCCGGCGAAGTCTTTCGAGCCGCCGCCGACCGATCCGGGCCTCAATGCCGTCACCGAGCGCGAAAGCCCGTCCGGCGGCGATCCGATGGATCCCATGACCGCGACAGCGCGGTTGACGGCCGTCTCGTCATCGCCGCGGGATGCGCGGCGGGCGCCAGTGCGCACCTCCCTGCACCCCGGGGTGCTGCTCGATGGGCGTTACCAGCTGCAACAACACGTGAGCGACCGCGGGGAGGTCCAGCTCTGGCGGGGCGAGGATCGCGTGCTCGCCCGTCAGGTCGCCATCCGGCTACTCATCGACGACGGCCTTCCCACCGCCCTTGAAAGCACCCGCCAACTGCTGGACGCCGCGCGGCGCTCCGGACAGCTGGTCCACAACGGGGCCGCCTCGACGTATGACGCCACCACCACCGACGCCGACGGGTTGGCGCTGGCCTACGTGGTCAGCGAATGGGTTCATGGCATCTCCCTGCTCGACCTGCTGCGCGACGGCCCGCTCGTGCCGCAGCGCGCCGCGTCCGTACTGCTCTCGGTATCCCGGGTGATCGCTGCGGCTCACGCTGTCGGCGTCACTCACGGCGATCTGCACCCCGGCGATGTGATCATCACCTCCCACGGCCTGATCAAGGTGCTCGACCTGGAGACCCGGGGCGCCCTCGGCCACCGCACTCCGGCCGAGCGCCGCTCGAGCGATATCACCGGCCTGGGCGCGCTCCTCTACGCGAGCCTGACCGGCAAATGGCCGCTCGGCGGCGGCCGCGGCCTGCCTCCGGCGGAGGTCGACGCGAGCGGTTTCTGCCGTACGCCCCGCCAGCTGCGGGCGGGCGTTCCCCGTGAGTTGGACGCCCTGGCGATGGCCGCACTGGTCGCGTCTGACCATCCGCAGCCCAGCGCGATGGAGATGGTCCACGCCCTGGAACTGATAGTCGCCGAGCTTCCCACCGGTTCCCAACCGGCGCTCGACGACGATCCCGAGGCCGACACACCGGCCGTCCAGACGGCGAAGGCGGCACAGGCCGAGCGGATGGCCCGCGCGACCGCGGCCCGGCGCCGGACCACCCGCCGACGCGTGCTTCCGGTCGCCCTTCTGGTGCTGCTCGCGCTGGCGGCCTGGCTCGTAGGCGTCGCCGTCGGAAGGCTGCCCGGCCATTCCCCCGGCAAGGCGTCGCTCGGCAGCGGTGCGCCGGCGAAGACCACCGGCAGCGCGTTGACACTGAACACCGTCAGCGACTTCGACCCGCTCGGCGACACGGTCGAGAACCCCACACAGGTGCGCCTCGCCGACGACAACAACCCGTCCACCAGCTGGCACACGGAGCGCTACAGCGGCAGCCAATGGGGCGGCAACCCGGTGAAGACCGGCGTCGGGCTCAAGGTCGACCTCGGTCGCGCGGTGAGCGTCTCGCAGGTGCGGCTGACGTTCACGCAGCCGGGTGTCTCGGTGGAGTTGCGCTACAACGACCAGGACAGCGCTTCGCTGGACTCCTACACGGTGGCCGCCACGTCACCGAGCACCCACCAGGCGGCACAGACCCTGACCCCGCGCGGGGTGGGCGCCTACCGGTACTGGCTGATCTGGCTGACCGCGCTACCGCAGACGTCGACGAATCCCAACGCGTACGAGGCCAGCCTGGCAGAAATGAAGTTCTTCGGCTGATCAACACCCGCCGATCAGGGTTCGCGCGCGCCGCCCGCAGGGGAATGCAGACCTTCTACGATCCGTTCTAGTCCCCGGGCCGCGGAAAACCGGGCCCAGCCCGATCTCGACCTTCCTACCAGTGACGACACTACGGAGACGATGTGAGCGAGAGCGCCGCCCAGCACCCGGGTGAGGTACGCGACGTGGTGATCATCGGCTCAGGTCCGGCGGGCTACACCGCCGCGATCTACACCGCCCGTGCCAGCCTGCGCCCGCTCGTGTTCGAGGGCGCGGTGACCGCCGGCGGTGCGCTCATGCAGACCACCGAGGTCGAGAACTTCCCCGGCTTCGCCGAAGGCATCCAGGGTCCCGAGTTGATGGACGCCATGCGCCAGCAAGCCGAACGCTTCGGCGCCGAGCTGGTCGCTGACGACGTCGTCGAGGTCGACCTGGCGGCAAATCCCAAGGTCATCCGCACTCACGAGACGACCGTGCTGGCCCGCACCGTGATCATCTCCACCGGTTCGCAGTGGCGCCGGCTCCACATCCCCGGCGAGGACAGGCTGCTCGCCCACGGCGTCTCCGCTTGTGCGACCTGTGACGGCTTCTTCTTCCGCGGCCAGGACATCGCCGTCATCGGCGGCGGCGACTCGGCGATGGAGGAGGCCACCTTCCTCACCCGCTTCGCCAGCAGCGTGACCGTCGTCCATCGCCGCGACACCCTGCGCGCCAGCGCGATCATGCAGGAGCGGGCGTTCTCCAACGAGAAGATCAGGTTCCTGTGGAACACCGCGGTCGACGAGGTCCTCGGTGAGACGTCGATGACGGGGCTGCGGGTCCGCAACCTGGAGACCGGCAAGTCTGCGGACCTGCCGCTGACCGGCCTGTTCATCGCGATCGGTCACGACCCTCGTTCAGAGCTGGTCAAGGGCCAGCTCGACCTTGACGACGAGGGCTACCTCAAGGTCGCGTCGCCGACGACCATCACCAACCTGCCGGGCGTCTTCGCCTGCGGCGACGTTGTCGACCACACCTACCGGCAGGCCATCACCGCCGCCGGCACCGGATGTGCGGCGGCACTTGACGCCGAGCGTTACATCGCCGACCAGGAAGGCGTCCACGGCCAGACACCAGAAGCTCCCGCGCCGCCCGCCGGGGAGAGCGCCGAGAGCCTGGCCAGCACGCACTGATCGGTCCCGCTATTCGCTGACCCGCAGACCGCGGGTCAGAAGCTGACAACCCAGGGAGGACCCCTTATGGGCGCCACCAAGCCCGTTACCGACGACACGTTCACCGCCGAGGTGCTGAAGAGCGACAAGCCCGTGCTTGTCGACTTCTGGGCCGAGTGGTGTGGACCCTGCAAGATGGTCGGGCCGGTGCTCGAGGAGATCGCGGCGGAACACGCTGACGCACTCACCATCGTCAAGCTGAACATCGACGAGAACCCTGAGGTCGCCCGCAAGTACGGGATCATGTCGATCCCGACCATGTCGGTCTTCGTTGGCGGCGAGGTTGCCAAGAGCATCGTCGGCGCGAAGCCGAAGGCGGCGCTGCTGCGCGAGCTCGAGGGCTTTGTGTAAGTCGGTCTTAAGTTGAACTGAGTCAGTCTCAGTCGGTCTTTGGGCTCGACGGCTGCGCTGGGAGCGCGTTAAGAGCGCGGGCCAGGCGCAGCTTCGATAGCTAAGCTGTCAGCGTTCTCCATCAGCAACTCTGTCCGCTTCACCGTTCGCCACCTGGCGTCAACTATGGCGGGACTTCGCCGATCATCGTGCAGCTCCTCCGTCGCGGGTCTACCGGCCCTGCAGTTCAGCAGTTGCGCCTGCAGCTCACCGATCTCGGGCTCCTGCCCGCCGGTGCGCCAGGCGTCGCTGACGTCTTTGACGACACCGTTGATGAGTCCGTACGCAGGCTGCAGCAGTCCCGGGGGCTGCTGGTCGATGGGATCGTCGGCCCCCACACTGCGGAGGCCCTGCAGGAAGCCGGACAGAAGCTCGGGGGGCGCTTCCTCTACTGGAGCGTGAGCCACCCGTTCACCGGCGACGACGTGCTGGTGTTGCAGTCGCGGCTGGCCGACATGGGCTTCGACGTCGGGCGCTGCGACGGCATCTTCGGCCAGCGCACCGAAGTGGCGCTACGAGAGTTCCAACACGATCGCGGGCTGGTGGATGACGGCAGCTGCGGCCCCATGACGCTGCGCGAGTTGGAGCGGCTGTCGCGCACTGTCGTCGGCGGTCGCCCGAACGAGCTGCGCGAATCGGAGAAGCTGCGCGGCGCCGGACCGTCGCTGGCCGGCAAGACGGTCGTCCTCGACCCGGGCCATGGCGGCGGCGATGCGGGATGGAGCGTCGGCGATCTCACCGAGCGCGACATCGTGGCCGATCTGTCGGCGCAGCTCGAAGGTCGGCTGATGGCCGTCGGGGTCAACGCGTTTCTCACGCACCGCTTCGACGAGAACCCCGACGAGACCCAGCGCGCCCGCTTCGCTAATGCCACCAACGCCGACCTGCTGGTCAGCCTGCATTGCGACGGCAACACCTCAGCGAGCCCCCACGGCGTGGCCAGCTATTACTTCGGCACCTGGCGCACGTCGTCCGTCGTCGGGGAGCGCTTCGCCGACCTGGTGCAGCGTGAGGTCGTCGCGCGTACCGACCTCCAGGACTGCCGGAGCCACCCCAAGAGCTGGCCGCTGCTGCGCGCGACTCGCATGCCGGCCGTACGCCTGGAGTTGGGCTACCTGACCAACCCGCGGGACGCGTCGGCCCTGGGCTCGCGGGATTTCCGCGCCGGTGTCGCTGAGGGGATCCTCGCCGCCGTCCAGCGCATCTTCCTGCCGGCCGAGCTCGATCCGCCGACCGGTAGTTTTCGGCTGTCGGACGCGCTGCTGCAGCCTCGCTGAGCCGCCCGCAAGACGGCTCTCAGGCGCGCTGGCCCGCCGGGCGCAGCACGTCGGGCGTCATCGAGCCGAGCAGCCGCTCCAGCGCCACCTCGACCTCCTCGCGCCAGGTCACCACGCTCTTGAGTTCGAGCCGCAGCCGGGGCCAGCGGTGGTGGGGGCGCACCGTCTTGAAGCCGACGGCGAGCAGGTAGTCGGCAGGAAGCAGGCAGTGTCCGGGCTTGCCCTGGGCGTCGCCGAACGCCTCGATCGCCCGCACCCCACGGCGCAGCAGATCCTTGGCAACGCTCTGGATGAGCACCCGTCCGAGTCCCTGACCTGCGAACTCCTCCACGATCTGGCCGGTCATGAGCAGCACGGCGTCGGCGCTCACCGGGCTGGTCGGAAAGGCGACCGAGCGGGGGATGTACGACGGCGGTGCGAACAGCGCGAACCCCGCCGGAGCTCCGTCGACGTAGACGACCTTGCCGCACGACCCCCAGTCGAGCAGCGTGGCCGACACCCAGGCTTCCTTCTCGAAGGCGGCGTCTCCGGAATCGTCAGCCCGAGCCCGCGCCACCGGATCAAGCTCCCAGAAGACGCAGCGCCGGCAACGAAGCGGCAAGTCGTCGAGATTGTCGAGCGTGACGTTGGCAATCCGGCGGCTCATTCGCCACCTCGCGGCACCCGTACGGGCGCCATGAGAGCCGCCGCGGCGCCCGACCCGACCCCTACGGCAAAGAACGCGGCTCCCCGCAGCGACCAGCGGGAGGCCCTGCGCTCGCGGCTGGCGCGGTAGCACGGCACCCTCGCCAAACGAAGGTGCGGAAGGCTCACGATGGCCGAGGATAGCCCGCGAGCCGGGCGACGCGCCATGCCTCGGTTACCTTGGGTGGTATGGCGGGGCACTTGTCGGCGACTTCGCTCGACCCCTATGTCAGTCGTTACGCTGCCCGTACGCGGGGCATGACCGCATCGGAGATCCGAGCTCTCTTCGCCGTCGCCAGCCGGCCCGAGGTCGTGAGCCTGGCCGGTGGCTCCCCCTTCACGGCCGCCCTGCCGCTCGACGCGGTGGGCGAGATGCTGTCGCAACTGGTCGCTGACCAGGGCGCCGTCGCGTTGAACTACAGCACCGGGCAGGGTGATCCGCGGCTGCGCGAGCAGATCTGCGACGTCATGTCGCTGGTCGGCATCACGGCCTCGCCGGACGACGTGGTGGTCACCGTCGGCAGCCAGCAGGGCCTGGACCTGATCGCGCGCGTGTTCCTCGACCCCGGTGACGTCGTGCTGGCCGAGGCGCCCAGCTATGTCGGGGCCCTCGGCACGTTCGCATCCGCGCAGGCTGAGGTCCTTCACCTGCCCATGGACGACGAGGGCATGGTGCCCGCGGCGCTCCGCGAGGCCATCGCCACCTGTGACCGCCAGGGCAAGACCGTCAAATTCCTGTACCTGATCCCGAACTACCAGAATCCGACCGGCGTATCCCTGAGCTTGGCGCGCCGGCAGGAGATCCTCGGCATCGCCGAAGAGGCCGACCTGCTGATCGTCGAAGACGACCCGTACGGGCTGCTCGGCTTTGACGCCGAGCCATTTCGCGCGATGCGGGCCGACGGCGCCGACCGGGTGCTCTACCTCGGCACCTTCAGCAAGACGATCGCGCCTGGCCTGCGCGTCGGCTGGGTGTTGGCTCCGCATGGCGTCCGCGAGAAGCTCGTCCTGGCCAGCGAGGCGCAGGTGCTCTGCCCACCCACGTTCAACCAGCTGGCCATCTCGCGCTACCTGGCGACCCAGCCCTGGCTCGAGCAGGTGAAGATCTTCCGGGAGATTTACCGGGAGCGCCGTGACGCACTGCTCGACGCGCTGGGAGCCGCGCTGCCCGCCACCTGTAGCTGGACCGTGCCGGGAGGCGGGTTCTACGTCTGGCTGACTCTCCCGGAGGGTCTTGACGCGAAGGCGATGCAGGCCCGGGCGGTGGCGGCGCGCGTCGCCTACGTGCCCGGCATCGCGTTCTACGCCGACGGCAATGGGCGCCGTGACCTGCGACTTTCGTACTGCTTCCCGACCCCGGATCGGATCCGCGAAGGGGTGCGCCGGCTCTCCGGCGTGCTGTCCGAGGAGCTCGAACTGCTCGAGACCTTCGGGCCGGTCAGTCCCGCCCACTCGCGCGCGGCCGGTCGCTCCGACGCCCCCACCCCCGAGCTGGCATGACCGACATCGAACGGGTGTTCGTACTCGCCGGAGGCCTGTCGGTCGAGCGTGACGTCTCGCTGCGCAGCGGACGCCGGGTCGCTGACGCCCTGCGCGGCGTTGGCCTCGACGCGATCCTGCTCGATGCCGACGCCCAACTGCTGCCGAGGCTCCTGTCCGAGACCCCTGATGCCGTCTTCATCGCCCTGCACGGAGGCCCGGGCGAGGATGGCGCCCTGCGCGGAGTGCTTGACCTCATGGGCGTGGCCTACGCCGGATCCTCAGCCCACGCGTGCCGGCTCGCCTTCGACAAGCCGACCGCAAAGTCGCTGGTCGCGGGCGCGGGGATGGTGACTCCGGCCTGGCTCGCGTTGCCTCACGCCACCTTCCGCGAGCTCGGCGCGTCAGCCGTGATCGGGCAGCTGGTCGAGCGGCTCGGCCTGCCCCTGATGGTCAAGCCCGCGTACGGCGGGTCAGCGCTCGGCGCCACCATCGTCAACGAGGCCGGCGAGTTGCCCGGCGCCCTGGTCGCCAGCTTCGGCTACGCGGACACCGCCCTCATCGAACGTTTCGTGGGCGGCACCGAGATCACCATGACCGTCATCGACACCGGCAACGGCCCGGAAGCGCTCCCCGCGGTGGAGATCGATGCGCTCGGCGGCCCCTACGACTACGCCGCTCGCTATACGGCCGGCGCCACCGAGTTCTACGTGCCGGCCAGGATCAGCGACGAAGCGGCCGCCGAAGCCGCCCGGCTCGCCATCACCGCTCACCATGTGCTCGGCCTGGCCGACCTCAGCCGTACCGACTGCATCGTCGACGCTGACGGAGCGGTTCACTTCCTCGAGGTCAACGTCTCTCCGGGCATGACGGAGACCTCACTGCTGCCGCTGGCCGTCCATGCTGCCGGGATGGATCTCGGCGTCATCTGCCGCGACCTGCTCCAGCAGTCGATGACGCGGCCGCCGCACCCCGGCCGCTAATGGGGTGTCGCACAGCAGCCGCTGCCTTTGGGGGCGGTTGGCGTGCGACCTTGCTTGCTCCGCCGACTGCTCAGGCCCAGCTGGGTGGAGCGGGCGCCATGGCCGTCACGATGCGCTCCAGGTCGTCGAACGAGGCGAATTCGACGGTAATGCGGCCTTTACTACGGCCCATCTCGACCTTGACGCGCGTTTCCAGCCGCTCCGAGAGCCTGCCGGCCACGTCTTCGAGTCCCGGAGGCGGCGTGCGGTGGGTACGCCGGCGGGTGACCTTGTCCGGGCCGGCAAGCGTGGCAAGCTCCTCGACGGCACGCACCGACAGTCCCTCCGCCACGATCCGGGTGGCCATCTGCTCCTGCTGAGCGGCGCTGGGCAAGGCCAGCAGGGCGCGGGCGTGCCCGGCGCTGAGCACACCGGCCGCCACCCGGCGCTGCACCGTCGGCGGGAGACTGAGCAGGCGCATCGTGTTGGTCACGTGGGAGCGAGAGCGGCCGACCCGGGCGGCGAGGTCCTCGTGGGTACAGCCGAAGTCGTTCAGCAGCTGCGCATAGGCAGCCGCTTCTTCCAGGGCGTGCAACTGCTCCCGGTGCAAGTTTTCCAGCAACGCGTCGCGCAGCATCGCCTCGTCGGCGGTCTGGCGCACGATCGCCGGCAGCTCCTGCAAGTCCGCCAGCTGGGCCGCCCGCCAGCGACGCTCGCCCATGATGAGCTCGTAGTCGCCGCCGCCGATCTCCCGCACCACGATGGGCTGCAGCAGCCCCACCTCGCGGATGCTGGCCGCCAGCTCCTCCAGGGCCTGCTCGTCGAAGTCCTGGCGCGGCTGGCGGGAGTTGGGGGCGATCCGACCCACTGGCAGCAGGCACAGTTGACCGACGACTGTGCCCGCGGCGTCGGGCGCCTCAGCCGGCTGACCAGGCGCCACCGTCAACCCGTCAGGCGGCTGGGGCGGCGCCGGGGGGAGGGTGATCACGAAGGCCGGACCGGCATGATCCGGGTTGGGTCGCGCGGGTGCGGTGGGGGCGATGAGCGCTCCCAATCCTCGGCCCAGGCCTCGGGTACGCGTCGTCATGCCACTCCTCCAACGGTTTCGGCTAGTCCAGCTTCCGCGAATACGGGATAAGGCACGGCCACGGTGGCAGGCTCGGGGGGCGGTGGCGCGGATGAATCGGTGAGATCGAGAATCGAGGTGCGAGCCGGGGTCTGTGCAGCCAGCTCGCGGGCAGCGGCCAGGTAGGCCTGGGCACCCCTCGAGACCGGGTCGTAGGTGACGACCGTGCTCCCGTAGCTAGGTGCCTCAGCGACCCGCACGCTGCGGGGGATCGCCGTCGCCAGGACCGCGTCCGTGAAGTGGCTACGGACCTCGGCCACGACCTGGTCAGCGAGCCGCAGCCGGCTGTCATACATCGTCAGAACGATCGAGCTGACCCGCAGGCCGGGGTTGAGGTGCTCGGCTACCAGCTCGACGTTGCTCAACAGCTGACCCAGGCCCTCCAGCGCGTAGTACTCGCACTGGATCGGGATCAGCACCTCACGGGCCGCCGAGAGGCCGTTGACGGTCAGCAGGCCGAGCGCCGGGGGGCAGTCGATGATGACGTAGTCGAATTGTCGCTTGCTGGCCTCCAGGGCCCGGCGAAGCCGGAATTCGCGGCCCTCCTCGTTCACCAGCTCGACCTCGGCGCCAGCAAGGTCCTGGGCCGCTGGCGCCACGACCAGCCCCGGCACTCGCGGGCAGTCGGCCATGACCTCGTCGAGTCCGACCTCACCCAGAATGACTTCGTAGACCCCCGGGGTTCGGGCGGGAGGCTCAATGCCGAGGGCAGTACTCGCGTTGCCTTGCGGATCGAGATCGATGCAGAGCACCCGCATGCCGTAGAGCGCCAGTGCCGCGGCCAGATTGACGGCGGTGGTCGTCTTCCCGACCCCGCCCTTTTGATTGGCGATGGCGATGACGCGCGTTTCTGGGGGACGGCTTACGGCCGGCGCCCCCTCGGCGCGTGTTTCACGTGAAACAGCAGCCAGATCGGCCGCCGTTGTTTCACGTGAAACGTCGACGGTCTCAGCCGCGTTTTCGACCCCGGACACGTATATCGCCCTCTCGTTGGACTACTCGCTGCCGCGGGACCCTCACCACCCGCACCGGAGCTCCCAGCAGGTCGGCACCGAGCTCGACGACCTCTGAGGCTCCGGCACCGTGCCGAGTGAGCCCGGGTCCAGCCTCAAGCAGCTCTTGCTCGGCGCGCTCTCCTCGCAACGCCAGCAATTCGCCTCCCGGCTGGACCACTGGCATCGTCCATGACACGAGGCGCTCCAGCGGCGCGACAGCCCGAGCGAGCGCGTAATCAATGAGAAAAGGTAGTGCGGATCGCACCTGCGGGGCGCGCCCCCGCACCACGAAGACCCGATCGCCGAGTTCAAGCTCGGCCACGACCTCTTGCAGAAACGCGCATCGCCGCTCGAGCGGCTCGACGAGCACCACGCGTGCGTGCGGCAGCGCGAACGCCACGGGGATGCCCGGGAGCCCGGCGCCGCTACCGATGTCGACGATGTGGGATCCGTCCGGAATCAGGGCCGCCACGACAGCGCTGTTGAGCAGATGACGGTCCCAGATGCGCTCCCCCTCGCGAGGACCGAGCAGCCCTCGCAGAACGCCATCGGTGACCAGTAACTCTGCGTAGCGAGAGGCTCGGACAAAGGCGTCGCCGAAAATCCGCTCCGCAGCGCCCTTCAGCTCAGGCGGGACAGGCGCCGGCGTACTGGGTGAAGCGAAGCTACTCAGTCGGGGAGCACCACGACGCGACGCTGGGGCTCCTCGCCCTCGCTCTCGCTGCGAACCCCTGCCACCTGCGCGACGGCGTCGTGCACGACCTTTCGCTCGAACGGCGTCATCGCCGCCAGCCGCTCGGACTCGCCGCTGGATGCCACCCGCTCGGCGACCGCCGTACCAAGGGTGGCCAGCTCAGCGCGTCGCCGGGCACGGAAACCGCCGATGTCGAGCATCAGCCGGCTGCGGACCCCCATCTCCCGCTGCACCGCGAGCCGGGTGAGCTCTTGGAGGGCCTCGAGGGTCTCGCCTTTGTCGCCGACCAGGGCGCCGAGCCCCTTGCCCACGATGGCTACGACGGCGCGCTCTCCCTCGACGTCCATGTCCAGGTCACCGTCGAGATCCAGGATGTCGAGCAGCGACTCCAGATAGTCCGCCGCGACATCACCCTCGCGTACGAGGTCGGCGGGGCTCGCCTTAGCTGAACGCCGCGGCTCTGTGCCGGTTTGTGCTGATTCAGCAGCGTTTGCCTCAAGGGAGGCAGCGTCAGGGCCATCCTCTGCGGCCTGGGTGGAGTCCTGCTCAGGCTCGGAAGCCAGGTCCGTGCTACTCATCGCCGTCCACCCTTTCGTGGTCCTTTGCCTTTGGGCTTGGCCGCTGGCCGATTGTTACGCCGGGGCTGCTGACGGGATTGGCCTGCGCCGCTGCTGACGGTGCGACCGGTGCCACCCGTCCCCGAGTTGCCCGGATCCTGCGCACCCCCACCGCGCCCATTGCTCTCCGGTGGGGGATTCTCGCCATCCGGTGGCGCTTGCTCCTGTTTCGACAAGTCGATCCCGTTGCCCCCAGGGCCGTCCGAAGGTCGGGGTTGGCGCACTTGCCGCTGCTTCGGAGGCGGCGGCGGGGGCGGCGACGGTGATCCCTTTCGCAGCCCCTTTACCGGCGCGCTCGACCGCCCGGTGGACGCGGTACCTGCGGAGGTCCCGGGCAGCATCGGGGGCATCTTGCGCAGGATGAAGACCTGCTGGCACATGCTCCACGTGTTGGTGGTGAGCCAGTAGACCAGGACAGCGATCGGGAACCGCAGACCGAAGACGGCGAGCATCAGCGGTGAGCCGTACAGCATGACGCGCTGGATCTTCTGCTGCTGCGGGTCGACCGGACCGCCGCGCGACATGATCTGGTGCTGCGTTATGTAAACCGTGACCGCCATGAACACGATCAGAATCGCGGCAATGATCTTCACCGTGACACCGTCGGCGCCGAACAACTCCAGGGTCTTCTTCGACGAGGTGAGCGCCGAACTCAACGTGATGCCGCCGATCTTCGCTGTGGCGAGCCCCGCAACCTCGGAACCCTTGCTGCTGGCGTGAAAAATGCCGTCGGCGCCGATCGTGCCGAGAATGTGGTGCACGCGGTCGTAGACCCCGCCGGTCAGGCCGCTGGTGCCCTTGAACTGGAGCATCCCCTTGTTGGCGCCCGTCGCAATGACCGTTGGCGCCCGGGAGACGGCGTTGAAGACGTGGTACAGCGAGATGAACAGCGGAATCTGTAGCAGCAGCGGGAGGCAGCCGAGCAGCGGGTTGCCGTGCTCCTTCTGCAGCTTCATGACCTCCTGGTTCATGCGCTGCTTGTCGTTCTTGTACTTCTCGCGGATCTCCTTGATGCGCGGCTGCAGCATCTGCATCGTTCGCTGCGCCTTCACCGAGCGCACGAAGAGCGGGAAGATTAGGATCCGCACGATCACGACGATCAGCGCGATGGCGATCGCGTACGAGAAAAAGGCGTGCTTGCCGAAGATCGGCGCAAGGATGTTGTGGAAGACGATGACGCCGCGCGCGACGAGGTTGTAGAGCGGGTCTAACACAGACGATCGCCTGCTTCCTTGCTAGACGATTCGGGACCGTGTGGGGCGCTGGCCGTGGAGCGGGCCAGCCGATTGCGCGGAGCGGGCACGGGGTCATAGCCCCCGGCGTGGAACGGGTGACAACGCAGCAGCCGGCGCAGCGCCAGCCAGCTTCCGCGGCCCGCGCCGTGAACGGCCAGCGCCTCGCGGGCGTATTCACTGCAGGTGGGCGCGTAGCGGCAGCTCGGCCCGAACAGCGGGCTGATCCCCAACTGGTAGAAGCGCACCACGGCAAGCAACATCCGGGCCGGCAGGCGCGGCGCGCGGGGCGGCGCTGCCGGCGCCACGCGCGTCACCCCTTCACCGGGGAAGCTGGCCGGTCACAGGCACGCAGCCCAGCATCGAGCCAGCCGCCAAGCTGCCCGAAACTTGCCCCCGCGGCACCCGGTAGCGCTCGCACAACAACCATCGAGCCGGCCGGCAGCGCGTCGAGGCGAGACCGGACCAGCTCACGGAGCCGGCGCTTGACGCGGTTTCGGACAACGGCCGGACCGACCCGGCGCCCGGCGACGATCCCGGCGCGCGGAACACCCACGTCACCAGCAGATGCGAGGGAAACCACGAGAGATCCGCGCCGCGCTCGGCACCCGGACTGCGCGACCATCCGGTGGTCGTAGCGGGTGTGCACCCGTGCTGCGGCGGGCAGCACGATCGTCAGGCGGAAAGCTCGTGGCGGCCCTTGCGCCGACGAGCGGTCAGAATGGCCCGCCCGGCACGGGTACGCATGCGCAAGCGAAAACCGTGCGTCTTAGCCCGCCGGCGATTGTTGGGCTGAAACGTGCGCTTGCTCAAAGTCAACTCCGAGTTTGAATCAACACCGCGGATCAGGTGGCGCGGCGCCCTACATTCAGAACGCGATCGCGATCGAAGCCGCGGCACGGCCGACCCTCGACGGTACGGGCCGCCGGTTGCCGGGTCAAACGCACGACAAGGCCGCAACAGTGCCGTGATCCCCGGGGCCACTGTGCCGCAATCACCCTGCGTTAGCACGAAAAAAGTGTCCTTCTGTCTGTGGACAACCCGTCGACGAGAGCGGTCCGCCGCTGCTAGCGTCAGCCCTCGCCAACGTAGACATTCCGCCGTTCACCTTCGCCAGAGGCCCGTTCGCAGTCGTGCACAGCCTGTGGATAAAGATGTGGATCCGGCGGGTCTGTCCATGCTGGGACGCTTTTAGGGTGCCGCTAGGGGGAATTTCCATTGGTCTACCGGTCTGCCCCATATGTACGGTCCGCCGTGTCACTAGTTGAGGAGCTGCAGGTCGTGGCGGAAGAGGGCACCGGGTCAGAAGTCGCAGCGGTCACGGCCGCGTGGGACGCCGCCAAGGCCGACTTCGGTGAGCAAGGGCTCACTCCCCATGATCGCGCGTGGATCCGCGGGATCCGTGCGGTCGGGATTCTTGAGCAGACGGTGCTGTTCTCCGCTCCCAACGAGATCGTGCGCGATCTGCTCGACAACCGCTGGCGGCCGCTCGTCGTCACCCGCATGTCGGCCGCCCTCGGCCGGCCCGTCGATTTCGCCGTCGTCGTCAGGGCGGCGCCTGACCCGGACGTGCTTCCCGACGAGCCCGCCAACGAGCCAGGTGCCCGCCTCGCCGCGGTCAGCAGCCGCCCGGAGAACGCGGGCTCCGTCACCAAGTTGAACGATCGCTACACCTTCGAGACGTTCGTTATCGGCGACGGCAATCGCTTCCCCCACGCCGCAGCCGTCGCGGTGGCCGAGGCGCCGGGGCGCTCGTACAACCCGCTTTTCGTCTACGGGGACTCCGGCCTCGGCAAGACCCACCTACTCCACGCCATCGCTCACGACACTGCAAAGATGCATCCAGGGCTGCGGATCTGCTACGTGAACTCCGAGGAGTTCACCAACGAATTCATCAATGCCATCCGAGATGACCGCCAGCAGCAGTTCCGCTCGCGTTACCGCGATGTGGACGTGCTGCTGATCGACGACATCCAGTTCCTGGAGAACAAGGAGCGCACGCAGGAGGAGTTCTTCCACACGTTCAACGAGCTGCACGGCAGCTCAAAGCAGATCGTCATCTCCTCAGACCGGCCACCGAAGCAGCTGTCTACGTTGGAAGATCGGCTGCGCAGCAGGTTCGAGTGGGGGCTCATCACCGACGTGAGCGCACCCGACCTGGAGACCCGGATCGCGATCCTGTCGAAGAAGGCGACCGCTGCCGGCGTCGAAGCCGACGTCGACACGCTCACGTACATCGCCACTCACATCGAACGCAACATCCGCGAACTCGAGGGCGCGCTGATCCGAGTCGCGGCGTTCGCCAGCCTGCAGGGCGTCCGGATGGATCAAAAGCTCGCTGAAGCGGTCCTTCGGGATCTGATTCCCGACGCCAGCGATCCGGCCATCACCCCGGCCGTGGTGATGAGCCAGACCGCAGGGTTCTTCGGGGTCTCCATGGACGACCTGTGCGGGTCTTCCCGCAGCCGCAGCCTCGTCATGGCCCGTCAGATCGCGATGTACCTGTGCCGGGAACTGACGGACCTCTCGCTGCCGAAGATCGGCGCCCACTTCGGCGGGCGCGACCACACGACCGTGATCCACGCCAACCGCAAGATCGAAGCCTTGATGGCCGAGCGCCGCCAGGTCTACAACCAGGTGACCGAGCTGCACAGTCGGATCCGGGCGAAGGGTCGTTGATGGGCCTCCTGCGCGCCGCCCGGTCGCGAGCTCTCTACCGAAGTGTGGCCGATATCACGCGCAATGATCCGCGTACACAGCCTGTGGATAGTTCTGTGGATAGTCGGTGGATCCGCGGGGGACGGGTGACTGGCCGCCGCCGCCGTCCACAAGCGACACGCAGCTCCGCGCTCGCCCATGCACAGCTCGTCCACCGGTCGGGTGACAGTCTGAGCTGCGAAAACCACGCTTATCCACACTGTCCACTCCCCCTAATACGACGTCGTTCCTTGAATGAGATAAACGACAACAACCCTGCACTAGAGGGTTGGGGACAAACCTTGGAGGTCCGGTCATGAGATTTCGCGTCGAGCGCGACGAGCTGACCGATGCCGTGACGTGGGTCGCGCGCACCCTGCCGACCCGACCGACCACTCAGCTGCAGGTCCTGGCCGGCCTGTTGCTGGAAACCAGCGAGACGGGGCTGCGGCTTTCGGCGTTCGACTACGAGGTCGCCGCGTGGTGTGAGATCAACGCCTCGATCGCGCAAGAGGGTCGGGCGCTCGTCAGCGGCCGGCTGCTGGCGGAGATCGTGCGGTCGCTTCCCGCCGCGCCCGTGGAGCTGGAGATCGAGCCTTCCCGTGCGGTTCTGACCTGCGGCAGCAGCCGGTTCACGCTGCCTACCCTCCCCGTCGAGGACTACCCGGCGCTCCCTGGTCTGCCTGCGGTGACCGGCCGGCTGGGAAGCAGCGCCTTCGCCTCCGCGGTCTCGCAGGTCGCGATCGCCGCCGGCCGCGATGACACGCTGCCGGTGCTCACCGGCGTCCGTATCGAAATTGCCGGTGAAAAGCTCACCCTCGCCTCGACCGACCGTTATCGGCTCGCTGTACGTGAGCTGGTCTGGCGTCCGGAAGACCCGGAAGTGACCGGCACCGCGCTGATCCCGGCCCGCACCCTGGCCGATGCCGCCAAGGCTCTGGCGGCCGCCGGAGCGGAGACCAGCGTGGCGATCGGCAGTGGCCCGTCCGGCGAGGCGCTTGCCGGTTTCACGTGCGGCGCACGCCACAGCACCACGCGGCTCATCGACGGTCAGTTCCCGGACTATCGGCGGTTGCTGCCGCCGACCTCGCCGCTGTCGGCCGAGATCGAGGTCAGCCCGCTGGTGGATGCCGCCCGCCGGGTCTCGCTGGTCGCGGCGCGTACGGCGCCGGTGATGTTGACCTTCTCCGCGGGCGAGGTTGTCCTCGAGGCGGGAGCCGGCGGTGAGGCGCAGGCCCGGGAGGCGCTCGCGGCGAACTACGAAGGGCCCACGCTGTCGATCGCCTTCAACCCGGGGTACCTGCTCGATGGCTTGGGGGCACTCGACTCGGATTCGGTACGCGTCGGGTTCGCCACCGACGATCCCGCCGAGGCCCCGCGCAAGCCGGCGGTCTTCACCGGCAAGTCGACCGATGCCGGTCCGGACTATCGCTACCTGCTGATGCCTGTACGACTGTCGGGCTGAGTTCGCCCGGCAGGGGTACCGACGTGTACAACTGCCTTTCGACCGGCCAGTTTTGAGACGGCCCAGCAGTCCGACGCAGTAAACGAGCGAGGAGACCCGGTGGCGACGATCGGCATCATCGGCCTTGGCCGCATGGGCGGCAACATGGCCAAGCGGATGAAGCAAGCCGGGCACACGGTCATCGGTTACGACCGCAACCCGGGCGACCGCGACGTTGCCTCCCTGAAGGAACTCGTCGAGGCGCTGCCCACCCCGCGCGTCACCTGGGTGATGGTGCCCGCCGGGAAGCCGACCCAGGAAACGATCAACGAGCTCGGCACCCTGCTCGAGGCCGGCGACGTCGTCATCGACGGTGGCAATTCGAAGTACACGGATGACCAGCGCCACAGCGGCGAGCTCGCCGAGCGCGGGATCGGTTTCGTCGACTGCGGTGTCTCGGGCGGGGTGTGGGGGCTGGAAAACGGCTACGCGCTCATGGTGGGCGGCGAGGCCGACCACGTCGCAGTGGCGCGGCCGTTCTTCGACGCGTTGAAACCGGCCGGCGACGCCGGTTTCGTCCACGCCGGCGACGTGGGCGCTGGTCACTTCGCCAAGATGGTTCACAACGGCATCGAGTACGGGATGATGCAGGCCTACGCCGAGGGCTACGAACTCCTCGAGGCAGCCGGGCTGCTGAAAGACGTCACCGGCGTCATCAAGAGTTGGACCCAGGGCACGGTCATCCGGTCATGGCTGCTGGACCTGCTGGTGATCGCCCTGGAGCAGGACCCGGGCCTGTCCAAGCTGCGCGGCTACGCGGAAGATTCCGGCGAGGGTCGTTGGACCGTGGAAGCCGCGATCGACCACGCCGTACCGATGCCCGTCATCACCGCCTCGCTCTTCGCCCGCTTCTCGAGCCGGCAGGAGGATTCTCCGGCGATGAAGGTCGTGGCCGCCCTGCGCAACCAGTTCGGAGGCCACGCCGTCACCGGCGCCGGTGGTCCGGAAAACGTGCAGGGAAGCGGCGAGTCCGCCGCCGACCGCACCCCGGACGTCGCGGGCTAGCGCCCGCCTCGCCATTGCGCTCCCGGTCATCACCCGCGCCCGCCACTGACCTGCCCGGTGTATCTGTCTGCCCTTTCGCTGACCGACTTTCGCAGCTACGCACAAGTCGACCTGCAGCTCACCGCCGGCCGCACGACCTTCCTGGGTTCCAACGGTCAGGGCAAGACCAACCTGTTGGAAGCCATCGGCTACCTGTCGTCGCTGGGAAGTCATCGCGTCAGCACGGATGCGCCGCTGGTGAGGTCGGGCGCGGAACGGGCCATCGTGCGCGGCGCGGTCGTACGCGACGGGCGACCGATCACTATCGAGCTGGAGCTGGTGCCGGGCCGGGCCAATCGAGCGCGGGTCAACCGCGCCCCCGTGCCACGTCCGCGCGAGGTCCTGGGATTGCTACGGACTGTGCTGTTCGCACCAGAGGATCTGGCGCTGGTCAAAGGTGATCCCGGGGGCCGCCGCAGCTTCCTGGACGATCTGCTGGTGGCGCGCGCTCCGCGCTACGCCGGGGTGCGGGCCGACTACGAGCGCGTCAACAAGCAGCGCACGACATTGCTGAAGACGGCGGGCCTTGCGCGGCGGGGGCGCGGCGGCGGGTCCGGCGGCTCGGAACTTTCGACGCTCGACGTGTGGGATGACCATCTCGCCCGGGTCGGCGGCGAGTTGCTGGCCGGCCGGCTGCGGGTGGTCGAGGCCATCTCGCCGCTCGTGGACGACGCGTACACGCGCGTCAGTGACAGCCAGGGGCCGATCGCGCTCGAATATCGCTCGAGCGTTCCCGAGCTCGGGGCAGCCGGACGCGATGCGGTGTCGCTTGCAGACGCCCTGCGCGCCGAGCTGCTCCGGCTGCGACCGCAGGAGATCGAACGGGGCGTTTCGCTCGCGGGCCCGCATCGCGACGATCTGGTGCTGTCGGTCGCAGACCTGCCGGCTCGCGGCTACGCGAGCCAGGGGGAATCGTGGTCGCTGGCACTCTCACTGCGGCTCGCCTCGTACGAGCTTTTGCGGGAGGGTGAGTATGGCGGCGCGGAGCCCGTCCTGCTGCTCGACGATGTCTTCGCCGAGCTGGACTCCAACCGCCGGCAGCGCCTCGCCGAGCTGCTGGCTCCCGCGGAGCAAGTGTTGATCACGGCTGCGGTGGCCGATGATGTACCTGCTGTGCTGCGCGGGCAGATTTTGTCAGTGGCTTCGGGCATGGTGTACGCAGCCGATCAGCCGGAAGCGGAGGTAGCTGCGGATGACTGAGCCGCCCGCTGAACGGGCTGTGCCTGGCGTGCCGGCTGCGCCGGTCAAGGGTGCTGATCTCGTGCGCGAAGCCATGGCTCGGGCCAAAGCCGATGCCCGCGAGCGGGCGGCGAAGAGCGATCGTGGAGTGCGTCGCTCCAGCCGGGCCGCTGCCCGGGAGGCCACCAGAGGAAGCCGGGCGGCCGGCGAGCCGGTGGCGTTTGGGGCGGCCCTCGCCGATCTCCTGGCGGAGCGGGGATGGCAAAACCAGGCTGCCGGTGCGAGCGTTTTGGCGCGCTGGGATTCGCTGGTGGGTGAGCAGGTGGCGGCTCACTGCCGGCCAACCAAACTGCATGACGGCGAGTTGGTGATCGAGGCGGAGAGCACCGCGTGGGCCACCCAGCTGCGGCTACTCTCGCGCACCCTCACGACCCGGTTGCAGGAGCAGGTAGGCGTCGACGTCGTCCGCAAACTTGTCATTCGCGGTCCGAGTAGTCCGGATTGGCGCCACGGCGCGTGGCGGGTCAGCGGCGGCCGCGGCCCACGGGATACGTACGGATAGAGCCGGATCTGATCGGGCAGTCGATCGGGTGGCTAAGAGGCGATCAGAGCCGGTGACTCCCCGTTCCTCGTGGGGGGACCCTCACGAGGGGCTTGCGTGCCTCTACGTTCGCGACAGGCCGCGTGGCGGGCATCCGACCTCGTCAATTAGCGGTAGACTCGAGGGGCTGCCCGGACGGTTCTGAACCGAGTTGTGATCCAGAAACGCATTGCTGAGCAGCCTGAGTTCGCTGAGATGACGGGAAGACCCCTGCGTGGCTTACGACGTTGGTGACATCAAGGTTCTCGAGGGCCTGGAGGCGGTTCGTAAACGACCGGGAATGTATATCGGCTCCACCGGGGAACGGGGTCTTCACCATCTCGTCTACGAGGTCGTGGACAACTCGGTCGACGAGGCACTGGCCGGCTATTGCGACCTGATCGATGTCACGCTGCTCGACAGCGGCGGCGTGCGCGTCATCGACAACGGCCGAGGTATCCCCGTCGGACGCCACCCGGTGGAGAAGCGTGAGACCGTCGAGGTCGTGCTGACCACCCTGCACGCAGGTGGCAAGTTCGAGTCCGGGTCCTACGCCGTTTCCGGAGGTCTGCACGGGGTGGGGGTCAGCGTCGTCAATGCGCTGTCCATCCGGCTGGAGGTCGAGATCGAGCGTGACGGCTTCAAGTGGTATCAGCCGTATGTGGCGAGCAAGCCCGCCGCTCCGCTGGAGAAGCGTGGCCCGTCGTCAAAGACGGGCACGACCATCACCTTCTGGGCCGACGACACCATCTTTGAGACCACGACCTACTCGTTCGAGACGCTGGCCCGCCGTTTTCAGGAGATGGCCTTCCTCAACAAGGGGCTCACGATCATCCTGCGGGACGAGCGGATCTCCAGTACGGATGAGACCGAGGAGACCCGGCGCACCGAGGTCCATTACAAGTACGACCGGGGCCTGGTCGACTTCGTGGAGCACATCAACTCCACCAAGGAGCCGATCCACAAGACCGTCATCGTCTTCGAGGCGAAGGGCGAGGGCATCGAGGCTGAGGTCGCGATGCAGTGGAAGGGCGGTCACAACTACGCCGAGTCGGTCTACACCTTCGCTAACACGATCAACACGCACGAGGGCGGCACCCACGAGGAGGGCTTCCGCGATGCCCTCACCCGAGCGGTCAATACCTACGCCCGCGACGCCAGCCTGCTGAAAGCGGCCAAGCCGGGCAGCAAGGCGACCGACGAACGGCTCTCCGGCGACGACGTCCGTGAAGCGCTGACGGCGATCGTGTCGGTCAAGCTTGCGCAGCCACAGTTCGAAGGCCAGACCAAGACCAAGCTCGGAAACACCGAGGCTAAGTCCTTCGTGTCCAGCATGGTCTATGCCGGCCTGAAGGATTGGCTGGAGTCACACCCGGCGGAGTCAAAGCTCATTATCAATCGCGCGATCGATGCCCAGCGGGCGCGTCTCGCCGCCCGCCAGGCCCGCGATCTCACCCGTCGCAAGAGCCTGCTCGATTCGACTTCGCTGCCGGGCAAGCTGGCTGACTGCCAGTCCAACGATCCCGCGCTGTGCGAGGTCTACGTGGTGGAGGGCGACAGCGCCGGCGGCAGTGCCAAGGGCGGACGTAACCCGCAGTTCCAGGCGATCCTCCCGCTGCGCGGCAAGATCCTGAATGTCGAGAAGGCACGCATCGACCGGGTGCTGAAAAACAACGAGGTTCAGGCGATGATCACCGCCCTGGGCACCGGCATTCACGACGACTTCGACATCGAAAAGCTGCGCTATCACAAGATCGTGTTGATGGCTGACGCCGATGTGGACGGCCAGCACATCCGCACGCTGCTGCTCACACTGCTCTTTCGCTTCATGCGCCCACTCATCGAGGCCGGCCACGTTTTCCTCGCCCAGCCGCCGCTCTACAAGATTCAGTGGATGCGGGAGCTTCCCGCTTACGCCTACTCCGACCGCGAGAGAGACGGCCTGGTCGAAGCTGGTCTCGCCGCTGGCAAGCGCATGTCGAAGGACAGCCCGGTGCAGCGGTTCAAGGGGCTCGGCGAGATGAATGCCACCGAGTTGTGGGACACCACGATGGATCCCGATCACCGGGTGCTGCTGCAGGTCACCCTCGATGACGCCGCCATGGCGGACGAGTTGTTCAGCGTCCTCATGGGTGAAGACGTCGAAGGCCGGCGCTCCTTCATCCAGCGCAACGCCAAAGACGTGCGTTTCCTCGACATCTGATGACCCCGGCTTCCGCTGCGCACCAGCGGTGGGAGTGACACCGCAAGTCCACAGATCCGACGAGAAGTTCCGACTCCGATGAGAAGTTTCGACAGAAAGAGGCCGACCCCGTGGTCGACGTCCTGCCCCCGCCGTCGGGTGATCGCATCGAGCCCATCGGGCTCGAGGTCGAGATGCAGCGCTCCTATCTCGACTACGCGATGTCGGTCATCGTTGGGCGCGCCCTACCCGACGTGCGCGACGGTCTGAAGCCGGTCCACCAGCGCATCCTCTACGCGATGTACGACGGAGGCTTTCGGCCCGACCGCGGCTACAACAAATGCGCGCGCGTGGTCGGCGACGTCATGGGCCAGTACCACCCCCACGGTGATACGGCGATCTACGACGCACTGGTGCGCCTCGCGCAGCCCTGGTCGCTGCGCTACCCGCTGGTCGACGGCAACGGCAATTTCGGCTCGCCCGGCAATGACCCGGCGGCCGCCCAGCGCTACACCGAGTGCCGGCTGCAGGCCCTCGCGATGGAGATGCTGCGCGACATCGACCAGGAGACGGTCGACTTTCGGGCCAACTATGACGGCCGGCAGATGGAGCCGACCGTCCTGCCGAGTCGCTTCCCCAACCTGCTGGTCAATGGTAGCGGCGGCATCGCCGTCGGGATGGCCACCAACATCCCGCCCCACAACCTCACCGAGGTCTGTAACGGGATCCAGTGGTTCCTCGCCCACCCCGAGGCGCAGGACGCCGAGTTGCTCGAAGCGCTGATCGAGCGCATCCCCGGACCGGACTTCCCGACGGGCGCGCTCATCGTCGGCCGCGACGGCATCGCCGACGCGTATCGCACCGGACGCGGCAGCGTGCGTATGCGGGCGGTCGTTGAGGTGGAGGAGATCAAGGGCCGCACCGCCCTGGTCGTCACCGAGCTGCCGTACCAGGTCAACCCGGACTCGCTGGCGGAGAAGATCGCCGAGCTGGTCAAGGACGGTCGGATGGCGGGCATCTCCGACATCGCCGATGAGTCGAGCCAGCGCACCGGGCAGCGCCTCGTCATCACCCTTCGGCGCGATGCCGTCGCGAAGGTCGTGCTGAACAACCTGTACAAGCACACCCAGCTGCAGGACACCTTCGGCGTCAACATGTTGGCGATCGTCGACGGTGTACCGCGCACCCTGCGCCTGGACGAGATGGTGCGCTACTACGTCCTGCACCAGATCGACGTCATCGTCCGGCGCACCCGCTTCCAGCTGCGCAAGAAGCGCGAGCGGCTGCACGTTCTTGAGGGTCTGCTGGTCGCCCTCGACCACCTCGACGAGGTTATCGCCCTCATCCGTAACAGCGAGTCGGCCGAATCCGCCCGCGGTGAGCTGATGAGCCGTTACGAGCTGTCGGAAATCCAGGCCACCGCCATCCTGGATATGCAGCTGCGCCGGCTGGCCGCCCTTGAGCGTCAGCGGATCATCGACGAGGCCGTCCAGCTGCGTATCGAGATCGCCGACCTCGAGGATCTGCTCGCGAGCCCGGTTCGCCAGCGCCTGGTCATCGCCGAGGAACTCGGTGAGATCGCGCAGCGCTTCGGTGACGCGCGTCGCACCCGGCTGATCCCCTATGAGGGCGACATGAGCCTCGAGGACCTCATCGCCCGCGAAGACGTCGTCGTCACGGTGACCCGCGGCGGCTACGCCAAGCGCACCAAGACCGACCTCTACCGTTCGCAGCGTCGCGGCGGCCGGGGCGTGCAGGGTGCTGCGCTGCGCGAGGACGACATCGTCGAACATTTCTTCGTCACCACGACCCATCACTGGTTGCTGTTCTTCACCAACCGGGGCCGCGTCTACCGGGCGAAGGCGCACGAGCTTCCCGAGCAGGCGCGCACGGCCCGCGGTCAACACGTCGCCAACATCTTGGCGTTCCAACCGGACGAGCGCATTGCGCAGGTCATGGCGATCCCGGACTACCGGGTCGCGCCGTACCTGGTCGTGGCGACCAAGCAGGGGCTGGTCAAGAAGACCGAGTTGGTGGCCTACGACTCCAATCGCACCGGTGGGATCGCGGCCGTCAACCTGCGCGAGGGCGATGAGCTTATTTCCGCCAAGCTGTGCAGTGACACCGACGATCTGCTGCTGGTCAGCACATCTGCCATGTCGATCCGGTTCCATGCCGACGATGACCAGCTGCGCCCCATGGGCCGCCAGACCTCAGGCGTGATCGGCATGCGCTTCGACTCTTCGGATGAACTTCTGGCCATGGAGGTCGTGCGAAGTGATGACGTCAGCGGCGATCTGCTGGTCGCTACGGCCGGTGGGTTCGCCAAGCGCACCCGTCTTGACGAGTACACCGCTCAGAATCGCGGTGGTAAGGGCGTTTTGACCGCCAGGATCGTGCGTGCGCGCGGCGGATTAGTCGGTGCACTCGTCGTCCAACCCGATGACGAGCTGTACGCCATCACCAGTGGCGGAGGCATATTGCGTACGCTGGCACGAGACGTCCGTCGCGCGCAGCGGCAGACCATGGGCGTTCGGTTGATGAATCTGGCCGAAGGAGTCCAGGTCGTCGCCGTCGCACGCAATGCCGAAGAGGAGCCTCCGGTCGACGGGGATACCGGTGAGTCCGGGAAGGACAATGGGTGAGCCCGAGCGACGCCGCAGCCTCGTCTGGAAGTAGACGCGAGGCAAGCGGGACGGATACTCAGGAATCTGAGGACGACGTGACGAAGCCCCACGAATTCGCCGCCAAGGCTGATGACGAGCAGAGTGACCGCCTGACCAAGTCGGCGCCCGACCCGTGGGCCGTCGGCGACGGCCGTGAGACGGTCCAGATGGACGGTGCGCCGGTCGAGGACTACCCGGCTTCGGCCGTCTACGGGTCGCTGGGTCCGGCTGGGATCGCCCCGGCCGCTTACGGACCTGCGTCCGGCTCGCCGGCCGCGCCGCCACCGGCCAGCCCCACGTACACCGCGCCGAAAAACCGCGGCGTGATGGCCCGCCGGGCGCGGCTGAAGATCTCGCACCTCGGCCCGCTGTCGGTCCTGCGGATTTCGCTGACCTTCGCGCTGTGCATGTTCATCGTGCTGCTGGTCGCAGTGGCAGCACTCTGGGCCGTGCTCGACTCGTCCGGCGTCTTCAAGTCGATCGTCGATGCGGCGACCACTCTGACGAATGACAAGAACCACACCAGCGTCGCCGATTGGCTGGGCTTTGGCCGCGTCATGTTGATCACCGTGGTGTTGGGGGCGGCCAATGTCCTGGCCTTCACGCTGCTGTCGACCATCGGGGCGCTGCTCTACAACCTGTGCTCGGACTTCGTCGGCGGCGTGGAAGTCACGCTGGTCGAGCGATAGTCGGGTCGCTGCGCGGCGGATGATTCCCCAAAACTCCGCCGCGCGTGCCGGGTAGACTCGTTTCGCCAGCTAGGACCTATAGCTCAGCCGGTTAGAGCGCTTCCCTGATAAGGAAGAGGCCGGTGGTTCAAGTCCACCTAGGTCCACCCCCGTTCTTCATGTCTAGTCCGCCGTCCGTCGGCCAGGAGCGTGTGATGCGAAAGCTCATGGTGCTGGCAGCAGCTCTCGCCGTTGCCGCTCGGCTGCGTTCGCGACGCGACGACGAAGACGTGTGGCACAAAGCGACCCGCGCCGTCGACCTGCGCTGACCGAACGGGCCGGGAAGTGAGGCGACGGCCACCGACCGCAGCGGATATCGTCGCCACTCGCAAGGGGCCGTAGCTCAGTTGGCAGAGCGCCTGCTTTGCAAGCAGGAAGTCAGGGGTTCGATTCCCCTCGGCTCCACCGAGTGTTTCTCGATTCCGAACCGCTTTCACCGGTATTCGTTGATGTCGGCCTATGAGAGTCGGCGGGGCGTAAAAGCCCTTGGATAGGCGCCCTCGGCGCTTGGATCAGCCGGAACAGTTGACGGCCACTGCTACGGCTGCACAGTTTTTGCGCATTCGAGTGCCTGTGGCCGGGGGACCTCCTCGTGATAACATGCGATATCAGTTGTGCTGAGGAGGTTCGCTGTGAGTGATGTTCTGATTCGTGACGTGCCTGATGACGTGCTGCTGGCGATTGATGCTCGGGCGGCGAAGCTGGGCCTGTCGCGGGTTGAGTACGTTCGGCGGCGGTTGGCTCAGGATGCGGCGACGTCTGGGGTGTCGGTGACGGTGTCGGACCTCCGGGAATTCGGCGAGGCTTTTGCTGATCTGGCCGATCCCGCCGTAATGGCCGAGGCGTGGGATTGAGTCCGTGGCTGATCGACAAGTCTGCTCTGGTGCGTTTGGGGCAGAGTGGCGAGGCCGAGGAGTGGGCGAGCCGCATTCGGCGGGGGCTGGTGCGGATCAGCACGGTGACCCGCCTAGAGGTCGGCTACTCAGCTCGCTCAGGCCCGCAGGCCCGCGCCGCCGTCCGTGAGCCACCTCTCGCCGCGATGC
Source organism: Mycobacteriales bacterium (assembly GCA_038245655.1). Taxonomy (GTDB): domain Bacteria; phylum Actinomycetota; class Actinomycetes; order Frankiales; family Frankiaceae; genus DATAZK01. The sequence continues at coordinate 2,865 of JBBRSE010000031.1, read as the reverse complement.
CGGTGGAGTACCTGACGCCAGGGATCGAGGATCGTGCCGTTGAGGTGCAGTTGCTGCTGGCAGATCAAGGTCGCCATCGAGCGCCGTCGATCCCGGACCTGATCATTGCCGCGACCGCTGAGCTGAGCGGACTTACCGTGCTGCACCTCGATAAAGACTTCGATCTGATCGCCGACGTCACAGGGCAGCCTGTAGAGCGGCTGCTGGTAGCGGATTAGCGGCGGCGCCCTCTGATGGCCGTGTTGTTCGTGCAGCTGCGGCACGTGACCGGCCCGCGCGGTCTCGGATCAGCCGGCTGAATGAGGCCGTGGTTTCGCTGAGGTCGGCTAGTGGGTAACCACAATGCTGCACCACCCTCGGCCCCACCAAGATCGTTGCTATCATCCTTGTCGGTTGATAGCATTCTGTCGTGAAGCAGCTGCTCCTGAGGGTGCCCGAAGAGATCCACCGACGCTTGGCGGCGCGGGCTGCCCGAGATGGTCGTAGCGTTAACGCGGTCGCGACCGAGATCCTGGACCTGGCGGTCGATGCGGACGAAGGTGACCGGCGTGCTCGTTTGCGTGCGCGGGCAGCGACGCTGGGCATCCTGCGGTCGACGCCGGCCCAGCGGGTGACCGCGCTACGGCGGCGGCGGATCATTGCGTCGACGCATGGGGGCGGCCCCATTTTGGACCGTCTGCTCGCCGAAGAGCGGGAGCGGATCTGATCATCTACCTGGATTCTTCCGTGCTGGCCCGGGTCTACTTGAGTGACGAGCCCGGACACGAGGAGGCCGTCGCGCTACTCGAGGACCCGGAACATGCTCTGATAACCGGGACCTGGACCAGAGTCGAAGTGTCAGGTGCGCTTGTGCGGGCGTCCCGAGCTAGTCGAGGCGACGAGACCGGGCTGTTGGCGTTGCTCGATGCTGACCTCGCCGACGATGGTCCGGTGACGGTAATCGGCGCGCCTCAGGATGCCGTCGAGGCTCACGCACTAGATCTCGTACGTGCGCACGCCATCCGCGCCATGGACGCCTGGCATCTCGCTGTCGCGTCGTTGGTTCTGCCGAGTCTGATGGAGTCAGGCGAGACGGCAGGCTTCGCTACCCGCGGCAGGGCTCAAGGCGCCGTGGCGACGATCCTCGGACTTCTGCTCCTGTGAGGTATTGAAGCGACCGCAGACGTATCAGGAGCTCACTCAGGTTCGAATACGCACGACCCTGCTCCACGTGTGTCACGAGCGGAAGCAGAGATCCGCTGGCTTGGTAGGCAGGGGCTCTTTGTTCGGTGCTGTGTAGGAGATGGAGGTAGGACCTCCGGAGTCGCCTCTGGCGCAGACTCCCTGGCACTGAGTACGCTCCTGACACGTACTACCAGTATTACGTGTCAGGAGCGTCATGCGACTCAATAGCAAGGGCCAGGTCACCATCCCGGCCCTCCTGCGACAGCGACATGGGTTGCACGAGGGCGATGAAGTCGACGTCGTCGAGGACGGGGCGACGTTGCGGATCGTGCGTGTCGAGGGCAGCGCCACTCGCGGCCAGCGGCTGGTACAGCAGATGCGGGGCCGTGCGAGTACCACGATGAGCACCGATCAGCTGCTTGAGCTTTTGCGTGGCGAGTGAGCGACAGCTCGTGGCCGCGCCTGCTGGCTCGCTGATCACACTGGTCGACAGCAGCGTTCTGCTCGACATTCTGACCCAAGACACAACCTGGTCCCTGCGGTCCGAGGCCGCGCTCGCTTCGGCCCGCGACGCCGGTCGACTGGTGATCAACCCGATCGTTTACGCGGAGATCTCTGCTGGTTTCGATCGGATCGAGGAGCTCGACGACGCGGTTCCCGCCGCCGAGTTCGACCGTGAGCCGCTGCCCTACGAGGCCGGTTTCCTCGCCGGCAGGGCCTATCTCACCTACCGGCGCCGGGGCGGACAGCGGCGCTCGCCGCTGCCTGATTTCTACATTGGGGCGCACGCGGCCGTGCGTCGTTACCAGCTCCTGACCCGAGACGCCGCTCGCTACCGCAGCTACTTCCCCTCCGTCGAGGTCCGTGCTCCCTAGCCGCACCGGGCACGGTCGCGCAGGTCCGCTCTGCTGCAGGCCCGTGGTGTCGAAGTGGCCCGGCGTTGACACCGACGCCATCAGTCCACGCACGGAGCCCTTCCTCACCCTTGACTGACTAGTACAATATCCTGTACCAGTCAGGAGGCGTAGATGGCCATCACCGCAAGCGAAGCCCGCAAGAACCTCTTCCCGCTCATCGAGCAAGTCAATGACGACCGCACCCCTGTCGAGATCACCTCGCGCCGAGGTGACGCCGTTCTCATGTCTCGCGCCGAGTACGACGCGCTTGAGGAGACTGCGCACCTGCTGCGGTCGCCTGCCAATGCCCGCCGACTCCTGGAAAGCCTGAGTCAAGCCCAAACCGGCGACCGCCAGGAGCATCCGCTCAGCCGATGAGGCTGGTGTTCACCGCGCATGGATGGGACGACTACACCCACTGGCTGGGTGCGGATCGCACGATCCTGAAACGCATCAACCGCCTGATCGACGAGATGATGCGCGACCCCTTCACGGGAATCGGCAAACCTGAGCAACTCAAACACGCCCTCGCCGGCAGCTGGTCGCGGCGGATCAGCGACGAACACCGCTTGGTCTACCTCGTCGACGGCAACGACATCGTCATTCTCCAAGCCAGATACCACTACGCCTGACCTCGAACCAACGAGACTGTGATCGGCCGTGACTTAGCCTCGATCCGTGGACCCGCCGCTCGGATGATCTTCGTGCGTGTTGTTGATCATGGTGGGTGGTGGCTGCGTGGGCGATCTGCTGGTTTGCCCAGCTTTTCCATGATGGGTTTCGGATCGGGCCCTGAATGGGGCGG
>JBBRSE010000030.1:0-51119 GCA_038245655.1 Mycobacteriales bacterium | reverse complement strand
GACGCCACGAGCCGGCCGCCTCCGTCGAGGTCGACTGTCCTGGCGTCGCTACGCGTACCCGAGTAGAGGTTCAGGCCGACGAGGCGGGCGATGTACTGCGTGGCCGGCCTTTGGGCCACCTGCGCTGGCGCACCCTCTTGCGCGATGCGGCCCGACTCGATGACGAGCAGGCGATCGGTCATCACCATGGCCTCAAGCGGATCGTGGGTGACGAGCAGGGTCGGGCCCGGAAAGTCGGCGAGGTGACGGCGCAGTTCGGCGCGGATCTCCAAGCGGGTACGCGCATCAAGCGCCGCGAGAGGTTCGTCGAGCAGCAGCAGGGCGGGCTGGGCGGCGAGCGCTCGGGCGAGTGCCACTCGCTGAGCCTGACCGCCGGACAGCTGGCCGGGCTTGCGGCTTGCGTACGCGCTCAACCCCAGTCGGGTCAGCCAGCCGTCAGCCGTGTCCGCAGCAGCGCGCCGCCCGGCCCCCATCGACCGGGCCGCGAAGGCCACATTTTCGCGTACCGACAGATGCGGAAACAGCCGATAGTTCTGGAACACCAGGCCAACCGGGCGTTTCTCGGGCGGCCGGAAGGTAGCCGTCTGTGCCTGGTCGAGGACCTCACCGGACAAGGTCACGGTGCCTTCGCTCAGCGGGATGAGTCCTGCCAGGATGCGCAGCAAGGTGGTCTTGCCGGCACCGTTGGGACCGAGGACTCCTAGCACCTCGCCGGGCTCGACGGTGAAGTCGACCTCCAGCCGGAAATCGCCGCGTTGCACCGCCCCCGCCACCGTCAGCCGCCCCGGCTCCCGGCGGGTCGCCGAGACCTTCACCAGAGGTGGCGCGGTCATGCGGCGGCGCCGTTTCGTAGGCGATCGCGAAGGGCCGCGAGGATGGCGACGGCGACAACCAGCAGTACCAGGCTGAGCGCGATGGCCGCCTCCGGATCGGTTTCCAGCGCGTTGTAGACGGCCAACGGCATCGTCTGCGTAGTACCCGGGAAATTGCCCGCAAACGTAATGGTGGCGCCGAACTCGCCGAGCGCCCGCGCCCAGCAGAGGGCGGCGCCGGCGAGGAGCGACGGGCCGATCAGCGGCAGCGTGATGCGCCGGAAAATCGTCAGCCGCGATGCGCGCAGCGTCGATGCGGCTTCCTCCAGGTCACGGTCCGACGAGCGCAGCGCGCCTTCAACCGTCACGACCAGAAAGGGCATGGCTACGAAAGTTTCGGCGACGATGACGCCTGCCGTGGTGAACGGAAGCGTGACTCCGAACCAGCTGTCCAGGGAGCGGCCGACGATGCCGTTGCGACCAAGAGCGAGCAGCAGGGCGAGGCCGCCGACCACCGGCGGGAGCACCAGCGGAAGCGTGACCAGCGCCCGGAGCAGCGCGATCCCGGGGAACGAGACCCGGGCGAGCACCCAGGCAAGCGGCACCCCCAGCACCAGCGACAGCGCGGTGGCGATGCTCGCGCATTCGAGCGATAGCCGAAGCGCGGTCAGGACCTGGCTGTCGGACAGCAGCCGGCCCATCCCGCGCCACGGCGCTCGGATCAGGAGCGCGACGAGCGGTATCAGCAGGAACGCGAACCCGACCAGCGCCGGCGCGGCGATCAGCGCAGGGGCTCCGCGGGGAGTCACCGCCCGGGACCGGGAGGCTCGTTGTCGGAGTCGTCTGGTCAGGGCTTCTCGAACCCGCCGGCCGACAGGACCGGCTGGCCAGCTGGCGACAGCACGTAGGCCACGAAGGCTTGTGCGGCAGCGGAGTTGGGTGCCTTGGTGAGCGCGGCGATCGGATATTCGGTCGAGGCGTTGACGTCAGCCGGAATCTCGATGCCCTTGACCTTCGCCGCGGCGGAACGGACGTCGGTCACGTAGACCATGCCGGCGTCGACCTCGTTGGTCTCAACCTTCGCCAGGGTCGACTTCACGTCAGCTTCCTGGGTCACCGGTGTGACGGTGACCTTCACATTTTGGAAGACCTGTTCGGCGGTTTCTCCGCATGGCACCTGAGACTGGCACAGCGCGACCTTGACGCCGCTCTTCGCGAGGTCTGCCACGCCGGTGATGTGTGCCGGGTTGCTCGGCGGCACCGCGATCTCCATGACGTTCTTCACGAAGTTGGTCGAGGTCGACGCGTCGCCGGCGGTGACGACCTGTTTCATGCTCTTCGGCGAGGCGGATGCGAAGACGTCGACCGGGGCGCCCTGGGTGATCTGCAAGGCCAGCGCCGAACTCGCTCCGAACGAGAGCTTGACCGTCGTGCCCGGATGCGCGGCCTCGAACTGCTTGGCCAGCGTCGTGAATGACTCGGTCAGGGACGCCGCCGCCAGCACCGTCACCGAACCGGCAATGGCGGCGGACGAGGCGCTTGTCGAGGGAGCCGACGATGACGCGGGGGGTGCGGTGGTCTTGGTCGAGGAGCCGCAGGCGGCCGCGGCGCTTGCCGCTGCGACAGCGACGAGCGTGGTGCTGGTGCGGCTGGTGCGCATCGGAGATCTCCTGAGTGAGACGGGCGGCGTGGGTTGGGTGTGGGCCGGCTAGGAGTCGCTTCGGCTGCCTGCACCAGTCGCCCGGTGGGGCACCTCGATGACAACGTTGGTGGCTTTCACGGCGGCAACGGCGAGTACGCCCGGTTCGAGCTCGAGCTCGTCGGCGGCCTCGCGACTCATGAGCGACACGATGCGAAAGGGACCGGCCTGCATCTCCACCTGCGCCATAACCGTGTCGCGAACGACGCGGGTCACCAGGCCGTGCATCCGGTTGCGCGCCGAAGCACCAACCACCGGACGCTGCTCGAGTCGCTCCCCGTCGGCCGCCGCCGCCAGATCGCGGGCGAACCGGGCGAGTTCGGCGCCGTCGACGGCGCGCCTCCCACCTTCGGTGAGCGTGGGCAGCCGACCTGCGTCCGCCCACCGCCGCACCGTGTCATCGCTGACGCCGAGCAGCTCGGCGGCTTCACGCATCCGGAAGGCAGGCACCGGACGACTGTATCCGCAAGTGCGGACGATTGGGAGCAGAAGTGGTGCGGATGCGTAGTCAGGGGGCCTCTTGGGCCGCAACGTGCCCGAGGTCGTCCGCCGCTAGCCCGTCGGGTTTGTTGCCGGTGGGGACTGACCGTTCGTTCAAGAATCAGCCGAATCGGCCGACATTGAGGCCGTGGCGAAGCCGGTGGAGCGCGGCCGCACGCGCTCCGTCGGAAGCGAGCTGCACCTGCTCTTTCGAGCTATCACCGGTGTCGTGGTCGTGTTACTGGCGCTCAACATCGTGCCGCGCCTTGTTCTGCTGGGCCACGTGCGTCCAGCAGTCAACAAGCTGCGCCAGATGCAGTCCAACCTCAACCAAGTGCGCGACGGGATGGTCGACGAGGAGACCGGGTTACGGGGATACCTGGCCACCGGATCCACCGCCTTTCTTTGCTCCCTACCGTCCCGCAGTACCGCTGGTGGCGTCGGCGCTGGCCGAGCTGTCCTCCGCTGCGGGCGGCGGGCGGCTGGCGCGTGACTTCGTGGCTGTGAAGATTGCGCAGCAGCGTTGGACAGATGAATGGGCGCGCCTGGCGGCCGAACCGCAGCTGCGGGGTCAACTCACCGGATCGGTTGCCGGGACGCTGGATCAGGGTCAGCTCGCGGAATTTCTCGTCGGCGGCAAGAAACTGTTCGACGACTACCGGCTCGCTCAGGAAGCTTTCAGCCGCGACATCGGCCGAGCGCTGGCCGACGTCGATGCGACTGTCAACGACTGGCTTGTCTGGAGTGGCGTGGCTCAGGCACTGGCAGCCCTGCTGGTCGCTGTCATTGCCTTCGGCGGCGGGCGGCGGCTGCGCCGGCTCGTTGCGGCGCCCGTCTCATCGATTGCCCGGACGGTCGCCGAGTTGCGCGCCGGGAACCTTGACGCTCGCGTACCCGAGACGGCTGGTCCGACGGAGCTGCGCAAGCTGTCCAGCGATGTCGATGAGATGGCGGTCGCTCTGCAAACCCAGGCCGCGCTTGCCGAGTCCCGGGCACAGGATGCTGTTCGCCACAGCGATCGCTTGGCGCTCGTCCTCGGCGTCGCGCGTGAGGTCGCCGGATCGTTGAGCCTGCGGTACGTGCTCGAGACGGTCACCGGGGCCGCCTGTCGGATCGGCAATCTGCGAGCGCGCGTGTGGCTGGTCGAGGAGGACGGGCGCTTGGCCGTGCTGTCCTTCGATACCGAGAGCGGTCACAAGGGCCCGGCGGTCATCTTGCGGGTCGCGGTCGGTGTCGGCGGCGTCGGCCGGGCCGTCAAATACGGCCGGCCGATCGGACCCGAGCCGACCGAGCAGGCCGGCCAGGTCGTGTTGGCCGTTCCGATGATCATCGGTGGCCGGGTGGTTGGCGTGCTCGAATGCCTGCGTCCAGCGCGGGCTCTCGGGAACGCCCAGAGCCCGGCTGACGTCGCGGCAACGCTTGAGATCCTCGAGGCCCTCGCCGGGCAGGCCGCCGGATCTGTCGAGGCCGCGCGCCTTCACGAGCACACCAGGGAGCTTTCGGTCACGGATTCGTTGACCATGCTGCCGAACCGGCGCGCCTTTGACGAGGAGCTGAGCGCGGAGGTGCGCCGCGCCCTTCGGTATGGCCGCCCGCTGTCGGTCATCTTCCTCGACCTGGACCATTTCAAGGCGCTGAACGACCGCTACGGCCATCACTATGGCGACACGGCCCTGCAGCAGGTCGCCGCCGCGTTGCGGGCGAATCTGCGCGATACCGACCGCTGCTACCGGCTCGGCGGTGAGGAACTGATCGTGATCGCCCCCGAGACGACCTCGGTCGAAGCGGCGCGTGCCGCCGAACGGCTCCGCGTGGCGATCGAAGGCTGCGCCGAGCCCGGCTCACCGAAGGTGACAGCTTCCTTCGGTGTCGCCGAACTGCCCTCTCACGCGGATGACGGTGCGGGTTTGGTACGCGCGGCCGATCGGGCGGTCTATGCCGCGAAGGCGAATGGACGTAACTGTGTTGTCGTCAGCGAGGGCGCAGCCTCACCGCCGAGGGCTGCCGTGCTACCACCCCGCGGTTCCGTCGGCGCGGCGCCGCCAGATGAGCCGGTGCACGCCGAGGTGGCGCGGTAGCGACCGCAGACCCGGGATGTAGGGCAGGAAGACGAAGGCCAGGGTGAGTACGGCCATGAGGCCCCACACCAGCGCGTCCGCGTTGTCCGACGTCGAGAACGGCTTCACCTGATACCAGAACGTGTAAAGCCACATCCACGGCTGGCCGGGGTAGCTGCCGGTCTCGTTCATCATCCCCCACTGGTCACCGCCGAGGTGCTCGGCGCGGGCCTGATCCTCAAGGTAGGCGCCGTCGGACAGCAGCAGTAGGGGCTTGGTCTCATCGACCGCGTAGAAGGTTTCGCCCGTCGTGAGCAAGCCCTCCAACGAGCCGGTTTCGGCCAACGTCAGGAACCGGGCCGCGATGACGGGAACCGGACCGTAATCACCCTTGGCGACCTTCGCCGGGTCGGCGTCCGGGGCGGCGGCGATCGCGTCGGAGTACGCGCCGGCCCAGCCGGCCTGCTTATCGGCGTTGGCCGACTGCCACGTCTTCAGGGCGTCGGTCAGCGATGAATCTCCCTTGACCGTGTTCAGCGGGGTGATGACGAGCTCGTTGGCGCTGTCGACCGGGATCCGTACCCCGCCCCACTTCTGCAGCGGAAGCGGGCCGAGCTTCTGGCCCTCTGACGCGTGGTTGTAGGGGGCGCCGTAGCTGGCGCTCGTGCTCGTGCCGGCGAGCTCAGCCGCGGCCGTTGTCACGACGTCTCCGGGCGCGGCTTTCGCCCAGGAGGCGAGGCTGATGGCTTTGCGGTCGGGGGAGGAGAACACCGCTGCGAGCAGTCCGGTGAGGATTCCGACGACGACGAGCGCCACCACGAATTCCTTGACCAGGTCATAGGGCCGGGTCGGAAAAAGGTGGGCGTCGGGAGTGTTGTCCTTGCGCTTGGAATGCCCGGCGATGCTCATTTCTGACCGGCTGACATCGACGCCCGCTCATCCGCAGCGACCGCTGACCGCTCAGGAACAACCCGGTCTGTCTCGGTTTGCGCGGGCGGAACAGCGTCGAACGGCGGCACGACGCCGTGTCGGCGCACCAGGACGATGTGCAGCACCACGAGCACGCCGAGGATCACCGGAAGCAACATCACGTGCCAGAGCAGCATCTGACCCGTGTTCAACACGTTGAACTCCGCGCCGATGCCGACCGAGTTGAGTCCATCCTTGGCCTGCGTCGAGATCCACTGGGAATCAAAGTTCGACTGCGACAGGTAGCCGGTGAACGCGGTGCCGATCGACCCGATGAACGCGACCGCGCCCGTGATCCAGGTCAGGGCACGGCGTCCGCGCCAGGCCGCCATAAAGAAACTGCCCCACAGATGCAGGACCATGAACAGGAAGAACAGCTCGACGCTCCACAGGTGCGTCGAGTTCACGAAGTGGCCGAGGCTTGAGGTGTGCCACCACTCGGAGCCCTTGATGGTCAGCACCAGCCCTGAGACGAGGACGTACATCAGCGCGGCCAACGTCGCGACCCCGAAGACGTAGATCCACGAGCGGACGTACACGGGCTGACTGTCGGGGAGCAGCTGACCCGGCGGAACTGTCCGGCTCAGGCGGTTGCGCAGCCGCACCGTCCAGCTGCTCTCGGTGGGCGCCTTATGCGTGGTCATCTTCGCGCTCCCGGTCGGCTGAATCGTCGCGACCGTGCGGGAAGGGGATGATGAGCGCCAACACGAAGAGGATGACCATCAATACGATGACCAGAAAATTTGCCAGTGATATCTGCACGACTCCCCAGTGCAGGAAATACGCGGGCTTTGACAGCAGCCCGCTCGCGTCAAGCATCCGGATCCGCCTACCTTTCCTCGGTCATTCCGGAGCCGTCCTGGCGGCTCCACGGCAGAAAAGCCCAACGCCGTAGCCGAACTATAGGGACGAAGGTCCCTTTCGCCGAACATGTGGAATGCATTGGAACGTTCTCCCCAGTACTTGCTAAGGAGCGTCATGAGCAAGGTTGCGTTGGTCACCGGCGCTTCGTCCGGCATCGGAGAGGCCACCGCCCGCAAGCGGGCGGGTCTGGGCTACACGGTTTACGCGGCCGCCCATCGGATGCTGGGCATTGCCTACCGGCCGCGCCGCGCCGACGGCTAAGTGTCCTGACCGGGCAGCGAGCGGCTACCGTCCGGCGCAGCGGGAAGGATGGTGGTCGTGGCGATGCCCGACGTGAGGACGACGCTCTTAGAGCTGCTGGCCCTGCCGGTGCAGCTGACCCGTTCGGCGATGCTCGTGCCCGGGCTGGTGAACCAGGCGGCGCGGATCATGGAGGACATCGCCGGGGTGGCCGCCGCCGCTGACGAGGTGTTGGACGTCGTGCGGGGCACCGTGATGCGCATCCAACACACGGCCGACGCGGCAGCTGCCCTGCCGAAACGGGTCGCCCGCGTGATCGAGGCGTCGGAGGCGCTGCCCGGCCAGGCCTTCGGCGTCATCGAGCGGGCGACGGGTGTCTTCGACGGGGCCACGGTCCTGATCGGCGAGATCGACGGGATCCCGGACCGCCTGCGTCCACTCATCGATGCCCTCGCCGAGCTGGATCCTGGCGTCGCGACTCAGCTGGGCCACCTGATCCCGACCGTCGGCCCGCTGCTTTCGCGGCTGGAGTCGGAGGTCATCCCGAGCATCATGTCGATCCAGGCCCTGGTGCCGGTGGTCGAGCTCCTGCACCGCAATGTCGACGAACTGCAATCGGTGGTGTCGGAGGTCGGCAAGCTGCTCGGCAGTGTCCCCGGCGCGTCGATGCTTCGGCGGCGCGTTGACGCGCCAAAAGCCCCCGCGAAGCCGAAGCCGCCCGCGACCGGCGCCGGCTGACCCGGCCTGAGCTGACCGGACCTCCTGGGCCAGGCTGCCGATCGATGAAGCCGGTCACGGCAGCGCCTGATCGGGGCAGCCGCGAAGCACGCGAGCGATTGCGTCACGCTCGGCCGACGTGACCCACAGCCGGTAGCGGGCCTTGACCGCCACCTGGCGGCTCACATAAGCGCACCGGAACACCTTGCGGGCCGGCAGCCAGGTCGCGGCGTCACCGTCACCCTTCTGCTGGTTGGCAGCGCCATCCACGGCGAGCAGGTTGAGCGGGTCGTTGGCAAGAGCGAGCCGGGCCGTGGCCGGCAGCTGCTGGGCGCCGGTCTGCCAGGCGTCAGATAGCGCGACGACATGGTCGATCTGCACCTTGGCCGCCACCGACTTGAGGAACGTGATGGTCTTTCCGGTGTACGGATCGGCCAGCATTCCCGCAACGATCACGCACCCGTGGGTGGACGCTCGCACCCGGATCTGCGTGAGATCGCGGCGCAGGATGTCGTCGCGCGTATCGCAGCCATTGTGGTCGACGTCTTCCCAGGCCGGCCCGAATTGGTTACGCGCGTAGCCGGTTTTCGCCGCCCGCCCGCGCACCGGGAGGGCGGCGAGTGAGGCAAGCGCGGACCCGGGCGGCGCCGATGACAGCAGCCGCGGCACATCGACGCTAGCGCCGCTGCCGCACCCGCTGAGCAAGCCGCCGCCGCCGATCCCCGTTGCCAGCAGCGCGGCGATCGCGATGCGCAGATTGCGCCGGCGCGACCGCCTGACCGGGTGCTGCCTGGTCCGGCGCAAGCCGAGCAGACCACTCGCGGCGACCGCGAGCAGAAGCGCGCCGAACTCCGCCCGGTAGCTGATGGCCGCCGCCTTCCCGCCGGGGTCACGCTGCTCGCGACCCGATGACCGAAAGGTAGGCCGGCCCTCCGACGTAACAGCGGCTATCCACAGCCGCGGGCCCTCATGGGATGCGAATCTGTCCGACCGCGACGGCGGTGACCCGCCCCGCCACCCGTACCCGGCAGGCGCGGCCGTCCTGTGCACTCACATCGCACGAAAGGAACGAGGGACGTCCCATTTCCACCCCCTGGTCGATGTCGTAGCGGGTCTCACCGTCGCGGGCCGCGACCCCGGACGCCACCAGCCAGCCGCCCAGGCCGAGCGAGGCCGACCCGGTCGCGGGGTCCTCCCCGCCGATGTCGCTCGCGAACATGCGGGCTCGCACTTCGAGCGGAGGGCGGCCGGATGCGGGTGTCATGGCAAACGCGAAGACGCCGGTCACGGCGGGCTCCAATCCCGCGAGCACGGTCAGATCCGGCCGCATCGCCGCCAGGGCTTCGGGTTTGACGCAGAGGTACCCAAAGTCCACACCCGATCCGCCGACGCGCGGTGGTGGACCGGCGAGGTCACCGGTCGTTAGGCCGACGGCGGCCAGCAGCGGCGCGGGATCCACCGGTTCCGACATCACGGGGGTCGGCCCGGTCAGCCGGATCGGGCCGTCAGCATCGTCAGCGTCCGCCGGAAGGTCCAAGGTGACCAGCCCCGCGCCACACTGCTGGATCGCCGTCCCGGGCGCCAGCACCCCGCGCCGCGACAGCACCCAGGCCACCCCCACCGACGGGTGGCCGGCGAATGGCAATTCAGCCGCGATGGTGAAGATGCGCGCCCGGTAGTCGGCGCCGGCCATCGTCGGCGTCATCGCAAAGACCGTCTCGGAAAGGTGGAACTCCACCGCCAGCGCCTGGCACTGCTGGGATGTCAGGCGGTCGCCGCCAAGGACGACTGCCAGCGGATTGCCGGCGAACGGACGGCCGCCGCCGACAAAGACGTCGACGATCACGTAGTCCAGACACTCACCGTCGAGTGGGAATGGACTGCCCGGGGCAGCCCCGACTTCGGTCACCACCGCTATCGCCAGCCCTGCCAACCGCGGGTGTCCGCCCCCCATCGAGGAGCGGCGACGGCCAATAACAGCAACAAGAGGAATACCAATCCACCGACCATGGATTCAGGTTTCCCCTCAGGTGGCTTGCCGAAAAGGGCCAATCTCAGGAGACTGGACCGCATGTCGGGTTCCACTGGTAGTCGTCTGCTGCGTCGATCGCTAAGTGGCTGGCAGGAGCAGGGCCACGGCCCGGCCTATCAGCGGCTCGCCGCCGTAGTCGCCGCTCAGCTCGTTGACGGCCAACTGTCGGTGCGTACGCGATTGCCGAGCGAGCGGGATCTCGCCACCGAGCTCGGGGTCAGTCGCACGACGGTTACCTCTGCCTACGAGCGGCTGCGGGCCGAGGGCTATCTCGTCAGCCGGCAAGGTTCTGGCAGCTGGACGACGCTCCCCGCGCAGCGCTCCGCCGGTTCGGCGCCGCTGACGCCGGGCCTGGTGGGAGCCGATTTCCTCGACCTCGCGGTCGCGGCGCCGGGTCCGCCGCCGGGCGTTCTCGGGGCGGCGACCGAGGCCGTCGCCCGTCGGATGGCGGAAGGGCTTGCGAGTGGCGGCCAACTCGGCGGACACGGCTATCACCCGGCCGGACTCTTTGAGCTTCGGGCGCGAATCGCCGAGCGGTTCACCGTCCGCGGGGCACCGACGTCGCCTGAGCAGATCCTGGTGACGAGCGGTGCCCAGGGTGCGCTGCACCTGCTCGCTGCTCAGCTGCTGAGTCCCGGCGATGTGGTGCTCGTCGAGCAGCCGACCTACCCCAACGCGCTGGAGGCCTTCCGGCGCACCGGAGCGCGACTCGTCCCGCTGCCCGTCACCACCGACGGCTGGGACCTTGATCTCCTTGCGGAAACTCTGGCCGCAGTGCGGCCCCGGCTCGCGTACCTGCAACCGGACTTCCAGAACCCGACCGGATGCCTGCTCGATGAGGCGGGTCGCGAGCGGCTCGTCGCGACCGCACGCCGCAGCGGTACGCTGCTGCTCATCGACGAGACACACGTCGAGCTGGCCCTCGAAGGCCAGCGGATGCCGAGCCCGGTCGCGGCGCTTGAGCGCGACGGCAGGGTCGTCACAGTCGGATCCCTGTCGAAGGTCGTGTGGGGCGGCCTGCGCATCGGGTGGGTACGCGCTGCACCGCGCCTGATCGCTGAGCTCAGCCAGGACCGAAGCAGCGTCGACCTCGGCGGACCCGTCATGGATCACCTCGTGGGCATCGAGGTCTACGAGCAGCTACCAGAGATCCTGGAGGCCCGGCGGCGCTCGTTCGCCGAGGCCCGGGATCTGCTGCTGGATGCCGTGGGCCGCCACCTTCCCGAGTGGTCGTGTGGCCTGCCCGCGGGCGGCCTGTCGGTCTGGGCCAAGCTCGACGGGCCGTTTTCGAGCGACCTCGAGGCGGCCGCCGCGCGGCACCGGCTGCGCCTTGCCGCCGGCCCCCGGTTCAGCGTCGACGGCACGTTGGAGCGCTTCTTGCGGCTGCCGTACACCCTGGCCGCCGATCAGCTCGAACCAGCCATTGTCCGGCTGGCCGCCGCTCATGCGGGACTCGCCACCACTCGCCGGCCGGTCTCCTACACCCCGCTGATCGCCTGAGCGACCACTGGCAGACTGCGGCCATGAGCGTCGTACGGATCAATGCCCTGCAGGTGCCGCCCGAAGCACGCGAAGGGTTCGAGCAACGTTTCGCGGCCCGGGCCGGCATGGTCGAGTCGGCGGAAGGCTTCGAGCATTTCGAGCTGCTGCGTCCTGCCGACGGGAGCGATCGTTACCTTGTCTACACGCGGTGGCGCAGCGAGGCCGACTTCACCCGCTGGACCGAATCGCGGGCCTTCGGGGCGGGGCACCGGCAGGCGGAGACGAGCCGTCCGCAAGGAAGCGGCCCGGCCGCGACGGGTAGCGAGAGCTGGGCTTTCGAGGTGTTGCAGAGCGCCGATCCGGCCTGAGCTTTCTTGCTGGCGACGGCCCGTCACCAACCGAGGACGGCGGTCCCGTTGGTGGAGTTGAGATCAGTGACCGACAGCAGCTCTGACGACTCGTTCAGCGTCACGGCGATGTGGCGACGCGAGACCTCATCGGATGGCTCGACGCGGAAGTTGCCGGGCGAGTGGCGACCGAACTCGACGGTGTGACCGGGAGCGAGCGGCCACGATCCCGCCTCGCCATGAACCGCGCCAGGCTGCATCGCCCACCACGAGCCGTCGCGCCGCGCGATGAGCAGCTGCAGGTCGGCAGCCGAAATGAGGTACTGCTTGGGTGCGCCGGCCATCCGCTGGTCGGGTCCCGTCGGGTCCGATGGGTGCGCGGGCTGTGCGGGTGCAGCTGCGGTGTTGGCACTGTCGGGATGGGCTGTTTCAGGGGCCTCGGCTGTGAGCGAGAGGCTGACCATGCCGCCGGGAGGCAGCCGGTACGCCCCCGACCCGCCCTCGGACTCTTCGAGGCCGCGCACGTCCAGGACGAGCACCGACATGTCGTCGGGTTTGGCCCGGCCCAGCTCGCTGCTCTCCTGCTCGCTTCGCGTCCACGCTTCGGCCACCGCGAGTTCGGCGGCCTCGGGTGCGGTGTTGGCGGCGCCGAGGACGGCCTCCAACTCGGCGGTGGTCAGGTTGTCGTGGATGCCGTCAGAGTCCAGGACCAGCCGATCGCCGGCCGTGAGTTCGACGAGGTAATGACGTACGTCGCGGACGCCGTCGCCGGTCAGCGCATTCGCCAGCAGATGGCGGTGGGTGAACGCGGCCCGGTCCATCGGGTCGGCGAGATCGGTCAGGTGTTGCGCCGCGTCCAGCCGGTCCTGGCGGGCTTTCGCGGCCAGCGGGTCCGGCTCGCTGAGGTAGGAGTGGTCGAGCGTCACGGTCTCCAGATGGCCGCCGTGCAGCAGCTGCACGCGGCTGTCGCCGAGATTGGCGATGACGGCAACGAGCCGGGACGGGTCCGCAGGTCGCCGGCAGATCACGGTGACGGTCGCGGTCGTCGCGCTGGGCGAGGTCGCCGCGTTGGAACGATTCGCATCGATGGCCGCCACGGCCACGTCGGCGTCTTCCAGCGCGTGGTCGAGCAGGGCCATGACGGCTTCGAGATCGCGGCACGCCGGCAGCCCTTCACGGACCCGGCGGTTCACCGCCTCAGCAGCGGCGCTCGCGGCGGCAGCGCCGTCGCCGTGACCACCCGCGCCGTCGAAAACGGCATAGAGGGCGGCGGGCGGATCGACCAGGAGGCGATCTTCATCACGGTGAGACCGCCAGCTCATCCCGACGGTCATGTCGTCGGCGGCCGGCTCGATCGTCCGGAGCGGCAGCTCCAGTGAGACCGTGCTCATCCCGTGCTCATCCCGTGTTTCGTGTCGCCGGCTGGATGCCACGACAGATTCTTTCTACCCCGGCGCAACCACGCTAGGCGGCACCTTCGCGGTTGTCCTTTGCAGGCTCAACGACCGGACGTCCCTGCTCTATGCCGCATCCCGCCGGTTCACAGGAGTCGCACAGATAGGCCGGCAATGTCGTCGAGCGAATGTGGGTCTTGTTACACCGATCGGCGGAACTCTCGCTCTGTCGAGCAGTGGACCGCTCCAGGCACCTGCCAGTTCCCGCTGGTGCGACGACTCTCGGCCGCTGAACTTGTCGCGAAACGCGGGTGCTAGCTCCAGCAAACGCTGGCAGGAGACGCGTACCGTAGGAAACGTTCGCTACGGGCCTGCGTTCGGCCGGCCTTTGATCGGCGCTCGATTCTGCCGGGCCCCCAGGCCCGCCGCGTGGTTTCGGACGTGCGGTGTCAGTCGCGCGTGAGACACGGATCCGAGCGTCGCGGTCGGCCTGGCGTACAGCGGCATGTTCTCGATGCGCGGCGCTGCGAGACCGCAGTGACGTCGCACCGCCCATCGCGCCCACCAAGAGGAGCGTTCACACCAGATCATGGTTTCGACACAGTCCGCCCCGCCCCAGCCCGCCGGACCGGTGAGCCCGCCGGCGCGGCCGAGCCTCATCCAGGTCACCGCGAGTGCCCTGGCTGCCGTGTCCGCCGCGGTCATCTCGTCGACCTTCGGCGTCGCCGGCACCCTCATCGGAGCCGCGATCGCGAGCATGGTGGCGTCCGTCGGTTCCACCTTGTACGTCGCGTCGATGCGGCGCACCAACCAGCGACTGCGACAGTTGGCGTCCGCAGCGCGCCGTACCGACTGGACGAGTGCTGCTGCCGGCGCGTCCACGCGCCAAAGCATCGAGACCCAGATCGACGCCCTTCCGGACGACCTGCCCGACGATGCTCCGGACGACTTGCCGCCGGGCGTGGTGGAGCCTTCGCTACGGGATCGCCTTCGCTGGCACTCCCTGCGCCGCGGGCTGCCGGGGCTGCGCCGGCGCTGGCTGGCTGTCGCCGGACTGGCGGTCGTCGCCTTTGCCGTCTCGATCGGGATCATCACTGCGATCGAGGCCTCGACTGGCAAGCCGGTGTCTGCGCTCGTCGGTAATCCGAAGTCGTCGGGCCTGCTGCACAATCCGCCCGCTGCCTCGACCCCGAAGCCGAGCCCGACGCCATCTGCGAGCCCCACCACGACTCCGGCGGCCACCCCCTCGCCGTCGGCGAACCCGTCGGCCACCCCCTCATCCACTCCTTCCGCGACCCCCTCGGGCGGGGTCGGCAGCACGCCGTCGCCGTCACCGTCGGTCACGATCAGCCCGGGCCTGCCGTTGCCCACGATCCCGACCCCGGCAACGACGCCGTAACAGCGCAGACCTACCGTCACGACATGGGAGGGGACATGCGCGCGGCGGAGCAGCCAGCGGTTCCCGTCCAGTCGCGCCCTGATGCTGTGCCCCCGCCGCCCCGCCGCCCCCGCCCTCGCCGCTCACCCTCGGCGTGGAGGAGGAGTTCCACGTCGTCGATCTGGAGACCCGCCAGGTCGCGCCGGTGGGTCCACGGGTGCTCGAGGGGCTGCCCGCCAACTTCGCCGCCGAGCTCCAGCGCTCCGTCGTGGAGACCAATTCCTCGGTCGTCACCAGCCTGGAGGATCTGCGCCGGGATCTGGTGGGCGTACGACGCCAGCTCGCCCATGCTGCCGAGCGGCTGGGCGTCGGCGTTGTCGCCGCGGGAAGCGTGCCTCTCGTCGACCCCGAAGAGCTGAGCGTCACCTCGAATCCCCGCTACGCGCAGATGCTCGCGGACTACCAGCTGCTGGTACGCGAGCAGGTGATCTGCGGTACCCAGGTACACGTCGGAGTGCCGAGCCGCGATCGAGCCGGCGCCGTCGCGCGCCGGGTGTCGGCCGACCTGCCGGTGCTGCTGGCCCTTTCGGCGAGTTCGCCGTACTGGCTCGGGGTCGACACCGGTTACGCCGGCTACCGCACCTTTGTGTGGTCGCGCTGGCCGACGAGTGGCCCGTTTCCCGAGGTGGCCACCGGCGCCGAATACGACTCGCTGATCCGCGAGCTCATCAGTTCGGGCGTCATCACCGACCCCGGGATGCTCTACTTCGACGTCCGCCCCTCCGCCCACGTCCCGACCATCGAGCTGCGGCTGTGCGACGCCACCCCGCGCGTTGATGACGTGCTCCTGCTCGCCGGTCTCTTTCGGGCGCTGCTGGCCCGGGCAAGTGCGGACGAGGACGCCGGCCGCCCGCACCGTCCGGTGTCGCCTTCGCTGATCGACCCGGAGCCCGGTATCGCTCCACACGCTGAGGTTCTGCCGGCGCCGTTGACGCGTGTCGCGCCGTCCGGAAGCATGATCGTCAACTCGTCGCGGGGCGGCGGTGCGAAGGACACGTGGCTGGTCCCGTGAGCCGGTCGCGGCGCGTCGTCGCAATGCGGTCGTAATCAGGCTGTCATCGTCGTCAGCGAGGCTGTCCCCAGCAGCTTGGCACGGTCGAGCAGAAGGAGGCTCCAGCCGGTGTGTGGGCTAGGCGGTGAATTCCGCTGGGACGGGTCGGCCGCCGACACTGCCGCCGTTGGTCGGATGTCCGAGCCGATGGCGCCGCGCGGACCCAATGGCTGCGGGCTGTGGGCGCAAGGGCCAGCCGCGCTCGGCCACCGGCGGCTCGCGATCATCGACTTGTCGGAGGCCGGCGCGCAGCCGATGGTCGACTCCGATCTCGGGCTGGCGGTCGCCTTCAACGGCTGCATCTACAACTACCCGCAGCTGCGCGAGGAGCTCGCCGCCAAGGGCTACCGGTTCTTCTCCACCTCCGACACCGAGGTCGTCCTCAAGGCCTTCCCCTGCTGGGGTACGCACTGCGTCGACCATTTCGCCGGCATGTTCGCTTTCGCCATCGTCGAGCGCGCAACGGGCCGCCTCGTGCTGGCCCGCGACCGGCTCGGCATCAAGCCGCTCTACCTGACCGAGACGCCCGGCCGGCTGCGGTTCGCGTCGACCTTGCCCGCCCTGGTCGCCGGCGGCGACATCGACACCTCGCTCGATCCGGTCGCGCTGCACCGCTACCTGAGCTTCCACTCGGTCGTTCCGGCGCCCCGCGCGATCCTGGCGGGAGTACGCAAGCTGCCGCCTGCGACCGTGCGGGTCGTCGAGGCCGACAGCCGGATGACCGACGAGGTCTACTGGTCGCCGCCCTACGGCCGCGATCCGGCGCGGGGGGCGATGACCGACGAGGACTGGCAGGAAGAGGTCCTGGAGCGGCTACGGATCGCGGTGAAGCGCCGGATGGTCGCCGACGTGCCGGTGGGGGTGTTGCTGTCGGGCGGGATCGACTCGAGCTTCGTCGTCGCGCTGCTTTCCGGCGAGGGCCAGAGCGACCTGACGACGTTCAGCATCGGCTTCGAGGCCGCCGGCGGGGAGTCGGGCGACGAGTTCTATTACTCCGACCTCATCGCCAATCACTTCGGTACGCGCCACCACCAGATCCGCATCCCGACCAGCGACGTGTTGCCCGCCGTCGAGCAGCCCATCGCGGCCATGAGCGAGCCGATGGTCAGCCACGACTGCGTTGCCTTCTACCTGCTGTCGCGTGAGGTGTCGAAGACGGTCCGGGTCGTGCAGTCCGGCCAAGGCGCCGACGAGATCTTTGCCGGCTACGACTGGTACCCGCCGCTGGCGCAGGTTTCGCGTGGGGACGCGGTCGCGCAGTACGCGCGCGTCTTCATCGACCGCCCGCACGAAGGGGTGGACGAGCTGCTGGATCCGGCGCACCGGCGGGGATCCGATCCGTCGCGGGCCTTCGTCGCCGAGCACTTCGGCGTTCCCGGAGCTGATACGGCGCTGGACGCGGCGCTTCGCATCGATAGCCAGATCATGCTGGTGGACGATCCGGTGAAGCGCGTCGACAACATGACGATGGCGTGGGGCCTGGAAGCCCGCGTTCCGTTCCTCGACCACGAACTCGTCGAGCTGGCCGCCCTTTGCCCGCCGCGACTGAAGCTGGCGGGCGGCGGCAAGGGCGTGCTGAAGGAAGCCAGCCGCAAGGTGCTTCCGGCCGAGGTGATCGACCGGGAGAAGGGCTACTTCCCGGTCCCGGCCATCCGACACCTGTCCGGCGCGCTGCTGGAGCGCGTCACCGATGCGCTCACCAGTCGGGTTGCCCGGGACCGGGGCCTCTACTGCCTGGCTCCGGTGCAGAAACTGCTCGCCGATCCCAATGGCGTACGCACGACGCTGGGGTCCAACGCCCTGTGGCAGGTGGCGCTCCTCGAGATGTGGTTGCAGGAGCAGGGAGTCGGATGAGCGCGCCGACCCGCGAACACGAGATCGTGCGGCCGAGCGGTCGGCTGCGCTTCGTGACGGCCGTGTGCGAGTTCCTGTCCCGTCACCTGACGGCGGGCAGTCCGCACCTAGCATTGACGACGTGAGGGCGCTCGAAGGGATCACGGTCGTCGCCGTCGAGCAGGCGGTCGCTGCTCCGCTCGCCACCCGTCACCTCGCGGATCTCGGCGCCCGCGTCATCAAGATCGAGCGCCCGGACGGCGGTGACTTCGCCCGCGAATACGACCACGCCGTCCACGGCACCGGCGCCCACTTCGTCTGGCTCAACCGCTCCAAGGAATCCGTCGCGCTGGACCTCGCGACCCCGGCCGGCCGTGACGTCGCCCTCCGCCTTGCCGACCGGGCCGACGTGTTCCTGCAGAACCTCGCTCCGGGAGCGGCCGCGCGGCTCGGACTGGGCGCCGAGGAGCTACGCGGCAGCCGTCCACGCCTCATCACCGTTGACATGTCCGGCTACGGGCCCGGCGGTCCGTATGCGCGCAAGAAGGCGTACGACATGCTCGTGCAGAGCGAGGCGGGCCTCATCGCGATGACGGGTACGCCTGAGACTCCGTCGAAAACCGGGGTGGCCGTCGCGGACATCGCGGCCGGCCTGTATGCGTTTTCGGGGGTGCTCGCCGCCCTCGTACGTCGCGCGCAGACCGGTGAGGGAGGCCACGTCGAGGTCAACATGTTCGACGCGGTCGTGGAGTGGATGGGCTATCCGCTCTATACCGCGATGTACACCGGCGTCGCGCCGCCGCGGTCCGGCCTGGGCCACGCCGCCCTCGTTCCGTATGACGGGTATCCGACGCTCGAAGGCGGCCGTTTGCTCATCGGGGTGCAGAACGATCGGGGCTGGGCGGCGCTGGTTCGCGAGGTGTTCGGCCGTCCCGAGCTGGCCCTCGATCCGCGGTACGCGACGAACGAGTCGCGGGTGGCTCACCGCCAGGAAGTGGACGGGTTGGTCGCTTCCATGACCGCGGCGATGCCGGTGGCCGAACTCGTCGACCGCCTGGATGCCGCCGGGATCCCGAATGCGTCGCTGAACGAGGTCGGCCAGGTGGTCGATCACCCGCAACTGCTGGCCCGCGATCGCTGGCGGGACGTCGCGATTCCGGGCGCCAGCATCAGGGCGGTACTTCCGCCGATCACGCTCGACGGACCCGAGGCCCGGATGGATCCGGTGCCGGCCCTCGGCGAACACACCGAGCGCATCCTCGCCGAGCTGAACTACCCGGCCGAGGCGATCGCCGAGCTACGCGCCCGCGGTGCTATCGGCTGAGGGGGTCGCTGCCGCAGTACGACGCGGGTGAAAGACCCAGTGGCGCAGCAGGACGAAGCGCACGAGCGTCGCCAGCAGGTTGGCGGCGATCAGGGCGGTCACCTCGACGGCGCGGTGCGGTTGGCCGTTGATGGCATGCACGAGCGCCAGCGAACCGCTCGTGAGCCCGAGCCCGATACCGAACACGACCAGTCCTTCGAGCTGGCTACGAGCCCGTTTCCCTGGGCCGCGCAACCCGAACGTGAGGCGCCGGTTCGCTGCGGTGTTGGCGATCGCGGTGATGAGCAACGCGATCAGGTTGGCCGCCTGCGCTCCCGTCCCGGAACGCAGCAGCAGGAAGAGCACCAGGTACGCGAGCGTGCTGGCGATGCCGATGGCAGCGAAGCGGACGGCCTGGCGGGTGAGTGTCACGGGAACTCCGGGCACCGAAGCGGGATGCGGGGTACGACCGAGTTGGGCGCTGAGGTCCGCCAGTGGAAGCCGGCCGGATGCGAGAGCGCGCCCTAGCCGCGCGACGCCGCGCAGATCGGCGATCGCAGTGTGGACGATGTCCACCCGGCTGTCCGGATCGTCGACCCAGTCCACCGGAACCTCGTGGATACGCAGTCCGGCCCGCTCGCCGAGGACCAGGAGCTCAGTGTCGAAGAACCATCCGTGGTCCTCGACCAGCGGCAACAGCTGGCGGGCCGCGTCGGCGCGGATCGCCTTGAAACCGCACTGCGCGTCGGAGAAACGAGCGCGCAGGGTAGTGCGCAGCAGCAGGTTGTAGCAGCGCGAGATGACCTCGCGCTTGGTGCCGCGCACGACGCGCGAGCTACGCGTCAGCCGCGACCCGATCGCGATGTCGCTGTGCCCGGTCAGCAGCGGAGCGACGAGGGGGAGCAGGGCGGCCAGATCCGTCGACAGATCGACATCCATGTAAGCGAGTACGGTCGCGTTGCTGTCCGACCACGTCGTCCGCAGCGCCCGCCCGCGACCTTTCTCATCGAGATGCCGCGCCTGCACATGAGGCAGCCCGGCGGCCAGCCCGGTGGCGATCACCCAGGTGTCGTCGGTGCTCGCGTTGTCGGCGATCGTGATGCAAAAGGAGAACGGGAACGCCGCGCAGAGGTAGGCGTGGAGTCGCTCGGCGCTCGCTGCCAGGCCGGCGGCCTCGTTATGGACCGGTACGACGATCTCCACCGCGACGGGTGGGGCGGCGAGCGACGGAGTCGACGGGTCGCCGGTGGCCGGCGCTTCGGTGTGGGTCAAGCTCATGCCATCACGTTCGGCGCTGGCTCTGTCACGCGACTATGGCCGGGCTGGGAATTGGCTGGAGGCGCCGGCCCCGCCGTTCAGTTGCTGCATGCACGTGAGGAAGGCGCGCCGCAGCGCGGGATCGGCGGCGTTCTGGCGAAGCTGATTGGGCGTGCTGGTGACGCCTTGCTGGCGCAGGCACGCGAGTAACTCCTGCCCGAACCGGCCGCCAACTCCGGTGCCGGTGCCGGTGCCCGGACCCGCCGGCCCACCGAAGCCGCCCTGCCCGCCAGTGCCGCCCTGCCCGCCACCGAAATTACCGCCGCCCGGGAACGCTGCGGCGCTCGGGCTCGCGTTCGACGACCCTTCTGTGGAGGCGATCACGATGCCGCCGATTCCCAGGGCGACCAGGATGGCGCCCACCGCGACAAACGTGGTTCGCAGCTTCGCCCGGCGCGGTGCCGGGACGCCGGCAGCTGCGGGCGGGGCCGCCGCGACCAGATCGACCGGCTCGGTCCAGGGCAGCGCGAAGGTTTGCTGCATCGCATCGACGAGCTCACCAACCGACGACGCCGGAGCGACCAGATCGGCCGGCCGCCCTCCGGGGATGAGCGCCGGCGGCTCCTGCCCTTGCGGGCCGACGACGAGCAGCCGTACGCCCGGCGGCCGATGAGCGAGGCTTGCCAGCAGCTCGGTCTCGAAAACTGTGGCGACGCACAGGCTGCCGACAGGCAGCGCACCGATGGCGGCGGGAGCGTAATCCGGGCTGAACGCCTCACCGGAGTCCCGAACCGGTCCGAGCGGCAAGACGGTGAAGTCAGGGGGAAGTGCGGTCGCGAGTTCGGCTCGGTCGGCCGGCAGGTCGGGGCTCAACCACACAAGAGTCACAACCGGAGCGTCGAGCCGGTGGCTGCGGCTGATCTTCGTGTGGGCTGTGGCTGAGCTGTGAATGCCGGACGTGCGGGCTGCTATCGCGTCCGTACAGGTAATTCACAGGACGCTTGCAGCGTCGGTGGAGCGGCCGCGCCGAGGCTTACCGGTATGAGCGCGAAGGACCCGTGTGACGCACCCCTCAACTGGACGTATCCGCCGAGCTATCCGGCTGCCAATCCGCAGCAGTATCCGCAGGGTGGTGGGACCGGCCTGCTGAACGATTCGCCGGACTCCGCAGGGCCTTCCGGACCCGCTCCTTACGCGGAGCCGTCTCCGGAGCGCTCACCCTGGGCCGACGCCGCGCCGTACCCGGCGTATGAGCCCCCCTACGGCGCTCCGCAGAGTCCCTACGGTTCACCCGAGGCGACGGCGCCGCTTGGCGCCCCGCCTGTGCCCCCCTTCCCGCCGCAACCCCGCTCGCCGCAGCCGACCTGGGGCCGGCGGGCTGCCGCCGGGGCCGTGCTGCTCGCGGTTGCTGTCGGTAGCGGCGTCACGGGGGCGCTGGTCGCGGGCGGTGACACCACGAAGACTGTCGTGACGACGGCTCCCCAGGTGAACACCAAGGGGGGCGCGGCGGCCACCGAGAGTCTCGCCAAGGTGGCGGCGGCCGTGCAGCCGAGCGTCGTTTCGATCACGGTTCGGGCCGGCCAGTCCGGCGACACGGGCTCCGGCGTGATCCTGCGCTCGGACGGCACGATCGTCACCAACAACCACGTCGTCGAGGCCGCAGCGGACGGCGCCGGAACCATCAGCGTCAAGTTCTCGGACGGGTCGACGGCGGCCGCGACGATTGTCGGACGCGACCCGGCGACGGACCTCGCGGTGATCAAGGCCACCGGCGTCTCGGGCAAAACGTCGGCGACGCTCGGCAATGTGGCAAGCGTTCACGTCGGTGACACGGTGCTGGCGATCGGCAGCCCGCTCGGCCTCGAGGGCTCGGTGAGCGCGGGCATCATCTCAGCGCTGCACCGAACGGTGGCCCTGGGCAGCGCGTCCGGTGGCGGTTCAGGGGCCTCGGTCGGCGACGCCATCCAGACCGATGCCGCGATCAACCCCGGCAACTCGGGCGGACCTCTGGTCGACAGTCAGGGCCGGGTCATCGGGATCAACAGCGCCATCGCGAGCCTCGGCAGTAACGGGACCGGCAGCCAGAGCGGCAGCATCGGGGTGGGCTTTGCGATCCCGGTCGATGAGGTCAAGTCGGTCTCCGACCAGCTGATCAAGGGCCAGACGCCCCAGCACGCGCTGCTCGGTGTCGGGATCAGCGACGACCCGAACGGCGGCGCACTCGTCAGCGACATCAAGACTGCAAGCGCGGCAGCCAATGGCGGGCTTCGGGTCGGCGACGTCATCACGAAGGTCGACCAGACCAGCATCACCGACGGCAGCAGCCTGTCCGCCGTGATCCGCTCCCACCAGCCTGGCGACAAGGTGACGGTCCACTACCGGCGCGGCGGTGCCAGCCTTACTGCCGTGATCACGCTCGGATCCGCCACCGGCTGACCGGCTGAGTCGGGTCGGTCGCCGGCAAAGTCGCTTCGCTACAGGGCTTGCCTCCACCCGGGATACTAAGGGTAACCTCACCAAAGTCCACGGGAGAGGAACCGGATGCTCGGGAACTACCTGATCGGTCTGCGGGAAGGGCTCGAGGCCTCCCTCGTGGTCAGCATCCTGGTCGCCTACCTGGTGAAGACCGGGCGGCGCGGCCAGCTGCGGCCGGTCTGGGGTGGCATCGGGGCAGCCCTCGCGGTCAGCGTGGGCTTCGGCGCATTGGTCACGTACACGTCCACCTCGCTGCTGGCGACCGGCGCGCAGCAGGAGGCCTTCGGCGGGATCATGTCCATGATCGCGGTGGGCTTCGTGACGTGGATGATCTTCTGGATGCGGCGCACGGCCCGCACGATGAAGGCCGAGCTCACCGGCAAGCTCGATGCGGCCATCGCGGTCGGGGTGTTCGCCGTCGCGTTCACGGCGTTTCTCGCGGTGGCCCGCGAAGGCCTGGAGACCGCGCTTTTCCTGTGGTCGGCGGTCCAGGCCACCGGTCAGACCTGGCAGCCACTGCTCGGCTTTGGACTCGGCATCCTCACTGCCGTCGTACTCGCGTACCTGCTCTACAAGCGATCCGTCACGCTCGACCTCGGGAAGTTCTTCACCTGGACCGGCGCGGGCCTCGTCGTCGTCGCTTCCGGGGTCCTTGGTTACGCGATCCACGACCTGCAAGAAGCCAACATCCTTCCCGGCCTCTCGCACCTCGCTTTCGACGTCAGCGCGCAGGTTCCACCCGGTAGCTGGTACGGAACCCTCCTGAAAGGAACGTTCAATTTCACTCCGAACACGACCGTGCTGCAGGCCATTGGCTACGTCGCTTACCTGGTCGTGGTGTTGACCCTGTTCGTGCGCGGTGGCACGTTCCGGCGGGCGGCACGGGCAGCCGCCCCGCAGGCATCGAGCGCAGCAACTACGCAGGTCTCCGCAGGTGCCCGATGAGCCTTCGTTACGCCAGTGTGCTGGCGGCGGGGGTCGTCGCGGCGTCCCCATTGTTGCTGAGCGCGTGCGGCACGTCCTCGTCCGGCGGGGCCGATTCAAGCGGCATCGCCGTCAAGGCTTCGGATACCGCCTGCGAGGTGTCGACCACCTCGTTCAAGACCGGAACCCAGACGTTTTCGGTCTCCAACGCCGGTAGCCAGGTGACGGAGGTCTACGTCTACGCAGCGGGCGACCGGGTCGTCGGCGAGGTCGAAAACATCGGCCCGAGTACGAGCAAGAAGCTCACCGTGGCGCTCACGGCAGGCAGCTATGAGGTCGCCTGCAAGCCCGGCATGGTGGGCAAGGGGATCCGCACCGCGATCTTCGTCAAGGCGGCTTCCGGGGCCGCTCCGACGACCAGCCCGCAGCTTGATGCGGCCGTAGCGACCTACCGGACGTACGTGCTCGCGCAGGCCCAGCTGCTGCAGACCCGCACGAAGCCTTTCGTCGCCGCGGTCGAGGCCGGCGACATCGCCAAGGCAAAGTCGTTGTACGCCGCGGCGCGGATCCCGTACGAGGCCATGCAACCGATCGCGGAGTCGTTCGGTGACCTCGATCCGCGGATCGACGCGCGTATCGACGACGTCGAGAACGGTCAGGAGTGGACGGGTTTTCACCGCCTCGAACACGACCTCTGGAAGACCGGTGACATCTCCAAGGACAAGGCCGTCGGCACCCAGCTGAACGGCGACATCGCGAAGCTGGTCGACCAGGTGCAGCGCGTCGAGCTCTCCGCTGACCAGATCGGAAATGGCGCCAAGAGCCTGCTTGATGAGGTCGCGACCAGCAAGGTCACTGGCGAGGAAGAGCGCTACAGCCGGCTTGATCTGGTCGACTTCGCGGCCAACGTCGACGGTTCGAACGTGGCCTACCAGGCGCTGCGCCCGATCGTGATCGCCAAGGATCCCGAGCTCGGCACCGAGCTCGACGCTCGATTTGCGGCGGTTCAGCAAAACCTGGCGCAGTACGGGAGCGGTGCGTCCTTCGAGCTGTACGACGCGCTCAGCAAGGCGCAGATCCGCTCGCTGGCCGCCGACGTCGATGCTCTGATCGAACCGCTTTCCCAGCTCACCGCTACCGCGCTGAAGGCATGAGGGCTCACCCGACGCGGCGAGCGTTGGTCAGGGTCAGCCGCGGTGTTGCGCGACGAGCCGGGCCTGCTCATCGAGGATCGGGAGTACGACGTCGCGCGGCGCCGAGGGGAGCCGGAAGACGCACTCGGTGACGCCGAGACTGGCGAAGTAATCGAGCTTGCCCGGATCTGGGTGCGACCCGAAGGGCACGATCTCAAGCTCGCCGGGATCGCGCCCGGCGGCCTCGGCGGTCGCCCGCAACGCCGGAAGCGCCTTGCCCAGACCGGCGCCGCCGATGGGGATCCAGCCCTGCGCGTACTCCACTACATGGTCGAAAAGCTTCGGGCCGCCGCCGCCGCCCACCAGCACCGGGAGCGGTTTCTGGACCGGCTTCGGCCACGACCAGCTGGGTGAGAACTTCACGTATTCGCCTTCGTAGCCGGCCTCGGCCTGCTCCCACAGCTCGCGCATCGCGAGCACCGACTCGCGCGCGTGGTCGCGCCGGAAGCGGTACTCGACGCCATGGTGGGCCATCTCATCGACGTTCCACCCGAAGCCAACTCCGAGGGCGAATCGGCCGCCGCTGATCTGGTCGAGGGTGGCGACCGCCTTGGCGGTCACGATCGGGTCCCGCTGGGCGACGAGCGCGATGCCGGTGCCGAGCCGCAGCCGCGAGGTGACGGCCGCAGCGGCGGCGAGGCTGATGAACGGGTCGACGCAGCGCCGGTACTCCTCGGGCAGTACCTCATCCCCGGTCGGCGGCGGGGTGAGGCGGCTGGTCGGGATGTGCGTGTGCTCCGGCAGCCAGATCGAATCGAGCCCGCGCTCCTCGACGGCTTTGGCGAGCTCGACGATGCCGATCGACTGATCGGTCAGAAAGACGGTGACGCCGTAGCGCATGAAAGGTCAGCTCCAATAGGTGCCGGCGAGCATCTGCTCGAGCGGCTCGCGGTTGAACATCAACTCATCCGGGTCGGCAGGCATCTCGGCCTCGCCGAAGTGCACCGCGCGCGCCCCGGTACGCAGGAAGACGATCGCGTACTGCACCGCCGAGTACGTGATGTAGAAGTCCAGATCACGCGGGGTGTGACCGGTCTGCTTCTCGTAGTAGCCGGCCACGTCGTCACGCTTGAGAAAGCCTGGTATGCCGGGCAATTCGAAGACCGTCGACATGTCCTGGAAGATGCGGTGGCCGTAGATCAGCCAGCCGAGATCGACCTCGCGCGGGCAGACGGCCGCCATCTCCCAGTCGAGCACCGCAGCGGGCCGGAAGTCGCGGTAGAGCACGTTGCCGACCCGAGAATCACCCCAGGAGAGCACCGTTGCCCCGGGATCGGCCGGCCAGTTCTGCTCCAGCCACGCGAACGATCGGTCCACCAGCGACGAGCGCACTCCGGAAGCCTTGACGGTCCAGTCATACCAGGCGCGGGTACGCGCGACCTTGCGGTGCAAAGGGGTGGGACCGGCAGCCATCTCGGCGGGGGTGAACAGGAAGCCGAAGGTCCTTTCGGCGTCACCGATCGCGTGCAGCTCCGCCAGGACGTCGATGGTCGATTCCGCCATCGTGCGGCGCTGCTCGTCGGTCGCGTCAGCCAGCCAGTTGCCACCGAAGGTGTACGGCGGGTTGTCCGGCGGCGCGCTGCCGTCGATGCGGTCCATCAGGAAGAACGGGGTGCCGAGCAGGCTGCTGTTCTCCTCGAGCCAGCGCACATTCGGTACGGGTACGGACGTCAGCTCGGCGACCTTGCGGATGACCTCGAACTGCCCGCGCATGTCGTACGAGGGGAAGACCGGCACATCGTCCAGGTGCGGTGCGATGCGGCAGACCAGGTCCTCGGTGCGGACGTGTCCGTCCTGGTGCCAGACCGCCGGGAACAGCACCGTCTCGCTGGACATACCGGTGGCGGCGGACGTGGTCAGCTCCGGCACCTGGGGCGCGGCCCCTGCCGGCAGCTTGGTCGTCAACCACTCCTGGAGGGCAAAGCGCAACTGCTCCAGGTCACGGCTGGTCCGTCGCATGGAAATGCTCTCGCGGGGATCAGCCATCGGTTACCGCCCTTGATCGCGTCGGGGGAAGACCCTGTTCTAGCAAACGCGATCAGGGGGCCACCGCGAAAAAGTCGGCGAAGCCGTATGGCGAGTAGCGGCCGATCAGCCCGTGCTCGAAGAGCCCGTACCCCTCATCGCCGTTGCAGCGGGCGCGGGCCACGTGGTCGAGCAGGCTGTACGGCACCCGCCCGGCGACCGCGGGATCGTTGTAGTCCAGGCTCGTACCGTTCTCCCAGCCGCGGCCCTTCCAGGTGCCGTGCTGCCACTCGGGATCTGCGCCATAGCCGGGCCCGCAATTCAGCGAGATCCAGCCCAGCGACTCGATGTCGAGGTCGAAGGGCATGCCGTCGGGCTCCGTCAGGTGCAGGACGGCGCTCGTCGGGATGCGGGTGCCCGACGTGTAGTTGATCTCGATCCGGGGCCACCCGAGCTGCTCAACTTTGCGGCCTGATGCTGCTGGCCACACCCGGCTGGCTGCGTTCAGCGTGCGGTGCCCGTCCGCGTCCTCCTGCACGATGATCACGATCGCGTAGTTCTCGAAGCGCAGCGGAACGTAAAGCCAGTACATGCCATAGTCGCCGCCCTGCTCCGCCGCGAATCGACCCGCCGGCTCGCCTTCGCCGACCGGCCGGATGCCCCAGGAACGGTCGCGGCTGCCCACCCAGGTGTCGGGGGAGACGGTGATCTCGCGGTCGTCGACCCGGATGACCCCTTCCCAGGTGCCGACCTGTGCGAAGCGTTGCGCATCCACGAACGGCCGGGTGCCGCCCTGCAGGATGATGTGGCGCGGCTCGTCGACGGCCGGGAACGAGCCCTGCCACGTGAGGTCGAAGCCGATTCCGTGCTCGTCGCCGGTGCCCGTGAGCCGGATCGTGTTCAGCGGGTCGACGACCTCGTGGCGGTAGAAGCCGACCTGCTGCACGAGGCGGTCGTCCTCGAGCGCATCAGAGGTACGCACCGTGAACGACTTGTCGCCGATCCGGATCGTGAAGTAGGCGTCCTTCACGCCAAGGTTCGGGTACACGCCGTAGCCGGAAATGAAGAACATCTCGCCGGTGCGGTCGTGGCCGTTGAAGTAGCTGCGGTCATAGAAGTTGCGGTCGCTGGTACCGACCCGCGCGAACGAGACCGGGTGCTGGTGTAGCGGAAACTCGTCCATCGGGACGGGCATCGTTGTCCTCCGGGTCCGGCGACGGGGGCCGGTAAAGGCTGGGAGCGTGGGCGCACCGTCGCACGTCCACGGAAGTTGGTCCGCCTCGCCGGACACTTCCTGCAATCTGACGGGCCGTCAAGTTTGGGCTCGGTGGCCGCTTAGGACCGTCAGCAGCCGGGCGGCTTCCTGGGCTGGACCGGCTCGAGGTGCGCCCGCTTTCGCCAGGAGCGGGCGCCGTCAGGGATCATGTCGACGTGGTGATCTCGCTGGCGGATCGGGAGCGCCCCCGGGACCGCCCACCCAAGCCGGAGCTTCGGCTCAATGTGGTGGGAACGCTCGCGGCAACATCGTTTGCGTTGCTGGCGTACTTGGGGGCGTTGCTCGGCGACGCCTCACCACCTCACGCTTTTTCGGGGGCGCTGTTCGCTGTCGCTCCGGTGTGCGCGATCCCGGCGACGGTGCTGCTGGCGGTGCGCGCGCGTGCCGAGCAGGACGAGGCATTGCGGGCGGTCACCGCAGGCCTGGTGATCGGCTGCGTCGGCATGGTCCTGCAGCTCATCTCGTTTCGGCCCATCTCACCCGGCGGGGGCGTCCTCGCGACGTCGAGTGCCGGCACGATGGCCATCTTCCTGATCTGGCATCTCGCGCTTCCAGGCGGTGCGCTGGCCGCCACCATCGGTCGTCCGCGCCGAACGCGCCGGCTGTTCGGACTCACGTTCGGGATCGTGATCGAATTCGTGTGCGCGACCGCGCTGCCGACGTCGTGGCATCTCGTGCACGCCGACGGCAGCTACTTCGGCACGCTCATCCTGGCGATGGCGGCCGTTGCGGTGTTCACCGGGGGCGTCGTCGTGCGCTGGATACGACGCAACGGCCTGCGCCCGACCGCCACCCGCGGCTGGATCACGATCGCCATGGTCCTGTCGGTCTACGACGTCATCCTCAACGCGATCGGGCACCAGAGGTTCAGCGCCATCTGGTGGGCGAGCATCGGGATTCGGGCGGCGACGTATGCGGTGCTGCTCGGCGGCCTGATCATCAGTACGGCCTCGCAGTTGCAGCGTCTCGAGCGGTACGCGACCACGGAGCTCGCCCGGGCGGAGGGCGAGGTCAACAGCTGGGCGGAGGTCACCGAGCGGCTGCTGGCGGCGACCTCGGCGCTGTCCGCCGCGGTGACCGCCGACGACGTCAGTGTCCTGTTGACGGCTGCCGCTGCGGGGGCCATCGAGGTCGATGACGCGATGATCTACCTGGTGGAGCGCGATACACCCGGCAGCCTTCGGGTGATCGGGGCGCTGCGCGCGGCGGCCGGTGAGGACGGGTCGGTGGATTCTGCACCCGGAACCCCCTACACGGACGCGCTGCTCAGCCGCACCGCGCTGTTCCTGGAAAACGCGGAGCAGATCGCGCGGGCCTATCCGGCGCTGGTGGGCCGCCCGGACGGCCGTCCAGTGCAGTCCCTGGCGGCGCTGCCGCTGGTCGCCGGCGATGTGTCGATCGGGACACTGCTGGTGGCCGGTTCACGGCCGCGCGAGTTTCGCCTGCTCGATCGGGAGCTGCTTTCCGCCCTGGTACGGGTTGGCGCCCAGGCGCTGCAGCGGGCGCTGCTCTTCGAGCAGCAGTCCAGCCTGGCGACCACCCTGCAGGAAGCGTTGCTGCCGCAGAGCCTCCCGGTGCGAGCCGATGTGGATCTCATCGGGCGCTATCTGCCGGCGACCGCCGGGGTGGACGTGGGCGGAGACTGGTATGACGTCCTGGAGATCGGGGAGTCCGAACTGCTGCTCGTCGTCGGAGACGTGATGGGCAAGGGGGTGCCGGCGGCCACCCTCATGGGGCAGCTGCGCAGCGCGGTGCGGACGCTGGCAGCCGTCGACCCCGATCCGGCAGCTATCCTCAGCGGGCTCGACCAGCTGGCTACCGGCTTCGCACCCGACGACATCGTGACGCTGGTCATCGTGGCGTTGGACGTCCAGGCCGGAACGGTGGTGATCGCGAATGCCGGTCACCTTCCGCCGCTGGTTTTCGCCCCCGGCCTCCCGGGCGTTCCGGCGACGTCGCCCTTGAACACGTCGCCACCGATCGGCGTACCGGTCTCCGGGCCGCGTGCGAGCACCCAGCTGAAGCTGCCTCCCAACGTGTCTCTCATGTTGCTCACCGACGGGTTGGTGGAGGAGCGCGCCAACGATCTCGACGCCCGGCTCGCAGAACTGACGGCCCGGGCCACCGAGCTGCTCGCCGATAGTGATGCAGATCTCGAAGCCGTGGCCGACGCCCTCGTGCAGCCGCGCGTGCATCGCGATGACGACGTGACGGTCTTGCTGGCCCGGCTGCGCCCCACCGCGCCGGTGGCCACCGGCGGCTCCGGTGACCGGCAAAACGGCTGCGCGCCGGCCGATGGCGCGGGCGCCACCCGACTGCTTCACGTTCAGCTCGAACACGACCCGGGTGCCGCGGCCACCGCGCGCGGGCTGGTTCGCGATGCCGTTCTCACCGAGCACGACGCGGCACCCGACGACCTGATCGACGCAATGCTGCTGGTCACCAGCGAGTTGGTGACCAACGGGCTACGTCACGGGGAGCCGCCGGTGCTGCTCACCCTGGACCGCAGGGGCACCCGATTCCGGCTCACCGTGACCGACCGGGGCTCCAACATCCCGCGCCCTCGGGTGACCGGCCCGCAAGCTTCAGGGGGCCGGGGACTGTTCCTCGTATCAGCCCTGTCTACCGCCTGGAAGATCGAGCCGCAGAGCAGCGAACGTCATGACGGCGGCCACGGCACCGCGGTGTGGGCGGAGTTCGCGTTGTAGCGCAGTGATGCGCCAGGGTGGGCACACTGAGGTGTTCCCGATTGCTTCGGGGCATGTCCTGCGGCCGGACCGCATTCACTTAGTCAGGTTCGTTCACGTCGCCTCGCGAAAGGCCAAGGGTGCTCGCTTCCGTTGCCGATTGGTTCGCGCGTCGTACGAGCGCGGCTGCGGACTATCCGGTTGCCCAGCTGCTGGAGCGCAAGTCCGCGCTGGGAGTGACGGTCAGCGTCGTGCTGCCGGCGCGCAACGAGCAAGAGACCGTCGGTGCGATCGTCACCGAGCTGCAACGGCTAGCCGCCGGTGGCCTCGTCGATCAGATCCTGGTCGTGGATTCTGGGTCGACGGACGCCACGGCGGCCGTCGCGGCCCGGGCCGGGGCCGAGGTGGTGGGGCAGGCGGAGCTGATGCCGCAGCTCGGCGACCGCCCGGGCAAGGGCGAGGCGCTGTGGAAGTCGCTCTCGGCGGCAACCGGCGACCTGATCGCCTTCGTCGACGCGGACCTGGTGGGCTTCAGCTGCGATTACGTCAGCGGGCTGCTCGGCCCGCTGCTGACCGACCCGTCGGTGGCGTTCGTCAAGGGCACGTACGACCGGCCGCTGGCCCTCGATTCCACGGTCGAGCCGACGGGCGGGGGACGGGTCACGGAGCTCGTTGCCCGGCCGCTGCTGAACCAGTTCTGGCCGGAGCTCGCCGGCTTCGTGCAGCCTCTCGGCGGGGAGTACGCGGCCCGTCGCGAAGCGCTCGAGCAAGTCCCGTTCGCTGGTGGGTACGGCGTCGAACTCGGGCTGCTCGTCGACCTTCTCGAGCTGGTGGGGTTGCAGGCGTTGGCGCAGGTCGACCTCGGCCGGCGCGTCCACCGTCACCAATCGGATGAGGCGCTCGCGACCATGGCCGGGCAGGTGATGCTCACCGCGTGGGGCAGGCTCAACCGGCTGGGCCGCATCGTCGAGAGCGCCCCGCCGGCCACCACCCTTACCCAGTTCCGCCGGGGCCCCGCCGGCTTGCGGTGGGCCACGACCGAGACGGCGGCGGCCGATCGTCCGCCGCTCGCCGCGGTCGCGGATTACCGCGATCGCTTCGTGTTGGACTGCTGAGCCTGCGCCTGCCGACCCGCCGTCGCGTGGTAAACCCGAGGCATGCAGGTGGGTGAGACCGGCGAGACACCGTCCGCGGAACACGACGTCGATGCACCGGTGACACAACCCTGGGCGGCCGGGGAGCCGACCGCCACGCCCCCCGCTGCGCGGGCGCCCGCAGCTGCACCCCGCTCGCCCCGGCGGCGGCGCTGGCCAAGGGTGCTGCGCGCCGTTGCCCTGGTCATCGTGTTGCCGCTGGCGGCGCTCGGCATCGGCCTCCTGGTGGCCTGGATCGTCCACACGATCCGCGGCGACAGCACTCCCACGCGTCCGGCCACTCCACCAGCCACTTCCCCTGCTCCCAGTCCGCGGGCGTCCGCGGCGACGCCGCACCCGCAGGTCACCGTGGTCGTACCGGCTGACTGGATCGGCGAGACGGACCCGCCGGCGGGCCTGACTTACAGCCATCCGCCCGGCTGGATCCGGCGCACGTCCTCCCCGGAGGTACTTCGGCTCGAGCCGGCCACGCCAGGGTCGGCGGTCCCGGGCATCCAGGGAGTGGGCGCCGGCTTCGAAACGGCGACCGATCCGGCCCAGGCGATTCGCGACTTCGGCACCCGGGTCTACGGCGGCCAACCTGGCTTCACCGCCGCGGCCGTGACCCCGGTGGCCGGCGCGCGCGCAGGAGAGCAGCAGGGGATCGTGACCTATCTACGGTCCGGGGTCGACGTCAGGGTCGTGATGCACAGCTTCCGTTCCGACACCCGAACGGTCCTGCTGCTGGGCCGTTCGGCCAACGCGCAGCCGCTGCTCGCTGGCCGGCTCGAGGCGGAGCTCGAAGCCTCCTTCAAGGTGACGGGATGACCGGCTAGAGGCCGGGAACGCTCGTCAGCGTCGGACGCTCGCGCAACGAGACCGTACGGTCCTGTGACTGCTTGATGCTCTCGCGATAGGCCTCGAACGCCTCGGCCGCGGACTGGACCAGCGCGCCGACCTTGTCGATCTGGCCGCTGACGCGCCGCTCGCCGGCCGGCCCAGCCGCCAGCAGCTCTGAAAGGCAGCTGTCCACCGCGCGCTGGGCGCGTAGCCAACCGAGCAGCAACCGCGTGCGCTCCAGGGAGAGTGGTTCGGGCGACTGATCGGTCACGTCGACTCCTCTCGCTGTCACTCGATCCGCAGAGCGCCGCTGCAACCCGGGGACTGCGCCTTCAGGGTGCCTCGATTCGGGGTGCTCGCGCAGCGTTTCGGCCGGATCGGTGGAAGGCGGTTGGGATGCGCTAACCGGTGGTCGCCGTTAGCGTCGTCCGGTGCCTGCCGTGCTGTGGTTCCGCCGTGATCTTCGCCTTGCCGACCATCCGGCACTGCTGGCCGCGCGGGACGCCGGTGAGCACGATGAGACTCCCGGAGTGGTGGGGCTTTTCGTCCTCGATGACGCGTTGCGCAAGCCGTCCGGCGCGGCCCGACTGGCGTTCCTGTACGGGTGCCTGCGCGAACTCGATGAGCAGCTCGGGGGGCGGCTGGTCGTCCGGCGCGGCAACCCCGTCACGGTCGTTCCTGAGGTGGCTCGCGAGGCAGGCGCGCGGACGGTTCACGTGAGCGCCGACTTCGGGCCGTACGGGACCGAGCGTGACCGGCGGGTGGCAGGCGAGCTCGCGGCCGCAGATCGCCGGCTGGTGCGTACCGGCTCGCCCTATGCCGTTGCTCCGGGGCGGGTGGTGCGCGGCGACGGGTCGCCCTATCGCGTCTTCACGCCCTTCTCTCGCGCCTGGCGGGCTATCGGGTGGCGGGAACCTGCCCTGACGCCGCGCGTCGTGCACTGGTTGCCGCTGCCAGGGGTGGCGATTCCGAAGGACCCCCCGCTGGCAGGCATGTCGATCCCGCCGCCAGGAGAGCGGGCGGCGATCAAACAGCTGTCGGCGTTCCTGCCACGGGTCGACGTGTATGCCGAGGAGCGCGACAAGCCGGGTCAGGAGGGGACGTCGCGGCTATCGCCGTACCTTAAGTACGGATGCCTGCACCCCCGAACGATCCTCGCCAAGCTCGGGGCGGAAGGGCAGGACGGCAAGGGCTCCGGTCGCGACGTGTTCCGAAACGAGCTGGCCTGGCGCGAGTTCTACGCCGACGTGTTGTTTCGCCAACCCCAATCGGCCCGGTCCGACCTGACCGAGTCGCTGACCAGCTTGGAGTACGCCGACCCGTCGTCGGGAGAAGCCGGCCGCCATTTCGAAGCGTGGAAGCAGGGTCGTACGGGCTATCCCATCGTCGACGCGGGCATGCGACAGCTGCTTGCCGAGGGGTGGATGCATAACCGGGTGCGGATGATTGCCGCCTCGTTCCTGCTCAAGGATCTGCACATCTGGTGGCAGCCGGGCGCTCGATGGTTCCTCGAGCACCTGATCGACGGTGACCTCGCATCCAACAATCACGGCTGGCAGTGGGTCGCCGGGACGGGGACGGACGCGGCGCCGTACTTTCGCGTTTTCAACCCGGTGTTGCAGGGCGAAAGGTTCGATCCGCAGGGTGAGTACGTGCGGCGCTACGTTCCCGAACTGCGGGATGCCGGCCTGGAGGGCAAGGCGCTGCACTCTCCCTGGGAGACCGAAGGCGGCCCACCGAACGGCTATCCGGCACCGATCGTGGACCACGCCACCGAGCGCCGGGAGACGCTGCGGCGCTACGAAACCGCGCGCCGACGCTGAAGGACGGGCCGGTCCTCACACTGTCGACACATGTTGTGTCTCCCTTGAGACAATGGCTATCAAGCTTTCCCGGGTCACCGGACGATGGAAGTGCGGGCAGGTCGGCCGATAGGCCGCTGTCCATCGGAATCGGCGAAGCTTCTGCTGGAGGACCGGATATGAGCACCATTACCCGCGAATCACTGCATATCGCGCTGCCTCAGGCGGGACGTGGCGAGACGATCTTCGGAGCCGTCGC
Organism: Mycobacteriales bacterium; assembly: GCA_038245655.1. Classification (GTDB taxonomy): domain Bacteria; phylum Actinomycetota; class Actinomycetes; order Frankiales; family Frankiaceae; genus DATAZK01. The sequence goes on along the minus strand of JBBRSE010000030.1, from coordinate 16,590 downwards.
CGTACTCGTGGCCATCCTGGCGCTGATCGCCAAACTGTCCGGCCTGTTTGCCTGATGGCGTCCCGCCTCAGGGGGTAGGCATGCCAGATGGAGCAGCCTTTCCCCGGGGCGTCGCAGTGGGTACGCAAGGGCGCACCCCTCGCTGAACTGGCCACGGCGCTGGCGTCCTGCTGCGGATGTGACCTAGCTGACAATGGCTCTCGCCCAGTGTTCGGGGCGGGCCCACCCGATGCCCGCGTCGTCATCGTCGGCGAGCAGCCCGGAGACATCGAGGAGCGTCGCGGTCAGCCATTTGTCGGCCTGGCCGGCAAGCTGCTGGACCGGGCGCTGGAGGCGGCCGGGATCGACCGCGACACCGTGTGGGTGACCAACAGCGTCTTGCATTTCGCGTTCACCCAGTCGGCCCCCGGCATGCGCCGGATCCATCAAACGCCGGCTGCGAACCAGGTCCTGGCCTGCAAGCCCTGGCTCGAAGCGCAGCTGAACCGCATCCGGCCGCGGCTGGTGATCGTGCTCGGCGCGACCGCCGCAAAAGCTTTGCTCGGCCCCTCGTTTCGAGTGACCAGGGATCGGGGCACATTGCTGTCGGGTCCGCCCGGAAGCGGGGCGCAACTGATTGCGTCGATCCATCCGTCTGCCGTACTTCGCGGCGAGGAAAGCCAGCGGGAGGCGATGTTCGACGGACTTGTCGCCGACCTGAAAATCGCTGCAACCGCGCTGCGCAGCACGTCGAGGTGAACCAAGTCACAGGCCAATCACCCGTGACGGATGGGGGTCAGGTCGGCTAGCCTTTTAGGGTCGGGCGCGCCTGGCAGTGAACGGAACATCCATCGTTCGGTGCCCGTTGTGTCAAGAGCCGACTAAAAATGCGGCATATACACGCACAACGATACCTGTCCCCGACCGTCTGGATTGATTTGCACTGGATCGACTTGCACTGGACCAACCTGTACTGGACTGACCGGTACCCGGTCGGCTTGTACCGCCTGACCATCGACTCATCACTCGCTTCGAACCTTCCGAGAAGAGCCGCCACGTGACCCCCCCCACCTTGACTTCTTCTTCCGCGACCCCTCCCACCACCCGGGCGCGGCGCCCCCGCGCCGCCCGCGCGCGCGCCGCTGCGGCAGCCCCGGTGACGCCGCCGACGGCTGGTTCCTCCGGTTCTTCGGCTGTCGATGAGGTCGAGGAGCTTGAAGTCCAGCAGGTTGTCGACCTCGTCAACCGCGGACGCGAGTCCGGCGAGCTGACGCTGCGCGACCTGCGCGATACCCTTACCGCCGCCGACCTCGGTTCCGAGCTGCTGCCGGCGCTGGTTCGCCGGCTCGCTGACGCCAAGGTCGACATCGTCGAAGACGAGCGCGACCCACGTCCGGCCGGGCCGGCCGATTCGGGTTCGGGTACCGGCGACCTGGTGCGGCTCTACCTGCGCGAGATCGGCAAGGTTCCGCTGCTGAACGCCGAGCAGGAGGTTGACCTGTCGAAGCGGGTCGAGGCCGGCCTGTTCGCCGAGCACAAGCTCGCTAACGGCGGGGAGATGACCCCGAGCCTGCGCCGCGATTTCAACGCTCTGGTCCGCGATGGTCGGGCGGCGAAGCAGCAGCTCATCAGCGCTAACCTGCGCCTGGTCGTCAGCGTCGCCAAGAAGTACACCGGTCGCGGTATGACCCTGCTGGACCTGGTGCAAGAGGGCAACCTCGGCCTGATCCGCGCCGTCGAAAAGTTCGACTACGCCAAGGGCTACAAGTTCTCCACCTACGCCACCTGGTGGATCCGCCAGGCGATCGGCCGTGCGATGGCCGATCAGGCCCGCACCATCCGTATCCCCGTCCACCTCGTCGAGCAGCTCAACCGGCTCACCCGTCAGCAGCGCCAGTTGGTGACGAGCCTCGGCCGCGAGCCCACCGACGAGGAGCTGGCCGAGGCGCTGGACATCTCGGTCGAGCAGGTTGCTGACCTGCGTCGGATCAGCCAAGACACCGTTTCCCTGGAGACGGCGGTCGGTGACGACGGCGAGTCCGTGCTGGGTGACTTCATCGAAGACGCCGACGCGGTCGTCCCGTCCGACGCTGCCGCCTTCGGTGCGATGCAGGACGAGCTTCACGGCGTCCTGCACTCGCTGCCCGAGCGGGAGCGTGAGGTCATCCGGCTGCGCTACGGCCTGGTCGACGGTCGCCAGCACACGCTGGCGGAGGTCGGTTCCCGGCTGGGGCTGACTCGTGAGCGCATCCGCCAGATCGAGAAGGAGACGCTGCGCGAGCTGCGGTCCGGCTCGACCTCGCGTCGCCTCCACGAGTACCTGGACTGAGCAAGCTCGCAGCAACCCCGTAATCGTCGTTATCCGCGCGGATAACGACGATTACGGGGTTTCCGGCGTCTCTAGAGCGCTCAGGGGCCGAGCCTTTCCCTCAGCCAGCCGCCGCGCTGGCGACGAAAGCGCACCCGGTCATGCAGCCGGTCGGGGCGGCCCTGCCAGAACTCCACGGCATCGGGCTCCAACCGGTAGCCGCCCCAGTTCGGGGGCCGCTGGACAGCGCCGTCACCGAAACGCTCGGTGACCTCGGCCAGCCGCTCGTCGAGCTCAGGGCGCCCGCCCGCAAGCAGCTGCGACTGGGGACTCGCCCAGGCCGCCAGCTGGGCGCCGCGGGGGCGCGCGGCGAAGATCTCGTCCGACTCCGCCGGGGTGACGCGCTCCACCCGGCCCTCGGCGTGGACTTGGCGCTCCAGGTCGATCCAGCTGAAGCACAAGCCCGCGTACGGGTTCGCGGTGAGGTCGCGCCCTTTGCGCGAGGCGTAGTTGGTGGCCCACACAAAACCGCCGTCATCCCAGGACTTCAGCAGCACCGTGCGGGCTCGTGGCCGGCCGTCGGCGCCGGCGGTCGCGAGCACGGTGGCCTGCGGCTGGTTCAGGTCGGCGGCGTCGGCAAACCAGCGCTCGAACTGCTCCCACCAGCTGGCGGCGACCCCTTCATCGTCCAAACGGCCCGCGCCGTAGTCTCGGCGCAGATGAGCAGTCGAATGGGATGGGCCAGGCACAAGACCAAGTGTCACCCATTTCCCGTTGGCTTGGTTGACCACGCGCGTCTGGGTGCAAGACCCGATACAGGCCGAGTGGGCGGGTGGACAACTTTGCGGACGAGGAGTGCGTACTGATGGCGGAGACGGTGTTCAAGCCCGGGCTTGAAGGTGTGATTGCTTTCGAGTCGCAGATCGCCGAGCCAGACCGTGAGGGCGGCGCGCTGCGCTACCGCGGCGTCGACATCGAAGATCTGGTGGGCGCGTACTCCTTCGGCAACGTGTGGGGCCTGCTGGTCGACGGGAAGTTCCGTCCCGGGCTCCCCCCGGCGGATCCGTATCCCGTCCCGGTCCACTCCGGCGACATCCGGGTGGACGTGCAGAGCGCCATCGCGATGATGGCGCCGGCCTGGGGCATGAAGCAGCTGATCGACGACACCGACGAGCAGGCCCGCAACGACCTGGCGCGCATCTCGGTCACCGCGATGTCCTTCGTCGGCCAGGCTGCGCGGGGCCTCGGCATGCCGATGGTTCCGCAGAGCGAGGTGGACAAGGCGGAGACGGTCGTCGAGCGGATGATGATCCGCTGGCGCGGTGAGCCGGACCCGAAACACGTGCAGGCAGTCGATGCGTACTTCGTGAGCGCCGCCGAGCACGGTATGAACGCGTCGACGTTCACGGCCCGCGTCGTGGCCTCGACCGGCGCAGACGTCGCGGCCTGCATCTCTTCCGCGATCGGTGCGCTCTCCGGTCCTCTGCACGGAGGGGCGCCTTCTCGCGTACTCAAGATGCTCGATGACGTCGAGCGCGAGGGCGACGCCCGGCGCTACGTGAAGCACCTGCTCGACTCCGGCCAGCGCCTGATGGGCTTCGGGCACCGGGTCTACCGCGCCGAGGATCCGCGGGCGCGAGTCCTGCGCCGCACGGCGAAGGAGCTCGGCTCGCACCGGTTCGACGTCGCTGAGGCGCTGGAGGAAGCCGCCCTCGCCGAGCTTCACGAGCGCAAGCCGGACCGGGTGCTCGCGACCAACGTCGAGTTCTGGTCCGCGGTGGTGCTCGACTTCGCCGGGGTGCCGGCGCACATGTTCACCTCGATGTTCACCTGCGCGCGTACGGCGGGCTGGAGCGCCCACATCCTGGAGCAGAAGCGCACCGGCCGCCTGATCAGGCCGTCGTCGAAGTACATCGGTCCCGGCCCGCGCCAGCCCTCCGAGGTGTCCGAAGGCATGGCGGACGCCGGCGCCCTCGGCTGACGGGCGTTCTCGTCGTGCTCGCCGACCCGGAAGGCAACGAGTTCTGCGTGCTCTCGGCGCGGTGAGCGCACTGCGCGCCTAATACCCTGGAACTCATGGCCCCCACGATCCACATCCCTGCTGATCTGCTGCCCGAAGATGGACGATTCGGGTGCGGGCCGTCGAAGGTGCGTCCCGCTCAGGTCGACGCGCTCGCCGCGACGGGGCGTTCACTGCTCGGCACGTCACATCGGCAGCAGAATGTGAAGTCGCTGGTCGGTCAGCTGCGGGCTGGGCTTGCGGAGCTTTTCACACTGCCGGAGGGCTACGAGGTCGTGCTCGGGCTCGGTGGGGCCACGGCGTTCTGGGACATCGCGACGTTTGGCCTGGTCCGCGAGCGCTCGCAGCATGCGGTGCTGGGGGAGTTCTCCTCGAAGTTCGCCGCGTCGACCAAGGGAGCGCCCTTCCTCGCAGAGCCAAGTGTCGTCAAGGCCGAACCGGGCAGCGCGCCGCTGCTCGTCGCCGAAGCCGGGATCGACGCCTACGCGCAGCCTCACAACGAGACCTCGACCGGCGTGATGATGCCGGTCACCCGGGTAGCCGGGGCGGATGACGGCGCGCTGCTCCTGGTCGACGCGACCAGCGGCGCCGGCGGCCTGCCGGTCGACATCGGGCAGTGCGACACGTACTACTTCGCGCCGCAGAAGTGCTTCGCCTCCGACGGCGGCCTGTGGGTGGCGCTGATGTCACCGGCAGCTCTCGAACGGGCCGGCCAGATCGCCGCCGCAGGCCGCTGGATCCCGCCGTTCTTCAGCCTCCCGACGGCGATCGACAACAGCCGGCTGGACCAGACGTACAACACCCCCGCGCTCGCGACGATCTTCATTTTCAACGAGCAGGTGAGCTGGATGCTCGAGCAGGGCGGCCTGAAGTGGTGCGTCGAGCGCACCAGCGATTCCTCGTCGCGCCTCTACGACTGGGCCCAGGCTTCGCCGTATGCGCAGCCCTTCGTGAGCGATCCCGAGCTGCGCTCCCTGGTGGTCGGAACGATCGACTTCGAGCCCTCGGTGGACGCTGCAGCCCTGGCCGCCGTGTTGCGCGCCAATGGGATCCTCGACACCGAGCCCTACCGCAAGCTCGGGCGCAACCAGGTGCGTATCGGCATGTTCCCGGCCGTCGAACCGTCGGATGTCGAGGCGCTGACGGCCTGCATCGATTACGTCATCGGCCAGCTCTGATCGTGCTCGTTTTCGCGCCACTGATGACCAGCGGGCGCGAGGCGTTGCACGATGTGGCATGCACGTCCCCGAGCTGCGCACCGCGAGCCGCCGCGCTGACCGCGCCGCGGCGGCGCAGTGGCGTGAGGAGCGCCGGGTGTTGCGCGAGGACGGGGAGCTGCCGGCGCTGCAGCTGGCGCTGATAACGGACGGCAGTGACCGGTCGCTTGCCGAGACCGTCCGGGCGAGTGGTGCTGACGTGGTGGGGCTGCTCGCGCCCGATCCGCTCGAGTCGATCGTGTGGGCGGCGGAGGCGCGGGCAGACCACGGTTACAGCGCCCTCGATGCGTTGGCCGCCGACGCGGTGGACGCTGCGTGTCTGGATCTCCCGCTCGCGGAGGCGTGCCGGGTGGCTGCGGTATTGCTCTCCGACGGCGTCAGTGTCGTTTTCGCGCGGCCCCAGACGCCGGACCGCGCAGCGGTGCGCGGCCTGCTGGAAGCGGCCGCGGAGGGCAATACGACGGCGGTGGCGGGCCTGCGTACCCGCGCTTGGCCGTCGATCTCCGCCGCCGCCGCCCTCCTGCCGCAGATCGGGTTGCTCTCGCAGCTGACCGTCAACGGATGGCCCGCCGGGCGTGAGGCCCGCGCCGAGCTCGTCGATCTCGTGCTGCGGCTGTGCGGCGACGTCGTCGCGGTCTGCGCCAGCGCGTCAGCGATGCCGGCTCACGAGCTCTCCGCCGAAGCCCCTGTCACCTTGGCGTTGCTGACGGCGGCGGGCACGACCGTGCTGGCCAGCGAGTCGCCGAAGAGCAGCTACGAGACGGCTCAGCTGACCTTCGTCGGGTCCGCGGGGCGCGTCGTCGCCGGGCTGCGTGAGCTGCGACTTTCCGACGTTTCCGGGGTGCGCGCCCTCCCGGTCGCCGGGCCCTTGCATCCGGTGCGGCTGGCCGCCGAGGGCCTGCGGGACGAGCTGTCAGGGGTGCCCAACGCCGCGGCCGGTCTCGGTGATCTGCTCGCGGCGGCACGTGTCATCGAGCTTGCCGCGAAGTCCTACGAGAGCGACGCTTGGGTCGAGGCCTAGTGAGCGTGCAGATTTGCCCAATGCCATGATCGCAAGTCGCGACACGCCGACAAACCAGGTCAAATCTCAGCCCGAGCCGCGACTTGTCGCAGATTTGCACGCAACCTCAGGCGCCGGCGAGCCGATCGAGCACCGGAATCACGTCTTGCAGTACTGCGAGCTCGTTGCCGGTGAGCTCGCCGAGCCGGGCGCTCAGCCACTCGTCGCGGCGCCGCCGATCCGCCGCTAGCAGCGCGCGTCCCGGCTCGGTGATCGTCACCAGGACCTGACGGCGGTCGCCGGGGCGGCTCTGGCGGTCGACGTAGCCGCTGGCAGCCAGCCGGGTGACGACCCGCGTCATGGACGGCGGTGCCACCTTCTCGCGGGCGGCCAGCTCGCCGAGCGGGAGCGGTCCGTGGCGTTCGAGGGTCGCCAGCGCGGCCAGATGCGTGGCGGACAGGCCGACGTCGTCGCGCTCCTGCCGCATGCGGCGCGACAGGCGCATCACCGAGATCCGCAGCGCCGCCGACAGGGCCGGGTCAGCCGGTACAGCCTCCGGGGCGCGATTCACCCCTGCACGCTAGTCGCGGACGGGCTGTCAGCGGCCACCGTCATCGTGATCGGTGGCGTCGCGGGGCTGCTGGTTGTCATCCCCTTGGTGCGTCAACCACTAGCGTTGTCACCGTGAGCCGTCGCCCCGATCCGCCGCCGCTCCCGTACGACGGGGTGCTGAGCGTGACCGTGGGTACCGGTCTCTGGCTCGTCGCGCTGATCGTGTTGCTGCCGTTCTGGTCCCATCTGCACCGCGACGGCCACCTGTGGTGGATCGCGACGGCCGCCACCGGATTCGGGCTGGGGCTGGTCGGAGTCTGGTACTGCCGCCGGCGGTCCGCGTCGCTGCGTCGGCAGGGGCGCAACGTCGGCGAGGGCTGAACGCTAGCTGTCGAGGTCGGCTTCGGCGGCCAGTGCGTCGATGGCGTCAGGGTCGCGCAGCGCGGCAGCCAGCGCGTGGCGGTCGTGCCAGCGCCCACTGGACCAGGCCTGCGCCCGCGCCCGGCCCTCCGGGGTGCCGTCGTGCAACCCGCCGAACCAGGCGACCTTTTGCACCGTCCCGTCGGCGTCACGCACCTGTAAGGGCCGCTCGCCGACGACCTCGTACGTGAGGCTGCTGGCGGGCGCGACGCCGAGCAGCCGGGCGACGATGGCGGCGCGTTCGGTGGGTACGCGCAGGGCAGCGCGGGACCCCAGCAGCGGCAGCAGGTCGGGACGGTCGACGACTGCCGCGTGCTCCCGAGGGACGGCACCGGAGGGCGTGCGTACGAAATCGGGTGGTTCCTCGTCGGACGCGTCCATCTGCTCCAGCAGCGCGGTGACCTCGAGGTAGAGCCGGCGGGCCGGCGGCCAGTCGACGTCGCGATGAGGATCACCCAACCGGTCGAGCAGGTCGTAGAGGTCAGCGGGTTCGGCGAGCGCCGAGACGCTCGTGCGTACGCCGATGGCCGCGAGGAAGTCGGCGTCGAAGCCTTCGGGCGCCGGCTCGTACAGCACCTCGAGCTCGCCGGGCAGTGCCGTCTCGCCGGGCAGCAGCCCGCCAGGCATCACCGGGTGGGCGCTGAGCCACCAGCAGGTGTACGGGGAGCCGAGTACGTCGGCCCGCATTTCCGGTCCGGCGAGCACGGCCAGCGCCGCGGGCCAGCGGACCAGTTCCAGGTCGCGGATCGCGGTGAATTCCGAGACGACGGGTCCGGCGCCGGCGGGCAGTTGCGCGACCCACTCGTCGGAGGCGTCGAGCGCCAGGAGCACGCTGTCATCGGGGTCGAGCAACACGTCGCTCGCCCGTAGCACGCTGAAGGTTCGCAGCACGCCGGCCGCGGCCAGCACGGCCGGGTCGTAGGCGTGGGCCACCTCCGCGGTGAGCCGGCCGAAGGGCGCATCCGGGCTGGCGACCTGGGCAAGCGGCCCGCTGGGAAGCAGCAGTTCGGCGGCGGGCCACAGCTCCCCGTCGTCCCCGGGAAGCAGCAAGCGCTCGCCCAGATCGTCCGGAACCCCATGGTGGCCGTCGCCGAGCGCGGCGACGAGGGCGAGAACCGCCTGGTAAGGCACGTCGTCACCGGTCACTGCGGGATCTGCCAGCAGTGCCGCCGGGTCTGCGTCGATCGCCCCGAGCCCGCGCAGCAGCTCACCCGAAGCACCCGACGAGACGACCGGGTCGGCGAGGCGCAGCGGCAAGCCGGTGAGCGCCGACGCGTCCAGCCCGGCGCCAAGAAGCAGCACCCCGCGCGGCCCGGTGACGGTACGGCCGTCGGCCAGCGGGACGGGAAGGGCGGCGAGCGCGTCGCGGTCCGCAATCGCGCGCAGCGCCGGGTAGAGCGCGCTCCACCAGGCGGGCGAGCGGGCGAGCCCGGCGAGCATCGTGACCAGCTCGCCCGCGCCGATCTCGGTGACGCCGAGAACGCGTCTGGCGGCGGCCCAGCGTGGCCCCGTGAAGCGCGCCGGCAAGAGCGCCGGCAGGTCGCCCCGCAGCAGATCGCTCACCGTGTCGTTGGCGGGCCCCAGATCGAGCACCACGGCGTCAGCCCCCCGCCGACCGCCCGGCAGCATGCGTGCCTCGGGCAGGCGGTCACGAAGGGCGTCGGCGATGGCGGCGTCGACGGGTCCGGCGGGCAGAGCGGTGGGGACGAGCCGCAGGTCGCCCGTCCGTTCAGCGAGCTCGACCAGGGCGGCCACGATGTCGTCGAGCAGCCGGTCGGCCAGCGGGCCGGGAACGATGCGCCTGCGCCCCGGATCCACCGGTAGCGATCCGACCACCAGCGCCGGAAACGACAGTGGCTCGTCGGTGGGCTGAGGCGCCCGCAGGACCTTAGGCACATGTTCCGGCCACTCGGCTTCCGGCATGAGAACCCGGATCTCGTACGTGTCCCGCGACTGCTCCTCCACACCGCGGGTCGCCAGCAGGTCGCGGTCGAGCTTCCCGCGGTGGATCACACCGGTCCAGTGCTTCCCGTCCAAGGTCGCGTCGGGGCCGTCCCACGTGCAGGTGAAGGTCCGCCCAGACACCTCGGGGGCGGCGCCGCTCTTCGGATCGAGCTCGACCACGACAGCTGCCAGCGCCGGCAGCACCAGCAGCAGGGTGGGGTCGAGGCTCTCGAGCAGCCGCCGGGCAAACGCCGGCGCACCGGCCGCCAGCGGCATGCGTACGACAGTGTCGTAGCCGTCGGGGACCGTGGGCGAGGCGACGGGGTAGGGCAGTCGCAGCACGGGTACGTGGCCGGCCCGCTGCTCCAGCTCCGTCGCCAACGACGGGACCGCCGCCACTGCGGCCCGGGACGCTTCCCTTGACCAGCGCACCCCGCCGGCCCAGCTGATCAGCTCCGGGGCGTCCGTCACGCTCAACACCGCGGCGAAACCGACCCCGAAGTGCCCGACGCTGATGCCCGCGCGCTTGGCGGAGGCTCGCATGGTCGCTGCAGCGGACACCCCGCCGGCGGTGAGCGGAGCGCCCGTGTTGGCGACCTCCAGGCACTCGCCGGTGAGCCGGATCAGCACCTTGCCCGGGACGCCCGCTTCGGTCGCCGCGTCGGACGCGTTTTGTAGCAGCTCGACGATCAGCCGATCCCGGTAGGCGCCGAGAGCGGCGTCCTCCTCCGCGTTGGCGTCCTCCCGGAAGCGCGCCGGGGAGGCGCTCCAGCCGTCGATTACGGCCTTGCGCAGGGCCGCCGTGGCAAACGGATCGCCCGCGTCAGGAGTGGCCGTAGGGCTCCCCGTCCGTCCCCGCGCTGGCTTCTGCGCGGTCGACAGCTCCAAGATCGTGAACGACGGGGGTCTCTACCTCGAGCGCACCGTCGTCGAAGGGGATCGGCTGCGGGTGGGCGGAGGGCAGGACGAGCGCTTCCGAGTGGGCGCCGCAGCCGTGGTCGTCGGCGACGACAGCCGCGTCGTCGGGCGCGAATTCGTTGGCGCACACGCCGAAGAGCTGGCCGAGCCCGCCGATGAGGCGGACGTAAAAACCGCAGGTGGTGCACTGAGCAGGCGCCGACCGTGCGATGGCCGCCGAAGGGCCGGGGTCGCCGTCGTACCAGCGCCCAGCGGCCTGCTCGCGTCCTTCCAGCGACAGCACTCGGGGGCGGCCGAGGCCGAGCTCGTAGTGCAGCGCGTCGTCGGAAAGCTCCTCGACGTCTGCCATGCGCAGGACCAGCCGGGGATCGTCGGCGGCGGTTGGCAGCAGGTCGCCGACCCCGAGGTCGCCCGCCTGGACCCGGTCGGACCACGGCACCCAGTCGGGCGCCAGCATCGCGTCATCGCCGGGGAGCAACACCACCTCATCGACCGTGATCACCTTCGCGCGAGGCGCCCGGGTCAGGACGACCGCCCAGTACCAGCCCCGGTAGGCGGGGATGCGGCAGGCGAAGCGGTGCAGCACGAGCCGGTCGTCCTCCGCCGAGATGCCGAGCGGCTCGCCGACGAAGGCCGGCGAGCCGGCTCCGGAGATCGCTGCATCCAGCGCGAGGTCGCTAGCTGCCGCGCAGGCGGCATCCGCCTTGCTTCGAGACCGTACGGCGTTCACCGGGAGCCGCCGGCACCGCGGCCAGGAGCGCGCAAAGTGCTCCCGTCGCTGTGAATTGGTCGGCTGCAGGACTTAGGGGCGCGAGATTGACGCATGCTGGACGGGGAAAAGGACGCCACGGTCACATGGTGCCCGAAAGGGTGGTCCACAGATAGTCGAAGATGCAGCTACGGTGAGCGCGGGCGGGAGAGACTGAGTCCATGAGAGTCGGGTCGGCCCTCGGCGGGGGCGTCGGGCGCGCACGCAGCGCGGCCCGATCCGGCGGTGCCGACAAGTCCGGTCTCGCGCCGCTGCTCGAGCTCTCGTTCGTCAGTTCTGCCGGCGATTCCCTCATTACGGTCGCCCTCGCTGGCTCGCAGTTCCTCTCGGTTCAGCCCGGTGAGGCCCGCTCGAAGGTCGCGCTCTACCTGCTGGTGACCATGGCGCCGTTCGCGCTGCTCGCCCCAGTGGTCGGTCCTACGCTCGACCGGTTCCCCAGCGGGCGGCGGGTGGCTCTGGGCATCACGATGCTGGCCCGTGCAGCGCTGGCGTACACGCTGGCTCGCCACATCGATTCGCTGTACCTGTATCCGCTGGCCCTGGGCTCGCTGGTGCTTTCCCGGGCCTTCGGCGTCGCCCGCAGCGCGGTCGTGCCACGGGTGCTTCCGGAAGGCTCCACGCTGGTCAAGGTCAACAGCCGGGTGACCTTGACGGGAGTCATCGGCGGCCTGATCGTCGCGCCGCTCGGCTTCGGCCTCGCGAAGATCGTGGGATACCCGTGGATGCTGCGGGTCGCCGCGGTGGTGTTTGTGGCGGGCCTGTTCCTGGCGTGGAACCTGCCGTCCGTCGTGGACAGCGCCGCCGGCGAGAAGCGCGCCCCGTCGGTCGGCCGGGCGGCCGTCTCGGCGCAGGAGAGTACGCGGGTGCGCCGCATCCTCGGTGAGTTGCCGGCGGCGCTGCGTAGCGCGGCCGCGCTGCGGGCCCTCGTGGGATTCCTCACGCTTTTCCTGGCCTTCCGGGTCCGCGAGGACGGCCACGGGTTGGCATACATCGCGATCCTCGGCCTGGCAGCGGGAGTCGGAAGCGCGATCGGGGTGTTCCTGGGCGGCCGCCTCAAGCAGTCCAAGCCGGAGACGCTGCTGGTCATCGGGCTGGTCACGGCGCTCGGCGCCTGCATCGCGGCGGCGCTGCTGTACTCCGTCGTGACCGCGATGCTCGCCGCGCTCATCGCGACCATGGCCGGCTCGATGAGCAAGCTCGGTCTCGATGCCGTCATTCAGCGCGATGTCGCTGAAGACGTACGCAATTCGGCGTTCGCGCGGTCGGAGACCGGGCTGCAGATGGCCTGGGTGGTCGGCGGCGCGTTCGGGCTGCTGCCGATGCCGGGCTGGCTCGGTTTCGCGCTGGGCGCAGGGTTCACGCTAGTGGCCTTCCTGGTGGAGACGGCGTCGCTGCGGCGAGCGCGGCTTTTCCGGCGCGTCGACCGTTCGGGGCGGCTGAGCACCGGTCGCAGCGACCGGATGGGCACCCTCACCGAACACTGAGCGCGCTAACGTGATCGGCATGCGGCGCAGGCGGATCGGGTGGCTTGCGCCGCCCGTGATCGGCGGGATGTTGATCCTCGCCGGATGCCAGCAGCCGACTCCTGGCGTGACCCTGCAGTCCGGCTCGCGGGTCGTGCGGGACGACGCGACGGCGTACATCCGCGGGGGCAAGGAACTGCGCGGTGCGGGCGCCGTGAAGGTGTTGACGGTCCGGGCAGGGGCCTCGGTCGGGATCGACGTGGACCGCTCGATCGCTGATCACGGCTGGTCGGTTCACATCACGACCCGTGCGTCGACGCAGACGACGCTCGACTCGCCGACGCTCTCGGGCCAGCGCCACTTCAGCTTCAACGTCGGCAGCACCACGACCGACGTCGTCGTGTCCCAGCTTGGCGCCGACGGATCGCCGCAGGGACTGTGGGCGTTCACGATCCAGCCGACCTTGCAGTGATCGCGGGCAAGCGTTGAGCGAGACGGAGCAGCCCTGAGCGGCCTGCTGGTAGTGACGGCGGTGGCGGCCGAGTTCGATGCCGTCGCTGCGGCGATGGGCGCCGACCGGGCGGCGGGGATCGGTCCGTATGCCGCGCTGACCGGCCCGGGTGTGACGGTGCTCACGGGCGGAGTCGGTCCCGCCGCTGCCGCAGCGGCTACCGCGACGGCGCTCAGCCTGGGTGCGTACTCGATGGTCGTGAGCGCGGGTATCGCCGGCGGCTTCGCGGGCCGCGCCGAGCTCGGTGACGTGGTCGAAGCCACCGTCATCGTGGCCGCCGACCTCGGCGCCGAGACGCCGCTCGGCTTCCGTTCGATCGCGGAGCTCGGCTTCGGTGACGTCGAGGTGACGGCTGCGGAGCTGGGCATCGCCGGCGCCCGGTGCGGTCCCGTACTGACCGTCTCGACGGTGACCGGAAGTGCCGCCCGGGCCGAGGAGCTCGCGGCTCGCGGCGCCTACGCGGAGGCCATGGAGGGCTTCGGGGTGGCCCAGGCTGCGCTGCGCCACGGGATACCGGTCGGCGAGCTGCGGGCGGTCAGCAATACGGTCGGGGTACGCGATCTCGCCGGCTGGGACATCGGGGGTGCGCTTGCGGCGCTTTCGGGGGCGTCACGAGAACTGATGGAGGTGCTGCGATGACGGGCGCGAGTGCGACGCTTGAACTGGCGTTCTCGCCGTGTCCCAACGACACGTTCGTCTTTCACGCGTGGGTCGCCGGATTGATCCCCGACGCTCCCGCGGTGACCCCCGCGTATGCCGACATAGATGTCCTGAACGGTTGGGCGGCGAGCGGGCGCAGCGACATCCTGAAGGTGTCCTACGCAGCGCTGCCGCCGTTGCTCGAGACGTACGCACTCCTGCCAGCAGGAGGCGCGCTCGGTCGCGGCTGCGGCCCCCTCGTGGTGACCTCGCTCGCGTCACAGCGCGACTCGCTCGCCGGTGCCCGGGTCGCGATCCCAGGCCGCCAGACCACGGCCTACCTGCTCTTTCGGCTGTGGGCCGCGGACCAGGGGGTGGCCTCCGTCGAGGTGCTGCCGTTCGAGAAGATCATGCCGGCGGTGGCTGCCGGAACGGTCGACGCAGGGCTCATCATCCATGAATCCCGCTTCACCTATCCGACGTACGGGCTCACCGCTCTGGTCGACCTCGGTGACTGGTGGGAACGCGAGAGCGGGCTACCCATCCCGCTCGGTGCGATCCTCGCCCGACGCAGTTTCGGTGACCGTGAGATCAGCCGTCTGGGCGCCATCGTGCGGGCCAGCGTCGAGGCGGCGTGGGCCGATCCGGGGGCGTCGCGGGCGTACGTCCTCGAACACTCGCAGGAGATGGCGCCGGACGTCGTCGACCAGCACATCGCCCTCTACGTCAACGAGTTCACGGCCGATCTCGGCGAGGAGGGCTACGCGGCCATCACGGGCCTGCTCGATCGCGCCGCAGCTGCCGGACTCACCCAGCCGCTGACGGGACCTCTCAGATGAGCCGCGCTTCTCCGATGATGAGCCGGTGATCAGTCCGGGAGACGACGTGTTCGTACGCCCGGTCGAGCCCGGCGACGAGCTGGCGACGGCGGTGGTGGATATCACGGTGTTCACGACTCCTGGTCCAAATCGCGGCGCGCGGCGGATGGTGACGTCGCCGAGCTTGGTGCTGGCGTGGACCTCGACCTTGTCGACCGGCTCGCCGGCCTCGGGGGCGCCAGCGGAGGCGAGCTCGTTGTAGACACGGCCGACCGTGGTGTTCAGCTCCAGCCAGGCGGCGCGGCCCTCGCGGACGCCGACCTCGACGCCGCCATTCTTGGACGTGGCAGACACCTTGCCGCGTACGACCTCGCCGATCCGCACCTCGCCGTTGGAGCTGGCAGCGGTGATGTCGGACAGCGCGCGGTCGACGGACACCGAACCGTTGGAGGCTTTGATGTTCGCGGGACCGGTGACGAGGCCGACCCGCACCTTCCCGTTGCCGGTGGAGACGTCGGCCTTGCCGTCCACGGCGCCGATCCGGATGTCGCTGGAGCCGCTGTGCACCTCGGCTGAGGCGGTGACACTCTCGACGGTGATCTCGCCGAGGCCGCTGCAGGTTCAGCGGCCCGGCCTCGGCGATACGGACGGCGCCGAGGCCGGTCTTGAGCACGACGGTGCCGAGCTCGCCGTCGGACTGGAAGTCGCCGAGCCCGGCCTCGCCGCGGACATCGGAGTCGGTGGGCAGCAGGATGACGACGTCGATCGACTCGGGGCGCTTGCTGCTGAAGTTGACGAACTGGTTGCCGGGCTTCCGGGAGACGATGCTCAGCGTCCGGGTGGCGTCGTCGTACTCGACGCGGGTGTTCTCGGCGGCCTTGACGTCGGCGGCCTTGTTCGGGTCGCTGGGGCGGACCTCGACGATCGTGTCGGTGCGGTCGGAGACGGCGAAGCGGACGTCGGCGAGGTAGAGGTCGAGGGCGACGGCGATCCGGGATGGGGTCTTGAAGTTCGAGAGGGACATCTCGGGTTCCTTCGCTCAGGTCGGTGGTCGGTGCCGTGGTGGTCGGAGCTCAGCGGGCCCAGCCGCTGTAGCTCTGGCCGACGATCCGATCGGGCTTCTGCGCGGGGGCAGGTCGCGCGCCGCGCCGGCCCTCGTTGGCCAGCCCGGCGGCGGCGGCCCGCACGATCCAGGCATTGACGGAGAGCCCACCGCCGGCGGCGGCGTCCTCGATCAGAGCCTTGAGATTGCCGGGCAGCCGCAGGTTGATCCGGACCATGGCGGCGTCGTCGCCCTCGCCGACGGGCAACCGCACCGCGACGGGGCCGGCGGCGGCGTCGTCCGCCGAAGCGCCGGGTACTGGCGGTGGCGTCACGACGAACCCGGCTGTCCCGCCTCGCAGCCGGACATCGACGCAGCCGGGCGCGAGCTCGGCGGAGATCTCCTCGGCCAGGGCAGGTCAGTCACCCCGCAGCGCGGTCCCGGTGTGAGGGACCGGCGTCGCACCTTCGCCGCCCGAGCCAGCGATGTACTGCGTCCGGCGATCGTGACGATCACCGCGCAGTCGGTGGCGGGGCTGTGACCGTCGGCCCACCGGCGCACACGTACGCGCCCAGGCTCAGGAGCCGGAGGCTAGCGCCGTCCGCACCACCGCCTTCTACACCGGCACGCCGAGCCCGCCGCCGGGGCCGACCAGCACGGTTGACCGGCCGCGGCTACGCTGGCCAAGCCTGGTTATCCACAGGCGGCATGTTGGCTGTTCGGGTGGCTTCCCGTTCGATAGTCGTACGTATGTTCGAGTCGGCGGGTACGGGGGTGGCGCAGCTGCATGAGGACGCCGCTGCGCTTGCCGCCGGCGTAGACGTCAACGTGTCCGGGGCTGAGGCGGATGAGGCGCTGGCCGAGGTGCTGGCAGCCGGCCGGCAGCTGGATCTGCTGACCTGCCGGCTCATCGAACGGGTCGACCGCAGCGGACAGTTCGGGGTGGACGGGGCCGGGTCGACGACCGCGTTCTCCGCAGCCGGATCAACG
>JBBRSE010000029.1:0-52384 GCA_038245655.1 Mycobacteriales bacterium | reverse complement strand
GTCGTCGCGTGGGATGCCGAACGTTTCGCGTACGGAGGCGAAGACTTCGGCTTGTTTGACGGTGTCGATGCCGAGGTCGGCTTCGAGGTCGAGTTCGGGGTCGAGCATGTCGGCGGGGTAGCCGGTCTTGTCGGCGACGATGGCGAGGACCTTTGCCAGGACGTCATCGGTCGCTACGGCGGCCGGGAGTTCGACATCCTCGATGCGCGGCGCGGGAGTCGACGGTGCGACAGCCGCCGCCGCCACTGGAGGTACCGGAGCAGATGCGGCGACGGGGGCCGGGACGCTCGCCGCGACAGGTGTGAATGCCGGGGCGGGGGCAACGACCGGGATGGCAGGCGGCGTGATGGGCGCGCGGCCCGCCAGGCCGTGATCGACGATGCGGAGCCTTCGAGTGACCGTCTCCAGTTGCGGGTCGGCCTGCCCGGTCGCCCGCGTGAGGAAGGCTCGCCAAGCGGCATGGTCAATCACGCGGTAGTCGAATCCCAGGTGCGCCGGATCGCGCCGGGCGCCATCAGGCATCGGAGTCCAGCGCAGCAGGGTCATGCTGATCTGCGAGCCGAACCCGGCTGCCAGCCGAAGGGCGTACTGCACCGGGTGTGACCCGCCGCGGGAAAGGTTGAGCTTGCCCAGCGAGGGGTCGACGTCGCGGAAGTTCGGGATCGGGGGTACGAGACCGGTTTCCAGCGCCTTCACGGCGACGAAGTCCTCGATGCCGGCGCCCATGGCGTGACCGGTGAAGCCCTTCGTGTTCGTGACGACGATGGCGTCCGTGTCGGCGCCGAACGTGCGCCTTAGCGCGTGAACCTCTGCTGCGGCGCTTCCGCCGCGGGCGGGTGTGTAGGTCTCGTGGGAGACGAACATGGTCTCGGGGGCGATCGCGTGACGGTCGTAACCGCGCGCCTCGGCCTGGCGTACCAGGGTTTCCATGACCCCGCAGATGTGGTCGACGTCGAGGCGGGTGCCATGGAAGGCGCTGTTGGCCGTGACGGTCGCCAAGACCTCGCAGATCGGCTGGATCCCGCGGGTGCGGGCTGATGCGGCGGACTCGATCACGAATCCGGCCGCGCCCATTCCGAGGATCATCCCGTGGCGCCGGTTGTCGAACGGCAGAGCGGCGTCTTCGACGCGCTCGTCGGTCGCGGCTGCGCCGGTGGCCAGGAAGCCGGCGCCCACCCAGTCGACCAGCCGGTCGCTGGTGACGTCATCAGCCGCAATCACGATGACGCGCTGGCAACGGCCCGCCCGGATCCAGTCCTCGGCGAGGGCAAAGGCCTGGGTCGTGCTGGCACAAGCAGAGTTGATCTGGGTGTTGGGTCCGCGCGCACCGATGAGTTCGGCGAACTGCGAGTGACCCATCGCCAGCACGCGGAACAGGAAGCGGCGGTCGAAGCGGTACGGCTCCTCCTCCAGTGTCGCCTTCAGGTCACGGATGCGGCGGTCGAGATCGACCGCGACCGTCTCGCTGTCAGCGACGCGAGCGCGAACACCCTGCAGCGACTCGAGCTCGTGGCGCCGTCCCAGGTAGGTGAAGTACTTCTCGAGCTCCTCCTCGAACTCCCCCACGCCGGGGAAGGCCGAGGCGAAGACGATTCCGGTGTCGTCGCGCATCTCGTCGGGCAGCATCCAGCGATCGGGCAGCTGGGTGCCGATGCTCGTAGTGCGGTAGTGCAGCACCAGCGGGATCCCCGCGTCGCGGAGGGCATCGAAGCCGACGCCGACGGCGAGCCGCGTGACGCCGTCGAGAGCCACGTCACGGTCGGGGTCGACGCCGAACTCGGACACCAGGTCAAAGGCACCTGCGCGGCCGGCGATCTTCACCATTTCGCTGGGCTCGGTCAGGGTGAGCCAGCTCGCTGAACCGTCCTCGGACTTGACGAGCCGGGTGATGTTCTTATCGGCCATGCGCTGCCGGAAACGGGCCGGGATCTGGCTGATGAGCTGCTGGCCGGCCAGGATGGTCGCGGCGTTCGTGTCATCGAATACGCGCTCGGTGCCGGGCAGCCCGACGGACGCGCCGGTCACGACGACGGGCTCGTTGACCGCCGGAGCGCCGCCGAAGCCGGACCCCGCGCTCGCGGTGCCCTGATGGATCGCCTGGCCCTGGTCGAGGAAGTCGGCGAACAGGTGGCCGAGCTCCAGGTAACGGTCAGAACCGGGGGCTGCAGGGCGGACTGGGGAGTGGCCGTTAGGTGTGTTTGCGCGCGGCTGAGCTACCTCTTGCACCGCAACGGGCGCCGGGGTGGCGGCTACGGCCACGGGGGCTACCTGCACTGGCGGTGCGGCCTGGACGGCGTCCACGGGCGTACCCAATCCTGCGGCGTAGAGCCCGCACAGCGCCTGGTTGAAGGCGACGTCATCGGCGAACTTCGGGTGGTTGGTGAAAAGCGTCGTCACGTCGTCGTGCGCGCCGGCGAGCACGTCCTCGGCGAGGCCGAAGAGTGCCTTCTTCGGGCCCACCTCGATGAAGAGCCGGGCGCCGGCCTCGTACAGGGTGTGCAGCCCCTTCACCCACTGGACGGGGGAGGCGACCTGCTTGCCGAGGATGTCGATCATCTGCTCGCGGACGTCGGCACCCATCGGGTAGAAGCCGCCGTCGACGTTCTTCACGACGGGCAGCCGCGGAGCGCGTACCTCAAGCCTGCGCAGCGCGGTCATCAGCGGCGCGCTGACCGGCGCCACGATCGTCGTGTGGAAAGCGTGGCTCACGGGCAGCGGGATCGCGGTGAAGCCGGCCTCCCGCACCTTCTCGATGGCCGCGTTCATCGCGGGGGTGGCCCCGCCGATGACGGCCTGGCTGGTGCTGTTGACATTGGCGATGACGACGTTGCCGGGGGTGGAGTCGACGATCTTCTCGATCTCGGCCAGCGGAGCCATGACGGCGGCCATCGTGCCGTTGTCGGCGATCGACAGCGATGCCATCTCGCGGCCACGCGCGCTGACCGCTTCCAGGGCGGCGGCGACCGTCAGCGAACCGGCGGCCACCAGAGCCGCGTACTCACCGAGGCTGTGGCCCATCACCATGTCGGGGCCGACGCCGTAGGCGGCAAGGAGCCGGTAGAGCGCGGCATCAGCGGTGAGCATGGCTGGCTGCGTGATCTCGGTCTGGGCCAACTGGTGTGCCAGCCGTTTCGCGGTCTCCTCGTCTCCGGCGTCGTCGAAGAGGAACGCCGAGAGCGGGCGGCCGAGCAGCGGCGTAAGGATCCCGTCGGCTTCGGCGAAGGTTTCGTCCACGATCGGTTCGCTCTTGCGCAGCGCCGACAACATGTTGACGTACTGCGAGCCCTGGCCGGGGAACAGGAAAGCCACCTTGGGGGCGGGGCCACGGCCCAGGAAGACGCCGCGCCCCTTGAGGGGGCGCCACATCATCGGTTGGCCGGACAGCAACGCTTTGAGCGCGCGCTCAGCTTTGTCGGTGAGCTCGGCAGCGTCCGCGTAGTCGATGGCCACGCGGACCGGCGACGCAAGATCCGCTGCTTTTGGCGCTGCGGGTGCCGAAGCGGCGATGCTCGTCGCATTGCGTGCTGTCTCGCGAAGCCGTTCGGCCAACGCCTCGTCGGTGGCCGCGCCCAGAACGAGCGCTCCGCGCATCGGCGCTTTCGCTCCGGCCGGACGTGCCGGTGCTGGCGTGGCGGTTGCTGCCACGGGGGCGCTTTGGGCCGCCGGAATGTCCGCGCCGATGAAGAAACGGCTGGCGTCACCCCGGTAACGGCCGGGGATGTACTCCTCGAGGACGGCGTGGAAGTTGCTGCCGCCGAAGCCGAACGCGCTCACGCCCGCGCGGCGTACGCCGCACTCCGGGGTTGGCCACTCACGCAGCTCGGTGTTGACGCGGAACGGCGAGCTCGCCCAGTCCACGTTGGGGTTGGGGGTCTGGAAGTGCAGGCTCGGCGGGAGCACCTTCTCGTGCAGCGCGTGTACGGCCTTGAACAGCCCGGCGGCTCCGGCGGCCGCCTTGAGGTGACCGATGTTGGACTTCACGGAGCCCAGGGCGATCGAGCCCTGCCCCGCGCCGGCGAAGACACCGCTCAGCGCCTCGAGCTCGCTGACGTCTCCTACCCGGGTCGACGTGCCGTGGGCCTCGAGCATGGTGGCGGTGGCCGGGTCGTATCCGGCGGCCGCCCAGGCGCGCTGAACTGAGAGCCTTTGCCCGACGGGGTTGGGGGCGGTGATGCCCTTGCCCTTGCCGTCGGAGGAGCCGGCAATGCCGACCAGGACCGCGTAGATGCGGTCGCCGTCACGCTCGGCGTCAGCGAGCCGCTTGAGCACGAAGACAGCGCCGCCCTCACCCATGACGAAGCCGTCCGCCCCGGCGTCGAACGGGCGCGTTCCGGTCGCTGACAGCGCGCCGATCTTGCAGAACTTCACGAACGCGCCGATGCCGTTGTTGCGGTCGATACCGCCGGAGAGGGCGACCTCGGTGCTGCCGTCCAGCAGCCCGCGTACGGACGCGCTGATGGCGGCGAGCCCGGAGGCGCAGGCCGCGTCGGTCGTGAAGTTGGGCCCGCGGAAGTTGAAGGCGTTGGCGACCCGTCCGGCGGTGACGTTCGCGAGCTCGCCGGGCATCGTGTCTTCGGTGATCTCGCCGAAGTGCGACAGGAACTCCTTGTGCGTCTCCGCCAGGATCGACTCGCGGACGCTTTCCGGCAGTGACGTGAACGAGGGCGCTTCGCGTACGGCCTGGGCGAACTCGGGGAACTGGATGCGCATGTTGGTGGCGTAGTGCTTCTCGCCGCCGATCGCGTTACCGAGGATTACCGACGTCCGCTCGGTGTCGAATGTCTTGTCCGGCCAGCCGGCGTCGACGAGCGCCGCCCGGCTGCAGGCGACGGCCCAACGCTGGCCCTCGTCCATCTGATCGCTGACCTTCGGCGGGATGGGCAGCCGCCACTTCATCGGGTCCCACCGGAAGTCGGTGACCCAGCCACCGATCTTCGTGTACGTCTTGTCGGGTGCGCTGTGGTCAGGGTCGTAGTACAGCGCCGGGTCCCAGCGGCCGGCGGGCACGTCCTTGATCGAGTAAACGCCGTTCTTGATGTTGCTCCAGAACGTGTCGGCGTCGGGCGCATCCGGCATCACGGCGCCGATTCCGACGATGGCGATTGCTCGGGAGAAGTTCTCGTTCATCAAACATCCTGTCCACATAATCCAACGGTGAAAGTCGAGCTAGGGAGCCGGCGAAGCCAGCGTCAGGCAGCGTGCGGAGCGGTGGAGTAGATCGCCGTCACTGCTTGGTCGAGGTCATCCATGAGGCCGCTCTGGGCCTGGCTGATCTCGGCGAACCGCAGGCTGCGCTCGACGTCGGCGAGCTGCGCAGTATCGAGTCCGGTGGAGCCGCGCAGCAGGCGGATGCCGTCGGTGGAGACCTTCATGGCTGCCTCCCGGCAGAAGATCCGCGACAGCGTCGCAAGTCCCTCCGGCGAGAAGCGAGCATCGGCCTTCGGGTTCGACTCGCCGTTCGCTGCGCGGGCGGCACGCCGGGCAAACGCACCGGCGGACTCGGCGAAGGCCACCAGCTCACCCAACCGGAACAGCACGTGTTGGCTGCGGGTCATCCGACCGATCCGGGCGAGCTCGAGCAGATCGCCGAGTGCGTGCAGGCCGAGGGCGGCGATATCCGCCCCGACGCCGGGCGTACGCGCATGGAGTGCCTCGAGGACGGCGGCCTCGTCGTGGTGGTAGCGACCGCGGGTCTTCAGGTGCTGCTGCCAATGGTCACGCGCGATCGTCATCTCCATGATCTCGGAGGTGCCTTCGTAGATCGTGGTGATCCGCACATCGCGCTTGATCTTCTCGACGATGTAGTCGCGGGTGTATCCGTAGCCGCCGAGCGCCTGAATGCTGGCCTCTGCAGCCGCGTTGCCGCTCTCGGTCGCCAGGTACTTCGCGATGGCACCCTCCGTGTTGAGCGCACCGTCGCCGCGGTCGATGCGCTCGGCCGTCTCCTCGATGTAGGAGCGCGATGCTTCCAGGCGAGCGGCATGCGGAACGATCAGCTTGTGGGTGTAGCCCTGCTTCTCCGACAGCGGTCCGCCGGACACCTTGCGCTGCGTGGAGTACTCGACCGCCCGGTTGAGCGCCGACCAGCCGCCTCCGAGGCCGAAGGCCGCGACCATGAGCCGGGTGTAGCCGAAGACCTGCTGCGCCTGCACGAGCCCGAGACCTTCGACGCCCCCGATGAGGTTCTCCACGTCGATGAAGACGTCATCGAGGAAGAGCGCCGCGGTGTTGCTCAGCCGGATCCCGTGCTTGTCCTCGGGCTTGCTCGGCGTGAAGCCTTCGGCGCCCTTCTCCATGATGAACCAGGTGGGGCCGCCGGGCGCGTCAGCAAGGATCGTGTACGCGTCGCCAATGCCGCCGTTGCTGATCCACTGCTTGCGCCCGGTGATCTTGTATCCCGTGAGGCGCCCGTCGTCATCCGTGACCGGAACGGCCTTGGTCTTCAACGCACCGAGGTCGCTGCCGGCCTCGGGCTCGGTGGCGCCGTAGGCGAACAGCAGACCTTCCTCAGCGACCCGGGTCAGCCAGATCTTCTTCTGATCAGGGGTCGCTCCGACGACGATCGGGTCGGTGCCGAGGAAAGTCGCGAGGACGCTCGTGGCCACTCCGAGGTCGACACCGGCCATGGCCTCGCAGACGCGGTAGACGTCGAACGTCGCCCCGCCCATCCCGCCGTACTCCTCGTCGATGAAGAGCAACTGGATGCCGAGTTCGTCGCCGCACATCTGGCGGACGACGTCCAGCGGGCACTCGTCGAGGCGATCAAGCTCCAGAATCCGTTCGACCGGTAAGGCCCGGGCGGCGAATTGGGCGATCGCCTGCAGCGTCATTTCTAGGGTGTCTTTGTCGAGGCCGAGAGCCATCGTGAGGGACCTCCGATTACGCGGATGTGACCATTCCAGACTGCATGGATGGGACGATTCGGACCTGAGTACAAAGTCCCGTCATCCGCCGCGAGACGTCCCGTTCCCAGCTCGCTCAACTTCGGCGTCGGCGAGATAGCCGCTGGTCCAGGCCTCGCAGCAGCTGATTTCGGCGCGCCGGGACGCGCAGCGGCCGCGCGTCGTCCCTTGTCGTCACTCGCGGGCCCAGCGGCGCGCCGGACGAGTTCGCCGGGACCGGCGTTCGGTGCCGAAAACCCTTACGGATACAGGCCGTTCGGCGTGACGATCGTCCCGGCCTTCCCGGCGAGAATGGCTTCGGTGTCACCGAGGGCTCCGATGGCGGCGAAATGGCCGGTCATCTCCACGAATCGGCAGACCGCATCGATCTTGGGTCCCATGGATCCGGCGGGGAATTCGCGGGCCCGCAGTTCGGCCGGCGTAGCGCGCAGGATGGGTGCTGCCTCCGGCGTGCCGTAGTCCCCCTCGACGGCAGAGATGTCGGTGAGCAGGAGCAGTCCCTCGGCGTCGAGCGCCTCGGCCAGCAGCGCCGCCGTAAGGTCCTTGTCGATGACGGCTTCGACTCCCTCGAGTTGACCTCCTGCTCCGCGCACGACCGGGACACCGCCACCCCCGGCGCAGACGACGACGAATCCGGCGCTCAGCAGGTGCCGGATCAACGGTGTATCCACGACCCGGTGCGGGGTGGGGGATGGCACGACGCGGCGCCAGTGTTGCCCGTCGGCATGCACGGTCCAGTTCCGCTCGGCCCCTAGACGCTTGGCTTCGGCCTCGGAGTAGACCGGTCCGACGAACTTGGTGGGGTTAGCGAAGGCGGGGTCGGCGGCTGAGACGAGCGTCTGGGTGATCAGGCAGGCGACTTGGCGGTGCGGCAGAGCGTTCTGGAGGGACTGCATCAACCAGTAGCCGATGAGTCCCTGCGTCTCGGCCCCGAGGGCGTCGAACGGGTAGGGGCGGGTCAGCGAGGGGTCCTTGGCGCTCTGCAAGGCGAGCAGGCCGACCTGCGGACCGTTGCCGTGGGTGAGCAGCACCTCGTGGTGGGCGGCCAGTGGTGCGAGGCTTTCGACGGCCCGGCGCACGTTGCGCTCCTGAATGTCTGCGTCAGGGAGCTGGCCTCGCTCGAGTAGTGCATTGCCTCCGAGTGCGACGACGAGACGCATGTCAGTTGTTCCCCTTTCTGGGATCGCCCGAGCGGCTTCGCGGGGGCGCCGGGGGGTGGGCGCGGCGGATCTTGGCGGCTCGCCGACGCGATCCCCAGCGGACGTCGTACATGACGAGGGCGAGTGCTCCCGCGACGAGCGCTATCACCAGCCAGATCACGTGGACGCGCCGCCTTGTGCCTCGGCGGGGGTGTTGCCCACCTCTTGGCGGGCGCGCCAAGCCCGCAGATCGTTGAAGACGACAGCCGCGTCCGTGAGGATGAACCGGTACCGACCGCTGTCCGTGGTGACCGTTACCCGCAGCTTGCGCAAGGTGGGTTTCAGCTTGATGGCGGTGATGGCGGTCAGCTCCCACGATTGGGGCCGCGCGCCGAATAGGACGTCAATGCCACGGGGTGCGAAGCCCAGCCGGTCCACGGTCATAAAGAGCAACCCGCTTCGGACCAACCCGCGTTGGGGGTGGCTGGCCGGGCGGGCCCAGCGCAGTCCGGCCTCATTGAGCTCGGGACGTCCGAACCAGCGCGTGAGCGGCATGGTTTCCGCCGGAGCGGGGCCGCGGGGGTCAACTCGCATCGGCGCTACCGACCCTGGCGGCGAGCGACTTCACGGCATCGAAGAACAGCGATGGACGAGGGCTGACGAGCCCGGCACCAACCTGTCCGATGCCAGGCTCCTTGCCGGCGATCCCGGTGTTGATCACAGGCAGGATTCCGGTACGCGCCACGAGCGTCGCGTCGATACCAACGGGCGTCCCGCGAAAGTTCAGTCCTGGAATCTGGTAAAGCGGGTGCTCGGCGACGGTGATCTCGTACATCTTTTCGGTACTTTCCACGGCGTCCGAAACCTGGCCGCCGACGAAGCGCACGATGGCCGGCGCCGCCGCCATGGCGAAGCCGCCGAGCCCTACCGTCTCCATGATCGCCGAGTCACCGATGTCAGGGTTGGCATCTTCGGGGCCGAATCCGGACAGGTACAGGCCTTCCGGTACATCGCACGGGGCGGTGAACCACGTGTCGCCGGTTCCTGCGGTCTGGATCCCGAACTCGGTGCCGTTACGCGCCATGATCACGACCATCGACGAACCGGGGATGTCGCGGGCCGCGTCCGAGGCGGCCTTTCCGGCCGCCATGCCCAGGTTCAGCATGAAGTGGTCGTTGCTGTTGATGAAACGCAGCCCGGCGGCGATGTCCGCGGACGGGACGTCCAACTCGACGAGGTCGGCGACGATCTCGCGGATGAACAGGGACGTGGCGGCGCGGTTGCGGTTGTGGCACTCGTCGCCCATCTGGACCGCCTGAGCCATGATGGCCGTCAGGTCGACGGGGCCGTGGTGCTCCAGCGTGGCGGCCAGCAGCGGGGCCAGCCCGGTCTGCAGCCAGCGCAGCCGGTCGATCACCTCGGGACCGTACGCGCCCATCCGGAGCACCTTCCCGAGCCCCTCGTTGAGCGTGCCGTAGGTAGTGGCGCCGAAGACCTCGTCGTGCAGTACGAAGACCGGCATCGACGCACTGATGACTCCGGCCATCGGGCCGGCCGCGTGACGGCTGTGGCACGGGTCGAGTGTGATGGTTGGCCCGAGCCGTTCCGCTTCCTCGACCGTCTCGGCCAGGCCCTCGTAGATCATCGCGCCCATGAGAGCGCCGCGCAGGGGTCCCGACGCGCTCGCCCAGTCGATCGGCGGCCCCGCATGCAGGAACTGCCCTCGCTCCAGCCCGAGCACGTCGCCAGCCCGGGCTATGCCGACGAGCTTGGGACGCGATGAGGTGAGGCGGCGGCCGGCTTCGGAGTTGGCGTCGGCGACGCGCGGGTCAGCCGCGATGGTGGCGAGCGCGGCCTCGGTGCCGGACAGCGGCGGGCGCCACAGCACCCGGGTCACGTCGATGGCTTGCGCTTCGATCTCCTCCGCCATCAGGTCCACCCCGACGGCGGCGATGGTAGGCGCTTGGTCGAGCAACATCAGGCACTCCCCTTGGCGAGCTCGGCAGCGGCGCGGGCGGCGGCCGCATTGGACAGGTAGACGCTGGCGCCGGCCGCTTGCAGCTCGAGGGCCGTCGAATCCAACCCCTGCGGATCGCCCGAGGTTCCGATGAGCGACACGACGACGGCGACCCCGTTTTCGGTGGCAACGCGTACCTGAGGGGCGAGCACGCCGGCCGGTGCCCGGTGCGAACCGTACCCGAGCACGACGTCAAGCAGCAGCACCCCGCAGGTCGGGTCCGCCACCTCGGCTTCGAACCGCTCCATGCGGAGCGTCCAGTCGATCATGGGGTGCGGGCGACCCTGCGTCAGCTGATCGTCCCCGAAGTCGATCATGAGGTGACCGGGTGCGGTGAGGCTCGCCGGCAACGCCCAACTCGGATCCAGCGGAATGTTGGAATGGATCGGTCCGAGCAGGTCGCACGTGACGACCATGGCCTCATCGCAGAGCGTGCCGCCGGAGTACAGCCCGCGTACGGCGCCGCCGCGGAAGTTGGCCGGCAATGGAGCGATCCACTCCGGTGGGTGCAGCGCCGGCCGGCCGAGCGCCGCCAGCACCTTGTCCGTGAGCGCGGTCAGATCATCCCGCCCGCGGCCGAGGAAGCCCACCACGCTCGGCGTGGTGAGGGCACCGGCGGCCGCTGCGACGCGTTCGGCCACGTCTGCGGGCGGTGGCTTGGAGATCATGACGACCAGCGACGTGCCCTCGTGTTTGTCGAGCATGGCCATCGCGTCAAGGCTGGAGCGAGCTCCGACCGCCCGCGACAGATCGCGGCCACCCGTACCAAGGACGGCGCTGACACCGACCCCGGCGGCATCGAGCAGCGCACACACCTGCTGCGCGCCCGTACCTGAGGCGGCGACGAGGCCGACCTCGCCGGGGCGCATCACGTTGGCGAAACACAGCCCGACCCCACCGACGATCGCGGTGCCACAGTCCGGTCCCATGACGAGCAAGCCGCGCCGGTGTGCCTCTTCCTTCAGCGCGACCTCCTGCTCCACAGAGACGTTGTCGCTGAAGAGCATGACGTCGGCACCGGCGTGCAACGCGTCCATGCTCTCCACGAGTGCGTTGGGGCCGGGCAGCGAGATGACGACCAGGTTGGCGCCGCTGCGAGCCAGCGCCGTGCGCGTTGTACGGGCCGGCTGGGCCGCGGCATCGGTCGTGACCTCCCGGGCAGCGAACAGCTCGTCGAGGCGGGCCAGCGCCGCGGCCAGGGAAGCATCGTCATCGGCCCCGATGGCGACGAGTAGGTCGTCGGATCCAGCCCCCGGAACCGGCTCGAAGCCAAGCCGCGGCAGGAGATCGAGGTTCAGCGGCGTGGCCATCGCCACGAGCGAAGCCGTGACCCCCGCGAGCTCGCCGACCGTGCGGGAGATCTGCATGAGGGTCACGGAGTCGCGATACAAGCCGTGTCGCAGGGCTACGGAGCTACTAGCCATTACAGAGGCCTTTCTGTCACGGGTCTGTCAGGCGGATGGAGCGGGCAGGACGGCCAGGTCGGCCAGGTGTTCGAGGCGTGCGGCGGCCGAGGCGGCCACCAGGCCGATCGCGAGCGCGGTGCCGGACGTCGAGCCCACGGCCCGCAGTTGCCCGAGGGCGGGCACCAGGGGGACCGCGCCGGTGAGCGCCCGCAAGAAGTTGGCCGCTTGCGGTACGACCTGGCCGGCAGCGGCGCAACGGAGTAAGGCGGTGGACAGCGTCGTCGTCGCTACGCGGGCGCGGTCGAGCAGCTCTTGTATGGCCGCGCGGGACGGGCTTGTGCCGGCCAAGGTGCAGGCGGCAAGCGCGCCCGCAACGACGTCGTCACCGGCCGGCGTGAGTCCGGGGCCGTCGCCCAGCAGCTCGCAGCAAGGCTCGGGGTCGCCCGCGGCCAGTGCGGTTGCGGCCGCCCACGCACGCGTGGGGCTGACGCCGACCTGGGCTTCGTCGAGGTCGCGCAGGAGGGAAGCGGACGATTCCAGCAAGGCCGGGTGCGGCGCGCGGCAGCTGCGCGGACGCGGCTGAAACCACCGCAGCGTGTGCCAGCCGTGCGGGCCGACCCGTAGCCAGCCGTCGCCGATCTCTATGTGGCTGTCGAGACTGACTGTGGGCAGCGGGGCGGCGCTCACCATCGCGAGGGGCAGCCGGACCGACGAGGTCGGAAGTAGCGCCACCACATTTGGTGCGTCGAGGACGTCCTCGAAGTGCAGGTAAAGGCCCGCCGCGGAGGACCCGAGGACGTGTCCTTGCTGCGGGTGTCCTTGCAGCACGGTGAGGAGCGCGGTGCTCGTCGCGGCTCCATGAGTGGTGGTGTCTGTGGTGCTGCGAGCGTTCCGCGAAGTCGCCGCTGACTCAGCGGTCGCTGCTTTCACGCACTTCACCATTAACCACGCTGCCGTTATCTCGGTGGTTGTCGCAGAAAGTCGCCTGCTCTATCAGCGGCGTTCACTTCAGCGAGCCTGTCCGAGCTATAGCACCAGCGCGAACGTGGCAGCCCATAGGGCCGTAAGTCCCGCTTGTCCGCCCGCAAAGTCCTGGAATTTGCCTCCGGTGGCGGCGCTACGTTTCTCCCGATGAAAGGGGTACCAGTGATGTCTGGTCCAAGGCTGTGGCAGGTACATGGTGATGGCGTTCATATTCCTCCCACCGAGGTTGTGGCGCCTGACGAGCGGCTCGGGTGGCCGCAGACGGTCGGGCTCGGCGTCCAGCACGTGTTTGCGATGTTCGGCGCCACGTTCCTAGTGCCCGTGTTGATCGGGTTCCCGCCGAACACCACGCTGTTCTTCTCCGGGCTTGGCACCATGATCTTCCTCTTGGTGACGATCGGCCGCGGGCAGCGCCTGGGCCTTCCCAGCTACCTGGGAAGCAGCTTCGCGTTCATCTCGCCAGTGATCATCGCGAAGCAGAACGGCGGCATCCCGTCCGCGCTGGCCGGCATCTTCGCCGCCGGCGCCATGCTGCTCATCATCGGCGTCCTGGTGAACAAGTGGGGCACGCGTTTCATCGAGTGGCTGATGCCACCGATCGTCACCGGCACCATCGTGGCCCTCATCGGCCTGAACCTCGCCGGGAGCGCCTTCAACAACATCGCCATTCAGCCCTGGACCGGTTTCATCAGTCTGCTCGTGGTCGTTGCGGTGACCGTCGCGTTCCGCGGCTTCTTCGGCCGGCTGTCCATCCTGATAGGTGTCATTGCTGGATATCTGTTCGCCATGACCCAGGGGGGCTACCTGTGGCATGCGACGGCGACCGGACCGGCGATCAAGGGTCAGATCAGCTTCGACGCCGTCAAGAATGCCGCTTGGCTCGGGCTGCCGAAGTTCACCGGACCGCACTTCAGCATGCGGCCCATCTACCTCGTCCTGCCTGTCGTGCTCGTCCTGATCGCTGAGAACACCGGCCACATCAAGGCCATCGCTTCGATGACGGGCAAGAACCTCGACAGGTCCCTCGGACGTGGATATATGGCCGACGGTGCGGCAACGATGCTCTCCGGGCTCGGAGGCGGAAGCGGAACCACCACCTACGCCGAGAACATCGGCGTCATGGCCGCCAGCAAGGTGTACTCCACGGCCGCGTACTGGGTCGCCGGTGCGGTCGCGGTCGCCTTCGGCTGCATCCCGAAGCTGGGAGCCCTGATCAACACGATTCCGGTCGGAGTCCTCGGCGGTATCGGAACGGTGCTGTACGGCATGATCGCCGTCCTTGGTGGCCGGATCTGGGTCGAGAACCGGGTCAACTTCAACAACCCGGTGAACCTGCTTCCTGCCGCGATCGGTCTGATCGCTGGTGCAGGTAACTACACGATCAGTGCTGACAAGGGCAACTTCGTCCTCAACGGCATCGCCGTGGGTTCCTTCGCCGCGATCATCATCTACCAGCTGATGAACTTCCTCAGCAAGCGCGGCGTGTTCCGCGACGGTGGACCGTCCTTGCTTGCTCCGGTCATCTCTTCTGACTCCGAAGCGGGCGCCCCAACGCCCCGCCTGCAGCACCCGGAGGAGTCTTCCGCTCCGCCGCTGGCTAAGCGGTAATCCATTACCACTGGCCGGCTGACGGCTGCTTCTCGGAGCCCGTCAGCCGGCCGATTGCCCGCTCGCGCATACCGGCGCGGGTGGAACCCCACAAGAACTCCCGAGAGGAGTTTTCGGAATGCGGCTCGAATCACCAACTAAGGTCTCCCACGACCACCTGAACATCGACGTACGTGAGATCGAACCCATGCTTCAGGGGCCGGCCTCGACGATGGCCCCGTGGCCGGGCGCGACCTGCCAGCTCAAAGATGGGCGCACGCTTTACATCCGCGAGGCCACCATCGAAGAGGCCCCGGAGATGGCGCGTTACATGCAGCGCGTCATGCAGGCGGAGAACGACTTCTACGACGTGGTCGGTGCTCGAGTCAACGCCGAGATCCTCGGCTGGTACCGCAAGCGTCTCAAGGACCCGTACCACCTGGTCGGGCTCATCGACGGCGAGTGGGTCGGCCTGGCCAACGGCCGCCAGATGAGCGACGACGTCAACATCAGCCTGCACACGGTCGCGCTCACCCGCGGCAATCGCATCGGCGCCGTCATGTACTACGCCAAGGCCTACTACGCCTTCGAGATCCTCAAGAACAAGGAGTTCTGGGCGACGTACGAGAGCTACAACGGCTGGTACCGCTGGGGTCTCGGCATGGCGCAGCCCAGCTACCCGTGGCCCGAGGTTCAGCACGAGCTCGGCGGCGCCAGGGTCTATTATGTCCGCAAGAACTACTGGGACTCGACGGTCAAGAATTACGTCCAGCAGATGGTCGGCGCCGACCTCAACTTCGACGTTCCGCAGAGCGTCGTCGACGCCAACGCCAAGATGATCGTCCCGCTCGAAGTAACGGTCTGAGGAGGCGCGGGTCATGCCAGAACCGATTGAAGTACGCAAGGTTCCGCTCGAGAGCGTCAGCGACGCTTCCGGACTGCAGCAGCTGATCGACGACAAGATCGTCGAAACCGACCGCATCGTTGCCATCGTCGGCAAAACCGAGGGCAACGGCGGCGTGAACGACTACACGCGGATCATCGCCGACCATGCCTTCCGTGACGTGCTGGTCGCCAATGGCAGCCGGAGCGCTGCCGAGGTGGCCCAGATCCCGGTGCTGTGGTCCGGCGGCACGGACGGGGTCCTCTCCCCGCACGCGACGATTTTCGCGACCATCGACCCGACCAGTGTCGTGGCAACCGATGATTACCGGCTGGCTGTTGGCAGCTCGATGAGCGAGGTCATCCTGCCGGAGGAGATCGGCCGGCCGGAGATGGTCGCGAAGGTCGCGGCCGGCGTCAAGGTCGCCATGGAGCGGGCTGGAATCACTGACGTCAAGGACGTGCACTACGTCCAGACCAAGACCCCGCTGCTGACGCTGCCGACCATCGGTGAGGCGAAGGCGCGTGGCAAGGACGTCTTCACCGAGGACACGCTGCACTCCATGGACGTGTCCAACGGCACCGCTGCCCTCGGCATCGCGGTGGCCCTCGGCGAGATCGAAATGCCGACGGCTGAGCAGATCATGAAGGATCTGTCGCTGTTCTCGGCGGTCGCGTCCTGCTCGTCAGGCGTCGAGCTCGACCAGGGTCAGATTGTCGTGGTCGGCAATGTCCGCGGTGTCGGCGGCAGGTACCGCGCCGGCCACTCGGTCATGAAGGACGCGTTGGATGCCGACGGTGTCTGGGACGCGATCCGCTCGGCGGGCATCGACCTGCCCGAGCGCCCGCACCCGGACGACTTGAAGGGGCAGTTGGTCAACCTGTTCCTCAAGTGCGAGTCGGACCCCACCGGGCGCGTACGCGGCCGTCGCAACATCATGCTCGACGACTCCGACGTGCACTGGCACCGCCAGATCAAGGCGTGCGTCGGCGGCGTGGCAGCGGCGATCTCCGGTGACCCGGCGATCTTCGTCTCGGTGTCGGCGACCCACCAGGGTCCGTCGGGTGGCGGCCCCGTCATCGCTATCGCCGATCTCGGTTAGATCGGCTCGACCCAGCGTCGACCTAAGGAGAAGAGCGCCTGCTCGGTGGCCCACAAGTGGGGTCACCGAGCAGTCGCCGCCAGAGCTTGTTTCGTGAGGAGATGCGATGACGGCCCACTTCATGTATCGCGCGCCAGCGCGCAGGGCTGAACTGCTCGACCTGCTGGCAGAGCACGGCAAGGACGCCCGGGTCATGGCGGGCGGCACCGACGCGATGATCGATCTGCGCGCCGGGTTCTCCCAGCCGAAAGTGCTGGTGGACCTGAAGAATGTCGAAGGCTTCTCGGACATCTCCTGGAGCGAGCAGGACGGGCTGATCATCCGCCCGGGCGTCACGATCAACGATGTCATCGCCCACCCGAAGATTCGCGAGGCCTACCCGTTGCTTGTGCACTGCGGGCAAGACCTTGCCTCTCACCAGATCCGTAACCGGGCGACCGTCATCGGCAACGTCGTGAACGCGTCGCCGTGTGCAGACATGTCGCCGGCGCTGCTGTGCCTTTCTGCCACCGCGGTCATCACATCATCGACTGGCCGGCGCCTGGTGCCGTTCACCGAGTTCTTCACAGGCGTGAAGCGGACCGTGCTGCAGCCGGAGGAGATCCTGGAGGAGATCATCGTTCCCCCCGAGACCGCCGGCTCACGCGCTTACTACTGCAAGCTCAAGAGAATCCAAGGACACGACCTCGGCATCGTCGGGGTCGCCGGGGCCAACAAGGACGGGGTCCTTCGCCTCGGAATCAGCTCGTCTGCGCCGACCCCCCTGCTCGTTGAGGGGCTTTCGGCGACCGACTCCGAGGAAGCGATCGTCGCCGCTGCGGCAGCCGCCGTCAGCCCCATCAGCGACCTTCGATGCAGCAAGGAATACCGAGAACACATGGTCGGCGTCTTCGTGCGCAGGGTTCTGAAGGAGGTGGCGTGATGCAGATCAAGGTCAACATCAATGGTCATGACTATGAGCGCGAGATCGAGGACCACTGGACCTTGTTGCGCTTCCTTCGCGAAAGCGTCGGTCTGACGGGCACCAAGGAAGGTTGCGGCGCCGGCGAGTGCGGAGCCTGCACCGTCTTCCTGAACGGCAAGGTCATCAACTCCTGCATGGCCTTCGCAGCGGAAGCCGACGGCAGCGTCATCGAAACGATCGAAGGCGAAGCAAACGGCAGCGAGCTCTCCCCCATCCAGGCGGCGTTTCTGCGCCAGAGCGGGGTTCAGTGCGGCTTCTGCACCGGCGGCATGGTCATGTCGGTCAAGGGCTTGCTGGCCACCAATCCCAAGCCGAGCGTCGAGGAGATCAAGTCGGCCATCGAAGGCAACTTCTGTCGTTGCACCGGCTACCAGCAGATCATCGAGGCTGTCCTTGACGCGACGGGCCAGCTCACCCCGGCGAACAAGGGGGATATCCAATATGTTTGATGAAGTCAGCCCCACCCCAATGAAGTCGGTCGGCGTCAGCCACCCGCGGGTCGAGGCGATAGGCAAGCTCACCGGCGACGCGCTGTACACGGGTGACTTGGAGATGGCAGGCCTGCTCTACGCCAAGGTCAAGACGAGCCCCCACGCTAGGGCGAAGATCCTGCGCATCGACACCTCGAAAGCAGAGGCCCTGCCCGGCGTCCACGCCGTGCTCACCGGCCGCGAGCTCGATTACCGGCTCGGCCTGTATGTCGTCGACAAGGACATCCTCGCCAAGGACGAGGTGCGCCACTTCGGCGAGGGCGTTGCCGCCGTTGCCGCTGAAACCGTTGACATTGCCGCCGAGGCGGTCAAGCTGATCGATGTCGAGTACGAGGTCGAGGCGCCGATCCTCGACCCGATCGAGGCGATCAAGCCCGGTGCCGGGCTGATCCACCCCGACCTCGGCAGCTACTCCTTCGTGGAGGCAGCGTTCAGTCCGCAGCCGGGCACCAACATAGCCAACATCACGAAGATCCGTAAGGGTGACGTCGAGGCCGGCTTCGCCGAGGCGGAGTGGGTTATCGAGCGCGAGTATACCAACCCCTCGGTGCAACACGTTCCGCTCGAGACCCACGTCGCGATCGTGCAGTGGAAGCTGGGCGACGAGATCACGATCTGGACCAGCGCGCAGTCACCGTTCACGGTGCGCGCGCTCTTCTGCATCGCGATGCGCCTCCCGCTCAACCAGGTGCGGGTCATCGTGCCGCACATCGGCGGCGGCTTCGGCGGCAAGGGCGGCATTCACCTCGAGCCGCTCGTCGCGTGCCTGTCGCGCAAGGCCGGCGGTCGGCCGGTGAAGTTGACGGCCACCCGCGAGGAGGAGTTCAGCCTTCTTCCGTGCCGCAGTGCCCTCACGTACCGGATCAAAACCGGGGTGCGCGCCGACGGCAAGATCACCGCTCAGCAGATGTCGATGTACTGGGACGCCGGCGCTTACGCGGACTACGCGGTCAACGTCACCCGCGCATCGAGCTACTCTTGCGCGGGTCCGTACGAGATTCCCAATGCCTGGCTTGACGCTTACACGATCTACACGAACAAGCCTTACGGCACGGCCTATCGCGGGTTCGGGCATGTGGAGTTCTTCTGGGGTCTCGAGCGGCACATGGAGCTCGTGGCCCTCGCGATCGGCATGGATCCCCTTGAATTCAGGTTGAAGAACCTCCTGAGGCCTGGTTCGGTCACAATCACCGGCGAGAAGATCCACAAGAACACCGGCAACCCGGTCAAATGTCTGCAGGAAGCAGCGAAGGCGATTGGCTACGGCAGCCTCACGCCTGCGGAGGTCGAGCACGAGAAGGTCACCGGTCGCAAGATCGGCAAGGGTCTGGCCGCGCTGCACAAGGCGCCGGCGATGCCTTCGTTCACCGCGACGGCAGCCGTCGTCAAGATGAATTCCGACGGTACGGTGCTGCTCAACATCGGCCTCACGGAGATGGGCCAGGGCAGCGCCACCGCACTGGCGCAGATCGCGGCGGAGTCGCTCGGCTTCCCGATGGATCAGGTGAAGACTGCGGTGGAGAAGGACACTGACCGCGACCCGTACGACTGGCAGACCGTCGCGTCAAAAGGTCTGATTCTGTCGGGCAACGCCGTCGTTCTGGCGTGCCAGGATCTGCTCAAGCAGGCGTACGACGTCGCCGCTCAGGTGTTGCGGGCCAACCCGTCAGACCTTGACCACGACGCGGACGGCGTGTTCTTGAAGCACAACCCGGACGAGTCCGTCACGTTCGTCGCCATGTCGATCGGTTACGCCTACCCGAACGGCAACGGCATCGGCGGCCCGCTGATCGGGGTGGGGCGCTACACCGCGCAGGGCCTCAGCAGTCTGGACAAGGAAACCGGGCAGGGACTGCCGGCGCTGGACTGGACCTACGGTGCCCACGGCATCATCGTCGACGTCGATCCGGACACCGGCGAGTTCACCATCCTGCAGATCTCTTCCGCCTACGACGTAGGCAAGGCCATCAACCCCGCCCTCGTGCGTGGGCAGGCTATCGGCGGCATGATCCAGGGTCTCGGGACGGCCATCTGCGAGGGCTACATCTTCGACAAGAGCGGCCGGCTGCTGAACCCGTCCTTCACCGACAACAAGATTCTGACGGCGCGGGATATCCCCCTGCGCATCGACTGCATGCTGGTGGAGACGCCGCAGCTCGACGGACCGTACGGCGCGCGCGGGGTGGGGGAGCACCCCATGATCTCGGTCGCACCGGCTCTGGGTAACGCGATTCACCAGGCCGTCGGTGCGGAGCTCATGCACATGCCGATCCGCTTCGAGGACGTCTGGCGGGCGATTCGGCTGCATGAGCCCATCGACAACTGGATCACCGATTCGCCGGTCGGCTCCTGCCGCTCTCGGCTGGAGAGCACGGGTCCGTCGATCGGGGACTTCTGTCCGTCCGAGCCCGAGCCCGAGCACGAACCCGCGAAAACCTGATCCTTCGAGGGCAAAGCTAGGCTGGGCGCATGGTCCACGAGCAGTCGCCGCAGTCGCCGCAGCGAATGCTCGGCGCGATCATTCGCGCTCAGCGTGAGCTTGCCGCGCTGCCGATGAGTCAGCTCGCGGCAGCCGTCGGGATCTCGAATCCCTACCTCTCGCAGATCGAGCGGGGTCTGCGCGCACCGTCGGATGCCGTCATTGATGCCATCGCCGAATCGCTCGAGACGTCGGCCGATCGGTTGTACGCCGAAGCCGGCTTCGTGGAGCCGGAGTCGGAAGACGATGCCGATGGCCCGCCGCGGCTGGAGTCGGAGATAGGCGCAGCGACGGAGCTCACGGTCGGCCAGCGGAAGGCACTGATCGAGATCTATCGCGGATTCGTGGATGCCAATGCGGTTCGTCGGATGCGCTCGCGGCAGCCGCGGGGAACTCAGTGAGAGCGGGCCGCGAGGTCGCGAAACAGCGGTGACCAGTGGTCGCGCAGTGCTTCGTGGCCCATGAAGAGTCCGAGATGCCCTCCGGTGGTCTGACGTCGAACGACGTCAGCAGCGCGGGTGCCGGCGTAGTCGGCCAACGCAAAGACCTGGGCGGGCGGAGTGATGTGATCGGTGGCGCCGGCAAGCAGGTAGAGCGGACAGGTGATGCGGCCAAGTTCCACCTTTTGCGTTCCAACGCGCAGCTCCCCGCCGGTGAGCTCGTTGTTCTGGAACAGGTGCTCGACGATCCAAAGGTAGAAGGCGCCGGGAATGGGCTGGGTGTGGCGAAACCAGTCCTCGAATGTGCGATAACGGGCCACGTGTGCCGGCTCGTTGATGTGCGCGAGCAGCTGGAGCTGGCGGTCTAGTTCGTTGTCCGGCTGCATGACCATGAAGCCCGCAAGCAGGAATTTGCCGGGCAGCACCCCGCCGTTCAACGCGACCATGTTCTGGTAAAACCGCAAGTCGCGGCCGGGCGAGAGCACCCGCATCCAGTCGTGGATCAACGGTTCACCCGCATGGAAGTCGACCGGGGCGCCCGCGATGGTGAGGGTGTGGACCGTGTCCGGATACAGCGCTGCGTAGATGACGGCAAGCCAGCCTCCCTGGCAGTCGCCGACGAGGTTGACCCGGCCGCCGAGACGAGTGACGGCCTCGGAGATGACGGCGAGATAGTCCTCGATGGATGAGTCCTTGGTCCGCTCGTCGGCGCCGACCCAGTCGAGTGAGAAGACTCGCGTGAGGCCCGCGTCCAGCGCAGTCCTGATCTGGCTCTGCTCCGGGTGATAGTCGACGATGCACGAGTCGTGGCCCGCCTGGGGGGGCAGCAGCAGGGTCGCGACCTCGTCGAGTGGGGATCGGGTGGAGAAGTCGCGTAGCCGCGCGATCGGCCACTGCGCGGCGATCTCGTGTTCCGTCGCCCACTGCGGCGCTTCGCGGCGGATTGCTACGCCCCACCAGGTCAGCAGGTCAAGGGTCAGGTCGGCGGGGGTCGCCGAGCGCGCGAGCGCGCCGGTCCAGTAGTCCGTGGTTGCGCGGACGGCAGCCCGATAGGTGCCGAAAACCGCGTCGATGCCGGCGTTGACGATGCCCGGGGGAGTGGTCGTGGCGCTCATGGCGACGTCGCTTTCCTTGAGAGAATTCGCGCCCACCCCCAGATGCGAGGGTGGGCGCAGGCGGACGCTCGGAGCTGCTACAGCATCTCGCGGACGGCCTTGGTGTAGGTGGCGGAGAGGTCACCGATGAACTTGGCGTGGGTGGTTGCCAGTGCCGAGACCCAGTCGATCTGGCTGGCGGAGGCGACCTTCTCCTCGAAGTCGAGGAGGCTCTGGAGAGCCTTCTCGTAGGCGTCGAGGGTCACGAGTCCGGCGTTCCTGGAAGCCTCGATCAGCCGCTCGTTGAGATCGCGAATCCGCTGGGTGGCTTCGTCGACCGACGGGAGGTCGAACGTTGCGGTGGGGGTGGTGGTCTTGGCATGCGCGGTAGTGGCCATGAGGCGCTCCTGGGAGACGATGTTGGTTGCTTTACCTACATTAACCATATTAGCACAACAACAGCTAACTAGCTAATCACCAAGTCGAACTCAAAGTCAGGGTGCCACAACGTAGGAACCCGGACCGGGGGCGAGCACGGGGAATTTCTCACTGCCGGTGGCAGGAGGGGCGATCATCGGCCCCGCCTTGGCTGAAGCCCACCTTGTCCAGTCCTCCCACCACGAGCCGGCCTGCTTGGTGGCGCTGTCCCGCCAGCGCTGCGGATCCGTGGAGTCATCATCGCCGCTGAGATACCAGCCCTTGGGGGATGGCGGGTTCACGATCCCGGCTATGTGACCCCCGCTGCTCAGGACGAATCGAGCGGGTCCCGAAACCAGTTGTGTCGTCGCATACGCCGAACGCCAGGGCACGATGTGGTCGTTCGCTGCGCTCACCACATAGCAGTCACTCTTGATGTTGCCCAGCTCGATGCGTTGCTCGCAGATCTCGAGCACCTCGCGGGCAAGCTGGTTCTCGACGTAGAAATTTCGCAGGTAGGCGCTGTGCATCGCCGCGGGCATCCTGGTGCTGTCCTCGTTCCAAGCCAGGAGGTCGAAGGCCGGCGGCTG
The DNA here is from genome assembly GCA_038245655.1 of Mycobacteriales bacterium. GTDB lineage: Bacteria > Actinomycetota > Actinomycetes > Frankiales > Frankiaceae > DATAZK01. Next base: position 29,889 of record JBBRSE010000029.1, on the reverse strand, counting down.
TTCGCCCATCAGCCAGTTGGATACCACATAGTTGAAAATAAGCCCATTCGCGCGCAGGACGTTGAAGGTCGCAGCCATGTCGTCGCCGTCCAGGTAGCCCTTCTTGGCGAGCTTCTTCTCCAGGCGATCGACGGTGGCTGCGTCGGTGAACACGCCGAGCACGCCGGGCTCTGAGTAATCAAGCAACGTGTTGAGCAGCGTGAGCGATCCGATCCGACTGTCCCCTTGCTGCTCCAGGTAGGCGTCGGCGATGGCCGCGAGTGCCCCACCGAGGCAGAGGCCGACAAGGTCGATCCTGGCCGCACCGGTGATGTCGGTGATGACGTCCAAGGCTTGCAGCGGTCCTTTAGCGAGGTAGTCGTCCATCGTGAGATCAGCCATCTCTGAACCTGGGTTCAGGTAGCTGATAACGAAGACGGTCCGGTTGTGCTTGACAGCCCACTCGATGAAGCTTCGATCCGGTGCAAGATCCATGATGTAGTACTTGTTGATCCACGGCGGGCTGCAGAGGATCGGCGCCGCGTGGACCCGTTTGGTCTGCGGCTCATACTGCAGAAGTTCGATCAGCTCGTTGCGATAGACCACCTTGCACGGGGTGGCCGCGAGGTTCTCCCCGACCTTGAACGAGCTGGCGTCCACCTGCCGAGGCTGTCCTTTGTGGTGCACGACGTCGTCGACGAAGTTCTTGGCGCCTCTCATCAGACTCGCGCCGCCGGTGTCCAAAGCCCGCTTCAGGGCCGCGGGATTGGTCAGCAGGAAATTCGTGGGCGCCGCCGCATCGAGCATCAGACCGACCATAAGCCGGGTCTTTTGCTCTGTGACCGGGTCGAGGTCGGCTTCCGCGATCAGTTCCTGGGTGAGTTGGGTCAGGGCGAGAAAGCACTGGCGAAGCGCGTGGAAGGCGGCGTTGTCGCTCCAGGCCGGATCGGAGAATCTGCTGTCCCGGGAGTCGAGCTCGAATGTCGGGGGGCGGGCAACGCCCAGCGTCCGCGCCATCGCCGCGAAGGAGATACGCACTATCCCGGTCGCGAAATGTGAACTCGCCTCGGCTACCTCGATCGGGTGGGAAGCCATCGCCGTGGCGGCGTGTGCCAACGCTCTGCCGAACCCGGCTACATCGGGATCCGGCAATGCCGCTGACAGTCCGAACTTCTCCGCCACGCGCGCGGCTACCTCATCGGGCGTTTCGCGTACTCGTTCCATGCCTTCCGGCATCCGGTCTCCACTCATTGGCGTGCGACTGCGGTGGGGGGAGACCGGCACAGCACCTGGAAGCGGAAGGGCGCCCGAGCCTCTGTCGTCGCCCGGCGGCGCCGGTGCCCCGCGTGACTTGATCGTGGTCTGAAACCCTGTCGAATCCCAGGGCCGAAAGGCCCGGCCGGTCGTTCACACGCGTGGTCGTCGCATCCAGGTGTGAGACGGGACCGCACTGGCCAGACCAGGAGGCTCGACCATAGAGGTGGGTGGTGCCTGCGGGGCGCTCGGGTTCTCATCCGTCGCGATGGTGAGGACGAAGTCACCGAACCGCTGCCACCATCCCGGGAACCGGCGCTGCCCGTCAGCTGTCACGACCAGCTCGCGCCACCCAGCCGTCGCGGCCGCTCCGAGCCTGACCTCGACCGAACGGGTATCTCGACGCAGCCCGGTCCGCAGCACCTTGAGCGCGCTTTCCTTGGCTGACCAGACGAGATTGGCGAGCAGATCCCTTTGCTCGCCGGGGAGTTCGGCCAGCACGAAGTCGGCCTCGCTCGGCGTCAGATAGTCGCGTACGAACGCCTCCGTACGCGGCTCCACCAACTCCAGATCACAGCCGAGGTCGCGTCCCGGTGGGCCGGTGAGGCAGACCGCCCAGCCCGCCCGGTCCGTCATCGAGATGCTCAGCAGGGCAGGCGCGCCCGCCACCTGCGGGGCAGGCGCGCCGTCCGAGGCGTTGCCGATCTCGATGTCAGCAAGCGCGCTGCTGTCGCTGTCGTTGCCGAGCCGGTGCGCCAGTGCGGCTTTCGCTGTCCACCGACCCAGCAGGTAGTCGTTACGCCGTTTCGCGTAACGCATCCGCTGCTGGCGCTCGTGCTCGCGCGGCGCCAACCAGTCGAGGGTCGACGGCAGCTCGTGCTCGCCTGCCGAGTGCCACTGGAGCATGCCTCCATACTGGCCCGGGTTTACGGGCTCTCTCGCAGGTCGCTCTCGTCTTTCTCCCGGCCGCGTTGCGCGGCGAGGAAGGGCCCGTCGCCGCTCGGGTCCATGACCCCGGCCTCTGCCCAGCTGAAACGACCGTCCATGACCTGCTGGGCGGCCCGGTAGTTCTGGTCATCGTTGTTGCGCCACAGGCCATCGAAGTACGCGTCGACGCGCAGCCGTGACTGGTGGCAGAAGAGATCGGCCAGCTCGATCGCCGTCGGTTCGCCATCTTCGGCGAGCATCTGAGCACGTACGACGGCCGCGCTCATCGCGAACAGTTCCGCGCCGACGTCGACGATCCGGCCGAGGAACGCCTGCTTCTTCTCCAGCTGTCCCTGCCAGCGGCTCATCCCGTAGAACGTGGAACGGGCCAGCTTGCGGGATGAACGCTCGACGAAGCGTAGGTGAGCGGCGAGCGAGCCGAACTCGCTGAACGAGCGCGGCGCCGTGCCCGCTCCGACAGCCAGCTTCGGCAGCCAGCGCGCGTAGAACCCGGCCGCCTTGGCTGCGGTCTTCGCCTTGGCAGAGAGCGACACGTCCGGGTCGATGATGTCGCCGGCGATAGCAAGGTGCTGGTCGACGGCCTCGCGAGCAATGATCAGCTTCATCACCTCGCTCGAGCCTTCGAAGATCCGGTTGATACGCAGGTCGCGCAAGATCTGCTCGGACGGCACCGGACGCTCGCCGCGGTTGCTGAGCGACTGCGCGGTCTCATAGCCCCGACCGCCCCGAATCTGCACCACCTCATCGGCCACCAGCCAGGCCAGCTCGCTGGCGTACAGCTTGGCGATAGCGGCCTCGATGCGGATGTCCTTGCGCCCCTCGTCAGCCATGTGGCTGGAGAGTTCGAGCACGGCCTCCAGGCCGAAGGTCGTGCCCGCGATGAAGGCGATCTTCTGCGCGACGGCGTCATGCTGGCCGATCGGCAGGCCCCACTGCACGCGCTCCTTCGACCACTGGCGGGCGATGCGCAGCGAGTACTTGGCGCTGCCGGCACAGATGGCCGGCAGCGCGAGGCGGCCGACATTCAGCGTGGACAGGGCGATCTTCAGCCCCTGACCTTCCTTGCCCAGCCGGTCATCGGCAGGCACGCGCACCTTGTCGAAGCGGGTGACGCCGTTCTCGATACCGCGCAGGCCCATGAACTCGTTGCGGTGCTCGACGCTGACGCCGGGAGCGCGCGCATCGACGATGAAGCAGGTAATCCCGCCGCGGCGGCCGGATGCCTTGTCGGCTTCGGTGGTCGGCTTCGGGACGACCGCCATGACCACCAGCCGGTCAGCGATCACGCCGTTGGTGGTCCACAGCTTGCGCCCGCTGATCTCGTACGCGGCCCCGTCCTCGACGGGGATCGCCTCGGCCACCATCCGGGCCGGGTCGCTGCCCGCGTCCGGCTCGGTCAGCAGGAAGGCGCTGACCTCCTTGCGAGCGACCAGCGGCAGGTACTTCTTCTTCTGCGCCTCGGTGCCGAAGCTCTTGACCGGCTCGGGCACGCCGATCGACTGGTGCGCCGACAGCAGCGTCGATAGCGCGGCATGCCAGGAGCCCACGAGCGCGAGGGCACGGTTGTAGTAGACGGTCGTGAGGCCGAGTCCGTCGTACTCCAGCGGGATCTTCATCCCGAGTGCGCCGATCTCCTTGAGGCCCTCGATCACGTCTTCGGGGATGCAGGCGTCACGCTCGATCTGCAGCGGGTCGACCCGTTCGGAAAGGAACCGCTCGAGCACGGCGAGGAATTCCTCACCGCGCCGGCGATCCTCGTCTGCGGGGCGTGGATGCGGCGAAATCAGGTCGAGCCGGAAATGCCCAAGGAAGAGTTCCTTGCCGAAGGAGGGCCTACTCCATTCCGTTTCCCGGGCCGCCTCGGCAACCTGTCGGGCGTCCTTTTCGGTGACCTGCGGCATCGGTGGCTCCTGTCTCGTCGGTCGTTATGGGTTTCTACCCCGTCTTGCGGCAAATCGAATCTTGTTCAGCAGGCTACGGGGATGCGGTAGAGCGCTGCTCCGGCGGTGACCCCGGCCCCCGCGGCGACTAGCAGGATCGTACTGCCGGGTCCGGCGCCCCGGCGGCGGCGATGCGCGCACGGTAGGGCGAGCGGGCGGCGTTTTCTGCCGTCTCCATGATTAGCCAGTGCTTGACCACGGCATCGACCTCCGGCCTGGAGGCTAGGAACGCAATCATCGGCCCGCCAGGGTAGAAAGGCCCGGTGCGGGCCAGCACCGGACTTTCGGCTCTGGCCGGTCCTCGCCAACGGACGGAGAGTCGCAGCTATGGATGTCGCGTTGAACATTGATCAGCCGGCGGTACGGATCGCGCCTGCCGTTCGGCCGCCCCTCGCCACGCTGGTGGCGGTGCTCGCCGGCCGCGTTACCCGTACCGAGCCGCATCGCATCTTCACGACGCTCGCCCACCACCGCCGCCTGTTCCGGCGCTGGTTACCGATGGGCGGAGTGCTGCTCTTGCGCGGCGACCTGCCCCGGCGCGATACCGAGCTGATGATCCTGCGCACCGCCAGCAACTGCGGGTGCTGGTATGAGTGGGTGCAGCATGCCGGCATCGCGCTCACGCACGGACTGACCACGGAGCAGGTCGACGCGGTTCGGGACTGGACGACCCAGGGCCGGTGGTCGCCGCGCCAGCGGGCCGTGCTCGCGGCCACCGACGAACTGCACCGCGACCGCGTGATCAGCGATGAGACCTGGGCGCGGATTTCGGCCGAGTTGTCGGACACCGAACTCATTGAGCTCTGCTTCGTGGTGGGCCACTACGAGATGCTCGCGATGACGCTCAACTCGCTCGGTGTGCAGCCGGAGCCGGCCGCTGTTCGCAGCCTCAGCAGCACGGCCGCAGCGGCCGCTGACGCGCTGCGCCGCGGGCTCGTCGCCGCTCGGGACGCGGCAGCGAGCCCCTCCTTCCGGTAGCGGCCCGCGAACAGCTAGCCGAAGGCCAGGTGCGCGTTGTCGGCGGACTGCTCGGGGTGCGACTCCGCCGGGGCCGCCTCGTCGCTCGCCGGGCGCGTCGCCAGGGAATCCGACAGGACGACGACGTCCGGATCGATGCGCATCACGGCATAGCCGGCGACAGCGCCCGCACCGAAGCCCGGCGCGAAGATGCGGACCGGCTCCTTGATGACGCCCTCGCGTACCGCATCGTGGATGGCCAGCGGAATGCTCGCGGACGAGGAGTTGCCGACCTGAGCGATGTTGAAGTACACGCTGTCGAGTGAGAGGCCGGCCTTGGTGGCGAGCTGGCTCACCATTGTCTTGTTGGCCTGGTGCGGAACGATGAGGTCGATGGTCTCCAGCAGCGACGCCGCCTTGCCGTCCGGGTCCGGCAACACCTTGAGCTCGTCGATCATCTGCGCCAGGTAGCGGCCGGCCAGCGACTTCACCTCGGGCCCGTACACGGTGATGTTGTTGTCGAACTCGAAGTTCGGCCAGATGATCGAGTTGACTTCGGACGCGGGACCGCTCGCAAACGTCTGCAAATACTCGATGTCCGGCAGTTCGCCCTCCGGCGCCGGACCGACCACAAATGCGGCGGCGCCGTCACCGAAGATCATGCGCGAGGTGCGTACGTTGCCGATCTTGTCCGAGAATTTCTCCGCGCAGATCACCAGGACCGGCCGGTTGACCTCCTGCAGGATCCGGGTGGCATCGGACAGTCCGTACGCCAGCCCGGCGCAGGCGGCCACCATGTCGTACGAGGCGTGGGTCTGCCCGATGCCTAGCTGTCCGGAAACCCACGACGCCACCGAGGGGATCAGCCGCGTGCTGGTGCATGTGCTGAGCAGCACCGCTCCGATTTCCGCGGGCTCTCGGCCGGCCTTGGCCAGCGCGTTGCGGGCCGCTTCAAGGGCCATTTCCTCGAGGCTGATCGAGCTGTAGAGACGCTGCTCGATCCCGGTCTTGTGGCTGATCTCGTCCGCCGACATGGGCGACCAGTTGTAGGCGGCGTTTCGGATGAGGTCCTCATTGGTGCAGGGGCGATCGCCGTGCACAACGGCAAGCGCTTCGATCCGCGGCATGACCGAGAACTCGTTACGCACGCTGACCGACGGGTAGGGCCGGATCGGCGGAACCGCCTTGGGGGCAGGCGCACTTCGGGCACGTACGACGCCGGCGGACAGGCGCCGCAGGAAGTCGCGGACCTCCTGGTTGCGCGGGTGCAGCAGCACTACGTAGTCGTCATCGGCAAGCTCGCCGACGGGGACCAGCTCAGTAGCGGAGCGCTCCCACGGGTACTGGTTGTGCAACACCATCGCCCAGCGGTGCAGGGCCTCCAGCTCGGGCACGTCTTCGGCGCAGTCGATGATGTCGTCGTAGTCGAAGGTGGGGAAGTCCGGGTCGTAGCGGTTCAGCCGAAACGCCAGGTTGGTCGGATCGGACAGCATTTCAGCGACCGTCGACTTGACCGCCGACAGCTCGGTGGCGTGTTGCTTGCGGTGGGCGAATGCCGTGAACAGCACGTCGAAAATGCGGTCCTCGGCGGCCGCGTCCCAGGTGGCGGGAAGGGCGTCGTACGCGCTGCGAACGCCGGCGATGATGCGCTCACCGTCCACCCACGGAGTGTTGCGCTGCATGAAGACGTCAGTGCGATGGCGCGGGACATCACACCAGCGCACGGGCCTCTTGTCGTACATGGTGAGGGCGAAGCGACCAGCCCAGAAGAGGTTGAGAGCCACGTCGCGCATCAGCTCGAAGCGGCTCGGATAGGTGCCCGCTGCTATCCGCTCGACGATCTCCGAGCCGGTCGGTGCCTTCGTTTCGAAGTCGCGCCGCACGACGCTGTCGAGCTGCTCCAGGCTGTCGATGACCGACAGATCGAGCTCGGGGATGAAGTTCGACGGAAAGACTATCCGGTCGTGGCGGTTAAGAACGAACGGCTGCATCTTTTCATCCCAACGTCGACGTCTTTCTGCCAGCGTGCAACGTCGCTGATGCCCGGAGAAGGGCACAAATGCCCTACAGCCCCGACTGCCGCGACCACCGCGGCGGCCTTCCATTACGGAGAGTCACAGCCCGTGTTGTCCGAGGGTCGGCTGTTCGTAGCGACGGCAGGCACGGTCGCCACGGGCGGCGGCACGCTGACCGCCTACGCCCCGGACCCGGAGGGGCCGACCGGGTCAGACCTTGCCGGCGAGCCACCGGTAGCTGAAGTCCTGCTCCTGAGCTGTCGCGTCCATGAAGTTGCCGTAGGCGAGCTTCTCGAGCTTGCCTCCGACGAGCGGTAGCGAGGCCTTCACGACTCCGTCGATGGTCTCGATGCTCTTTGTTTTGACTGGTTTTCCGGTCTTCTCGGAGGTGCCGGCCTCCAGGCGCATGCTCCCGGAAAGGTGAATCGGGACGCCCTTGATGTCGACCGTCCACGTGCCGACGCGGGCACCGTCTTGGGGCTCGGCGTCCCACTGGTCGGTCTGCGTGACGGTATTCGTCGCAGGGAGCACCCGCTTCAACACGCCGGGGACCTCCACGGCCACGGTGCGACGGCTGACGATCCTGATGCTCGCACCGTCTGCCGTCGGGCCGCACTCAAGCACCTCGACGTTCCGGTGGCCGGCATCGACCAGTTTCTGGCGCTGGTACTCATCGTCCGTGAACATGGCGAACACGGCGTCGACACCTTTGTCGAACTCGTATTGCGTCTGCAGATCCATGTCGGTTCCCCTCGCCGTGCGGCACGCGTCGGCAGCACTCTGCCACGCGCGCCGCTCGCGTATCGAATTTCGCGACCTTCAAGGCTAGTTGGTGACGGCCGTCAGGAGCTCATCGAGTGCGGCTGGTACGCCATCAGCGATGAGCCAGGGATCGGGGACGAGGCCGGGGCACGCGTTGATGCCGACATCGATGGAATCGACGTAGCTCAACACCGTGATGTTCAGGCCGAGGCCTTGGATCAGCGGGCCGAAGACATGGCTCGCGACGAGCCGGGCGCCGCCGGAGTAGAGCGGAACGGGCGGGCCTGGCAGGTTGGAGACGATGACGTTGTACGCCGGCGGCGTATGAGCCGCCAGTCTCGGCGAGGACATGGTGCGCATCGCCGCCCCCGACAGCCCGGGGGGAAGGATGTCGGCGAGGCGAAGCATCGCCTCGGGACCGAGCGCCGCGTGCAGTCCCTTGGCAGCGCGGGTTGAGGCGGCAACGCGCCGCAGGCGTTCGACGGGATCGGCGACGTCGGTCGCGAGCGTGGCGCCGAAATTCGCCACGGCGTTACCGATCACCGACCCGCCGCTGCCCCCGCCGCCGGCATCCACCGAGACCGGCACCGAGGCGCTCAACGACCCGCGGGGCTCCTCGCCGCGCTCGTGGAGATAGCTGCGCAGGGCCCCGCCGCACACGGCGAGTACGACGTCGTTCACGGTCACTCCGAAAGCCCGCTTGACGGTCTTGACGTCAGTCAGCGAGATCGTGCTGTAGGCGCAATGGCGGGCCGCGTCGATACGTCCGTTCAACGATGTCGACGGCGCCTGGTACGGACGTACGGCATCGGGCCACAGCTCGCTGGTGCGAAAACGCGCGACGCCCACGGCCGCGCCCGCGATGTCACGGGCCGTGCGAGCCATCCGCACCGGAGTACCCACGATCGACCAAGCCAGGTGGCTCGTCACCGCCAAGGGGGAGGGTGCGCGCTCGGCGGATGCCGGCCTGGCCGGCTCCATCGACACTTCGGGAGTGAGATCGAAGAGCAGTTCGTACATTGCCATTGCCCTCGTGCCGCCGAGCAGCGCGTGGTGGAGCTGGCAGAAGATCGCGACGTAGCCGTTCTCGAGCCCTTCGATGAACCAGCACTGCCAGAGCGGGCGGTCGTGCGGCAGCGGCTGCGTGATCAGGTCGCTGATCAGCTCGGCGACCTGGCGGGCCGCGCCGGGCCGGCGTACCCGCGCCGGGTGAATGTGCGCGTGCATGTCCACCGAACCGGCGTCGACCCAGACCGGCCAATCCATCCCGAGCGGGACGGCGGCGAGGCGCTGCCGGAAAGGTTCGAGTCGATCGCCGCGGGCCAGCATGAGCTCGCGGAAATGCTCGATGGTGAATGGTGTCGGCGCCGTCGACGGATCCAGGATCGTCAGCGTGCAGGCATTCATCGGAGCTTCGGAGGTCTCGGCGTAGAGCATCGCCGCATCCGTACCGGCGAGGCGGTACATCAGGCTGCCTGACTCGTCATGGTGGGCTCCGCTCGGCGCAGTGTGGCTACTGATAGGTGTGGGTCAGCGCGACGACGTTCTTCGGGTCGCAGTTGTAGACGCCGTCATTGGGTTTGGTGACGTCCGCGTCGTAGACGAAGCCGTTGGTGGTGACCCGCATCAGGGCATAGCAGGTGGGCTGCAGGGGATTGCTCGAGTCGGTGTCCCGCGGCGGGAAGAAACCGCCTGCGGTCCAAGCCTTTTCGGCTCCGGCGCGGGTGAGGACGCAGGCCTGGGTCAGGTCGTTGCCACACGCGGTCGCTGACTTCGCCCACAGCGTCCAGGCGTTGAACGCGAGCGCCACGAAGTCGTTGTATTTCGGCTTCGATACGCGCGCCGACATGATGTCTTTGATCTGCTGGACCACCGGGTACTTTGAGGCCATCTCGAAGGGCAGGTGGCTGAAGTACACCCACGTCGGCGGGAAGCTGGTTGACTTCGCCGCAGCGATCGTCTTGGGGTCGTAAAACTGCGTGCCGAGCACGACGTAGCGGAGCTTCAGGCCGACGTTGGAGATGGCCTGGAACTCGGGCGTGATGTCCTGCGAGGCGATCTCGGTGTACGCGGTCGCGCCCGACGCCTTCACCTGCTCCAGCCAGGGCCGGAAGTTGTCCACCAGCGGCGGCCGATCCTGCAGTAACGAGACCTTGTAGCCGATCGCTCGAAGGGCGTCCTGCGCGCGTCGACCTTGCGGCTGGATCGTCGCGACAGTGCTTCCGGCGATCGCCACTCCTTCGGTCAGCGTGTCCGGAAACTTCTCACCGAGCAGCCGGAAGGGGCCTACCTGGTACTGGTTCGCCGGGTTCGGAGTCGCCTGCACCTGCAGTCCCGATGCGACGGCGAGTGGAGACACGGAATACGCCGGCACTTCACCCAGCTTGCAGCCGAGCCGCGGCTTGACTCCGGCGGCGTCGAAGGCGTTGCCGTTGCCGACAAGCATGAAGTCCTTCTCGCACGCATTGATCATCTGCGCGGCAACTTCGAAAAGCTTCGCGTCGTACTTGTCGAGCACGATCCGGCGGCCATTGATGCCGCCGGCCGCGTTGCACCACGTGGTGAACGCGTCGGCCACGTCGAAGAATTCGCGTTCGAGCCCCGGTGCGGCAACCGCCCCGGGGTCGGCCATCGTGCCTATGTGAATAGTGCTCGAGCTGATACCTCGCTGACTGGATCCGCCGCCGCTGGTGGCCGTGCCCGGACCGCAGATCGCCTTCAGGGAACCGAAGTCCCCCTTGCCGGCCGCGGGGGTGGCAGTTGTCGTCGGGTTGCTCGTCTGCACCGCTCCTGCCCCGGCTATGGGCACGTCGGTCGACCGCCCGCAGGCGCCGACTGCCGCAGCGATCGTGGCGGCCGCTCCAGCGACGGCGATGAGGCGCCTTCCGCGCCGGCCCACTGCTGTGGTCACTGCCGCCTCCCTGGCCGCGGATGGTGCTCTAGCCGGCGCGTCGTGAAGCGGGTTTCGCGGCCTTCACCAAGCGCGCGAGGTCGCTCTCGATGGCCGTGCTCAAGACCTCGAGATCGGTCGCGGTGTCGTAGTCGCCGGTGATTCCGAGCGTCAGCTGATCGCAATAGCTGAAGATCGCGATGCCCACCCGCACCGTCGAGGAGATGGGAACGTACGGGTACAGCTCCCGCAGCGGGTGTCCCTCGAGCTGCAGCTGCTTGCGTGGTCCGGGGACGTTCGTCGTGACCGTGATGACAGTGCGTTGTGGCAGGTGCGACCCGAGCCGTATTCCCAGTGATACCAGCGGAAATGGCTCGAAGGCGGCCAGTGAGCTCATGGCTCCGCCGGCCACGGCTTCCTTGGAGGACTTGAGGTCGTTCATCCGCCGCCGGACTTCGGCCAGCCGTTCGACAGGGTTCTCGATCTCGATCGGCAGGAACGGCAGGAGCAGCGACACCCGGTTGTCCATGATGCCCTCCTGGCCGGGTGCGCGCAGCGACACGGGGACGAGGGAGCGCACCGCATGCGGGTCCAGCGCCTCACCGCGCGCTTCGAGCAGGCTGCGGAACCCGGCGCTGATGATGGTGAGCACGACGTCGTTCACCGTCCCGCCAAATGCGGTGCGAACGGTCTTCACGTCCGGCAGCGATGCGCGCGCCCACTCATACCTGCGCTGCTTGCCGATCGGTCCGGAAAGGGATGAGCCCTGCGCCGGCCAGACCGTGCGGAGCAGCGTGAGCGACCCGCGGCCGGTGTCGGCTAACCGCGCCAGGAACGGCCGGGGTGCCAGGAGGCTGCGCCTAAGTGCATTCACCCCGCGTAGCGGATCAAGGATCAGGTTCGCGACGGCACTTGCGGTGACCCTGGCGGTTGACGGCAGCGCCTGCGGGGTCCAGGCGTCGTCCGGCGGGACGGGGCCGTCTTCAGGTTCGAGGACAACGCGGAGCAGGTCGGTGCCCGAGACGCCGTCGACCATGCAGTGGTGGACCTTCGAAAGCAGGGCCCAGCCGCCGTCGGCGAGCCCCTCGATGACCCACACCTCCCACAGCGGACGCTCACGGTCCAGCCGCTGCGCCATCTGCCGGCTGACCAGCGCCCGTAGCTGCGCCATCGTTCCCGGCATCGGGAGCGCCGTGCGCCGCACGTGGTACTCGAGGCTGAAGTTCGGATCGTCCACCCATAGCGGGCGGCCGAGGTCGTACGGCAGCGTGCGCACTTTCTGGCGATAGCGCGGGATGCGCGGCAGGGCCTTTCGCAAAACGTCCAGCATGACGTCGTGCTTGGGAGCCGCGCCCTCGAAGATCGCGACGGAGGCGATCGCCATCGAGGTATGAGGATCCTCGTCCTCGGCGTCCAAGAACGCTGCGTCCAGGGGGTTCATCCGCTCCACGGTCGCTCCCTTCTTTGGCCTCAGACTGTGCTTCGCCGGCGGCGACCGCACAGTGCCGAACGTCATGGGGCGAGGGGACTATGGCCGGGCCACGCGCCGCGTGGCCTGTCAGTTGACCGGGAACGTTCGCCGATCGGGTCAAATCATGGCGCCGGGTCCGGTGCCCCTTCGAGCTCAGCGAGCGACTTCTCGAGCCAATCCATCAGGCTCCACAGGTCGGGCATCTGTTCCCGGTCGGCCAGGATCCCGATGTCGAGGTGGCCGACGTAACTCATGGCCGTGATGTTCAGTCCCAAGCCATCCGTGATGACGGACACCGGGTAGTTGGCGAGCAGCTGGGCGCCGGCGCAGTACAGGTCGAACTGCGGTCCGGGGACGTTCGAGACGACCACGTTCCAGGTGGGCCGGCCCATGCCGGAGGCGCCCAATGACAGCGTCAGCCGGGCTGCCCGGTTGAACAGAGCGGGCGGGATGAAGTTGTTGACGTCCGACAGCAGCTGAGCGGGCAAGGCCCTGTGCCGGTCCTTCATCACCGACAGGTCCGCCGACGTTGCCCGCAGTCGCTCGACGGGATCGGCGATCTCGGTGTGCAGCGCCGCCCCCAGCATGAGGATGCGGTTGCCGTACGTCCCGACCTCTTCCTTGGAACGCACCGAGATGGGAACCTGCGCGACGAGCGGTTCGTCGGGCAGCTCGCCATGCGCGATCAGCCATTCGCGTACGGCCCCCGCGCAAAGGGCGACGATGACATCGTTGACCGTGACGCCGTAGGTGGCCTTGACCGCTTTCACGCGGTCGAGTGAAAGCTGGCCGAACACGAACCGTCGGTGGGCCGTGATCTTTCCGTTGAACGAGGTCTTCGGCGCCACGAGCGACGTGCGGATGACCTTGTTGCCGTCGCCGCGCACGAGTCCCTCGACGCGACCCAGTGCCCTCCCGACCCGGGCCGCGACCGGGAGTGCGGAGAAGACGGTTTCGTCGAGGTTCGGCATCGCTCGCGGCAGCGACCGCAGAAGCCGCCAGGGATAGCGGGGCAGCCCGAGCACGGCGCGCGCCATCATCCCGGCGGTGCCTGACTCCACCCCCGCGCCCTCCGAACGCTTGGCATCGGGCGCGCTGAATTCCGGGGTCTGGTCCAGCAGCAAGCCGACGATCTCGCCGCCTGAGATGCCATCTATGACCGCATGGTGAATCTTCGTGTAGAGCGCGACATGGCCCGACTCGAGCCCTGAGATCACATACATCTCCCACAAGGGACGAGCCCGGTCGAGCCGTCTCGAGTGCAGCCGCGCGACCTGCTTGGCCAGCTGATGGTCGTTGCCGGGCGCCGGAAGCGCGAGATCACGAACGTGAAACTCCAGGTCGAACTGCTGGTCCTCCACCCAGTACGGAAAATCCATCCCGAGCGGGACTTCGAGCAGGCGCCAGCGCAGCACCGGGAGCAGGTGCATCCGATCCTGCAGCAGCCGCATCATGACGTCGACGGTCAGCTCACCGTTCGGGGCGGTGCTCGGGTCATAGATCCCGAGGCTCCCGACGTGCCCGGCCTGCCGTCCGTCCTCGATCGCCAAGAACTGCGTGTCAAGGCTGGTCAGCTGTCGCATCCAGGCGTCCTTCGATTGTTGGTGCTTGCGGGATGAGTGTGACGTACCCGCAGTGGACCGTCATCCATGCCGCCGGAGCCAAGAAGCTTGCCTTACGCGACGGTGAGGGTGCCGTGCATCATCGGGTGGATCGTGCAATGGAACGGATACGTGCCGGGCTTGGTGGGGGCCGTGAACGATCCGGTGCCGCCGTTGGCAGCGGCAGGTGCGTCGAAGCTTTTTCCGTCATCGGCGGTCACGGTGTGCGGCGCCGAATCCTGGTTGATGACCGAGATCTTCTGGCCGGCCTTGACGGTGAGCGCCTGCCCGAAGTCAAAGTTCTTGATGGTGATCGTGTCGCCGGCAGCCGCTGGGGCCGCAGCAGAGCTCGTAGTCGCCGAACTCGGGGCGGCGGACGAAGGCGCAGCCGTCGAGGAAGACGAGCTCGACCCGCATCCAGCCAATCCGACGACGACCGCAGCGCAGCCGGTAAGGAACGGGACTCGAAGGCGCGTCATGTTTTCCAGCATCGCGCGAACCTAGACGACCACAGGGTTCGCCAGCAAGCCTGACCCGGTCGACGGGTGCGTCACCCGACTGCGGCGAGCCTCACGCTCGAGGCTCGTGAGGTGGCGGTGACCGTCACCGGACCAATACCGAACAGGTCGGCGAACGGCAGCCGGACGCTGCGCCGGCCGGTCACGATCACCGTGTCGCCGGCCGACTCGTGCTTGACCGACGCCGAAAGTCCGTTCGCAGGGCTGCCTTCGTAGTGAGCCACGGCGGCCTGCACCTGCTCGAGCGGTAGTCGGCCACCTGCACCGCGGGCGTAGACCTGCCGGCTGCTTACGGACTGAGCCGCGGCGAGCGACGCTCCGTCGGCGCTTGCCGACAGGCTCCGACGAGCGAGGAACACGGCCGACGCATCCACGACGACCACGACCAGCATCAGCGCGATCATGACGCAGCCGAGGGTGAGCAGCAGGATGCTGCCTTCGTCGCTGCGGTCGCTCGTGGTGGTCATGGTCGGGCCGCGCGATAGCTGTCGACAGCGACGGCGTATTGACCGTTGACCGTGATGGCGCCTCCGAGCGGAAGGGCCGCTTGGGTACGCACGCACACCACGAAGCGCGCACCCGGCCGCAGGCTCTGCGCGCCATCGATGCTTGCCGCCGAGCAGCCTGACCCAGCGGGGGCGTAACGCACGGTGACGTGCTCCCATACGCCCTGACTCGCCAACGCAAGCTGCGCCGCGTAAGTCGCCCGGCCGCGAGCTACTGAGGTGCTTGAGGCGGTCGCGTAGGCGCGCCCGGCCTCGCGCGCCGCCTCGGTGACGGCGAACGCCGCGCGCTGCACCGAAAACACCGACAGGAGCAGGTACACCAGCGGTACCAGCAGCACGACCGCGATCCCGACGAACTCGATCAGGGCTGAGCCCTCGTCGCCTTTGCGCCGCCGCGTCAGCGGGCCACTTCCTTGATCGTGCGGCTCGTGACCGAGACGTGAATCGACCCCATTGGCACGAACGCGAGGCGCAGGTCGGCGATGCAGGTGACCTCGGCGAGCAGCAGCCCAGCGCGGCCGGCGGTCCGGTGGGACCTGCACGAGAGGTCAGGCGCCGCCCCCGGCACGCTGGTGCGTGCCAACTCCTCGGCGAACCGGCCGCCGGCGCTCGCCGGTACCGAGAGGCTGGCGGCGTGGCGGGCGCCCTCTGCGGCGTCCGCCGCCAGAACGTTGCGAGCATGCAGGACCAGTCCCACCTGGATGACACCAAAGGCCACGAAGATCAGCAGGGCACCTACGAGAACGAACTCGACAACGGCCGCGCCCGCGTCGCCAGTTCGATGGAACAGCCGATTGAGCAGCCGTGCCATCAGCCCGTGATCGAGCTGATCGCATGCGTGAAAGCCGACGTCAGCTTCGGCGCGGCGACCGCGAGCAGAGCCACGACGAGCGCAGCCGTCATGACGGTGATCATGACCCAGCCGGGAACGTCGCCGCGTTCGTCCTTGGGGGCAGTGCCGAACGTCCGAACACGAAGCGCGGCGAGGAGGGCGAGTAGAGCCATGGGGGAGTCCTCTGGGTCGGGGAGCGGCGGAGCAGGCGTGAGGGTGTGGGGTTTTGAGCGTTACGGGGTTACGAAGGTCAACGACGTGAGCGCCGGGTAGGCCGCGAAAGCGACCACGGTGGGCAGGACCAGGAAGACGACAGGGGTCAATATTTGTCTGCGATACTCCTATCTATGACGCGACGCGCAGCCATCTACTGTCGGATCTCCCGTGACGCGGACGGACTGGGGCTTGGCGTGGAGCGCCAGCGCCAGGACTGCTTGGACCTTGCCGCTCGCCGGGGCTGGCTCGCGGCAGCGACCTACACCGACAACGACCGGAGTGCATACAGCGGCAAGCCGCGCCCGGAGTACGAGCGCATGCTCGACGACCTCGAGGCTGGGCGAGTGGACGCGCTCGTTGTGTGGGACGTCGACCGGCTAACGCGCACACCGGTGGAACTTGAACGAATCATTGGCATCGCTGAGAGAAACGGCACGGAGCTCGCGTCGGTCGGTGGCGAGATCGACCTTGCAACCGTGCAGGGGCGGCTCACTGCGCGGATTAAGGGGTCCGTCGCCCGGAGCGAGGTCGAGCAGCAATCCAGGCGCATCAAGCGGGCCTTCGATGCCCGGGCCTCTGAGGGCAAGCCCCATGGCAAGGTGCCGTTCGGGTGGGAGCGCGTCGATGGACAAGACGTGGTGCTGCCCGATCAAGCAGCGGTGATCCGCCGCATCGCTCAAGGGATCATCGGTGGTGAATCTCTGCGATCCATCACCTCGGGCCTGAATCAGCAAGGGGTCTCGACGCCGCGGGGCCGGGGCAGATGGGACCCTGTGATGACCCGCCAGATCGCGCTCCGCGACCGGAACGCCGGACTCAGGGTGCATCGCGGCCGGGTGGCGGGACGCGGCAACTGGGAGCCGATCTACGGCCAGGAGACACATGATCGAGTAGTGGCCGTGCTGCGCGATCCGGCTCGTCGTACGTCTATGAGCGGTGCTCACAGGTATCTGCTGTCCGGCATCGCACGCTGCGGTGAATGCGGAGAACCGCTGAGGATTCTGGTGGCACACGGGACTCGACCATGTGCGTACGTATGCCAGCGGAACTTCTGCGTGCGGCGAAAGCAGAGCGAGGTGGACCATCTCGTTACAGAGCTCGTAGTGCGCCGTCTCACGAAGCCGGACGCGGTGCAGTTGCTGGCGGCGAGCGCAGGCAAGGACGTTGTGTCGCTAGTCGAAGAGTCGGCTGGACTGCGAGCAAAGCTGGACCTGGTAGCAGATCAGTTCGCCAACGACGAGATCGACGGCGTACAGCTTGCCCGGATCACCGCGCGCCTTCGCCCTCGGCTGGACGCGCTCGAGGTCGAGATCCGGTCCGCAACCTCTATGCCGGATCTGTCCGACGTAGCCGGACCCGGGGCGGTCGAGTTGTGGGAACAGCTACCGCTGGACCGGAAGCGCGCCGTGATTCGACTACTGCTTGACGTCCGGGTGCTCAAGATCGGCAAAACCGGGCGGGCGGCGTTTGACCCCGCCGGAGTAGCTGTTACATGGCGCACGGGGGCCTCCGAGCCACCCATGCACGCACCCAACGCTCTAGCCGGATCAGCGCCTCGTACACCTACGGCATCCGTCCCGGTTGGGTGACTTCGCCCTTCGCTTATCGGGCTGCTCAATGGCGTTGAGCAGCAGCCCTCACGCAGCCGCCGACATTGAAGGTGCGGTTCGCGCGGTCCGCTTAGCGGTGGATCAACGTTCGACTGTCCGCTGAACAAATCCCGCCGAACCACCCACTTCGGTACCTGGGGTGTGACTGACGCAGGTATGTGGTTGCCGCAGGTACTGAACCGTGTCACGCACCAAGTAGATGGAGCCCGCGCGGTTGGAACAGCAGCGGGAGCAGAGGCCAGCCCTGGTAGGAGATGCATCCGATACTCGGCACAGCAGACCCCAGGAGACGCTACCTGAAGGGCGCCCCAGCCTTGAACTGCCACCGTCAACAGACATCGTCGATCCCAACCTTGCTAAGTGTGCTTCGGCGGTTACGCAAATCTAAACTTAATGGCCTTCTCGGCGTGTCTCACGCGGTTGCCCTTACGAAGCGTGATCCTTCTCGTCATGTCAACCACACCACGGGGTAGGCAAGGAGGTGACAGGCGGAGCCTGATGCTGCTTCTGGCAACCGCTGTCGCTGGTTACTACGCAGGGAATCCGTTTAACAATGGTGGCGGAAAACGTCAGGCTAGTGCGTCCACAACACCGGGGCGCAAAGGCGGAGTGCGAGCAGCCCCGCCAGCTCCGTTGCCGCCTATACCAGGGCCCAACCCAGGTCCCGCTACCGAAGTAAGCAGCGTTGACAAACCACATGCAATTGCGTTGACAGTGGACGACGGGTACGACGCAGAAACAGTAGCAGCATATATCGACTTCTGTCATGATTCCGGCATCCATCTCACTTTCAATCCGAATGGGCTTTACAGGCGCGTGTGGGAGCCTCACGCACCGGAGCTGAAAGCTCTGATTGCCAACGGCCAGGTCCAACTGGGTAACCACACCTACGGCCACAAGGACCTTCGGACACTCTCCCCCGGCGCTGCGAGGTCTGAGATCTTGCGAAACGAGGAGTGGATACAGGAGGCGTTCGGGGTCACGTCGCGCCCATGGCTTCGTCCTCCCTACGGAGGCCACAACAGCGCGACGGACGAGATTGCAGGGTCCCTTGGATTCACGCGGATACTGATGTGGAACGGCTCCCTGGGTGACTCCAGGCTGCTCGACGCTCCCACCCTCCTCCGTCAGGCGGCGATTTATCTCCAAGAGGGCAACATTGTGCTCTCGCACGCTAATCATCGAACGGTTATAGGTCTCTACGGAGACTTGTTGAGCATCATTAGGAGTCGGTCCCTAAGGCCTGGAAACCTGGATGAGCTCTTCGGAACCAGTCGACGGACTGGCTAGTCAGCTACGCGGAGGAACTCATGGGGCCACTATCAGGGCTTGACCATCGCCAGCGCCAACTACTCGTTGTCTTTGCCGTGCTCGCCGCACTCGGGGCAGTCTCCCTATTCATCTCCTTCTGGACCGCCAGAGGTGCCTCGACGAACAAGGACTGGTCCGGCCCCTGGGCAGGTCTCGGCTCGGGACTGTTGACCGGAGCCATAGTCTCGGTCGGACTCCTGATCTTTCAGATACAGCTGACGCGAGACTCAGAAGAACCGACCTGGAGAGCGAACGTTCAGGCCGCCGACTCGATCCCTGGCTTCTCAATCCCGACCTTCCTGTCGCATAAGGGATACCGGCCGATCAACAACATCAACTTCAGTGGTAAGGATCTACACGACGCGAATCTCAATGGCGTCCATCTTGAGGGGGTGGAGATGCGTGACACAAACCTCCGTGGCGCAACCCTGGTCGGAACCCACCTGGAAGGTGCGGACCTGGTGGCAGCCAACCTTGAGGGGGCGGATCTGAAAGGTGCTTACCTGACGAACGCTCGGCTGCAGGGAGCAAACTTTCGGACCGCAGATATCGAGCATGCCGCCTCATTCGCCGGAGCGGTTGCCAGCGATAAGACCTGTTGGACACAGGCCTTTCTTGTAAGCCCCGATACGAAGTCTTTGTCGGAAGGGATAGTTGCAAACCCCGGGCAAACAAAGGTAGCGCCGCAATTCCAGCGAGGCCGTATGGATCCAAATTGCCTACCCAGACCAGCGCCGGGTAGCTGACCACCGTCAGCGAGCAGGGACGTCGTCGTGTGTGGGGTTTTTGGTCCACCCTCCAACAAGTCTCCTGCTGTTGACCAAGCAGCGTTCCTTGAATGGTTTCCCTACTTCTGCGACATCGGACGTGAGCGCAGGGCTGAGATCCGCGCGGTCCTCGATCGAGCTGGCTTCATGCGCAACAGGGCCTGCGGAAGTCATCGGCAACGCGATCATGGGATTCATGCAGACCGACGCTGCTCCCCGTGCTGGCACGGAATGGAATCAGCCTGAGTCACGGGTCAGTCTCGGCCAGCAGGGACGCTGCGGTTGACTTCGCGACGGCATCACCAGGACGAGGTGGGGTCCCAGGGGTCGTCACTGGGACGACCGAAATTTGACCTCTTGTCGCGGCTGCCCCGTTAGCTCGATCGCTGCGTACTTGAGGAGCAGATCCAGCGGTTCCCGGCGTAGATGTCGGCGGATGACATCTATGGCTTCACTGCTTGCGAGACGCCCGCAGCCGTGTGTAGAGCTCGGCCGCCACGGCCTTGGTGCGCTCGCCTGACCAGCTCAGGAACACCCGCACGCGATAGTCCTATCGGTCATCGTTCTGTTCTGCGGAGTGTCCGGTTTCAGGCGACATGGCCGTCTCAGGGCCGGGAGTCAATTGCTCAAAGACGCTCTGTAGGTCGTCCTTCGGCATTCGTTCGAGCCCCATGAGTCCGTATGTGAGACGGCCGTCGTTCGTGAGCTTCTGTTTACCGGGACTGAGCCAGAACTTCGGGAGGCCGATCACGTGCATGTTGGGGTTCTGCTCGACCCGCCCGCCGTACAGCCCAAGCCTGTCCTGCCCGGCACGCTCGTAGTCTCGTCGCGCCCCCCACTGCTCCCAGCCCGTGACGCGGGTTTGGTCGTTGTAGGCGTTTTCATCCGGCCACTCGTAATCATCCTTCTGTGCGATGAGCGAGAGGATGCACAACTGCCGGTAGGTCAGCTCTTCGGCTTCCCGGATGAGCCGCGCTGCAAGGGCTCGGTCGATACCGGCGGTGAAGGCGATGTTGCCGACCATGTAGCCGAGGTATGGCACCTTGCGTTCCTCGTATTCCTTCGCCGCCGCCAAGAGCACGCCTTCGACCAGCTCGTCACAGGGCGAGCGGCTACCCCGGTCGGTGGCCTCGAAGAAGCCGTCGTCGCGTGGGTCTTCCCGGTCCACCATCAACAGCTGGTAGACCCGCTGGGCCGCGTAGCTCCAAGCAGCACCGATACGCATGTGCTCACGCGGCCCGAGCATCCGCAGCTCGATGTCGGCGCCGACATTCTTGAGCGACGTGTTGATGAGGTAGCCGGCCCCAGCACCTATGGCGCCACCTACCGGCCCTCCGAGCACAAAGCCGATGACGGCGCCCGGCACACGTCCGGCGAGATCGGTACCAGCCTCTACCAGGGTCCGTATGTGAGCGGCTTTGGCCTCTTCTTCGGGGCTCGGCATTGTTCCCCCTGTGGGTAAATTTTCAGTTCTTACTCACTACGTCAGATGACGACGGCCTTTACTACTCGATTGTCTGCCGCGACTGCTGAGTCGAGCGCGTCGCACACACCGAGTCCATTGCCTCATCCCCCTTTGGAACGGTCGAGGCGCGGGACCAGTCCGGCGGCGTGCCCCAGAAGCAGTTGTTCACCGCCCGGGCGAGGTTCGCGTACGGCGCGGCCTAGATATCCGCTCCTCGTGCCAGAAGTCAGACTTCAACGGTGTGCCGGCCTGGACAGTCGTGCGCAACGCCTCCGACCCTCAGATGGACGGCCCGCTGCCGCTGCGCGAGCAGGAAGCACAAGCCGCCCGCATCTATGAGCAATACGGCTACTGGACGACGTGGCGAGCGCGATCGTCTGCTGGGCGCTGGTAGCCGGCAGGCACACCACCGGCAGGCTTACTCGTGCAGCCCCTGCTTCACCTTGTCGGGGACGTTGGGTTCCAAGGCGAGGGTGGCGTAGTACCTGGGATTGTCGACGGCGGTGAGCGGGTCGAGTGTCAGCGCCGGCATCGGGCCAGGAGCCGCGGCGAGACGAGCACCCGGCAGGTTCGGCCCGGTCGCTTTGCCATGCAGTGGCAGGTGCGGGCGCGGACTCATCTGGTTCTCGACGAGCCCCTCCACGGCGAGCAGGAGCTGATCGGGCGCCAACTTGCGGGGTGACTTCTGCGCCTTCGGCAGGTCGTGGAGCGCCGCGGTCAGGAGCTGCAGGCTTTCGGCGACGGAGAGCCGCGCCACGTCAGGATCGGCGAGCGTTTCGTTGAGGTCGAGGACGAGCTTCCTGCCGGCCACGGTGATGTCTTCGCTCGCGCTGCCAGCGCCGAGGGCCTTCATCAACGTGGGCGTGCCGACACGGGGGGTGCCGCCGATGGCGACGAGCCTGAGATCGGCTTCGGTGGCGTCGATGAGCTGGCGGTAGGGGTCTTTACTGGAGCCGGCGACGACGAGCAGGTCGGCCTTCTTGCCGGCATCCAGGCTGCCGACCTGCTTGGCCCAGTCGATCATCGCCGCCGGTGTGCTGGTGGCCATCGCGACCAGGTCGGCGTCGCTGAGGCCGGCGTCGGCCATGTCTGCGGCGATCCTGGCGGTCTTGAGCTCGCCGAGCAGGTTCTTGCTGCCCGAGGGAGCCCAGTCCGACCCGAGCGCGATCGGAACCCCGTTGGCGACTGCGGCTTTGACGTTCGCGGTGGCACCGTAGAGCAGCAGGTTCGACAGCGGGGGCCAGACCATGCTGCCGCCGTGCGCGGCCATGACCGCGAAGTCGGCGTCGGTCAGCGCCGCACAGTGAATCCCGATCAGGTTCGCCGTGATCGCCCACTGCTTCGGGCTGATCTGCAGCGCGGCGAAGTGATTGTGGGCGGCGTTGTCGGTGCCTTCTGACAGGTGCAGGATCAGCTTCTGGGTGCCGGAGATGCGCGCCAGGAACTTAGCCGCGTCTTTGGCGTCCACGTCCGCGATGTGGGTGGCCGCCGGTGGCAATGCTGGGTCGCCGGTGGACTCGACGTTGCGAACCAGCCCACGGAAGTGCTTGATGATGCCGCTCGCGGAAGCGAGTGTGACGCCCTGGCTGGTCGTAGTGCCGCCGAGTAGGCAGCGCACCTCGACGTAGCGCACGACGGCGGCGACGAGCTGCGGGTCGGCGCCCAGCATCTGCATCGGGCCGGTGATCAGCCGGTGATAGTCAGGGGTGGAGGGGCCGCTCCACTGGTCGCGGTTGGTGTAGAGCTTCGGCACCGCCCACAAGCCCAGTACGTCGTATGGCAAATGGTTGTGCAGCTCGATCAGCCCAGGGAAGATCGTGCCCCGCGTCCTGGTCATGCTGACCGACTCGAACCCGGCGGGTGGTGGCGCGGTGGCGGGCAGCACCGCTGTGATCGCTTCCCGGGTCACGTAGACGACGCCTTCGTCGATCACTGAACGCTGGGCGTCCATCTGCACGATGCGGCCACCGAGCGCCCACCTGTCGATCTCAGGCAGTGGTCCGGTCATGAGCGCCAGCACCTCCAGCTCTATGCAGGTGGCAGTAGGGGCGTGAGCGGCGTATCGCCCAGACACGTACAAGGCTTGGCGGGGTTCGCGCCCTTTGGTTAGGCCTGGGCATAGAGCGTCGGGAAAGCGTCTGGCGACGGTTGCCGACCTGCCACGAAACCCTCCCTGCGCACCCCAGGCCGCGAGCGTAGCGATAGGTCATATCGCGTGAGTACAGATACCGCTCGGGCAATCCGTCCGGTGAGGTGCCGGGCTCATCGCGTAAGCGGCAGGCCGTGGCGAGGGCGTCGAATGCCGGGTTGGGCATGCAGGCATGGTCCCAGACGAAGTGGACGAGTACATGACTGTCACACCAAGGAGTCGAGCATGAGAGGACGGTTGAGCCGACATACCCTGCTCCCCATGGGCTTCGCGGTCGGCGACGAGGTGCTGCGCCGCAGCGCCTTCGGAGGCTGGGAGAACGGGACCATCACCGGCCAGATCGGCGACAGCGACACCTGGTACGTCACCACCGGGCCGGGTCAGACGTACATGAGCCAAGGGCGTGAGCTGCGACATGTCGTGAGCCAGATTTCCACGGAAACGACGGGGGCAAGCTAAATGGCGGGTGGGGACCCGAGCTCGGAGTCGGTATTGGCCCTATCGATTGGCGCTGAGGTGCCCGTTCTTCCTGCCGATTGGCGGTGGCAGCGGCTCGTGGCATTTCTGACCTCTGATGTCTCCGTCAGGGGCGGCGTCGAGCTGGAGCTGACGAGTATCGAGCGCCTACGGATGCACCCCTTGCTAGCGCCCGCGGCCGGCAAACTGAGTTGGGCACATCGCCAGCTCGGAGTGCTCGAAGAGAGCATCACGCACATCACCACAGACCCCACTAACCGAGCAGCGATTCGAGCGGAGCTGGACCAGACCACCGGCTATCACGGCTTTACTGTCAGTGCGCTTCCGGACCTCGGTCATTTCTCTGAGGACTTCACCAACGCGGTTGCAGACATCGCCAAGAACCTCCACCCGGCTCTGGACCAGTTCGCATGGCAGTTGGCGTGTGCGTACAGCGCGACGGGGTCGCCGCCCGACCCCACGGGTGTCACCTTCCCGATCACTGACGACTCGCATAAGTGGGCGAGCTGTGGTCGCGCCCGCGCCCAGATCGCAGCTGATCACTGGGAGTTCATGGAGGAGTTCCAACCGTTTCGCGGCTCAGGTGTCTGGGCCGACAACTGGCAATCCGCCTACGTTCATCCGCTCGCGCTCTTGAGGGACATATCGGTCGATGACAAGCATCGGATCACTCGACCGATATTTCTCATGCCGGGGCAGATACAACTTGTAAAGATGGATTTTGCCCGACGCCCGATGCCCGGCCTGCCGTTCGACACGGAGGACATGGATCCGATCGGTATCGGGCAGCCGCTCCACGTAGGCCTGGAAGTCATGCGGGCTCGTTTCGCGCCCGACGCCCCAAGCGAGATCAACCCTGCGGGAGCCATCAACCCGATTGTCAGCCTCGGCGACGGGCGTCATGCCATCCCGACCCTGCAAAGGATCGAGCGATTCGTTCACCTGGTCTTCAGCGAGTTCGCCAGGCGGTTCCCATAGGACGGGTTGTCCGTTACGGAGGGGATCCGTGCCTGTCGGTACTGGCTCACTAGAGCCAACCGAGCGTAGCCCCGAGCTAGGCGCCTCATCCGCCGTGCCCGACTTCCGGTCATCGATGGCTGTGACGACAGCCGTTAGCAATACCACGACTGAGGGCAACTTCTCTGCGAGGTCCAACAGGACCTCGTCGCGCTTGGGCTTCTCGATGCGAAGCACCGAGAGGAAGACGCCCGTCAAGAAAACTGCGACGGGATGAACAACGACGCAGCGATGAAGAGGATCAGGTAAAGCTCCATGGCGTGTACTGACCGTTGGCGCCGCGACTCGACCTCTACGTGACGGTCTGGCGCAGTTCGGCGCAGATCGCGGAGGCATCACCTACCTGCTGCCTTTCGCGCTGTCAGCGACGACTTCCGGTGCGGAATCTGGGCCGCTGCGACGGACGCGAACCCAGGCGGTCCCACCAAGCCACGAGTCACGCTGACGTGCGGCAACACTGCCCAGGTTCCGGTCGACGCCATCACTCGACGAGCGTGTGCAGTACTGGACGTCGCCGGGGGTCGTATCTCACACCACCACCGGCCTCCGGTGACCCACTAGGGGAAAGGCCACCAATGAAGGGGCGCACCGGCAGCGATCCAGACGAGCACGACCGTTCCGACGCCGGTGAGGCCGAGCCATTTCGGGTTCGACCAGAACCCTTTGGCCTCCGGCTCCGGGGCCGCGGTGACCGTCGAGGTGGAAGCACCGGACGATTGAGCTGTGTTCAGCGTGACTCGCTTGGCTCCGTGGATCGCGACATTGAGAGCTTGATCGGCAAGACCCACGGAGGGGACTTCCTGGTTGTTGGACATTCCGGCTCGCATCTCCGCCACAAGTTCAGTTAGCCGCGTCCGCACCTGGTCGAGTAGCCCGTGAATAGTTGTTGCGCTGATGCTCCAGTAGATCCGATGGATTGACTGGAACGGATTCCCAATCTCGTGGTCCATATATCCGGCTAGAGCCGCCATCTGGGCCGGAGCCAGAGCGATGCTGCCGCCCTCACTGTGCGCGCGGCGCTCCATGTCTTCGAGCTCACCGACCCCATTCGGGAGTCGTAGGTCCTCGTTGAAATGCTCACGCGCGAAGTCCGGGATCGAGGCTGAGCTGATTGTCATGCGTTTGAAGACCCTATGGCCGTTCACGCCGTCAATCAGAATCGGCGCCGAAATCTCGCGATAGTCCGGAAGCTCGTCGTCCAGCTTGTACCCGCGAAGTTCCTTCGTGGCCCAATCCCGCAGCGCGGCGGACCCCGCTTGCCCTCCGAGGACCACGCACT
The DNA here is from genome assembly GCA_038245655.1 of Mycobacteriales bacterium. Lineage (GTDB taxonomy): Bacteria > Actinomycetota > Actinomycetes > Frankiales > Frankiaceae > DATAZK01. The sequence continues at coordinate 3,925 of JBBRSE010000029.1, read as the reverse complement.
TCCTCAGGGCGTCGGCGAGGGGCTTGCCAGTGAGGACGTCGTTTTGGATCTCGTCCAGCAGACTGATCTTGGCCGGCGCCACTTTGACAGTGTGCCTCTGACCGGTGCAGCGATGGGGGGCGACGCGTGGGGCAACTCTGAAAGGGAACGCTGGGCCTCGGCGTGTCCCGGCCCGCGGGCGTACGGTGCGCCGGTGCACGACGACGAGACGGCCGGCCCGCTGCTCCGCTACCCGGACATGGCGCAGCTGGCGGATGACCTTGCAGCGGATCGCAACGCGATCAAGCCCCTTGAGGTGGCAGGCCGGGACCAGGCCGCGGTCATTCGCTGCATGCGGAGGCCGTGCCATCCTCATGTTGTAGCCGCGGCGACTCGCTAGCGATCGTCGGCGTTCTGTTCTGATCACCGACTCTATGAAGGAACCGGGCATGCCTCGTGGTGATCGCTTCGCGCGGGGGCGCCCGCCTCGGCGGAACGAGCAGGGTCGATCGTTGCCATCAGACAAGTCGATGCGCTACGTCGCCCTTGACCTGGTGTGTCGCGGCCATCCGGAAGGTGAGGCACCGGTGCTGGGCCGCTGGTGGATCGAGTCGCACCACGAACAGTTCTCCGGAGCGCAGGTGAACGAGGGACCCAACTCTGGTGTCGAGGTTCAGACGATCGGCCATGCGGACGGGGCGACCCGGCTGCGGTACAAGCTGGCCTGCCCGCACTGCCACAACGCGCCGGTGTTTACCGCCGAGAAGATCGACCAAGCCCTCGCTGCGGTCTACGAGCAGGGCGCCTACGCGAAGGTCATTCGGCATCGCGTTTAGCGGCGCGCCATCCTTGATGATGGGGCCGTTATTGCTACGGTCCTAGCAGTTCAGCGTCGGGTGCGGGCGGCTTACCCCGGCACAATCCGGTCCTCTCAGCGGAGGGCGTGATCTTCGCGCCCTGAAGAGGTCCGATGACCCCCGCCGAAAGAACCAGCCGGGCTCGTGTCGCCGCGATGCGACGGCACCACCCGAACGACAAGCAGACCGACGAGCTGGCCGCTGACTTCAAGGCCGACCGACTGTCGCAGTACATCCGCCGCGTTGTCGATGAGGCGCCGCCGCTCTCGGCGGAGCAGCGCGACCGGCTGGCCCTACTGCTGCGCGGTACGCGGCAAGACACATGACGGACGGAGAAGTAGGCGGCTCGCGGGCTGTGGGGGATACCGGACGGCGCGCGGGCCGTGCGAGGCAACTGAGCCAGGCTGAGTGGTGGATGCAAACGGTGTGGGGTGCCCAAGAGGGATTCGCCTGTTACGCGCTGGGACGCGGTGGGCATTTTGTCGGTGCCTCCTACAAATTCCCTCGTGTTGGCGGATGGCACCAGTCTTTCGTGCGTTGGCCGGCGCCTCCAGGCGGGCTGACCAGACTTGCAGCCCGTCTTGTTGACGCTGCAGCCTTGGACGACGTGTACGTGGCACCGCTGCTGAGGTCGGACGAACATCGCAACAAGGAGAATGGGCTGCCGGGGAACTTCCTGTACGAAGATCTCGATGACGGACTGTCTGAAGAGCAGCAAAGTCTGCTGACCCGGCTGCTGAGCAGAGGCCGGTCTTTTCAGGTTCTTTCCGGTCGCGGCGTCCATGTCTACATCGAGATCCAGGCCGGTCCTGACCTGAATGCGTTCACCGAACTCAACAGGCGGCTGGCCTACGCAATCGGCGCCGACTCCAAATGGGACGCCGCGGCAGTACTGCGGCTACCGGGGACCTTCAGCCACAAGGGCCGCGCTCGCGGCGGTGACTCCAGCCTGATCGTGATTGACGGATTGCTGTGAGCGGCTGGACGCCGGAAGAGCTCAGCCAAATCCTGCCGACGTCGGCACCGGTCCGATCGCAGGCGCCACGAACCGCCCGCCCTGGGGCCAAGAGCGCCGTAGGGCAGCTGCTGGCGGAGCCGCTTCCGCCGCGGTTGTCGACGTCCCTGCGCCGGCTGCTTTGCAGGTCGGATGGATTGGACCGGTCGGCACAGTTCTACCGGCTCGTCATGGGTGGGATCAGCGAAGGGCTCACCGCAGGGCAGCTGCTCACGCTGGCATCGATGCACCCACCGTCCGTCGAGAAATACGGGGACTCGCCCGAGCGGCAGGTGCTCGCTGTGACGGACAAGCATCCTCACATGGGCCGCACCTGCGCAGCGGCGGCATGCACCAACCAACGCGACGACTCCCACCGCGCCGTCGTGAACGAGGAGCTGCAGGCTTTCTTCTCGGCCTACTGCAATGCCGTTGATGCCTACGACTGGCCGGGGCGAACCGGGCGGACCGAGCGGGCGCTGGTGCTGGCTCACCTTGACGTCGCCGAGCGGCTCGGGCGAATCGACTATGACCTGAGCGAACGCGAGGCGGCGGAACGAGCGAATGTCGCCCGCTCAACGGTTCAGATGCGCAACGCCGACGCTGTCCGCCACGGGTGGATCGAGGCGATGCAGCCGGGATCCCGACCGGACCAGAAGGCTGGCTGGTGGCGACTGCGCGGCGACAATCTCAGTCCACACTTACAGGGCGCAGGGGGGCCGGGGACACCAGTTGAGTCGGATACCACGACGCCCCTACCCGTATCGGTGGGCCCGTCAACCCATAAGTTGTATGGACCTACTTTGTCGTCTGGAGCAAAAGCTGACGCCTTTAGTTATGGCGGCCTGGGCCGCGCGGCAGAGGTGGTTTACCACCACTTGCTTTCCGGGGATTTGACCTGTGCCGACTTGGCAGGCCGGGTTGGCTCGACGACGAGAACTGTCCAACGCGCAGTGAAGCGTCTGAGAGACCATGGCCTTGCCGAGCAAGCGCCTTCAGGACGCTGGCGCGCGCTCACGCGGGAATGGGCAGCGGTCGCCGGCGAACAAGGCGTGCTGGGAGTAGGTGAGCGCCGAAAGCGCAGACATGCGCGCGAGCGAGATGGCTTCGCCGAGTATCGGCGGGTCTTGGGGATCGATCCGACGCACGGCTGCCCGGAATGGGTTCTGAGCGACTACGAGCAGGCGCCGAACACGACACCCTCCTGGCCGAGCAAAGCACTGGCCGCCGGCAAGTCCACTCAGCCGGGATCGACCCCACAGCGCTCCGACGTTCGGCCGACCCGGCCTTCGCGCGAGCAAAACCTCGGCATCGCGAAGGCCGCGGTGGTCGGCATGAGAAGTGGCAAGGCGGCGACCTCGCCGCGCTCCTCGGCGGCCGTTGAAGCGGTCGCCCAGCCCCCCACCGCAAGCAACCCGTCAGGAGCCGCGCTGCCGACACACGATGTCGAACGACACGCATTCCCGGTGCGGCAGCCCCGCTTCTTGCTCGTTCACGACCACTGCTTTGACCAGACGGCAATCGGCGCCGAGCTGGTCGCGACGCTTCTCGAGGCGGGTGACCTCGGCGGCGAAAGCGCGCACGGGTCCGTCCTTTGGGTCACCGAAGTGGACATGATCGCCCAGACCGTCCAGGCGCTGCAGGCGTTGCTCCCCGGTGTTCCCGTACGCGCGGCCGACAAAGCACCGGCGGACTTGTTCGGCGTAGACGTGGTGTCCGTGCTGGCACTGCTGAACCGGCCCGCCTTCCAGGGACAGCCGTACGGTCTGGTGGTCGTGGCCGAGCTTTATCGCACGACGCTGAGCCGTCAACGAGCCGATGGGCTGCTCGCGGTGGCCAGAACCGCCCGCCGCGCAGTCGCATTGACGGCCTCGCTCTGGAAGACCCACCCGGGCGAGCTGTACGAGTTGTGCCGGGCCATCGGCCTTCCCGACCTGCCCGGCCCGCTCAATTTCACTAGTGCAGCGCCGCGTAAGTCCTTGACTGGGTTGATTCACTGTTCGATGTTGGCGAGGTAGAGGGTGCAGGCGGTGTCGAGCGCGTCGTTGGGGTGTCCGGTCGGCTGCCCGTTGAGTAGGACGGCGTCGGCGTAGGT
>JBBRSE010000028.1:0-53196 GCA_038245655.1 Mycobacteriales bacterium | reverse complement strand
GGGAAGCAAGCGCAGGTACGGCAGCGAAACCTCCCGCCGGAACGCGCGGAGGCCGGAATTCAGATCGGGAATCGCGGTGGCGGCCAGCGAGCTCGCAATCTTGCGAATGACCCATTTCGCCGGCACCCGGGCCCACTTGTGAGTGCCCTCCTCCCTGGTGCGCGCACCAACGACCTGGTCGACATCCGGGTTGTCATCCAGGAAGCGGACAAACTCCGGGATCCGCTCATTGGGATAAGTCATATCGGCATCTGTCCACACCAGGATCTTCCCGCGGGCCTCGGACGTACCGATGCGCCGTGCCGTACCCGAGCCACCATTGCGACGAAAGAGCATCAACCGCATGGTCGGGAAACGTGACTGCGCCGCGTGGAGCAGCTGCAGGGTCGTGTCGGTCGACTTGTCATCGATCACCAGCAACTGATAGGAGTGGCCGCTCACCATCATCGCCTTATCGATGCGCTCCAGCTCCTCGATCACATGGTCCTGCTCGTTGTAGCAAGGCAGCACAACGGTCACGTAAGGAGCGCCGGCCGAGGCCGGCAGCGGCTCGTCACCGGGCGAAGGCGTCTCGTCCTGCTGCGGCGTCAAGCTGACTGTCACGGTGTCACGGTCACGATCTCTAACTCCTCGGGCATCGCGTCCATGGTTTCACGCGTACGACCACCCGGGCAGTCGGCGCGCGGAGAGTACGCCCGCTCCGCTCGGCCCGGGCTGACTGGGGTGCCAGGCCGGCCACACTACGAAGCGAAATCGGGTGATTGCATTGGGGATGTCGCGAGGCTGGACACGCACAGCATTCGCGCCGCACTCGATTAGGCGCTCGCCCGGTCCGTGATCAGCCGGCGACAGACGCCCTGTAGACGACGAAGTCGACGGCCACGCTGGTGGCCTTCTTTGGGCGGTGCAGGTCGCTCTCTTCCCAGTACGGGAGCGAGGTCTGCACGCTCTCGACCGGGGTGAGCGAGACGGTCGGCAGGTCGGGCTTGTCCTGGGTGTGCCACACCACGAAGAGCGGCTGGCCGGGAAACGCGTGCTTGAACTCGCGGATGTAGCCCGAGACCGCGAACTTGTCGGCCGGAAGCAGCGCGGAGATCTGGCCACGTTCCAGCCAGACCGCCGACCCGAAGATCGATTCGGCGTAGAGGCAGCAAGCTGGCGAGCGTTGCCAGAGGAAGACGCCCTGCTTGCCACCGGCGTCCGCGGCGATGCGGCTGCTGATGGCGAACGAGCCGCCGAACTCCTGATGCTTGTGCAGCGGCCAGGACTCGAACAGGAAGAAGGTCAACAGGCTCACCAGGCAGGCCAGCGCCACCACGCGCAGGCCCCAGACGCGATTTCCCGCGAGCCACCCGCGTGCCCCGGCCGCCCGGGTAAAGACCGCCGTCAGCGCGACGCCGATAACCAGCGCGATCAGCAGCAGGACGAGCGGCAGCACCGTCGGCAGGAAGCGGCGGCTCCACCACATCAGCCGGGTCGAATTGTGCGCCTTGTAGGCGTACACCGGGAAGATCAGCAGAAGCGGAGCGGCGATGATCCACAACGCCCCGCCCCAGCGCCGGAGCGCCACGACGGCCACGCCGAGGAACATCAGCACGAAGCCCGGGAAGCTGACGAACCACGACAGCCGGGCCAGGATCTGCTCGTCGAAGCTGCGCGCCCGGGAGCTTCCGAAGAGGGCGTGCGTCTCGCCGAAGAGCCGTGGCCGCAGGTAACCCAGCGCCAGCAGCCCGGCGGTAGCAAGAGTGATGACGGCGCCGACGTACAGCTGGACGCGGCGACCACCGAGCCACCCAACGATGCGGCGGCACACCGGACGCAGCGCCACTCCCACCAGCAGCAGGAACCCGGCGGCTGCCGCCAGCTTGGGCAGCGATGGGACGCTGTTGATCGAGCTGTAACGGCCGGCGGCCTGATACGAGTACGCCTGCCAGAGGGCATGCGGCACCACGATCGCCAGGCCGACGGCGAACCAGGTGGCCCGACCGTCCCAGCGCCGGGCGGCAATCAACGCTGCCAGTGCGGCCACCCCGAGCAGCACCAGCAGGACGCCGTCACCGCGATCGAGGAAGCCGACTCCGGTCAGGAGTCCGGCCAGTCCGGCGGCTGGACGCCAGCGGGTGGTCAGCGCGACGACCAGCGCCAGCAACGAACCCACGAACAGCAGCTGAGCGCTGATCTCCGAGCTCGGATACTTCGCCTGCCAGACCTCGAGCATATTCGTCGACAGCAGGAGACCCGCGACGGCGCCGCTCGCCAGCCCAGCGGCCTCGCTTCCCCAGGGTGCGGCGGCCACCGCGCGGCGCAGGGCGAGAGCGGCAGAAAGGATCGCGAGGACGCCGATCAAGGGCGCCGTACTGGAGATCCCGCGTTCCCCGTCGGCAGCCGAGGAGACCGCCATCAGCGCAGGCCAGAGGTGGTAGAACTGCGGCACGATCACGTCGGAGCCGTCGCCGCGCTCCCAGACGCCGGGGAACCGGGCGCCGGGCGAGGTGAGCACCGGCCCACCAGGAATCCGGCCGTCGAGCGTCGGATCGATGATGTCGTAGCTGCCGGTCCGGGCGATCGACATCGCGTGCGCGACGTAGCCACCCGGATCCTTGTCCGTGACGCCGTAGTGGAATCCCGGGAGCACCATCACGGCCGCAATCACCGCGAGCGCCAGGACACCCACGGAGCCGGTCTTGTCGAGGTGCACCCAAACGGGCGCCCAGCGCCAGCAGGCCGCCACCACCACGACGAAAGCCGCAGCGCCCACCCCGAGTGCGGCGCCGAGCGAAAACCAGCCGAGATCAGCCAGTGCCAGAGCGCTCCACGCCAGCAGCGCGACCGCGAGCACCAGGGCGCCGACAACCAGTTCGCTCAGGTGGACGACCGGCCGGTCGCACTCGGAGCCCGCCTCAGCGTGCTCGGTCTGCGGGGCTCCAGCGCCCTGATCCTCCGAGTCCAGGGTCGTCAGGCGCGCCGGTCCGGTGGGCGGAGGCGCAGAAACTGACACGGCGTGAGGGTAGTGAACAAATACGGGTGACAACAGCAGGCACGTCGCGCCACGCCAGCGTGGGAGCTCACGCCGTTTCGAGCTGCCGCCTAACATCGCCCTATCGACGCCGCAATCAAAAAGGGCAAACCCGACGCCACCAAACCGCGCCGGGTCCGCCGCCATCGCATATATGACCCAGAGGGCCTGCGCCCCTGGCAGCTGGTCGGCCGGGCTCCCCTTCCGGTCTGGCTCATCACGGCACTCTTTGCGCTGATCCTTGCTGGTTGGTCAGTGCTGGCGCCGCTGTACCACGCCGCCGACGAGCCCAACCACGCCGACGCCGTCATGCGTATCGAAGGGGGCCGCGGCTGGTCGCCGTCGACGCACGCCACCGTTACCCTTGAGGGCGTCGGCGCGATTTCGGTTTCGCCGTTCGGAAAGCCGCCGTCGACACTGTCGCTCTTCTCAGGCCCGATCGCTGCCTCGCAGGCGCCGAGCCGAAATAGCCGGCCGACGTGGCAAGACTTGAAACCGCCGCCCGGTGTCACCCGTGGTAGCCAACAGCAGACCACTCAACATCCCCCCGGCTACTACTACTACGAGGGGCTCATCCTGCGAGCCGGCGGAGCCGCCGGCTGGCGTTGGGACATCGCCGTCTCAACGATGCGTCTGCTATCGGCACTGCTCATCGTGTGGCTGCCCCTGCTGTCGTGGGCGACCGCTTGGCGGATCAGCGGCAGCCGCTTGGCAGGGATCGCGGCGTCGGTGTTTCCCCTGGCAGTCCCCGAGCTGACCCACGTCGGCGCCACGGTCAACAACGACAACCTGGTGACGCTGGCCGGCGCGGCGACCCTGCTGGGGGTCACTTGTGCCATGCGTGGTGATCGCAGCAAGCTGACCGCGCTGTGGACCGGGCTCTGGACCGTGATCGCCCTCTGGGCGAAGGCTTTCGGGCTCGTGCTCGTACCGTTGGTCATCGCGGTGTACGCCGGGCCGTGGCTGCAGGAGTGGTGGTCCCAGCACCGGCCTCGCCGAAGTCGGCCGGCCGATTCGGTCCGGCGCAAGCGCAGTTGGCTTCCGGACCGCCGCACCGGAGTCCTGCTCGGGCTGAGCGGCGGCATCGCGATCGCACTCGGTTGCTGGTGGTACGTCATCAGTGAGGTGCGGTACGGAAGTTCTCGTCCGCCGGTGCCAGGCTTTCCCCCTGGTAGGCAAATCGGGCATCACATCTGGACCTTCCTGACCTACCTCACTCGCGCCGTCCTCGGCCGCTGGTGGGGCGACTTCGGTTGGTCCGAGGTTCATCTACCGTGGCGCCTCGACGTAGCCGCGACGATCATCGTCGGCCTCATCGCGATCCTTGGCTGGGTCATATTTCGGGGCAGGCGGCTTGCGCTGGTCCTTCTCTTGTGGCCGACACTGGCCGCATATTTCGTCGTCGTCGCCCAGGCCAGCAGCAACTACTTCCACACCCATTACGTCAGCGGACTCTCCGGCCGCTACCTGTTCGTGGGCTTCACCGGCATAGCCGCCCTGGTAGGGGTCGGCTGCGCCGCGCTGCCGGCGAAGGTGGCGCGCTGGACTCCGGCCGCCCTGCTGATCGGCGCCATCGGCATGCAGGTCGAGTCGGCGCACCTATCGGTCGACCACTGGTGGCGTCCCGTCGGGGGGACCCTGCGTCAGGCGTGGGCGTCCTTCTCTGCGTGGTCGACCTGGCCGGTGGGCGTGCTGTGGGCAGGTTTCTCGTTGCTCGGGCTCTTCACCGTGATCGCGCTGATCGCACTGATCATGGTTGGCGTCCGCGGCACCGGGCTCGAGGTGGTGATGCCCCAGGTCGACGACCGCGGCGACGCACCGATCTCGACCGTGGAGCAGCCGACCGAGGAGCCCGCGGCAGCCGAGACCCCGGCCACGGATCAGGCCACAGCGTCCGGCCCGGACGGAGATGCGGTCTCCACCAGCCCGGTCGGATCAGCCCCGAAGCCTCGGTAGCAGGGCCAGCAGGCGGGTGAAGAAGCTCGGGGGTGGAGGTGCGCTGCGGGCATCAAGCTCCGCTTTCACCAGAGCCAGCTCGCTGCGAGCGGCACCGACTTCGCGTTGGAAACCGCCAAGCTGATCACGTAGCGCCAGCCCCCTCGAGGAGGCGGCACTGAGCTCGAGATCGTGGCGAAGCAGGTCTGCCCGGCGCGCGCGCGCCGCCTGCATGGCGCCCTTCGCGAACTCGTCCTGCTGCTCGATGAGCTTCACGTAGAGCTCGGTCCGGTTGCGCTCGAGCCGGGCGAGAAACGGCGAGCCGGCGTACGGCGCGAGCAAGGCCCGAGCCTGCTCGGCCCACGGCGCTGCGCTGTCGATGATGACGCCCAACCCGAACACCGGTGCGACGAGATGGAGCTCCAGATCGGGGTGCCCGGCCAGGAAATCCTCGACCGCCGTGAGTACGCCGTTGCGCGGGCCACCCTCCGTGAGCGCGTACGCAAAGCTGCCTTCGCCGCGAAAGCCGGACGGTTGCAACTCGACCTTGCCCGGAACGGCACCGAGCTCGTACGAGTGTGGGTGCACCGCATCGGCGGGCAGGCGATCGGGCGCGTAGTACTGGTCACGGCGGGCAGCCGGCCAGCTCACGTCGTTGAGCAGCACCAGCGGGAAGCGCTGGCGCCCAGCCGCCTCGGTGACGTCGGCGATCGCGGCCAGCTCGTGGCTCACGGTCCAATAGTTGTGATCGCCGTCTACCAGATAGGCGTCCGTGGCCGGCAATCCCCCCAGCGCCTCCGGGCTGAACCCGCGGACGATGTCGCGCACCACGTCGTCGGGCGCGGACACGGGGCGCGCGTCGGGGTCCACGATGACGAGGCGGCCACCGCCCGCGTCGTGGAGCAGCTCGATCAGCAGCTGGCTGGTGACGCCGCTCTCGCTGCCGATCTCCGTGACGCTGCGGACCCCGGCCGTCCCCAGCAGCGGAACCCACACCTCGCGCAGCTCGGACAGAGAATGCAACAGGAGCGGCTGCAGGGTCAGTTCGGCAGGCGCCGCGACCTCGTGGAACTCGTCGGCCGTCACAGCCGGCTCCCGAGCTCGCGGACGGCACGGCGAACCACCCGGCGTCCGAGCGAGGCGGGCGGTGCGAAAGCCTGCTCGACCCGCAGCGGCTCAGGCCGAACCGCCAGGAACGCGAAGGCGAGCTCGACCTCGATGGCGTACGTACCGGCGGTCAGAGCGCCCTGCGAGCCGGGATCCAGCGAGTAGACCACTTGTGGATCGTCGCTGTTGATCTCCAGCAAGTTAGGTTGGATGAGCTGCGCGCCCCAGATCGCGATCTGCGGATGGCCGGCCAGTTCGCGCAACTCGACAACGACCGGATCGAGCTGGCTCGCCAGGTGAAACGACAGCCGCAGCCAGTCGACGCGCAGCAGTCCGCGGCGGCCATCGGGGTCGATCCGCACGTGGCGGACGCCCTCCCCGGCGATCCGGGTGCGTACCAGGGAGAGCCCATCGGCCGCGGACCGCGGAACAGTCATCTCTTTCTGGCCCGCCGCGAATCCGGCGCCGGCATCGACGTAGACCTCCACCGGGCCGGCCGCGGCCGGCGGCGAGAGACCCGCAAGGTCCGCACCGGTCTCCAGGCTGAGAGCGGAGATTCGCGCCAGCGTTGGGTTGACGACGGTCGCCACCCCGGCCGGCCAGTAGAGCTCCTGCATCGAGAGCTTTTCGAGATCCACGGGGGTGAGATACGGCAGGCAGCGCAGCATTTCGTCGCTGACCAGGCCCTCGACGACATCCGAGCCGAAGTTGTCATCGTGAGACCATGCGCTGAAGGCGAGCGCCTCCTCGGTCGTGGGACGGCTCACGAAGCGGCTCAGCATGCGTAGCAACTGCTCTCGCGCCGTCTCCGACGACAGGCCCGGAGTCGGGTTCTCACTGTGTCGATAGCGCGTCCACTCGCGGCAAAAGGCCTTCACACCCGCCTGCGCAGCGCTCTTCTGCGCCTCCTGGGTACGCGAGGTCCGCAGCGGGGAAAGCAGCGGCACGAGGTGCTCGTCGAAGCCCACCAGGGAGCCGTAGTCGGGCATGCAGAGCTGCTCCAGCATTTCGGGACTACGCATGACGGGCGCGAAGAGCCGCTCGGGCTCGCCGTGACTCGCCAGGTAGCCCTCCATCTCGACGCCGTCGAGCCGGCGTTCGAGAGCAGTCCCGTTGGTCGCCAGATAGAGGCCGACCAGGTGCAAGGAGCGGCCGGCCGAGCGCAGGATCCGGGAGAGCAGGGTCTGGATGGTGCCGCCCCAGCCGAGGTCGACGATCAGGGCGAGGCCGCTGGCCGGCAGCTCGTCGTCGAGGTAGCGCAGCAGACGCTCCCGCTGGCGAGCCGCGCGAACCACGATCGTGCCGCGCACCTGCGGTTCCGCAGCGATCGCCTGCAGGGCACGGTCCGCCAGCCCGGGCGTGTCGAGACGCAGATCGACCATCTCCGACAGCGCCGGGACATCGTTCACCGCCACCCCGAGCTGTTCGACGAGCTGGCCCACGGTCGGCGCCCGCCGCCGGCTGAGGAACGCCTGCAGCTCTCCGGCGGTGCCCTCGTAGACCGTGGACAGCGCGCAGACCTGGCGCGACACCCAGAGCGTCGAGACCTCGATCCCGACCTCCGCCGCCTGCTCACGGATCAGCTGCGAGAGGAAGTCACCCTCACGCAGCAGGCAGTGGATGTGGGTGAGGCCGAAGGCCTGCGCACGCGCGACGACCCACTCCGCGAAGCCGGCCAGCGCCGGGCCGAAGACGGTGGCGCCCGCCTCCCAGTAGCGCGACAGCCCCGCCGGAACCTGCTGGGCATCGCCGCGCGCAAGCACCCGGGCGCGAATGGCGGTGAGACCGAAGTCACCGCGGCTGCGGTCCAGGCCGTCGTCGCGGGTGAGCCCGACGGGCGCAGTGCCTTCGCGTTCGAGAACCTGCTGCAGGTGAGGTGTGAGCTTCGGGTAGTGGACAGCCTGCAGGCCGGCCACGCGTGCCGCCCGCAGGTCGGCCTCGGGGTGATCGCCCAGGTGAATGAGGCGAGAAGGGCTGGTCGCGACGTCAGCGAGCAGCACGTCGAACAGGCTCTGCGCGGGCCGTCCCAGCATCTGCGCCTGCGGCTCACCCTCTTGCGGGGGGGCCGCCAGTGCCGCCCCCTTGTTGGTGGCGGCGTCGCTCGAGGTGTAGATCGCGGTGATCGCGCGGCCGGCAAGCTCCGGCCGGTCGAGCAACCGGCGCAGGTGGGCGGCGGAGAAATACGTGTCCGACACCAGGTAGACCGGCTTGCCGAGCGCTCCTACGGTAGCGATCAGGTCGGCGACGCCAAGGTCGGCCCGGCAGATGTCGCGCTCGAGCTCGACCTCTTCGGCGGCGAGCGCCTCGGGGGTCCCGGCGAGGGGCAGCGCCAGGGCCAGCTGCTCGTAGATCTCCAGCAAGCGGGTCTCCACGGTGCCGCGCGTGCGCTCGCTCGCGCGCCGAGCCTTTACCTCCGCAGCCACTCTGAGCTGCGCAAACACCTCGGGGGTCACGGACGGCGGCAGCCGGCCCTCGTCGGCCAGCCGCTCGCCGAGCAGGGTGAACGCCGCCGCCGGCTCGGGAACCATCCGCAGCAGAAGCGTGTCGAACACGTCGAGGCACAAGCCGTCGGCGAGGTCGGTCGAGATGATCGACCACACCTGGGCCAGCCGAGTGTCGGTATACAGCGGACACACACCTCCGGGAGAAGCTGAGGGCAGCTAGCCGACAAAGGAGTCGGCTAGTCGCGACTAGTATCGCGATAGGCCGGTGCAGACGTCGGAAGGCACACGTGGCGACAGCCCCTTCTACGCAGACTCCGCCGGCGTCCTCTCCCCTGGAGACGGCGACCGGCGGCCGTGACGGGCAGGCGCTCGTCCGCCGCACGCGTGCCCAAACCCGGGTGCGCTACGAGCTGTTGCGCAACCTCGTCCGCAAGGACCTGAAGGTCAAGTACAAGGGTTCGACCCTCGGCTTCACCTGGTCGCTGGCCAACCCGCTGCTCCTGCTGGCCGTCTACTACGTCGTCTTCCAGGTGATCCTGCCCGGTCGCATCCCCTCGTTCGCGATCTACCTGATGTCGGGGCTGCTGATCTGGAACGCCTTCTCCTCAGCCGTCATGGGGGCGTCGGTCAGCGTGGTCGGTAACGCCAATCTGGTGAAGAAGGTGCGCTTCCCGCTGCCCGTCCTGCCGCTGTCGGCGGTGGGCTTCTCGGCGGTCCACTTCGTGCTGCAGATGCTGGTGCTCATCGTCGTGGTGCTTGCCCTCGGACATCCCTTCCTCGGTCCGCAGCTGCTGCTGGCCATCCCCGCCCTCGCCGTTGCCCTGATCTTCACGGTCGGGCTGAGCATGCTGGTGGCGGCGCTCAACGTGCGCTTTCGGGATACCCAACACCTGCTCGAAGTCGGGCTGCTGGCGTGGTTCTGGCTCAACCCGATCGTTTACGACGTCGGCCTGGTCCGCAGCAAACTCGGCCACTGGGCGGGCGCGTTCTGGCTGAACCCGATGGCCGATGTCATCGCCACCATGCAGCGCGCGATCTACAAGACCCCGTACGTGACGGTCAACGGCCAGCGCCAGCTCATCCTGGCCGACGCCGGCTACGTCTGGTACCTCACCCACCTGTGCATCGCCCTGGCGATGGGACTCGTCCTGGTCTGGTGGGGACGGCGGGTCTTCCGCCGGCGTTCGGCCGACTTTGCCGAGGAGCTGTGAGCATTCCCACGCGTGCCGCAGAGCCGGCCATCGTGACCGCCGCCGACACTCCCGGCCCGGCCGAGGTCGCGGAGCCGGTGATCAGCGCTACCGGCGTGAGCAAGCGCTTCCGCAGCCATTCGGAACGGGCCACCAGCTTGAAGGAACGCTTCATACGCCGCCACGACCGCGCGGCAGAAGATTTCTGGGCGCTGCGCGACATCGACCTGTCGATCGCTCCCGGCCAGACCGTCGGGCTGATCGGGGCCAACGGCTCGGGCAAGTCGACCCTGCTGAAGGTGCTGGCCGGCATCCTGCAGCCGACCACCGGCGAGCGGGTCGTCCACGGACGCATCGCGTCGCTGCTGGAGCTCGGAGCCGGCTTCAACGGCGAGCTATCAGGGCGCGACAACGTCTTCCTTAACGCCTCGCTGTTGGGATTGTCGCGCCGCGAGACCAAGGCACTGTTCGACTCGGTCGTCGACTTCGCCGAGCTGGCCCACAAGATCGACGATCCGGTGAAGCACTACTCCTCAGGCCAGTACATCCGGCTCGGGTTCGCAATCGCCGTCCATGTCGACCCGGATGTGCTGCTGATCGACGAGGTCCTCGCGGTAGGCGACGAGGCGTTCCAGGCCAAGTGCCTGGCCAAGATCGACCAGTTCCGCGATGAGGGACGCACGATCCTGTTCGTCAGCCACTCCCTGGAGCTTGTCGAGAATCTCTGCGACCGGGTCGTGGTACTCGAGGCAGGACGCAAGATCTACGACGGGGAGCCGGGCAACGGCACCCTCGTCCTGCGTAACCGGATGAGCGGGGGCACCGCGACCGGCGACGCGGACGACGTGACCCAGCTGATTGCCGTGCACTTCGCAAGCGAACCCGGCGGCGCGGAAAAGGTGTCGTTCGATCCCGGTGAGCCGCTCGCCATCTCGGTCGACATCGAGCTGTCGGACGCTCCGGGCGCGGTTCCCGACCGGCTCTACCTGCATGCGGTCGTGCTCGGGCCGCACGACGTCCCGGTCTGGGCGATGGAGACCGTGGGCGGAGTGGCCACCCCTGTTCCGGGGGTCGGGTCGGACCCGCCCGGCGGCGAACCTCGGCGCCTGACGGTGGATTTCGTCGTGCCGGCGGTGCCGACCCTGCTCGGAGCGTTCGCCGTCCGGGTCCACGTCTCCGACGCGTACACCGGCACCCCGCTTGCCGTGCGCCGCTTTTCCGACCTGTTCGGCATCGCGGGTCCGCAGTCGTCCGGCCTGCTGCCCGTCGAGTACGACGTCCGGCGCCGCGGGTGAGTCCACCCGTCAGCTCGCCGCTCGCCACGGTCGTCATCGTCAACTGGAACGGCGCCCACCTGCTGCCCGACTGCCTCGATGCCCTCGCCAAGCAGCAGGGGTGCGAGCCGTTCCAGACCTGGGTCGTCGACAACGCCAGCAGCGACGGCTCGCTGGAGCTGCTGCGCTCGCGCTACCCGGACGTCCGCGTCCTGCTCGCTGCGCGCAACCTCGGCTTTGCCGGGGGCAACAACTTCGCGCTGCGTGAGGTGAACACCCCGTACGCTGTGCTGCTCAACAACGACGCCTCACCGGAGCCGTACTGGCTGCAGCAACTGCTCGCGCCCTTCCTCGAGTCCGGGGAGGCCGCCGGCCTGCTCGGCGCCGTCACCGGCAAGGTCGTCTTCCTGCCGTCGTTCGCCAGGCTGCGGCTCGCGACCGAAGCTTTCACCCCGGGCTCACACGACACCCGCGAGCTCGGCGTGCGCATCAGCAGCGTGCGGGTCAACGGGGCCGAGGTGCTGCCGTCGCTGCTCTGGGAGCGGCTCACGTACGGCCCGGAGGGACCGCCGGGCAGCCCGTTCTTCTGGACCCGCCCGTCCGGCGAGCTGCTGGTACCGGTCCCGCGCGATCATCCCGCCGAGCCCCTGCAACTCGAGGTCACCTGGGCGGGCGAGCGTACAAAAGCGGTCGAGCTGAGCTGGGACGGCGGCAGCGTCACGTTGGCGGCGCAGGATTGCCCGCAGACGGTCCGCGCCGAGTTGCCCGCGGACCTGCCGCTCGTCGACGTCATCAACAACGCCGGCGGGGTCGTCCTCACCGACGGCTACGGCGCCGATCGGGCCTACCAGCACGTCGACGACGGACGCTTCGACACGCCGGTCGAGGTCTTCACCGGCTGCGGCAATGGCATGGCGATCCGCACCAACCTCGGCCACGAGCTCGGCTGGTTCGACGACGACTTCTTCCTCTACTACGAGGACACCGACCTCTCGTGGCGGATCCGGGCGCGCGGTTACGACATCCGCTACGTCCCAACCGCCGTTCTGCGCCACGTCCATGCGGCCAGCAGCAAGGAGTGGTCGCCGCTCTTCGTCTTCCACGTCGACCGCAACCGGCTGCTGATGCTCACCAAGGACGCGTCCGCCTCGCTCGCCCTGCGGGCCGTGCTGCGCTACCCGCTGACGACGTTGTCGATGGCCCAGCGGGCGGTACGCCAGGGCATCGCCGGCCGCCACCGCCCCGCCGTGCGCCCGACGCTCCTGCGGTTGCGAGTGATGGCGTCCTACCTGCGGCTGCTGCCCCGGATGCTCGGTCGCCGATCGCAGATTCGGCGCAGCGCTGCCGTGAAGCGGCGGGCGCTCGAGCAGCGCTGGCTGATTTCCCACGCGGAGCATGCCGAGCAGGCGGGGGCGCCGTCGTGAAGTCGGCAATCTACAACCGCTTCTGGCACAGCCAGGGTGGCGGCGAGCGCCATGCCGGGATGGTGGCGCAGGTGCTGGCCGGGATGCCCGATGCCGGGCAAGTGGACCTGGTCGGCCACTCCCCTGTCGACCTCGGCGAGCTCGGTGCCCACCTCGGCCTCGACCTGGCGCGCTGCACCTACCGCCAGATCCCCGATCGCGGCGACGCCTCGGTCGCCGAGTACAGCAGCGAGTACGACTTCTGGCTGACGGCGTCGTACATGAGCCGCCTCGCCCCGAAGGCCCGCCGGTCGGCATACCTGTGCTGGTTTCCCACTCCGTTCGACCACGACCTCGCGCCATGGCGAAAAAGACTTGCGAAGGCGGTGGGACCCCGCCTGCGCGGACCGGCCACCCTGACGTACGGGATCGGCTGGTATCCGCCGGAGGGCGGCCGGCGCCGCAAGTGGGTGTGGACGTCGGGTGACGCGGTGCTGAGCGTGCCACCGGGTCGCAAGCGCCGGCTCCACCTCGGCGTCGGGCGGCCGGGGGCGGCGACGACAACCCGGCTGTCCGTCCAGGACGCCGACGGTCGCGAGGTGGCGGGCGTCCAGGTCGGCACCCAGTTCCGGCGGCTCGATCTGACGCTCGCTTCCTCGGAGCGCGGCGACGAGCTGCGATTCGTGAGCGACGCGTTCGCCCCGGGGGAGCCCGACGTGCGTGAGCTGGGCGTCGCGGTCAGCCGGGCCTGGCTGCAGACGGAGGGGCCGGGCGTGCGGGCGTACGCGAGTGCTCGGCTGCCGTGGCTCGCCCGTGACCCCAACGACCTGGAGTTCTTGAAGTCCTATGACGCGGTGCTCGCCAACTCGGCATATACCCGAGAGTGGATCGACACGCTCTGGCACCGCGAAGCGGCCGTCCTGCACCCGCCCATCGAGACCACGCGCTTCACCCCGGCGCCGGTCCGCGAGAAGGTGATCGCAAGCGTCGGCCGTTTCTTCTCGCCGGGTCTCGGTCACGCGAAGCGCCAGCTCGAGATGGTGCGGTGGTTCGGCGAGCTGCACCGCGCCGGCAAGCTCGACGGGTGGCGGTTCGTTGTCGTCGGCGGCTGCGAGAACAGCCAGCTGCCGTACCTGGCGCAGGTACGGGCGGCGGCGGCGGGGCTGCCGGTAGAGGTGCATCCCAACGCTCCGCGGCCCATGGTCGAGCAGCTGCTGTCGCGTGCCTCGATCTTCTGGTCCGCCACCGGCTACGCCGAGGGTGACCACCGACCCTGGGCCGCCGAACACTTCGGGATGACGACGGTCGAGGCGATGGCCGGCGGCTGCGTGCCCGTCGTCATCGACAAGGCCGGGCAGCGGGAGATCATCACCCCGGGCGTCGACGGCTTCCGCTGGTCCAGCCCGCTCGAGCTGATGCGCCAAACCGTGCAGGTGGCCGGCGACGAGGCGCTGCGTGCCCGGCTGGCGACGGCGGCGATAACCCGATCTGCGACCTTCTCCGACGCCGCGTTCGCCGCCCGCTGGCAGCAGATCGCCACCGAATTCGGGCTGCTCGCTTGAGAGTCGCGCTCGATGCGACTCCGCTGCTCGGTCAGCCGACCGGCATCGGTCGCTACGTTGCCGAACTCCTGGGCGGCCTGGCCCGGCTGCCTGCCGGGGAGCGGCCGGACGAACTGCTGGCCACCGCCTTCACCTGGCGCGGGCATGCCGACCTCGCCGCGCACCTGCCGCCCGGAGTGACCGGCGCCGGTCGCCGCGCCCCAGCCCGGTTCCTGCAATCCGCGTGGCGATACGCGAACGTGCCGTCCATGCGGACGCTGGGCGTGCGCGCCGACGTTGTCCACGGCACCAATTTTGTCCTGCCGCCGCCAGGGCGAGGGGTCGCGGGAGTCGTGTCCATCCACGACCTGTCTTACTTGCGCGTGCGCGAGACCGTGTCGGACGCCTCCGCGCGCTACCGGGAGCTGGTCCCCCATGCCCTGCGGCGCGCCGCTCTCGTACTCGCGCTCACTCAGGCGCTCGCCGACGAGATCGCCGAGGAATATCACCTGCCCGCTGATCGAGTACGCGCCATCCATCTCGGCGTGGACCCGGCGTGGTTCGCCGCGGCCGAAGCGCCCCGTCCGGCTCTCGACCTGCCGGACCGCTACCTGCTTTTCGTCGGGACACTGGAGCCGCGCAAGGACGTCGCGACGCTGCTGGCCGCCTTCCGCCAGTTGAGGCGCGCTGACCCGACGACGCCGCCACTGGTGCTCGCCGGGCCGTCCGGCTGGGGTCCGGCGCTCGACACCGCCGGATTGACGCCCGACGACGTCCGCCAGCTCGGCTACGTCGACACCGCGACGCTGCGCGCCGTCGTCGCCCACGCCCGCGCGCTCTGCTTCCCGTCCTTGTACGAAGGCTTCGGCCTCCCGCCGCTGGAAGCCCTGGCCGCCGGCACGCCGGTCGTTGCTTCCGATCTTCCGGCTGTGCGCGAGGTCATCGCAGGCGCCGGCCCGGGAGTGCGGCTCGTTCCGGTACGCGACGTCGACGCCCTCGCCGAAGCGATCGCCGCCACCCTGGCCGCTACTCCCGACCCCGCGCCCGGCCGGGCATACGCGGCCGGCTTCACGTGGGAGCTCACTGCCTCCCGCACCGCTCAGGCCTACCGCGACGCGGCGGCGGCTAGGTGAGCGGGACCCCGAAAAGTTGAGGTAGTTGTCGTCTAAGTCGTTCTGAGCGACAAAATCCTCAACCTTTCGGTCACCGGCTGCCGCACTCTAGCCGACAAAGCCCTTCGGTCATCTCGCACTTGAAAGCCCCCGTGACCGTACCGAGGCGCTGCTCCAGACGGGTGGATCTGGCGTGCGTTCGGCGCGTGCCCGGGCACCGGTCTGCATCGCTGACCTCGTCCCGACCTGCGGCGGCGGCGCCGAATCCCCGATCAGTAAGTGACTTTTGGCCCGCGGAACTGGGCGCCACCACTCCGCTCGACTCAATACCGACTTCCGGAGGGTCGAAAACAGCTGGGAGTCAAGCACCGCCCCTAGACCCTCTGGAGCTACTCATGAGGATGTCCCACCTCAGCGCCCGTCGCGCTACAGCCATTGCGATGGCGAGCTCGGTCGCGGTAGCTGGACTGCTCAGCTCGGGCTGCACGCCGACGTCCACTGGCGGCACGAAGGTCATCTCGGGCACCATCCAAGGAGCCGACGGCAAGATCGTCGATGTCCTCATGGGCTTCGACGTCCTCGATGCCTACGGTCGCAAGATGAATCTCGGCGGCGGGCCCGGCTACAGCGCGATGCAGCGGCTGAACCATTGCGTACCGACCTACGGAGCGAACGCCTCGCAGCGGTGCTCCTTCAATGGCGTCACGACCCAGATCACCGGCAAGAACTGGTCAATCCGCTTGCCCGCCAGCGCCGTTCGGGTCTACGTCGAGGTCTATCCCAAGGCCCCGACGCCGACCGCCTGGCTGAACAACTACCGCGGCTACACCGGGATCGCCGCCGGTAGCACGAACACCTCGACCTACGGACTCACCTACAAGCGGGACCTGTCCATCGGCGCTGGCCTCAGCAACGTTTCCATCGTGTTGCCCAAGGTTTGCTCCGCCGGCGGCAACACGGGCAGCCTCGTCGGACACATCAATGGCTGGCCCGCGGGTGCTGTCGGCAAGGTGAACGCCTGGTCGATGGCATCGAACACGCTGGCCACCCAAGGCTTCGGGATGGGCACCGTCAACGGTGCGGGTAACTACCGCATCGACAACCTGGCGACTGGCCAGCGCTACGGCCTCATCGCCAGCGGCGGCGGCTTCTCGCGCAACGTCGTGAACTTCTACAACGCCACCCACAATGACACCGTGATCCCGGGCGCCTGCGCAGTAAGGGGATACAACTTCTAACACCAGCCCACCACAGCCAGCGGACGGCTCGGCGCTAGCTCCCTAGCGCCGGGCCGTCCTTCCTGTATGCCGCGGCCAGGGCGTCTCGCCACGGTCGCAGCGGCGTAAGGCCCGCGGCCGCCCACTCCTCGCTCGACAAGACCGACCAGGCCGGCCGCGGCGCCGGGCGCACGAAGTCCGCGCTCCTTGTCGGACGTACCCGCTCGGGATCGCGTCCGAGTTCCTCGAAAACGGCCCGCGCGAGCTCATACCAGCTCGCCCGGCCACCACCGCCGGCGTGGTAAATACCGGCCGGTGGGCTGATGGCTACCAGCTCAAGCAGGCCCGCGGCGAGATCTGCGGCCCAGGTCGGCGATCCGATCTGGTCGTCGACCACGTCAAGGGTCTCCCGCTCGGCGCCCAGGCGGGCCATCGTTTTCACGAAGTTGCCGCCGCCGGCGCCGTAGACCCAGGCCGTGCGCACGACCCACGAGCCGTGCGGCAGCAGTTCGCGCACCGCCTGCTCCCCCGCCAGCTTGGTGCGCCCGTACGCCGAGCGCGGTTCGACCGGATCTGCCGGCGCGTAGGGCAGGCCATCCGTGCGATCGCCGGAGAACACGTAGTCCGTCGACAGGTGCACAAGCTGCGCGCCCACCTCGGAACACGCGAGGGCGAGGTGCGCCGGCCCTGCCGCGTTGACGGCGTACGCCGCCTCCTCATCGGTTTCAGCTCCGTCGACGTTCGTGTACGCCCCGGTGTTGATCACGATCAGCCCGCCGGCATCGGCAGAAATGGCGGCCAGCGCCTGATCGGCGACGACGGCGCGTACCCGATGCAGATCGGTGACGTCACACTCCGCGCGGGTGAGGCCCTGCCAGCCATGAGGGGGTGGGACCTGCGCCAGCAGTGACACCAGTTCCGAGCCGACCTGCCCGGCGGCTCCGAGGACCACGATTCGCGGTTGGGCTGGAGGGTGGCTCATCGCTCCAGGCAACCAGAAAGCCGGCGTGTGACCTGCATGTAACGCGAATCTGAGTGCGGAACCCCAGCGCGTTGCCATACGTCAAGCAGGGTGGGTCGCGGTACCGTTCCCGAATAATGAAGGGAGTTAACGCCGTGGTCGACGTCTCGGCGCGCTCCGTTCTGCCTCCCGAACTCGACCCCCGTGGACCAAGTCGCCGACGCCGTCATCCGGTGCTCTGGCTGGGCAATCTCCTCGCCATCGCGCTCTCGGCCGTCGTGCTCATCGCCAGCGTCGGCGGATACGTCGTCGTCAAATGGTTCGATGGTTCGATCGCCCGCATCCATCTGAACCTGGGACAGCACCGCCCCGCCGACGCGCCCGCGGGCAGCGAAAACTGGCTGCTGGTCGGCACCGACAACGGCACGGCCGGTCTGTACGGCGACCGCTCGGGGCAGCGCAGCGACACGACGATCCTGGCCCACCTCGACGCCGACGGGACCACGACGAACGTCTCGTTTCCGCGCGACACGCTCGTGACCATTCCCGAGTACACCGACACCAAGGGCGCCCATCCGTCCCACAAGGCGAAGTTCAACGAGGCGATCAGTGACGGCGGGCCGTCGCTGCTGGTGCGCACCGTCGAGGCGATGACCGGCATCCGGGTCGATCACTACGTCGCAGTGGATCTTGACGGCTTCAAGCGCATCAGTCAGGCGATCAACGGCGCGCAGGTGTGCATCCTGCCGTCGACATACCACGACCCCGGCGACTACGGGATCACCAACATCAGCGATGGCTACAGCGGGTTTCACGGCCGCGACGGCGTTCAGACCGTCGTCGGCGATCAGGCACTGGCCTTCGTCCGCCAGCGCCACGGCCTGGTCAACGGCGACATCGGCCGCATTCAGCGCCAGCAGCAGTTCCTCGGATCGGTGTTCCGGGCGGCCACCTCCAACCGCATCCTGTTCAACCCGGTCGCCGTCGCCAAACTGCTGGCGGCGATCAAGGATTCGCTGACGCTCGACCAGGACACCTCGCTCACCGACCTGGAGAAGCTGGCGTTCCGGCTGAAAGGCGTCGGTCTGAGCAATGTCACTTTCGAGACCATCCCGCAACGTGGGTTGGAATCGACGGACACCAACCTGGGGCAGGTGTTCACCGATTCGGCCGGTGGGCTGGAGCTGATTCCCAACGGTCAGCCGCGCAGCGTGGGCAACGTCCAGATCCTCGACCAGGCCGGCTTCGACGCCATGATCGCCAAGCTCAAGGATCAGAAGGTCGTCCCCTCACGCAGCGCCGGGGCCTCCGCCGCGCCGAAGCCGAAGGCCGTGACGGTGCCGCCGTCGCAGGTCGTCGTCACCGTCGAAAACGGCGTCGGGCGCACCGGCCTAGCCGCTCAGGTGACGAAGGCGCTCGGGCAGCAAGGTTTCCGCACCGGGGCTCCCGGCCCGGCGGACAACAACAACTACAGCGTCTCTGAGGTTCACTACGGGCCCGGCGGCGAGGACTCGGCGCGTACGCTCGCGGCCGCCATTCCGGGCTCGGTGTTGAAGGAAGACGCCAGCGTGACCAACGGCGTGGTGCTGATTCTCGGAGCCAATTACCGCTCGGTCGCCACCGTCACGCTGGGCAGCGGGGCCGCGGTGACGCCGAGCCAGCCCGCGATGCCGACGCCCAGCAGCAGCCCGGCAGCTCCGGCTAACACCGCCGCCTCTGCCGGCAACCGCTGCACGTTCTAGCTGATGCCCACTGATGCGTATGCGCTGCTGCGCGGCGCGCTCCAGAGCGACCCCGGCAGGCCGCTGCTGACGATGTACGACGACCTCACCGGCGAGCGCATCGAGCTGTCGGTGACCACGTTCGACAACTGGGTCGCCAAGACCGCCAATTTCCTGCTGGACGAGCTGCTTCTGGAGCCGGGGGAAGCGGTGAGCGTGGCGCTGCCGGCCCACTGGCAGACCGCGGTCATCACGGTGGCGGTGCTGGTGGCCGGAGGCGCGCTGGCGGACGGCCCGGCGCGGATCACGTTCTGGCTCGAAGGCGCGGAGCTGCCCGCCGACCCGGTCGTGGAGGAGATTGTCGGACTCGCCCTGCGCCCCATGGGACTCGGGCTGATAGCGCCGCAGGAAGGGGTACTCGACTACGCCGTGGACGTGCGCGCTCACGGTGACCGGTTCGCGCCCCGCTACCCGAGCGCCGCGGTCGCGGTAACCGGCCTCCCCGAGCGCATACTCACTGACCGGCTCGATCCCCTCCTGCCGGTGCTGGCCGGAGGAGGTTCGCTCGTGCTGTGCCGCCACACCGATCCAGCCGCGTTGGCCCACCGGGTCGACGCCGAACGGGTGACGGCCACCTTCGGTCTCGAAGTCGCCGGGTTACCCCGGCTCGGCTGAGCCGGCCAACTCCGCCTTCAGGGCAATGAAGACGTCGAGCGATTCCGGATTGGCAAGGGCGGCGGTCGCCACCGCCTGCCCGACCGGCTGACCCAGCAGGATCCGCTTCACCGGCACCTCGAGATTCTTGCCGTTCAGCGTGCGCGGCAGATCGCCGACCGCGTCGATCCGGTCGGGAGCGTGGCGCGGCGAGAGCTGTGTCCGCAGGGCGGTACGGATGCGGGCGCGAAGCTCGTCGTCGAGCGTCGCATCGTCAGCCAGCACGACGAAAAGCAGCAGCTGGTCCGCGACATCGACCACCAGGCTGTCGACGATCTCGGGCAGCGCGTTCACCACCCGGTAGAACTCGGCCGTCCCGAGCCGGACGCCACCGCGGTTGAGGGTCGCGTCCGACCGCCCGGTGATGATCACCGATCCGCGGGCACCGGTGATGCGACACCAGTCGCCGTGGCGCCAAACGCCCGGGTAGGCCTCGAAGTAAGCGGCCCGGTACGCTTGGCCGTCAGGATCGCCCCAGAAGCCGATCGGCATGCTCGGCATGGGCGCCGTGACCACCAGCTCACCAACCTCGTCGATCACCTCACGGCCCTCACCGTCATAGGCCGCCAAGGCGCAGCCCAGCATGCGCGTCTGGATCTCCCCGGCGTAGACGGGTGCGAGTGGCGTGGCGCCCGCGAAACCCGTGCACACGTCGGTGCCGCCACTGATCGACGCCAGCAACACGTCAGGGTTAACGCTCTCGTAGACCCAGGCGAAACCGTCGGGCGAGAGCGGGGCACCGGTGGAACCGACGGTGCGCAGCCGCGACAGATCAGCGAGCTCGCGCGGCACGAGACCGGCGTTCATGCATGAGCCGATGAACGGCGCGCTCGTACCGAAGACCGTGACCTCGGCCTGCTCGGCCATCCGCCAGAGCGCACCGAGATCCGGGAACACCGGACTACCCTCATACGCGACGATCGTGGACCCGACGAGCAGTGCGCCGACGAGCAGGTTCCACATCATCCAGCCGGTCGTGGTGAACCAGAAAAATGTGTCGTCCGGCCCCAGATCCGTATGCAGCATCAGCTGTTTCAGGTGTTCCAGAACGATGCCGCCATGGCCATGAACGATGGGCTTCGGCCGCCCGGTCGTGCCGGAGGAGTACAGGATCCACAGCGGAGCATCGAACGGCATCCGCTGATACGCGAGCTCGGCCGGCTCGGCCACCAGCTCGTCCCATCCCACCGTGCCCAGGAGGGCAGCCGCGCCTTCATCCAGATACGGGACGACCACCATCGCCGCGAGGCTCGGCAACCCCTCCTGCAGCTGCGCGAGGGTGTCGCGGATGTCAAAACCGCGCCCGTTGTAGCGGTAGCCATCAACCGCGATGAGCACCTTGGGCTCGATCTGCTGGAAGCGGTCGAGGATGCCAGTCGGTCCGAAGTCGGGCGAGCATGACGACCAGATCGCCCCGATGCTCGCGGCCGCGAGAAACCCGATGACGGCGTGTTCGGCGTTGGGAAGCACCGCTGCGACGCGGTCACCCGCGCCGACGCCGAGCCGCCGCAGGCCCGCCGCAGCCCGGGCGACGGCCTCGCGCAGTTCCCCCATCCCGAGGCTCACCCGGCGACCGTCCTCGCGCAAAGCGACGAGCGCGGGCTTGCCGTCCGGCCAGTCGCGGGCCAGCACGTTCTCGGCGTAATTCAGTCGCGCACCGGGATACCAGCGAGCTCCCGGAAGCGCGCGGCTCGCCAGCGCGGGACCGTCACCGCGCTCACCGATGACGCCGCAAAACTGCCAGACGCCGTCCCAGAAGGTCGAAAGATCGGCGACCGACCAGCGCCACGCCGCCTGCGGATCCCCCGGATCCTGGCCGTGCGCCGAAAGGAAGCGCGCCATGGCTGATTCACCGGCGCGGTCGTCGGAGGGCGTCCAGAGCAGCTCCCCCTCGCGCATCGGGTCAGGCGCTCGTTTCGCCGCGCGCGACGAAGACCGGGATCCGGCGATCAGTCTTGCGCTGGTAATTCGCGTAGTCCGGCCACGCCGCGACGGCCCGCTCCCACCACAGCGCCTTTTCCGCACCGGAGACTTCGCGCACCGTCATGTCCTTCGGAGCCGGGCCGTCCTGAAGCTCGACCTGGGGATCGGCAAGGAGGTTCCAGTACCAGACCGGATGCTTGGGCGCGCCGCCCTGGGAGGCCACGAGCGCGTACTCGCCGTCGTGTTCCACCCGCATGAGCGGCGTCTTGCGAAGCTTCCCGGATTGGGCGCCTTTGGTCGTCAGAATGATCACCGGCAGCCCTCGCAACGTGGTGCCCTCCGTACCTCCGGACCGCTCGTAAAGCTCCACCTGGTCACGTACCCAGGCAGCCGGGCTGGGTTCGTATTCACCGTTCAAGGGCATGCGCCCAGTCAACCCCAACGCGCCCGTCGTTGCTTTGCGACGAGAGGCAAGGGCAGCGGGCGGCCCATATGACACCAAAATCCTCGAACTGGTCGGCGGATAACGTTCGGGTATGAGTGAGCTGCGGATCACCGTTCTGGGCACCGGATACCTGGGCGCAACTCACGCTGCCTGCATGGCTGAGCTCGGCTTCGAAGTGCTGGGGCTCGACATCGACAAGACGAAGGTCGACCAGCTGGCGGCCGGCACCATCCCCTTCTTCGAGCCGGGGTTGCCCGAGCTGCTGGCCAAGCACGTGAACTCCGGCCGGCTGCGGTTCACCACCTCCTACGAGGAGGTCGGCGCGTTCGGTGACGTGCATTTCCTGTGCGTCGGCACCCCGCAGAAAACCGGCGAGTTCGCCGCTGACATGACCTACGTCAATGCGGCCACCGCCAGCTTGGTGCCCCACCTGCGGCCAGGCGCGCTCGTGGTCGGCAAATCAACCGTCCCGGCCGGCACCGCCCGCCGCCTGGAAGCCCAGATCCTCAAGACGGCTCCGGACGGGGTCGAGGTCGCATGGAACCCGGAGTTTCTGCGCGAGGGGTGGGCCGTTGCGGACACGCTGAAGCCTGACCGGCTGGTGGTCGGCGTCAACCCCGGGGGGCGCAGCGAATCGATCCTGCGCGAGGTCTACGGCCCGCTGATAGAGACGGGCACCCCCCTCGTCGTCACCGATTTCGCCACCGCGGAGCTGGTCAAGGTCGCGGCCAATGCGTTCCTGGCCACGAAGATTTCGTTCATCAATGCGATGGCCGAGGTCTGCGAAGCCACCGGTGCCGACGTCACGCAGCTGTCCCAGGCGCTGTCGTACGACACCCGCATCGGCGGCCGTTTCCTGCATGCCGGCCTCGGTTTCGGCGGCGGGTGCCTGCCCAAGGACATCCGGGCGTTCATGGCGCGCGCCGGTGAGCTCGGTGTCGACCAGGCGCTGTCGTTCCTGCGTGAGGTGGATGCGATCAACATGCGCCGCCGCACCCGGATGGTGGATCTGGCCCGCGAGCTGACCGGCGGTTCGTTCGCCGGCGGGGTCCGGGTCGGTGTGCTTGGCGCCGCCTTCAAACCCAACAGCGATGACGTACGCGATTCGCCGGCGCTGGACGTATCCGAGGCCATCCGCTTGCAGGGGGCCCACGTGCGCGTTTATGACCCGCAGGCGAATGCGACTGCCGCTCGTATTCACCCGAAGCTGACCTACTGCGATTCGGCGCTTGACGCGGTCGACGGCGCCCACATCGTCCTGCACCTCACCGAATGGCGTGAGTTTCGCGACATGGACCCGGCCACGCTCTCCGACGCCGTCGCGCTGAAGCGGATCGTCGACGGCCGTAACGCGCTCGATCCCGACGCCTGGCGGGCGGCCGGCTGGGTCTACCGAGCCCTCGGACGTCCCTGACAGCTCAGTGAGCTTCGCGCAGCTCACCGCTGTCAACGTCGTAAACGAACCCGCGCACCGAGCCGCGGTGCGGGATGAACGGTGAGCGGCGAATGCGCTCCATCGACCGCCGTACCGAGCTCACCGGATCCGTGAAGGACTCGACCGCCCAAGGGGGTCGCACTCCGGAATCCGCCTCCAGCTCATCTTTGAATCCGCCCTCGCTGAGCTGCATGAGCCCGCAGTCGGTGTGGTGAACCAGCACGATCTCGTGAGTACGCAGGCGGCGCTGGCTGATCGCGAGCGAGCGGATCATGTCGTCGGTGATGACGCCGCCAGCATTACGCAGGACGTGGGCCTCCCCGACCTCGAGTCCCAGCAGGCCGAAGACATCGATGCGCGAATCCATGCACGTGACGACCGCCAGTTGCTTGCGCGGAGCGACGTCGAGATGCCCCTCATTGGGGAAATGGCTGTCTCGCCAAGCCCGTGAAGCCAGCACTGCATCGTCGGTCGCCGTCACCGAGGAGCCCCCGTTCTCTATGTGTATTCGCTGACAGTTTGCCCGAGCGAGGCCGCAGCGGGCGGGGCGCCGACTAGCCTGCAGGACAATCCCATGTGTGTGCTGTGTGGGAATGCCTTCCCCGTTTCACGAAGCCCCTGCGTAGTCGCCGGATGGCGTGGCGTTCTAGCTTGGGCGCCCCCGCGGCGGGTACCTTCCGATGAAGTCCCCGGTCGCCGCGACAGCGAGGCGCCTCCCCTATCCCCGACGTGCAGGACGGTTCGTGACTTTCGTACGGCAGTTCTACGCCCGCTGGCAAACTCTGGTGCACGAGGTCGCGAAGTTCGGCGTCGTCGGCGCCTTCTGCTACATCATCGACACGGGCCTTTTCAACGCCTTCCACTACGGGTGGGAGCTCGGGCCACTCACCGCCAAGACCCTGTCGACGATCATCGCCGCGACGGTCAACTACTTCGCTAACCGTCACTGGTCGTTCGCCCACCGTGCCCGCAGCGGCGTGCGGCGTGAATATTCGCTGTTCATCGCCCTGAACTTCGTCGGACTCGCGATCGCGCTGGTGTTCCTGGCTTTCGGCCGCTACGCGCTGCACCAGGACAGCCCGCTGGCCACCAACATCTGGGGCAACGTCATCGGCACCGGCACGGCGACCTTCTTCCGCTTCTGGGCCTACAAGAAGTTCGTCTTCCTGAGCCCGGGGCACCCGAAGGCCAAGGTGCAGCCGGGCCATATCGTCGTCGTCGAGCGCCTGCCCGAGCCGGTCGACACCCCCAAAAACGTCGCCTGACGCAGGCCTACGTCTTGGGGGCCACCGCTTCGAGATCGCTGAAACGACGCGGTGCTTGCTCCTGCGCGTTGCCCGCGCTGGTGTGAACCTCGGTGATGGTCACCGGGTGGCCCCTCGCGGGCGTCGACTGCAGGTACCAGAGCGTGCCGTCCATGTCACACCAGACCCCACCGGCGAGCGATGAGGTCTGCACGATCTGACCGAAGCCCTTCGTTCCGTGTGAGTTGGGATCCGTGCTGACGAACGTCATGCAATTGCCCGGCGAGTGGTTGCTACCGCCGAGCCCGAGCATCGTCCGGTACGTGGTGACCGCCGCGGTGTCGCCGGCTACCGCACGGTAGGTCACCGAGAGCTGGCGGCCGTCGATTGTCCGATTGCACGCGATTTTCGCGACCACGAATGGCCGCGAGTTGGGGGTGAGGCTGCTGATGTTGTTCTTGCAGGACCCCCGGACGTCCTGCGGTATCCGGGTAAGCAGCGCGTCGTACGGGGCTATTGGCTTCTTGGTCCCGCCGCCGGTCGTGAGCCCAACGACCGCACCGGCGGCTGCCAGCACGACGATCGCCGCAGCCACGATGACCAGACCGCGCCGCCGACGGCGCCGGGGCGGGCCGGACGACCCACCGTCGTAAGGCTGCGGTGGTGGTGAGCCGGGCCGAGGGGGGAACGCCGGAAGCGTCTCCCGCAGGCCCGCCGTCGCTGCCATCGGGGTGCCCGGCGCCAGGACGGCCAGCGCCGCCTTGGCCATCTCGCGACAACTGGGGTAACGCAACTCTGGCTTCTTGGCCATCGCCCGGCCGAGGACATCATCGATGGCCAACGGCAAGCCCAGCAGTTTGGCCAGCTGCGGCGGCGGTTCCTGGACGTGGGCCATGAGCATGGCCACCGGAGCCTCATTGAGGTACGGCGGTCGGCCGGTGAGCAACTCGTACAAGATGCAGGCGAGAGCGTACTGATCGGCGCGGGCGTCGATCGACCCGCCCAGCACTTGCTCGGGAGCGGCGTAAGCGGGAGTGAGCAGGAGCTCACCCGTCGCCGTCAGCGTGGTGGAGGACATTTCCGCCCGGCTGATCCCGAAGTCGGTCAGGAGGGCGTGATCGGATTCGTCGGGCTCGACGGACGCGAGCATCACGTTTTCCGGCTTGACGTCGCGGTGAACGACTCCGACGCGGTGCGCGGCATCGAGTGCGGCCGCAAGCTGGGCGATGAGCCGCGCCGCCCGATCCGGGGCCAGTCGGCCGGTCTCCTGCAGCAGCCCGCGAAGATCGCCGCCGGCGATGTAGGGCATGACGAGGTAGAGGGTGCCGTCCGGCGCCTCGCCGGAGTCGTGAATCGGCATGACGTGAGGGTGCGAGAGCGATGACATGCGGTTCGCCTCACGAAGGAATCGTTCGCGAAAACGCTGGTTGGCACTCAAGGACGGGGAGAGCACCTTGATCACGTCAGTTCGAGGCAAGCGGGGGTGGTGAGCGAGGTAGAGCACTCCCATGCCGCCGCGCGCCAGTTCTCGTTCGATGCGCCAGCCGGCAAAGGACTGTCCGCTCGACAGTTCGGCCGCGGATTCGCTCACACTCGTAGTGTCCACCAGCGGGCGCTCCCACAATGGCCTAGTCGGGCAACTGACGGTGAGGGCACTACGGTAAGGCGATGCCACGTCTTGAACCCGGAGCCGTCGCTCCCGCCTTCACGCTGCCCGACGCCGACGAGAAGCCCGTCTCGCTGTCCGACTTCGCCGGCAAGCGCGTCATCGTGTACTTCTACCCCGCGGCCTCCACGCCCGGCTGCACCACGCAGGCCTGCGACTTCCGCGACGAGCTGGCCACCCTCGATTCCGCGGGCTACGCGGTCGTCGGAATCAGCCCCGACAAGCCCGCGAAGCTCGCCAAATTTCGCGACAACCAGCACCTCACGTTCCCGCTGCTCTCCGACCCCGACCACACCACGCTCGAGGCCTACGGCGCCTGGGGCGAGAAGACGATGTACGGCAAGAAGCGGGTCGGGGTCATCCGTTCGACGGTCGTCGTCGGCGCCGACGGCAAGATCGAGGAGGCCCGCTACAACGTGAAGGCCACCGGTCACGTAGCAAAGCTGCTGCGTGATCTCGGGATTGCCGCTTAACTGGAACGCCTGGCGGGAGTGGCGTAACGGCAGCCGCGCTGGACTTAGGATCCAGTGCCCTAACGGGCGTGGGGGTTCGAATCCCCCCTTCCGCACTCGTCTGATATGGCCTCTGGGCTGCACGTTTATCGCTGCAAGCCAGATTCGATTTCGCCTGTGGGATCACTGTGGGATCAGGAGCGGCTCTCCCCAGCCGCCGGGATGCTCTTGCGAACTTCCGATCTTTGGACCCCGAAGACGAAAGGGAGCGGGACATCCCCCATCCCAAGGAGGCCAAATGGCCACCCTTGAAACCCGCCCCTGGAAGTCCGACCCCACCATCGCCAGCTACCGCATCAAGTGGCGTCAGGACGGTCACCCAGAAGGCGAGACCTTCGGTCCCGACCATCGAAGTCAAGCCCTCCGATTTCAGCGCGACGTCGAGGCCGCCGGAGAACGTTGGCCGGAAGGCTGGATCAAAGGGGTGGGCTACCGCAATGACCTGCTTACTGAGCCACCGGTCGTCGACCAAGACTTCCTGACGTTCGCCATGCAGTGCGGGCGCGACAAGACCGGCATCCAGCCCGACACCCGCCAGCGGTACGCGAACCAGGCCAAGGTGCTGACGTACGAACTCGGAATCCAGGTCGCCGCCGATCTTGACACCGACGCCACCATTGTCACCATCCAGGACCTTACCGAACGCCACGTCGCTCGATGGATCAATGCCCGTGAGCTCGCAGGCAGCTCCCCCAAGACGCTCGCCAACTGGCACGGCTTCCTCTTCGACGTCATGCAGCGTGCGGTGGCGGAGGGCCTGCGTCCCGCCAATCCCTGCGCAAGAACGGGCAAGAGCCTGCCGCGACGCGACGCGAACCGCACCACCGAAGAGATGGTCTTCCTCGACGTCGACGAGGTGAGGCTCATCGCGACGGCCATGTGGCCGGGACTTCCCGATCCCGATCAGGGCGGGAAGATCGTCGCCGTCGGTCAGCAGACGGATCGGGACCTGGTGCTTATTGCGGTGGGAAGCGGCGCCCGCTGGGGCGAGCTGACTGCGTTGTATCCCTCCGACTTCGCTCTGCAGACTGGCCGCCCGCACATCAAGGTGAGCCGGGCCTGGAAGAAGAACGCGACAGGCGAGTTCGCGAAGGCGGGGGTTGGGGCCTACTACCTCGGCGGCCCAAAGACCCGAGCAGGCCGGCGCACCGTCCGAATCGGCAACGAGCTTGCATCCGTGCTCAAGCGAACGATCCGTGGGCTCGGTCCGAAGGATCTCCCGGGTGCCGGTGTCACCGCACCAGCGAGTTAGCCGTTTGCGCCTGCGCGTTCCCACGACTGCGGCCAGCATCTCACCCACCAGTCCGCGCATGCACGGTGGGCCCGCTACTGCACCAAAGCAGGTGTCACCGCAAACATCCATAGATTGCGGCACTCTCACGGGACCGAACTCGTGAACGCTGGCGTTCCTCTCGCGGTCATCCGCAAGCGCCTCGGCCATGCCCGGATCGACATCACGCTGCTCTACGCCGACGGAGCCGACGAAGTCTCCGATGCCACCGTGCGCGAGTGGCGACTTGGACGCCTGTAGCAGACCCCCTGGCTTGAGTCCGATCGCCTACACGGAGGCGCCAGGTCACGCGGGTGGCTGGTTGAGGCCGGCACGCTCGGTGGGCACGGCTGCGGGAGACATCGGCACCCCCTGCCCGATCTCGAGGTGCTGCAGCGCGGACAGCAAGGTGGTCGCACTGGGGTGGGCGAGATTGTCGAGCAGGTCGTTGCTGTAGAAGCCGGCGCGTTGGCAGCCGACCTGCACCAGCCACGGCCAGACCGCGGTCGTCGGTGCCTCGATGGTGATCGCCCTGGTGGCCCGGAACTGAGCCTTCGACAACAGGCCGTCACCCTGCAGCGCCGCGCTGACCTCGGCCGAAGAAGCACCCCAGCGCAAGTGCCACCGCCGATACAGCGGCGCAGTCACGACGGCCGGCAAGTCGTGGATGACGTCGAGTACCTCGGAGACCAACTCCCCGAGGGTTGGGCTCGACCACGTCGATCACATCCCTTGCCGGGCAACCCGTTTGGGCGAGGCTCCACTTCATCCTGGCTGGGCGGTCGGTGACAGGGCCGATAGACCACACGCGATCTTGAGCCTCGGCGACAGGGGGCGATCGCGCTGCCGGTGATGACGCAATGCTCGCCGCCTCAGTCGCCGCGAGATTGTCGAAGGTGGATGTCGCGGTGTTGCTGGCGACCGAGACCGGCGCGGCTGGGGTGGGATGCCAGAGATGATGCCGGCAGTGCGCTTCTGACCGGAATGCATGGTGCGGGGTTTCATCGCCGGACTCTCCGCGGTGTTGACCGTTTGTGACGAGAATGTCGGTTTGGCGAGATGTTCACGGTTTATCGAATGGGAATGAAGCCTCCGCGGTCTGCGCGCATTTGGCGGGTCTGAGATTTTCGTGTTCCGCGACGCGGCAGTCAACTTATACGTATCTTGCTGGGACTTTGACGCCGAGGACCATCCGGCTCGGCGCCCTGCCGACGCGAGCGGGGGCGACTATGGGCGGTGTGGCGCGCTTGCTTCGAGCCAACAATCAGCCACGCACGATCGGCGCCGCCATGGCTGCAGCCTTGCTGGTGGCGGTCTGCGCGTGTTCGTCCGGGCACGGCAAGTCCGCTCCGGCTGCCCCGTCTTCGGCGCCACTGTCGGATGTGGCGCCGGCAATCGCGCATTCGCAGCGGTTGGGCGAAGTGCCCGGCGGACAGCAACGGGCCGTCATGGTCGCGGCACGGTCGCCAGGTCAGGTGCCTGCGTTGGCGTCGTCGTTGCGCGCCGCAGGGTTATCGGTTCGTTCGACGGATTCGCACCTGGGGTCGGTGACTGTCACGGGCACGGCGCGAACGTTGGAGTCGGCATTCGGCGTGCGTTTGTATCGCTATCGTGAGCGCTCCAGCGGAGAGCTGTTCACGGCCAACGACCGGCCGTCGAAGCTACCGCCGGACGCGGTTGCCGTATTCGGCTTAGACGACTCGGTTCGCGCCGCGCCGCTGGGCGGCTCTGAGGTGTCTGCTAGCCAATTGCACACGGCTTATAACGCGCAGCGCTTGATATCGGCCGGCACCGACGGAACCGGTCAAACCGTGGCTATCTTCGCCAAAGACAGCTTCTCGAGTAGCAACATCGACTCGTTCTCGGGTCGTGAGGGTCTGCCGTTCCCGAAGATCGCCGTCAGCTTCCCCGCCGGCCAGTCCAGCAGCGGCGTCCCATACGGATGGGTGACCGACGAAAACCCGACACCGTCATTCGGCTCCGACAGGAGCGAGGCGGACATCGACATCGAGGCGGTTCACGCCATGGCTCCGGGAGCAGCCATCCACGTCTATGAGGCGTCCGCGGCCGACTACCCGTCGTGGATCGTCGGTCTCGCCTCCTTCATCCAGGGAGTCTCCAACGACGGTGAACACATCGCCAGCATCAGCTACGGCTCATGTGAAAGTCAGATCAGCCGGCGTGACCTCAGCGTGCTCGCTTCATGGTTCAGCGAATTGGCCGTGGTGAAGCGGGTAGCAGTGTTCGCCGCTTCCGGGGACACCGGCAAGGAATGCCCCGCCTTTTCCGGGATGGCCCCTAACGGATTCGTCGACTCTTCGGGAGTCGACTATCCAGCAAGCGACCCGTCGGTCACCGGAGTGGGAGGTACTCACCTAGACCTCACCTCTGCCGACACGCTCAACGCCGAGCAAGCCTGGGATGACGTGTCCGAAAAACCGAAGTTTGCCAGCGGCGGCGGGACCTCGGGCTTCTTTGCCCGTCCCGTCTGGCAACGCGGCGCCGGCCTACCGGCGGGTGGGACCAACCGAATGGTGCCGGACGTCGCTATCGACAGCGACAGCAACAACGGGCTCACTGTCACCATCTATGACCCTAGCCATGCGCAATGCCCTTTTTATTGCGAGGAAACAGTGGGGGGCACGAGCGTGGCCGCTTCGCTGTGGGCGGGAGTGGCCGCGATCTACGACCAGGACGCCGCGGCGCACGGGGCGCCGTTCCTGGGCGTCGCCAATGCGGTGCTGTACAGCCTTGCCGGCCGGTCCGATCGGCCGCTGTTTGACGTGAGCACTGCCCAGAACGGCGGAGGAGACTTGGCCGGGCCGGTTGGTGTCGGCTGGGATGCGGCCACCGGGCTGGGCTCTCCGAACGTCGACACGCTCGTCCGCGATGGAGTGGCGCAGACCGCGCCTCCGCCGGCCGACGTGAACGTGCAGCAAGTCAACTGGGCCAACGTGACCGTCCCCGCTGACGCGTGCGGGACAAGCGGGCCCGTGCAGCTCAAAGACGGCCGAGCGACCGCAGCCTCAAACCGCTTCCCAGGCTTTCCGACGGTCACGGTGTCGGTGCCGGTGCCCATTTCAGTCGGGGGCGGCATCAGCTACGGCGACCTGGAGAAATCCGGGCATGACGATGCGGCGCTGCTCGTCACCTGCGACACCGGCGGCGGCACCGGAGCAAGCACCCTCGCTGACAGCCTCGTCGTCTACACCGGCACCGCCGGGCTGCACGCACTCGGTGTGCTGCACACCGTCACCCCATCCACCTACGGAGCGACAGCGTTCAGCCAGCCGTCGATCCAGCTCGCCACAGATGCAGTACGTGCCGTCGAAAGCGCTTATGCCGCAGGCGATGTCGCCGCCTCGCCCAGCCAGTCACGCAACGACAGCTGGTCCTGGGACGGGCACAACTTCCACCTGCTCACCAACCCAGCACCAGCACCGACGTCGACAACCACCACTTCAAATGGCGAACCCAGCAATTTCACGCCAGGAAGCCCGGAGTGGGTAGCCAACACCCTCTACACCGCCGAACAACAGGGTGACTGGAACCACGTCTGCTCACTTCTTCAACCCAGCGCCCAGAACACCTGCATGTCTGTCGAAGCCGGCAACACCGTCAAAGCCACCGGCAACTTCATCGTCCAGAACGCTGTGGTGCAGGGCAACGAAGCTCTGGTGAGCATCATCGGCACCCTGACGATCCCCTCCGAAGCCACCTACACAAATAACGACCCGCAGACTGGCATGCCGCCCGGCACGCCGTTCCAGAAGGAGTTCGACACCCTCACCGGCAACAACTCTCCAACAGTGTTGTCGCCGTTCCCCTGTATCCAGATCGGCGGGAAATGGTACGCCGACCTTTCCATGTGACCCCAAAAGACCGTCCGCCGGTGATCGACGCGCGCCCTCCAACCGGCGAATAACGCGGCTGGATAGGTGTCGTCCGCGGCCGTCACATGCCGAGTGTCGAAGCCCTCACGCGCCCGGCCACTGATTCGACCGGTACGGGATTCTCCGCCGCCGAACCGGCGTTCGACCCGGTCACCCGACTGCAAGTCCATCACCGGACGCTAGCGGGAACCGCTGACACTCTCCGCGATAGTGGCAGCCCCAGCACGAGGGTCTAACTGCTCTAAGCGCGCCGCCTTTTTAACGTGGTCTGCTACGGCCGTGAGCTTCCTACGTGACCTGCAGAGGTCGAGCTACAAACTCAGCCGGCTCAGCGGGGATGTCAACGCCGCCGAGCGCGGCACCCTCGGCAAGCGGCTGGTGCGGCGCAAGGTGACGCGGGCACTCGGCAGGCCGTACAACCGCCTCTGGAAATAGCGCATGGATGAGCCTCGACCACGGCTGACCGCCGACGGGCTGCTCGCCAACGCGATGCGGATTTGAGAATGGCAGCGGTCTGGGTGCATCCGGCGTCGTGGAGATGGTGGGGGCGGTGTTTGCTGTGGCTCAGAAACCTGTTGAGGAACTGTTCGCCGCGTGGATCAGATCAACGACGCCGATGACGCCGCCGATAAGCCCCAGGATCGCCAGCACGGTAAAGAAGATCAACATGGCGCGGATCGACGACAACAGCCGGACGATCTCAGTGTTCGCCCGGTAGGCGAGATCTTCGTACGTCACAGGGTCGACGGCCGGTACAAATGTCGTCTCCACCGTTCGGGTTGCTCTTGGTCGCCAACCTTCCCTCGAGGAACGCCTGGCGCCATTCAGGCGACGGTCACTCCGGTTCGCCGGTTGCGGTCGCATTGAGCAGAAACCCGCTGCTACTGCAGGGCCATCCCCTGCTGCCGTACCTCGGCCGAGCGACGTCCTCCGACGAGGCCGGCGGGTAGAGAACAAGGTCACGCCGGCCAACGGAACGCGAACACCCGCCCGGACGAGCGTGGTGTGGCCGCAGCCCGGTCGAGCGCCAAGACAGCACCCACAGCAAGGTCGATCCGGCGCCTGCTCGGCAGGTTCTCCTTCACCGACACCGGCCGGTACGCCGTCAACTTGGTCACGGCATGGGCAAGGCGCCGCCGGTCCCGTCATGCGTCAACCGGCCCTCCGCAACCGCCGTACAGAACCTGTCCGCGGCCGGTCCCATCCGGGCGGGGACGTTCGTCGGCCATCCCGCTCCGGGCGTGACGCCGGTGCAGGGTGACGATTTCCGGGTCACCCGAAGTTGTCGAAGTGTTGGGCGCGCAAGAGCGACGTCTCATGGACGGAGCGTGTTCGACGACTTGGCGGATGGCCGATAGCCAGGTTGCACCAGCCGCCGCGCGTGTGGCGGTTGACGCAGACACGGTCCTCCCGAAAAGATGAGCCGTCGCAGGCGACGAGCAAGGGATCACCTCTCCCCCATCCACCTTCCGCGGTGTCGCTACTGATCCCGTGTGGGACCAGAGGCGGAATCGAACGGCACTGAACGGCATCAAACGGCCCTCTTTCAGGCTGTCAGTGCTTCGCGAGGCTCGGCACGTTGGCCTGCGCCTCGGTGACGCCGCCGTCAATGGTGTGGACGATGACTCGGTCGCGCCCGGCGTGTTTGGCGGCGAACAGCGCGATGTCGGCGCGGGCGGTGAGCGCGGGCAGATCCTCTTGGTCGGCTGCTTGGATGACGCCGATGCTGACGGTGAACCTGGGCAGTCCGGCGACGGTGATGGCAGCGTCGAGCCGGTCCCGCAGCGCGTCGAAGGCTCGTCGGGCAGCTTCGCTGGTGCAGGCCGGAAGGGCGATGATGAACTCCTCGCCGCCGTGCCGGCACAGCAGGTCCTGCTCGCGGAAGGAGCCACGGAGCACGTCGGCGAACAGCCGCAGTGCCCGGTCTCCGGTCTCATGGCCGTAGGTGTCGTTGAGGATCTTGAAGTGATCCAGGTCCGCCATCGCCACCGTCACAGTCGGCATGGAGTTACGTGTTGCCGTGAGCTTCTTCTCGAAGGAACGCCGGTTCAGCAGCCCGGTGAGGCTGTCGGTGGAGGCTTGCAGCTGGGTATCGACCATCACCCGCAGTAGCCCGATGCGGGCACCCGCCAAGTTCGACAGGGTGCTCAGCTCAGCGACCTTGTCCGCGGTGAATTCGGTGTGCGGCTCGGCGGTGGAGTGCAGCACTCCCACCGTCCGGCCCATGATCGAGACTGGTACGCAGACGGCGGCGACGGCTCCTTGGGCACGCCCCCGCAGTTTGGGGCAGGCGTCCAGGTCGTCGCTGCTGGCGAACCGCTGGACCTGGGCACGGCGGGCGGCGGGGCAGTGATCGGGTGAGGTCACGTTGCACCCCTGGGCATGTCCGGCGGGTGCGGTGCTGGCCATCCGCAGCAGGTGGGCATGGCTGTTATCGGCGAGCAGCAACTCGGTGGGTGAGTCGGGCAGGGTGGCGGCCAGCGAACGTTCGATGACGTCGATGACTTCGGCTTCGTCCTCGGCCATGTCCAGCGCGTTGCTCAACCGGCTCTCGAACTCCTGACGGCGCGCTTGCAGTTCACGCTGGGCCGCGCCGGCACTCGCCGCCCGGGCCGCCTCGGCGGATTGGCGCGCGAGAGCGGCCACGACGTCGTCGCTCTTGGCCTGCTGCGCCATGCTGGCCCGCACGATGAGGAACGTTGACGGGGCAAACAGCAGCAGCATCCAGCAGCCGAGAATCGGGTAGCGGGCACTGCCTGCTGCGCTCACCCCTGTCAGATACAGCGCCGGGATGCTCAGCGCCGGAATGAACACGAACCCAAGAGCCGAACTGACGAGAGCGATACGCCGCGCGTGGGCACGCTCAGCGTCCCACTGCGCTTCGGTGACCGCCGTTTCTTCTGTGCCGTCCAAAGATGACCTCACCGTGACGTCAAGAGTGGCAAGCGACACCGGCCACCAGTGCGCGCACCCTTTGCCGAGGAGGCAGGAGACGGGCGCGCTCCCTGTCGACATCGACCAGCTAAGCCGGTAGCTGTAGGTACTGACCCACCTCGGCTCGGCGTAGCTGGAGACCGGGATGAGCGCTGGTCACCAGTACTGAACCCAGCCGCGCCATGATGACCCCGCCGATCCTGGTACTTATTGTCCCCGGCCCTGATACTGGTCGTCGTGGACATCGTGTATTTAACGCAGACCGCGGGTTCGCTGCCCGCGTTCTTTCCTGGCCATCAGGCGGGCAGCAGCCGTCGCCATACCAAGCATGGGATCGCGATGCTCACGCTGGCGGTGCTGTGCCAGGTGGGTGCCTGGTTCACCCCTGGTCGCCGAGCCGAGCAGCCGCAGGCCCAGTCATGACACCGGGACGGCGGGCTAGGGCGACCAGCGGATTTGTGCTCGCCTTCATCGTGCTTGCCACGACCGGGTGCCAGTCCACCCCCGCCACCGGAACGGCAGCCGTCACTCGCAACGCGGCAGCACACCTCTGCGGAAGTCGAGCGGCAGTAACCCCGCCGGTCAGCTACCAGCATGTGATCTGGATCTGGATGGAGAACCATTCCTACAGCCAGATCATCGGCAAGCCCGGCACCACTGCGGCCGGCCACTCGCCCTACGTGAACGCCACCGTCGTTCCCCAGTGCGGGCTGGCGACGAATTACCACAACATCACCCATCCCTCGCTGCCGAACTACCTTGCGTCCGTGGCCGGTAGCACCGGCGGGGTCACCACGGACTGCGGCCCGGCCAGTTGCCCGCAATCGGGGTCCAGCATCTTCGGCCAGCTCGACGCCGCCAAAAGGCCGTGGCGCGGCTACGCCGAAGACATGCCCAGCAACTGCTCACTCACCAGCACGAAGCTGTACGCGGCCAGGCACAATCCCGCCGTCTACTACACCGGCGTCCGCACCAGCTGCGCCGCCTCCGACGTCCCGATGGGTACCACCGGCGGCGGAGCCTTCCACGACGCGCTCGCCGCCAACGCGCTGCCCGCGTTCTCCTTCATCACCCCAAACCTGTGCCACGACACCCACGACTGCTCCGTCGCCACCGGCGACAGCTGGCTAGCCAACTGGCTGCCCGTCATCACCGGCAGCACCGGCTACAAGTCCGGTAATACGGCGGTCTTCGTCGTCTGGGACGAAGGCGAAAACGGCAGCAGCAACACGTGCACCACGAACACCACCGACATCGGCTGCCACGTCGCCGCCCTCGTCCTGAGCCCCTACACCCACCCCGGCACCAAAGGCTCGCCACTCTTCAGCCATTACAGCCTGCTGCGCACCACCGAAACCCTGCTCGGGCTGCCCCGGCTGGGCCACGCCGCCGACTCGAGCACTGCCGGGATGCGCAGCGCGTTCCACCTCTAACTCCGACTCAGTTCGCGTGAAAGGTGAGATCCAGCCGATCCATGGTGAGGGCCGCCCGGGCCTGACGTCCAAGCTCGGGTTTGAGACGACCCACGGTGTTCGCCATGAGTCGAAGCGCCGGTGGTGGAACGTGTCTCGGCTGCTTCGTACGCCCGGCCTCGGTCTGGACGTAGGCCGCCAACTCGTTGAACGTGAGGTTGTCAGCGCCGCCGATCTGCACGGTGGTCCCGCGCGTCAAGGGATCGTTGATCACTCGGTCGACGAGGGCCGCAACATCGTCCACGGCGACGAAGTTGATCGGATTGTTGCCGCGCCCGAAGACGAGGGGCCTGCCCGATCGTCCCGCAGTCTCGTTCAGGAGTTCGACCCAGAGCTCCCGGAAGGCAGTCGCCTGCACGATGGTCGCTCGCAAGCCGCTCTGGTGAAGGTGCTCTTCCGCCGCGTGCTTCATGCGAAACAGCTCCATCGGGCTGTCAGCAGTGGCACCGACGCCTGAGACGAGCACGAAGTCCGCGTCGACGGTGGCAGCGGCGTCGATGAGCTTGACGTTGCCGTTCCGGTCGACGCTGGCCGGGGAACCGTGACCTGGCCCCGCGAACCCCTGGACCGCCGACACCACAACGGCGACCTCGGCGACCGCCGCCACGAGGCTCGCCGGATCGCGGACGTCCCCGATCACCACCTCAACCCGGCTGGGCAAGTGTTCGGCGCGCGCGCGATCGCGCGTCATCACGCGCACCGGGAGCCCGCGGCCCGCGAGTCGGCGTACGAGAACCGTGCCCAGCCGCCCGGTACCTCCCGCGACGAGGATCACGTGCGGCCAACCGGCGAAAGCAGCCGCTGGACGGCGGCGTCGGCGTCGGCAACGTCGGCGTCGACGGGCTCCAGGTAGAACCGGGCCCAGCTCAGCAGGCCGCTGCGGACACGAAAAATGATCACTCCGCGCATCAGATGCGCGGATCCGTCGGGGCGCGTCCCGGAGTGCTCCCACTCCGTCCAGACGGTGTCTGCGTCGACGGCGCAAGCAACTACGCGGGCGGCGACGTCCGGCACGAAGGCGAAGATCTGCTGCCAGTTGCGACGCACCTGTTCCCGCCCGACGAACCCCCGCGCCGGGTGAGCGGGCGTCTCGTTCCGGTAGTCCTCCGCGAAGCACGCGACGATTCCCTCAAGGTCATGCGCGTTCGTCGCCGCACAAAGCCTGTCGACCAATGCCTCAGCCGAGTCTTGCGCGCTGTGATCCATGCCGGGGCCCGTCCTTAATTGGGTACAGTTGACTGTACTTATCTTTCCCAGCATGGATCGGCGGTGACCACCCGTCAAGGCCGAACGTCAGTACCACTCGCCCAAGCGCGCCGACCGGGCCCGCAAAACTCGCGCGGCGATCCTCAATGCTGCGCAACAGTTGCTGCTTGGAAACGGCTTTGCCGGTGCGACCATCGCCGACATCGCCGCCTCCGCCGGCGTGTCCCCGGAAGCCATTTACAAGACCTTCGGTGGGAAGCCGGGACTCGTCCGAGCCATCTGCGTAGCGGCATTGGCCGGCAGCGGTCCGGTCCATGCCGAGACTCGGTCAGACGAGCTACAGCGGCGGGAGAGCGACCCGCGGGCCATCATCCGCGGATGGGGCACGCTCACAATGGAAGTCGCCCCTCGGGTCGCACCGATCCTGCTGCTTCTGCGCACGGCCGCGACACATCAGCCGGAGATGGCCCAACTGCAAGAAGAGATCGAAGCCCAACGACTGACCCGCATGACCCACAACGCAGCGGCAGTGGCCGCACACCTACGACCTGGCCTGAGTGTCGACCAAGCCGGCGTCATCCTCTGGACGTACAGCTCTCCAGAGATCTACGAACTGCTAGTCATCAAGCAGCAGTGGACCCTCTCGCGCTACGGCGACTTTGTCGCTGAGGCGATCATCGCGGCGCTGTTACCGAACCCGGGTGAGTTACGGGATGTGAGGCAGAACGGGTGACCGGCGAGGTCGGCGAGCGTGATCCAGTCACCGCCCTCGGCCTGATAGCCGTCGATCAGCAGGTCGAGGCGCCCGCGAAGGGTGAGCGCACGAGCCGACCAGAACCACCGACATTTGGTCGGTGATCATGGCCGTGTGCGACCAAAACCCGGTGCAAATGGCACGGCCGGCGTTTGCGGGTGACCCAGAGCACGGCCACGGACAACACGAGCACCGCATCAGCACCCAAGGTGATGACCGTGACTGACCCGCGCCCAGCGCCAAGCGGTAACGTGCTGCAAAGTCCACCGCCTGCGCGGCGGGACCTTTGCTGTCCCGGCCCGGTCGAGGGAGAACGTCGTCACAGGTCCATCCAGCCGCTCACCCCTGCCACCTGAGCTGAACCCGCGGGGTGCTCGTCGGCCACGCCGGCGCTCGATTCCGGCACGCATCCGCAACGCGCTGGCCAGCTTGCTCTCGCTGCTCATTCTGGTCTCGAGCGTCGGCGGATACGTGGTGGTCCAGTGGTTCGACGGGTCCATCGCGCGTATCCACCTCAACCTCGGCGCTGACCGACCGGCGGAGGCGGCCTCGGGCTCGGAGAACTGGCTACTGGTCGGCACCGACAGCCGCGCCGGGTCGAGCGGGCAGTTCGGTGCCGCCCCCGGCGAGCGCAGCGACACGACGATCATCGCCCACCTGGACGCCGACGGGACGACGACAAACGTGTCGATCCCCCGCGACACGCTGGTCACGATCCCCGAGCACAAGGACAAGAAGGGCCACGTCGTCCCGGCCCACAAGGACAAGTTCAACGCGGCAATCCTGGACGGCGGGCCTTCGCTGCTGGTGCGCACGGTCGAGGCGCTCATGGTGATCCGCATCGATCACTACGTCTCCGTCGACCTTGAAGGCTTCTCGAAGATCAGCAATGCGCTGAACGGCGTACCGGTCTGCATCTTGCACTCAGACCACACCGAGATCGGCCCGGACGGCGGGACTATCACCAACATCAACGACGGCTACAGCGGCTTCCACGGCGTCGACGGCGACCAGAAGGTCGCCGGCGATCAGGCCACCGCGTTCGTACGCCAGCGCCATGGCTTGCCCGGGGTCGGTGACCTGGCGCGCATCCAGCGCCAGCAACAATTCCTGGGCTCGGTGTTCCGGACCGCGTTCAAGGTCGACCTGCTCTTCAAGCCGCTGGCGATCACCCGGCTCCTCAGTGCGATCAAAGCCGCCATCACCCTCGACAATGACACCTCGCTGACCGACCTCGAGAAACTGGCGTTGCGGTTGCGCGGGGTCGACCCCAGCAAGATCATCTTCGAGACGGTCCCGACGACCGGCATCACGCTGGACGACACCGATCTCGGCACCCTGGGCGGCAACCCGAATGCGCCGTCGCTGACCGTGACCTGGTCCGACGGCACGATCAAGGACGTCGGCAACGTGCAGTTGCTCGATCAGAACGGCTTCAACGTGATCAAGGCCAAACTCCAGGACGAGCCGCCACCGACCCCCGGCAGCGCGACGCCCACCACCTCGGCCAGGATCGCGCGCGTCACGGTCCCGCCGTCGCAGATCACCGTCACCGTTGAGAACGGGGTCGGGCGCAACGGTCTTGCCGGCCAGGTGACCCGGGCGCTGCAGGCGGAAGGCTTCAACACCGGTGCACCCGGCCCGGCTGACAGCACCGGCTACACCAAGTCCGTCGTTCGTTACGCGGCCGGCGAGCAAGCCGCCGCCCGTACGGTTGCCGCCTCGGTTCCCGGCTCGGTGCTGAAGGAAGACACCCATGTCAGCAGCGGAATCGTCCTCGTGGTTGGCGACAACTACACCACCGTGTTGGCCGTCACCGTCGACGGGTCACCCTCGCAGACGCCGACCGAAACTCCCACGCCGACCCCCACCCCTAGCGCCAGCGCCAGCCCGTCAGCCGCGCCGGTCACTGCCGCATCAGAAAGCAACCGCTGCACCTACTGAGGCCGACCCAGTAGCTCCGGAAGCTGAAGGGCCAGCGCACGAAACGCCCGCCCGCGATGGCTGATTGCGTCTTTCTCGGCGGGGTCGAGCTCTGCGGTCGTGCAGGATCCGCCGGCGGGCAGGAAGATCGGGTCGTAGCCGAAA
Organism: Mycobacteriales bacterium; assembly: GCA_038245655.1. GTDB lineage: Bacteria > Actinomycetota > Actinomycetes > Frankiales > Frankiaceae > DATAZK01. The sequence continues at coordinate 12,719 of JBBRSE010000028.1, read as the reverse complement.
CCGCCGGTTCCGTGCTGCTCGAACAGGAGCGCACCGCGCACCTCGCCGCGCACGACGTGCGAGCGCCCGTCCGGCAGTGCGACCGCGGCGGCGCACACAAACGCGGCCCCGCGACGCGCCGGGGGGATGTCGCGAAGCTGGGCGAGGACGAGCTCCAGGTTGGCGAGATCGCGCCGCGCGTCGCCTTCAGGAAGCCCCGACCAGCGAGCGGACAGCACTCCCGGCATTCCGTTCAGGGCATCCACCGCCAGCCCGCTGTCGTCCGCCACGGAAGGCAGACCGGTGACGGCAGCCGCAGCATGCGCCTTCAGTAGCGCGTTGTCCTCGAACGTCACACCCGTCTCGGCGAGGTCCGGAGCAGACTCGTCCAGGCCCACGAGCTCATACGAGGAGCCGAGGATGCGTCGCAACTCGGCCAGCTTGCCGGGATTGCGGCTGGCCAGCACCAGCCGGTGCGTCACGAGCCGGCGATGGCGGCTTGCTGCGCCACGGCCAGCGAGCCGCATCCCGCAACAGCGAGATCGAGCAGCGCGTCGAGCTCCGACCGATCGAAAGCCGCACCCTCCGCAGTGCCCTGCACCTCGACGAAGCGGCCGTCTCCGGTCACCACGACGTTCATGTCGGTGCCGGCGCGCACGTCCTCCTCGTAGCAAAGGTCGAGCCGCGGCTGGCCGTCGATGACCCCGACGCTCACCGCGGAGACGGAGGCCACGAGTGCCGCTTGCTTGCCCAGCGAGCGCACCGCGTCCGACAGCGCCACGTAGGCGCCCGTGATCGCCGCCGTACGCGTGCCGCCGTCGGCAACCAGGACGTCGCAGTCGATGGCAATGGTGTTTTCTCCGAGCGCCTTCAGGTCGACGCAGGGGCGCAGCGCGCGGCCGATGAGCCGGCTGATCTCGTGAGTACGCCCGCCGACCCGGCCCTTCACCGACTCACGGTCGTTACGAGTGTTGGTCGCGCTGGGCAGCATCGCGTATTCGGCGGTCACCCAGCCGAGCCCGCTGCCACGTCGCCAACGCGGAACGTCCGTAGACACACTTGCCGCGCACAGCACCCGCGTACCGCCGAAGGAGACGAGAACCGAGCCCGCCGGATGCGGCTGCCAGCCGCGCTCGAAGCGCACCGGCCGCAGCTCGTCGTTGGCCCGGCCGTCAAGCCGGACCGCAGCGCTGGACGTGATCACCTCAGATGTCATACGTGGCCCCTTGTTCGGCTATCGCGATCTCGCCCTCGTACTGGCTGACCGCTTCCTCTTGGAGCTGTGACTTTTCGACCCACGGGACCATGTGGGTCAGCACCAGCTTGTGGGCGTCAGCCCGGTGTGCGGCCTCGCCGGCGTCGTGCCCGCTCATGTGAATGCCAGGCGGATTGCTCCGCGAATGTGGCCAGCTGGCTTCACACAGGAAGAGGTCGCTGCCGCGGGCCAGCTTCTCCAGCTGCTCGCAGCTGCCGGTGTCGCCCGAATACGTGAACGTGCGGCCCCCGGCGGACAGGCGCATCCCGTAGGCCTCGATCGGATGGCTCACGCGATCCAGCTCGATCTCGAAGGGCCCGATCGCGCGATGGCCGGCCCGGATGCCGCGGAAGTCGAAGACGTCGGACAGGCCGTCCGACGGCCAGTCGTCGAACGCACCGCAGAGCCGGTGGCGGGTGGCGACGGGTCCGTAGACCGGCAGCCGGGGCAGCGGACCCTCGGGGTGGTAGCGCAGCGCGTAGGAGTACGCGACGAGGTCGAGGCAGTGGTCGCCATGCAGGTGGGAGACCAGCACCGCGTTGATGCCAAGCAGGCCGACGTGTTGCTGAAGCGGCCCCAGCGCACCGTTACCGACATCGATCAGCAGCCGAAAACCCTCGTGTTCGAGAACGTAGGACGAGCACGGCGAGTGGGGGCCCGGAAAGGTGCCGGCGCAGCCCAGCACGGTCAGCTTCATGCTGCGGCCCCGGGACCGCGGGGCGGGTCCCCGATCTCCGGCCCGAGGAAGCGCCTCGCGAGCCTGGCGAACAGCTCAGGATCGCCGGTGGCCTCGAAGTGGTGCTCCGGCGGCGCCAGCGAATCGCTACGGAAGAGATCGTGGACCGCCAGCTGCTTGAAGACGTCACGAGCGGTCTCATCAGCACTGCTCACGAGCACGACGTCGTCGCCCATCACGTACGAGATCACACCAGCCAGCAGGGGGTAGTGAGTGCACCCCAGCACCAGTGTGTCGACCCCGGCGCGCAGAAAGGGCTCGAGGTAGACCTCCGCGAGACTCATCAGCTCCGGCGAATTCGTCTCACCGCGCTCCACGAAGTCGACGAATCGAGGGCAGGCGCCGGTGGTGAGCCGCACCTGCGCCGCGGCCGCAAACGCGTCGTCGTACGCGCCGCTGCTCACGGTGACCTTGGTGGCGACGACCCCGACCCGACCGTTGCGAGTCGCTCGCACCGCGGCGCGGGTGGCTGGGAGCACGACCTCGACCACGGGCACCGCGTAACGCTCGCGGGCGTCGCGCAAGCACGCCGCGCTGGCCGCATTGCAGGCGATGACCAGCATCTTGACGTCCCGCTCGACCAGGTCGTCCATCACTTTGAGTGCGAGTTTGCGCACGTCAGCAATGGGGCGGGGACCGTAGGGGCTGTTGGCCGTATCACCTATATACAGCAGGGGCTCGTGAGGAAGCTGGTCGAGGATCGCCCTGGCAACGGTGAGACCTCCAACGCCCGAGTCAAAGACTCCGATCGGCGCAGTGGTCATTGCTACAACAGCGTAAAGGCGAAGCGCAGGTCTCGTCACAATTGCCGCAACAGCTGTCGGAAACCTCACACCGGCGATTGGCGCGAGCTAGGCCCAGAGCTGGCCTTCGAGCGCCTCCTGCGCCTCTTCCAGGGTGCCGGAATACGCGCCCGTCGACAGGTACTTCCAGCCGCCGTCGCACACCACGAAGGCGATGTCAGCCCGCTCCCCTGCGGCGATCGCCTTATCCGCCTGAGCCAGCGCAGCGTGCAGGATCCCGCCGGTCGAGATGCCGGCGAAGATGCCCTCCTGCTCGACCAGCTGGCGGGTGCGGCGCAGCGCATCGACGTGGTCGATCGAATAGCGCGTCGTCAACACGGAGGCGTCGTACAGCTCGGGGATGAACCCCTCGTCGATATTGCGAAGGCCGTAGACCAGGTCGCCGTACTGCGGCTCGGCGGCCACGATCTTCACGCCGGGCACCTGCTCGCGCAGGAAGCGCCCGACGCCCATGAGGGTGCCGGTGGTGCCCAGCCCGGCCACGAAATGCGTGATGGTCGGCAGGTCAGCGAGCAGTTCAGGGCCGGTCGACTCGTAGTGCGACACCCAGTTGGCTGGGTTGCCGTACTGGTAGAGCATCACCCAATCGGGATGCTCGGCAGCGATGCGCTTGGCGACCGCTACGGCCTCGTTGCTCCCACCGGCGGCCGGCGACGAGACAATCTCGGCCCCCCACATCAGGAGCAGCTGCCGCCGCTCGGAGGAGGTGTTTTCCGGCATCACGCAAACCAGGCGGTAGCCGCGCTGAGCGCAGACCATCGCGAGCGAAATCCCGGTGTTGCCCGACGTCGGCTCCAGCACGGTCGAGCCGGGCTGCAGCCGGCCTTCCTTCTCGGCAGCAGCCACCATCCACAACGCCGGCCGATCCTTGATCGAACCGGTCGGGTTGTTCTGCTCGAGCTTGGCCCACAGCCGCACGTCGGCCGATGGCGACAGATGCGGAAGCCCCACGAGAGGCGTGTGGCCCACCGAGTCGACCAGGCTGTCGAAACGCACAGTGAAAGCGGGGTTCAGGACGCCGAGCCGCCGGCGACTGCCGGAAGGATCGTCACGGTGTCGCCGTCTTTCAGCGGGGCCTCGAGCGCGCCGAGAAAGCGGACGTCTTCATTGTTGATGTAGACGTTGACGAAGCGATGAAGCGAGCCGTCCTCGGAGATGAGCCTGCCTCGCAGGCCCTCATGACGGGAGTCAACGTCGGACAGCAGAGCATCCAGCGTGTCGCCGGAAGCCTCGACCGCCTTCGCTCCTCCCGTGTATGTGCGAAGGATCGTCGGCACCTTTACCTGAACAGCCATAGCGCCATCCTGCAACATGAGAGGGACTTGGTGGATTCCGCCTGCTAGATGATCGCTAACCGATGGCGACCGGCTCCTCTTCGACCTTGCCCTCGATGATGCGAAACGAACGCACCTCGGCCGTATCGGCGTCACGAGTTGAAATCAGCACGTAGTGAGCGCCGGGCTCATTCGCGTACGAGACATCCGTACGTGACGGGTAAGCCTCGGTCGCGGTGTGCGAGTGGTAAATGACGACCGGCTCCTCGTCGCGCTCCTCCATGTCCTGATAAAGCGCCAGCAGCTCACCGGAGTCGAACTCGTAGAACGTGGGCGAGCGGGCCGCATTCGTCATCGGCAAAAAGCGCCCCGGAGCACCCTCACGCCCGGCGATGACGCCGCAGGCCTCGTCCGGATGGTCACGTCGCGCGTGGGCGACCATGGCGTAGTAATGATCTTGCGAGAGCTGCAGCACCCGATCGAGGCTAGCCGTCCATCAGGGCTTCGAGCAGCGAGTCCTGCAGCTCACCGAGCCACAGGTAGAGCAGGAGCCGGCGAGCGCGCGGCTCGGTGGCCTCCAGCGTGGCGAGCTCGTAGTTGGTGTTCTCATCGACTTCGAGGGCCGTCCCGAGCGCAAGCCGAGCGTCATTGAGCGCTCCGAGCCATTCGGCGCAGCCGTCCTCGTCGAGCACGATCGTGCCGCCGCCATCCGGCAGGGAACTCAGCAGCCCGTCAGCGTTGGCCGCCTTGCCTGCACGCAGCTCGTCTTCGGTGAAGCGGCGGAAGTCGCTCGACGCCGCCTTGTCGTCGCGGTAGCCGTCGGGAAACAGCCGGGCGCGGATCGGATCGGTCTCCGGATCCGGCTCGGGCACCCCGGAATCCTCACCGACGCCTCTAAGGCCCAGGTCATGCGCCCATTTCTCGCCTGGCGACGGGCCGTCCAGCGGGCCAACCAGCTCGAACATCTCACCGATGACCTGGGTGAGGACGGCCACCTCCACGGGGTCGAGCGTGATGCCGATGCCCGCGCGCGTGCGCTTGAACGCCACCCGTCAGCTCCTTCGCGACACTCAGGTGTCGTGTTGCAGGGTGGCCCAGAGGCCGGCGCCGTGCAGGCGGGTCACGTCGCGCTCCATCTCCTCGCGAGTGCCTGCGGTGACGACGGCCTTTCCGGTGCGATGCACGTCCAGCATGAGCTTCTCGGCCTTGGACTTCGGGAAGCCGAAAAGCTGCTGAAAGACATATGTGACATAGCTCATGAGGTTGATGGGGTCATCCCACACGATGGTGACCCACGGACGGTCGGTGGCAGCCGACTCCTCATCCTCGAGGTCACGTTGAAGGTCCTCACGAACGCGCTCTACGGTGTCAGGCGTGACGGTCGGCACCCGTCCATGATGCCCTTATGTCCGCCACCGCGCTGCTGACCGACCGCTACGAACTCACGATGCTGCAGGCGGCCATTCCTTCTGGAGTCGCCGACGAGCCGGCGGTCTTCGAGGTGTTCGCCCGGCGCCTGCCCGAGGGTCGCCGTTACGGAGTCTTCGCCGGGGTCGGGCGGCTGCTCGATGCCTTCGCCGATTTCCGTTTCGGCGCCGAGGAGGTCGCTGTCCTGCGCGACCTGCATATCGTTGACGAGCGCACCACTGAGTGGCTTTCCCGCCGCCTCGCCGCCCCGCCCCGGGTCGACATCACAGGTCTGGCGGAAGGCGAGGCGTACGGCCCGCTGACGCCGGTGCTGGTCGTCGAGGGACCGTTCGGCGAGGCGGTGCTGCTCGAGACGCTGGTCCTCTCGATCCTCAACCACGACTGCGCTATCGCCGCCGCCGGAGCCCGCATGACGGCCGCGGCGGGCACCCGGCCATGCATCGAAATGGGGTCACGGCGCACCCACGAGCGAGCTGCCGTCGCGGCCGCGCGGGCGGCCTATGTGGTCGGCTTCGACGCGACGTCCAACCTGGAGGCCGGCTATCGCTACGACATCCCGACTACCGGCACGAGCGCCCACGCCTTCACTCTCATCCACGCCAGCGAGCGGGAGGCGTACCAGGCGCAGGTGGCGTCGCTCGGGGTCGGCACCACGCTGCTGGTCGACACCTACGACGTGTTGGACGCGGTCCGGACCGCCGTGGACGTCGCCGGGCCCAAGCTCGGCGCGGTGCGGCTCGACAGCGGAGACCTGGGTGCTCTCGCGGTGGAGGTACGCGCGCTGCTCGACGGCCTCGGCGCTCGGGAGACCCGGATCATCGTCACCAGCGATCTCGACGAGTACGCCATCGCCTCCTTGGCAGCCGCCCCGGTCGACGGATACGGGGTCGGCACGTCGCTGGTCACCGGCGGAGGCGCACCCGCCGCCGGGTTTGTCTACAAGCTCGTCGAACGCGGCGGAGAACCGGTCGAGAAGCGGTCGGTCGGCAAGCACTCGCGGGGCGGCCGCAAGAGCCTGTCGCGGCGGTTCAGCGCTGCCGGCGTCGCCATCGAAGACGTGGTGGTGCCGGGCCGCGAGTCACCGGTTGGGGCGCGGCTACGCCCGTTGCACGTCCCGCTGGTACACGCTGGGCAGCGCGTGGACGACGGCAGCCTCGCCGAGGCCCGCCGGCGCTGGATTCAGTCTCGCGCGGAGCTTCACCCGAGCGCGCTGCAGCTCTCCAAGGGCGACCCGGCGCTGCTCGCCGTCTTCGAAGGTTTTTAGGGTTGCTCGAGGGCTTCCAGCTTGCGCTTCACGACCTTGCCGGTCTCGTTGCGCGGGAGCTCAGCGATGAAGTGGACGTCACGTGGGACCTTGTGGCGGGCCAGCCGATCCTTGACGTACGCCTTCACCTCATCGGCGCTGAGAGCTCCCTTGCCCGTGACGACGTACGCCACCAGCCGCTGCCCCATCTTCTCGTCCGGGGCGCCGACGACAGCGGCCTCCCGGATGTGAGGGTGGTCGCTCAGCAGATCCTCGACCTCACCAGGGAAGACGTTTTCGCCACCAGAAACGATCATCTCGTCGTCGCGACCCTCGATGAACAGGCGGCCCTGCTTGTCGAAGCGGCCGAGGTCGCCGCTGGCCACCAGATCGCCGAGCCGAGCTTTGTCTTCGCCGCCCGTGTAGCCGGTGAACAGCAGCGGGTTGCCGACAAAGATCCGGCCGACCTCGCCTTCCGGTACCTCGTCGCCGGACTCATTGACCAGCTTGATCGTGGTGCCCATCAGCAGCCGGCCGGCGGTTCCGGGCGCTTCGCGCAGGTCCTGCGGCGATGCGACCGTCGCGTACGCGACCTCCGTCGATCCGTACAGGTTGTAGACGACGTCGCCGAACGCATCCATGAAGCGGGCTGACAGCTCGCCTGGCAGCGCGGACCCGCTCACGGCGACGACGTCCAGCGACGAGAGGTCGTAGGACTTGCGGGTCTTTTCCTCCAGCTCTAGCATTCGCTGCATCATCACCGGCACCACCACGAGGCCGCTCGCCTGGTGGTCCTCGATCAGGGCCAGCAGGCTTTCCGGGTCGAACTTTCGGCGCAGGACGAGCGTGCTCGACAGCAAAAGGCTCAATCCCAGGTGCGCGAGCCCCCAGGAGTGAAACAGCGGCGCCGCAATCACCGTCGTCCCGCGGGCTTTCAGCGGAATGCCGGATAGAAAAGCCGCCGCCGGCTCGATTCCTTCCACGGACCGGGAGGCGCCTTTCGGGGTCCCGGTGGTGCCGCTCGTCAAAATCACCTGCCGGCCGCGGTGGTGAGGACGGGTCAGGTGCGGGGTCGTTTCGGCGAGCTCTTTCACGGTGACCTGCCGGACGGGGTCGTCGTGCCACCCGACAACCCGAAGCAGGTCCTGCGGTGCGTCCTGCAGCAGCCCGGCGAATTCGGCGTCATAAATGACGGCAGAAATGCCCTCGCGCGTCATGACGTCGGCCAGCTGGCGGGAACCGAATCCGGTGTTCAGCAGGACGACGTCCGCGCCCACCTTCGCCGCCGCCGAGAGCGCGAGCGGCATCCAGCGCGAGTTGCGCATCAGCAGGCCAACCGATGCGCCGTCGCAAACTCCGCGCTCGGCGAGACCCGTCGCGATGGCGCTCGACGCCTGGTCGACCTCGCGAAAGGTCATCGAACCGATCTCGTCGATGATCGCTGTCTCGTTGGGGTAGCGGGCGGCCCCCGCCGCCCATCCCGCAGCCGGGGTGAATCCCCAGCGGATCATCGCCAGACCCATACCCAGGATGCGATCGGGGCGGGCGGGCTTGGTGACCCCTGTACCGGCCAGCACGCGGATCGCAGCAAATTGTGAAGTCAGCCCCATATCCACTCCCTCTGCCCACAGAATAGGTCGGTGAATCCGAGCGAAAATGGGGCCGTGGACCAGGCGGCCGAGCGGCTCGGAGACATTGCTGTGAGTGTCGACGTGGTGCTGCTGACGCTGCGCGCCGGCCGGCTCGCGGTCGTGCTCGTCGCCGGGCGTGATCCGCGCGACCCGCTCAGCTGGGCGCTTCCGGGAAGCCGGATCGCCGTGAACGAGGGCCTGGAAGACGCGGCCCGCCGGGCGCTCGCCGAGCGAGCCGGCGTCGAATTGCTGGCCGGGCATCTCGAGCAGTTGCGCACCTACGGCGATCCCGGACGCGACTCGCGGGGCCGCGTGGTGAGCGTCGGCTACCTGGCGCTGCTCCCTGACCTGCCGCGCCCCACCAGCGGCCGCGGCGAGCCGGTGCGCTGGTGGCCGGTTGAGGATGTCATGCCGGGCCCGGCACACCGCACCGATCCGGGGCGGCCGCGGCTCGCGTTCGACCATGCCGTCATCATGGCCGACGGGGTGGAACGGGCTCGCGCCAAGCTCGAATACACGTCATTGGCGGCCGCGTTCGTCGACGAACCGTTCACTCTCGCGGAGCTGCGACGGGTCTACGAAGCAGCTTGGGGGGTCACGCTCGACCCGCCGAACTTCCGACGCAAAGTGCTTGGCGCACCCGGATTCGTCAAGCCGGTGGGCGAACGATCAGCGCCCCCGGGCGGTGGGCGCCCGGCCGAGCTCTACCGCCGCGGCGCCGCCCTCGTGCTCGCGCCCCCGCTGCTGCGCCCTATCGGGACGCCGCTGTCCGATGGGTCCGCGTCGCCGACGCCTGGGCTGTCGGCGTGAGCCGGACGTAACCAAGGCTGACGTGAGCCGGCCGGCTGACGACGTAACCAATGACGTCAGCGACATCGGCCGCGGTCAGCGGAATCAGCCCGTCGTAGACGCGGTCGGCCGCCTCCTGCGATCCCAGCCGTACCAGGGAGAATTCGGTCTCGACGAGTCCAGGGGCGATTTCGCTGACCCGGACGCCAGTGCCCAGCAGTTCCAGGCGCAGCGTCTCGGCGAAGGCGTGTTCGGCGTGCTTCGCCGCCGTGTAGCCGGCTCCCCCGTCGTAAACCTCGGTGCCGGCCACCGAACCGATGACGACGACCTGCCCTACTGCCGCCTTGATGGCCGGCAGCAGCGCCCGCGTGACGCGAAGCGTGCCCATCACGTTTGCTTCGAACATCCAGCGCCAGTCGTCCTCGTCGGCGGCTTCGATAGGCGCCAGGCCGAGCGCGCCTCCCGCGTTGTTGACCAAGACGTCACAGCGCTCGATACCGGCCGTGAACGCCTCAACTGACCCCGGATCCGTCACGTCGAGCGCCGCAACGGTCGCTTTCGCCCCGCAGGATTCCGCGACGGCCCGAAGCCGATCCATTCGACGGGCGCCGAGCACGACGTGATACCCCTGCGCGGCCAGGACCTGTGCCGTCGCTGCGCCGATGCCGCTGCTTGCACCAGTGATGACCGCGATCCGGACGGTGTCATTTGCTGAATAGGGCATACCGCCATCCTGGCGGAAAGCTACGCCTTCAGGCGACGGGGAGCAGCCGGACCAGCCCGGTGCGCTCCAGGACGTCGAAAACCGGGGCGGAGCACTTCAACGTCAGGCGGTCGTCGAGCGCGTGCCACGCCCCGACCAGAACGCCGACAACGGGGGTCGGCAGGGCTGTCACGCCGGTCATCTCGAACACGACGCGCCCGTTCGTGAGCGCTGCGCGCGCCGTAGCGCGGCGCAACTCGTCCGCTTCGCTGCCGCTGAGACTGCCGGCCATGGCGATGACCGTCGCCTCGCCGTCGTCCTGCTGCATCCTGACCACGAGCCATACATCGGCAGCGCGCGCGGAAACGTAACAGGCCATTAGTCTGTGCCCTGCAGGACCCCACAGGACTCATCGATTGGCGGCACGCACGTGGCTTCAGGCAGCACCCTTCTGAAGGATTTCCGGACGTTCGTCATGCGCGGCAACGTGCTTGATCTGGCCGTCGCGGTCATCATCGGCGCCGCCTTCAACGTGGTGGTGCAGTCGCTGGTGAAGAACGTCCTCTTGCGACTGGTAGGCGCCGTTGCCGGCAAGCCGGACTTCAGCTCGCTGTACTTCACCATCAACAAGAGCCAGATCGCGTACGGGCAGTTCATCACCGACCTGGTCAACTTCGTGATCATCGCGGCCGCCGTCTTCCTGATCGTGCGCGTCTTCCAGTCGCTGCAGGACCGTCGCAAGCGCGGCGAGTTGGCTCCGGAGGACGCGCCCGCGCCGACCGACGAGACGCTGCTCCTTGCCGAGATCCGCGACCTGCTCGCCGCTCAGGCTGGGCAGCACAGGTAAGTGCCTACGTTGCAACTCGCCGGCGCGTCCCTGCCGGTCATCGGCAGGGCCCGGATGTACGTCTGCGGCATCACTCCGTACGACGTCACCCACCTCGGCCACGCCGCGACCTTCATCTGGTCCGATCTGGCCGCGCGTGTGCTACACGGCCTGTGCGGCGTGCCGGTGGAGGTTTGTCGCAACGTCACCGATGTCGATGACGACATGCTCGCTGCTGCGCGCCGCGCCGACGTCTACTACGACCAGCTTGCCGCCGTTCAGCAGTTCAGCTTCGAGCAGGACATGGCGGCGCTCGGGGTACGGCCACCGACGTTTGCCCCGCGCGTTCACCAGCATGTGGACGACGTCATCGCCCTCGCTGCGGCGCTGCTGGAGCGCGGCGCGGCCTATGCGCGCGGCGGATCGGTCTGGTTTCGCGGCGCCGATGTGCCGGGCTGCCCGGACGGCGTGGAGCCGGCCGACGTGTCGATCTGGCAAAGCTCGGCAGATCCGACGGAGCCGGCCTGGCCGAGCCCGTGGGGTCCCGGACGTCCCGGTTGGCACGCTGGCTGCACGGTGATGGCGCTGGCCCGGCTCGGCCCGGGCATCGATCTGCACACCGGCGGCGAGGACCTGCGCTACCCCCACCACGCCTTCGAAAGCGCGATGGCGGAGGCCGTCACGGGCGTGACGCCGTTTGCACGGGCCTGGCTGCATGTGGGAGCGGTCCGTCTCGACGGCGAGAAGATGGCCAAGTCGACCGGCAACCTCGTCCTCGTCCGCGATGTGCTGGCCCGCGTCCGACCGGCGGTGCTACGCCTTGCGCTGCTCGATCGGAGCTGGCCTGCGGCTTGGGACTTCGACGAGACGGTGCTGGCCGCCGCCGAGCAGCGCCTTGACGCGCTGTACGTCGCCGCCGGCTGCCCCGGCGAGGCTTCCGCCGCCGTCACCGCTGAAGTGAGCGCGGCGTTGCTGGCAAACCTCGACGTCCCCAAGGCCGTTGACGCGGCGATGGAAGCGCATGGTGGCGGCGGGGCGGCTCGGCTGCTGGTCAGCCTGCTAGGCCTGCCGGCGTAGGCCTGTTGCAAGTTAACTTGCAACACGGGTCGCGGAAAGCTAACCTGATGACGTGGGCGGCGACCCGATCATCGCGGCCAGCGCCCGCAAACACGGCGTCGGCGACGACGACATCCTGCAGGCGTACGCGAACCCAATCCGAATCTTCGACCTCGACGAGGGCTTCACCATGATCATCGGAGCCAACAGCGCCGCCATCATCTTCGAGATCGGCGTCGTGGACGGCGTCCAGGCTCCAGTCATCGTGCACGCCATGAGAGCACGCGAGAAGTTTCTGAGGTGATGACCATGCCCCGCACTGTGCAAGACATCCTCGACCACGCTGACGAACTCGCCGCGCGGTTCGAGGACTACGAACCCGACCCCGGAGACGAGCGAGACCCAGCGGTCTTCACAGCCCTACGCCAGGCTGTCCTCGCCCGCTCGGACGCCGAACGTGCGGTCAAGAGCGCGGTCGACCAAGCTCGACATCACGGCTACTCCTGGACCTTCATCGGTACCTTGATCGGAACCACAGGCGAAGCCGCGCGACAACGCTATGGACACAAGCAAGAGGCCTGACTCACCAACCGTCACGCCGCACCGCAGTCAGCGACATTGCCGAAGCGACGGCGGTCCAGCTCCGCGCACGCCGGGCCTGGGTGAGCGGCTGGGATCGAAGACCGACCCGAAGGTCGGGAGGTCTCAGCCGAGGCTGGAGACTTCCTTGATTGAGCTCCCCCCTCGTGGAACCGGTACGGCAAAACGTGGGGCCATTTGCAGCACAAACCGCGCCGTTAGGCGACTACCGAAGGTGGGCACACCAGCCTGCCCCGACGCTGCGCGATAATGGCACTCATGCTTATCCGGTTAGCTCCGCTAGGCTAGTGAACATGGGCAGGCCGGGGTTTCCGCGGACGATCATCGAGTTTCAGGCCCGGTTCCCCGACGAGCGTGCGTGTTGGGAGTATCTGGTCGCGTGCCGGTGGCCGGATG
>JBBRSE010000027.1:0-53937 GCA_038245655.1 Mycobacteriales bacterium | reverse complement strand
TCACGGACCACGAGAGGACCGGCGGCCAGTACCACATCGCTGTCGGCGGCGGCGTCAGCGAGCGCGTCGTCATCCGCCAGGACGTCGTCCTGCGCCGTGAGGATCTCGGACACCTCTTCGGCGGCAGGCGCAGGCTTCGCGCTTGCACCGGTAGCCGCGCCCACATCGGGACGGGCGGCACCCCTGACCTGCGAAGCGTGACCATGATGTTGCTGGTGACGCGTACGCCGGCGGTCGGCGGCGCGTCGAAGCCGCTCTTCAAGCTTCGCGACCGCGATGTCCAATGCGCCGTACGGATCCTGGGCCGCAGCCTCCGCCCGCACAACCGGCCCCCGGGAACGGAGGGTGAGTTCGACCCGGTCGCACGAGCCGGCCAATCGCGGGTTGCTCTCGTGACAGACCTCAACATCTATTCGGTAGGCCTTGGAATCAAGGCGCTCGAGCCGGTTCAGCTTCTCCCGCACATGCTCACGGAAGCGCTCGCTGACCTCGGTACGACGACCCTTCACCACGATGTCGAGCCGCTCGATCTGATCGACGCGGTCGGTACGGTCCACTCGTCCTCCTCTCGCCCTCACGCATACCGCCGTGTGACGCTCTCGGCGGCCGCTGCGTGTTGAACTCGCACCTCGCCTTGCTGGGTGGGGCGGCGCCTGGGTGATCCCCAGACGACTGGTACTACCAGATGGACACGTCACGCTAGCCCGTGTCGACGGTAGGTGACAGGGCCGGTAGGCCCGGGGCGTCCCGACGAACGACAGTAGCCACGACTGCGGCGCCGGCGGAACGCATACCGGCGGCGCGCAAAGCCCGGGCCGCTTCAGCCACAGTGGCGCCGGATGTGAGCACATCATCGACCACCACGAGCCATTCTGATGATTCGGCACGAGGGCGCCAACCGCGCCGGACCCGCATCGCCCCCGACACGTTCTCGGCCCGCGCCCGGGCGGTGAGACCCGCCTGATCTGCGACCGGTCGGGCCGGCTCGAGCACCCCCTGCCAGCGGGCGTGCACACCAAAGCGGGATCGCAACTCGGCCGCGGCGGTACGAACCAGCGCGGCGAGGTGGTCCATCCCGCGGGTCCGCCGGGCGGCGTGGCTCGCCGGGATGGCTACCAGCAGCAGCCCGCGTTCGGGTGAGCCGCGCCCGGCGGTCATCCCCTGGCCAGCGCAAGGCAGGGCCAGGACCGCGCGGGCCAAAGCGAGTCCCAGCAGCGCGCTGAGATCGCGCCGGCCACGCTCCTTGTAGGCGATCAGCAGGCGTCGCACGACGCCGCCGTAAGGCGCTGCCGCCGCGCAGACCGGCAGGCCGGCCGGTGCCGGATAGGGACGGACGAGGCGAGCCGGGCCGCACAAGTGCGCCGTGCAGGAGGGGCACACCGGACCCGCCAGATCGCCGCAAGGGCATGGGCGGGGCAGCAAGAGGTCCGAGAGCACGCGCATGGAGCGAGCTTCGGCGGTCCGCCTGCGGCAGGCCACCGGCGGCGGCGGATCTGTGGACGGCAGCCCTGCATCTACGGGTAAGCGGGATCGCGGACCGCCGCCCCCGGCTCCCAGGTCCGGTCCGAGAGCACCCAACTACGCGAGCCGATGCACACGACGGTGGGCCGCCCCGGAGCCGACGCCAGGCCCACCTGCCCGCCGGCCGACTCCGCAGCCGTCACCGGCGCGGGCAGGACCGGCAAGGACACCGGGTCGGCGACCCCGTCGAGGGCGACGATGACCGCGCGTGCGGTCCCGACATTCGCGGTGCCGGCGGCATTCGTCCCCACCACTGTCAGGGAAAGATCACCCGACCAGCTGACGGCCCTCACATCCGCCAGCGAGGTCGGTACGCGCGACCAGCTGTCCACCGTCAGCTGATCCTCAACGGCCCCGGGAGGCGCCGACGAAATCCGCCCGAGATACGCCTGCCGGCTGCCGGGGTTGCCGGCAACCGCGACGATCCGGGTCCCGTCACGGCTGACCACGAAGGAAAGGAGTGGGCCGAGCGACGCCAGCCCGGGCGCTCGCACAGAATGGGTCGCTCCATCGCTTGCGACGGCCATCAGGAAGTGGGGAGCTGCGCCGTCGACGGCAACCAGCAGGCGGTTCTTGTCCAACCACTGCGGAGGCAGGTAGCGGCCGGCTGGAGGCGAAGGCAGCTCCCGCGCCGATGGTTCGGTGACGGCCAGCTGTTGGGAACGGCTGACGCCGGCCAGGACAAGCTGCGTCCCCTGTCCGGTCTTGCGCAGCGCCGCGAATCTGGCTCCCCCGGGCGCGGCTACCGGGCCCTGCAGCAGACCAGGCCGAGCCTGCCGGCCGCCGGCCCACTGCACCGCCCAGGAGTGCGTGCCGGTCAAGCTGACCAGCACCCCTCCCGCGGTCAGTGCGAATGCCGGGCCGTGGGACGTCGTCGCCAAAGCGGGCGGGATCTTTGCCGGCACCGAGCCTCCCGCGTACGGACGCTCCTCCACCAGCACCCGAACGGTGAAGACGCCGGGCACGCTAGCCAGCGAGGCAGCGATCTGCGACACCAGTAGCCCGCGGCGATCGGGCGGGACGGTGAATGCCTCCCGCCCAAGGTCCACGATCGCGACGCCCTCCCGAACGACGACGCTCCCGAGCGCCGTGAGGCCGGGCGGCAGGCCACGGGACGTGCCGCCGTCAGGCGCATCCCATCCGGTGAGCAGCGCATGCAACGCGGCGCCCGCGAGCCCGGCCCGGTCGGAGGCGACGTAACCGGGCTCGGCAATCAGCAGCGACCGGTCCGAATTGAACGCGTACGTCACCACCGGCCGGTAGCTGCGCGTCAGATCCCGCGGGGTGAGCAGCACGCCCGGCGGCACGAATGACAGCCTCCACTGCCCCTCGATCCGGCGCAGCTCGTACGTCACGTCGATGCGCTTCAGCTCAGGGACGAACGCGCCGCTGGCGCTCACTGAGCCGACCCCCATCGCCGTCAGGCGAACGCGACTGAGCTGGCCGGTCACCGTCGTTTGCAAGGCAGAAAGAGTATCCGGGTCGTAGACGGTAGCACCCTCGCGATCGGGCCAGACCGAGCTGCCGGCCAGGAATTCCCGAGCGAAGCTGTGGTCGGTGTCCGCCGCCGATGCCTCAAGAAAGCCGCGCACGATCTGCCGCGGGCTGGCGCCGGGAACCGGGCCCGGCGGCAGCTTGCGGATGTCGGGGTCGTCGGCGGCCGTATTGACCGAGCGCTGATCCACCCTGACACCGTCCGGGGTGCGCAGCCCGCAGCCCTCGACGAGCAGGAGCGAAAGCACTACCAGCGCGAGTGCTCCCAGCAGCGGGCGGCCGGCGCGTCTCACGGGGAGCGGGCCAATCGCACCGGCGAGGAATGGGACGTGAGCGCCAGCGGCGCCGGACCGAGCGCTCCACCGGCCCGGCGCGGGAGCAGCAGGCGGAAGCTCGCGCCCTCCCCCTCACGGCCCCAGCCGACCAGTTCACCGCCGTGCAGCCGGGCATCCTCCAGGGCGATCGAGAGCCCGAGGCCGGTGCCACCCGTCGCCCGCGAACGGCTCGGGTCAGCGCGCCAGAATCGGTCGAAGACCCGCTCACTCTCCTGCGGCCGGAAGCCGATCCCGTGGTCACGCACCCGGATCGCGAGCGTGTCGGGCGACGCCGCAAGGCGCACCTCGACCGGTGCCCCTTCGGCATGGTCAATGGCATTGGCCAAGAGGTTGCGCAGCACCCGGTCCAGGCGGCGCGGGTCCACGTCGGCCAACAGGACCCCGTCCGGAGCGCTGGCGGGATCGATCTCGACGTCGATCCGGGTACCTGCGCGGGCCGCCGACGGCGCGAACTCTTCCGCCGCATGGCGCACCAACGCGGCCACATCGACCGTGTCTGGCTCTAGGACGGCGGCGCGGGCGTCGTAACGACTGATCTCGAGCAGGTCGGCAAGCAGCCGTTCGAAACGCTCCAACTGGCCGGTGAGGATCTCCGCCGAGCGCGACATGGCCGGCGGGAAGTCGCCGCGAGACTCATAGAGGACGTCGGCGGCCATCCGGATGGTGGCCAGCGGCGTGCGCAGCTCATGGGAAACGTCAGCTGTGAAGCGCCGCTGCGCCCTGGACAGCTCTTCCAGCTGGTCGATCTGGCGTTGCAACACTCCGGCCATGTCGTTGAAGGACGCGGCCAGCCGGGCGATCTCGTCGTTGCCGCGCACCACCATGCGCTCCGCGAGCCGGCCCGCGGCGAAGCGTTCGGCGATACGAGCCGCCATCCGGACCGGGGTCACGACTTGTCTGCTGACCAGCCAAACGACAGCCGCCAGCAAGCCGATCAGTCCAGCACCACCGAGCAGGAGTACGCGGGTGACCAGCGAAAGCGTCTGCTGCTCGGTATGCAGCGGAAAGACGTAATAAACCTCGTATCCCCCGACCGCTGCGGACAGCGGAGCGCCGATGACGAGTGCCCGCTCGACCTTGGTGCCCCGCCTAACGTCGGTGTACGTCTCCGCTTCAGCGCCGCCGCGGACCTGTTGGCGAAGCTTCGGCGGAATGTCTCGGGTGTCGAGCGGCTCGGTGTGGTAGCCGTCGCTGGAACCATTGCTGGGCAGTACTGCGACGTCGAACAGGCCGCTCGGGCTGCCGCGCCGGCCGAGCTCGGTCGTGATCGTTTCGACCAACGCATCTACGGAGCCAGGATCCCCGGGCGCCGCCGAATCCAGCTGGCCACGCGCGTACGCCAGCCCGGAGGACACGTCGCCGAGCGCCGCCCGCCGCTTGTCGACGAGCAGGCCATGACCCACCCGATCCATCAGGAACAATCCCAGTAACGCCGTGACGATGCTCGAAAGCAGCAGCGTCAGGGCCACCACCCGCAGGCGCAACGACCGCCGCCAGGCCCGCGCCGCCGCCCGGATCCAGTTATCCGGCCGCAGCCGGGAAAGCGCGCCGCGACTGATCGGCCGGGACATCAGGGCGGCCCCGCGCGGTAACCGATGCCGCGCACGGTGACCACGACCCGGGGATGCTCCGGATCGCGCTCGACCTTGGCCCGCAAGCGCTGCACGTGCACGTTGACCAGCCGGGTGTCGGCGGCATGGTGGTACCCCCACACCTGCGAGAGCAGGGCCTCCCGGGTCAGGACCTGGCGCGCGCTGCGAGCCAGCGTGGCCAGCAGGTCGAACTCGAGCGGGGTCAGCGCCAACGGGACTCCGTCGCGCCGGACATCGTGGCTCGCGATGTCGATGTCGATGTCGTCGATGTGCAGATGTTCGGCGCCGTCGGCGGTGAGGCGGCGCAGCCGGGCCCGGATGCGGGCGAGCAGCTCCACCGGCTTGAACGGCTTCACCACGTAGTCGTCGGCCCCGGCTTCCAGCCCTCGAACGACGTCAACCGTGTCCGTACGCGCCGTGAGCATCACGATCGGAACGCCGCTTTCCGCCCGGATGTCGCGGCACACATCGAGCCCGTCACGGCCCGGCAGCATCAGATCGAGCAGGACGACGTCGGGCCGGGCGCGGTGGAAGACATCCATTGCCTGGTCGCCGCTGACGACGAAGACCGGCTGGAAACCCTCCCGGCGCAGCACGATCCCGAGCATCTCGGCGAGCGCCGCGTCGTCGTCGACCACCAGGATGCGCGGGCGCGGATGACCACCGCCGTCGGGGGCTGGAGGCGGCGCGGCGTTGGCCATGAAGGGGCCCCACCTTTCAAGCCGCGTCAGCCACGACTGCGTGTCATCGCCAGCCGTCCGTCACCATGGTGCATCTTGCCGCAAGTGCGCCGTTAACCTTGGCAGCCACCAGGGCAGACACGAGGGGGCAGGTCATGGATCAGGAACCGGGCGAAGGCCAGCAGGCCGAGCCGCCGCCCGACCAGACCCGGCAATGGCAAGCGCCCTCCGGTTTCGACCCGGCAGAGCCAGGGCCCGCGCCCTACCCACCGCCGCAATACGGTCAGCCCCAGTACCCGCCGCCCCAATATGGGCCACCGCAATACCAGCCGCCCGGCCCCCCGCCCGGCTACGGCCCCCCGCCCGGCTACGGCCCCCCGCCCGGCTACGGCCCGACGGTCGGGGCCGCCGGTGCCTGGAGCGCGCCGTTCGTTGACAAGCCCGGGGTCATCCCGCTTCGCCCGCTCGCGGTAGGCGAGATCCTCGATGGCGTCTTCACGACGATCCGGCAGAACCCCAAGACGCTGCTCGGCCTCTCGTTCGTGATCGTCCTGGTCGGTCAGCTCGGCGTGCTCGGACTCAACCTGTGGGCCCACGGCGCGGGATCCGGCCAGCGGCTCGGGGCAACCCTCGGCGGGCTTGGCATCACCCAGCTGGTCTCGGCCATCACCACGGGCGTCGCCGTGATCGTGATCGGCGAGGCGGTGCTCGGCACCCGCATCTCCCCCGCCGACACGCTCACCAGGCTGGAAGGGCGGATCTGGCGCCTGGTGGGGCTCGGGCTGCTCGCCGGGCTGCTGATCCTGCTGGGCTTCGTGCTGCTCATCATTCCCGGCATCTACACGTTGGTGCTGTTCTCGTTCGCCACACCCGTTTTCGTCCTGGAGAAGACCACCGTCACCGCAGCCCTGCGCCGATCAGGTGAGCTGGTACGCGGCTCGTGGTGGCGGACGCTCGGCATCGGGTTCCTCGGCTACCTGGTCGGCACGATCCTCGCCGGCCTCATTGAGATCCCGTTCACCTTGTTCGCGCTGCATTCCTCGGGCGTCTTCAACACCACCGCGAGCGCCGACGTCAGTACGGGTGGGCAGTTGCTGCTGGCCGCGGGGCGGATCGTCGGGGGGACCATTTCCACGCCGATCATCGCCGGCACGTTCGCGCTGATGTACATCGACCGGCGAATGCGACGTGAGGGGCTGGATCTGGTGCTCGCACAGACCGCCCGTGAACGGCAGGGCCGGTCCTGAACCCCATAACCCGCCAGGCCCCGTGATGGCGCCGCTGACCCGGCAGGGTGCGGCCCACGCGGCTCACGAGGAACTGTCGAAACGGATCTATCAGCAGGCCCGACCCACCCTCTTGCAGCGGGCGATGAGCGCGGTGTGGCACTGGATCTCACGGGCCTACGACCTCATCGTTTCGGCGACCCCCGGCGGTGCCGTCGGGCTCCTCGTGATCCTGGTGGCCATCGCCGGCATCATCGCGGTGCTGGTGACGCGGCGCGGCGGATCGAGCCGGCTCCGTCGCCAGAGCGATACCGGCCTCGATCTTCCGGCGGATCGCACGGCGGATCAGCTCCGGGCCGAGGCTGACGCCCTGGCGGCACGCGGGGAGTGGGCGCAGGCGGTCAGGGCCCGCCTGCGCGCGGTCGTTCGCACGCTCGAGGAGCGCGGGGTCCTCGACCCCCGCCCCGGCCGTACCGCCGCCGAAGTCGCCGCCGAAGCCGGCAACGAGCGACCTGACCTGCGCGAACTGCTCTGGCCCGCAGCCCTGACCTTCGGCGAGATCTGGTACGGCCACCGCCCGGCCACCGCCCGCGACCACGATGTCCTGCTTGAGCTCGACACGGCCGTCCGCCGGCGACGCCCGACCGGACGACCGCTGACCTCCGCCGAGTTCGCCTCCCCGCCACCGCCGCCGCGATGAGGGTCGACCTGCAGAAATCGGCGACGACGGACGGCCTGACGGGACTGCTCGAGCGGGTGGCCCCTGGGCTGTCCGACGCTGCCCCACCGAGCAACCGCCGCTGGCAGCGCCGCCGCTGGACCGTGGTGGGCGTCGCGATCGGCCTGCTCGCGATCCTGCTGACCCTGATCGGAGTCACGACCAGCCGATCGGCAGGTGGCGCGCTCGATCCGCGGTCTGCCGGCGAGAATGGAAGTCGGGCCCTCGCGCAGCTGCTCCAAGCGCGCGGGATCGCCGTCAGCCGCGGCACGAATGCCGGCCCCGGCACCACGGTTCTGGTGCCGTTTCCCGAGGCGCTCACCGACAGGGCGACCCGGGAGCTGCTCACCTCGGGCGCCGACGTCGTCCTCATCGCGCCCGGCGGCCTGACCGACCTCCAGCTGAGCGTGGACGGTTCGATCTCGGTACGCACCCGCAGCCCTGGCTGCGACCTGGCACCCGCGCTCGTTGCCGGCGCTTCCCGCCTCGGCGGTTTTCAGTACAGCAGCGCCAATACGGCCGTCTCCTGCTACGACGGCGCGCTGCTCGCGTTGCCGGCCGGCACGTTGCCCGGCAGCGGAAAGATCACCGTCGTCGGCTCGCCAGATTTGCTCACTAACAAGCGGCTGGATCAGCAGGGCAACGCGGCGCTGGCCATCGGATTGCTCTCCGAGCGACCGAAACTGACCTGGTTCACGGCCCGCCGAACGTCGTCCGGAGCCAGCCTGACCGACCTGCTGCCGAAAGCGATCCCGTGGGCGCTGCTGCAGCTCGGGATCGCGCTGGTGGTCGTGGCCGCCTGGCGGGGCCGGCGACTCGGCCCGGTCGTCACGGAGCCTTTGCCGG
Source organism: Mycobacteriales bacterium (assembly GCA_038245655.1). Taxonomy (GTDB): domain Bacteria; phylum Actinomycetota; class Actinomycetes; order Frankiales; family Frankiaceae; genus DATAZK01. The sequence goes on along the minus strand of JBBRSE010000027.1, from coordinate 45,525 downwards.
TGGTCGTACGTGCGGCCGAGACCGTGCTCGGCCGGGCCCGGCTGTACGCCGCCGCCCACGCCCGGTCGACCGCCGCGGAGGCCATCCGGGCAGGCAGTCGCGCGCGGCTGGCGGCTCTCGTCCACCTGGATCCGGCAGCACCACCCGAAGCGCTGATCACGTCCGTCGCGAGCCGGGCGGGCGGCGAACCAGCGGCGATTGCAGCGCTTTTGTACGCGAGCGGCGGATACCGTCCCCCGGGAGCGGGCGCCGGGCCGAGCGAGTCCGATGTCGCGCTGGTCGGGCTTGCCGACGAGCTCGACAGGCTGGAAAAACACGTCAGGGAGGGGTCCCACCGATGAGCAGCGGTCCGACTGAGTCGCCAGGGCAGCCCGGCGCCCGTGATGCGCTGCACGCCATCCGCGGCGAGGTCGCCAAGGCCGTCGTGGGCCAGGACGCCGCGGTTTCCGGCCTGGTCGTCGCGCTGCTGTGCCAGGGTCACGTGCTGCTCGAGGGCGTCCCCGGCGTAGCCAAGACGCTGCTCGTTCGCACCCTGGCGCGCACCCTGAACCTGGACTCCAAGCGCGTCCAGTTCACGCCGGACCTGATGCCGAGCGACATCACCGGCTCGCTGGTTTTCGATGCCCGATCGGCCGATTTCGACTTCCGCGCCGGGCCGGTCTTCACCAACATCCTGCTCGCCGACGAGATTAACCGCACCCCGCCGAAAACGCAGGCGGCGCTGCTGGAAGCGATGGAAGAGCGCCAGGTGACCGTCGAAGGCGTCGCCCGCCCGCTGCCGGCGCCGTTCATGGTGGTGGCGACGCAGAACCCGGTCGAGTACGAGGGCACCTACCCGTTGCCCGAGGCCCAGCTCGACCGCTTCCTGCTGAAGCTCACGCTGCCCCTCCCGCCGCGGGACGACGAGATGCGAGTGCTGGCGCTGCATGACGGCGGCTTCGACCCGCGCAACCTCGCCGCCGCCGGAGTGCGGCCGGTCGCCGGAGCCGCCGAGCTCGAAGCTGCCTGGGCCGCCGTCGGCGCCGTCACCGTACGGTCCGAGATGATCGGTTACGTCGTTGACATCGCCCGCGCCACCCGCTCGGCGCCCGCGCTCTCGCTCGGAGTCTCGCCGCGCGGTGCCACAGCGCTGCTGGCCGCGGCGAAGGCGTGGGCATGGCTCTCCGGCCGTGACTACTGCACCCCCGACGACGTGAAAGCCCTGGCCCGTCCGGCGCTGCGCCATCGCGTGGCGCTACGCCCGGAGGCCGAACTGGAGGGCGTCACCCCCGACAGCGTCCTGGACTCCGTCCTCGCGACGGTCCCGGTACCCCGCTAGCCCGGGACGCGTCGATCCTCATGGCCGTCACCGGTCGAGCCGGACTCCTGGCACTCGCCCTGACGCTGGCCGTGCTCGTTTCCTCGGCGCCGGGTGCCCTGCTGGGCATCGTCGACGGGGCGCTGGCCGTTGCCGTCCTCCTCGACACCTGGCTCGCCAGTAGCCCGCGGCAGCTCTCGTTTGCCAGAAACCTGCCGGCGGCCGGCCGTCTCGGCGAACCGGTGGAGGCTGCTCTCGTCGTCACCAACACCGGCGGGCGTCGGATCCGGGCCCGCATCCGCGACGCCTGGCCGCCGTCCGCCGGGCTTCGTCCGCCCACCGTGACCCTGAGCATCCCGGCCGGCGAACGGCGCAGGGTGCCGCAAGTGCTGCTTCCTACGCGCCGCGGGGATCGCCGGCCCGTTACCGTGACCATCCGCTCGTACGGGCCGCTGCGCCTTGCCGCCCGCCAGCGCAACGTCGCGGTACCCGGCCGCATCCGGGTCCAGCCTGCCTTCCCGTCGCGAAAGCTGCTGCCCGAAAAGCTGTCGCGGCTGCGGATCATCGAGGGGATCGTCGCCGCCCGCGGCCCCGGTCGCGGGACCGAGTTCGACAGCCTGCGCGAATACGTGCGTGGTGACGACGTGAGGGCCATCGACTGGCGTGCCACGGCGCGGCGCGGCGGCAGCAGTACGGGGACCGGCCTGCAGGTGCGTCAGTACCGCCCGGAACGCGACCGGCGGCTCATCATCGTGCTCGACACCGGGCGCACCAGCGCCGGCCGGGTCGGCGATGCCCCGAGACTTGATGCGACGCTCGACGCGGGGCTGCTGCTCGCGGCCGTGGCCCTGCGTGCGGGCGATCGGGTTGACCTGCTGGCCGCCGATGCCGTGCCGCGCGCTCTGCTGGAACGGGCGACGTTGCCCGCGCTCTCCGACACGATGGCGGGCCTGGAATCCGCCCTGCTTGAAGCGGATGCCGGGGCCATCGTCGGGCAGGTGCTGCGGCTGGCCCGGCGGCGCTGCCTGGTGGTGCTGTTCACCGACCTGACCGCGGCGACGGTCGAGGAAGGGCTGCTCCCGACCCTCACGCCGTTGCTCCGCCGCCACGAACTGCTGGTAGCTGCCGTCGCCGACCCGCTTGTCGCCGACCTTCGGACTGGCCGTGGGAGCGCGGAGGCGATATACGCGTCAGCGGCGGCCGAGCGGGCGATCGCGGAGCGCCGGCGCCTCGCCGGCGTGCTGCGCCATCGCGGGGTCGAGGTCGTCGATGTCGCTCCTGAACACTTCGCGTCCGCCGTCAGCGATCGGTATCTCGCGTTGAAGGCTGCCGGCCTTCTCTGACGCCGCTCGGCCGTACACATCAGGCGGCGAGTTCGTAGACGTAGGTGTCGTACGCGTCGGTTTCGTGGTGGTGCGTTTCTTCGGTGGGGTCGGGGATGGCGTCTGGGTCGTCGGTGATGTACCAGGTGCCGTGTTGTTCTTGGTCGGGGGTGGGGCGGGCGAGGAACTCGGGTTGGGGTAGGGGTCCTGGTTCGGCGGGGAGGTCGTCCATGGGGAGCGGCCGGTAGTCGTGGGGTTCGAGCGGGTGCTGATGGCCGGTGGGGGTGGTCCAGGTGGCGTCGCCGGTATGGGGGTTGCGCTGCAGGGTCCAATCAGTTTCGTGTTTGAGCCGGTGGTGGCTGCCGCAGAGCGGGCCGCAGTTGACGGCGTCGGTGCGTCCGCCGTTGGGGTCGTTGGGGTTGTAGGGGCGGGCGTGGTTGAGGTGGCAGCGGCGGGCGGGCCGGTTGCAGGTGGGGACGGAGCAGACGCGTTCGCGGGCGCGGATGTGGCGGGCGAGAGGTTCGCTGGGGTCGTGGCTCGTGTGGCCGAGATCGAGCAGGCGTCCGGTGAGAGGTTCGTAGATGAGGCGGCGCCAGCTGGCGTCGCCGGCCAACGCCCGGGCGAGGGGGGCGGGGAGGGGGCCGTAGCCAGTGAGTTCGGCGGGGTTGTCGCGGACGCCGAGCAGGGTGGGTAGGTCCATGGTCAGTTCGAGTGTCGTTTTGATGGTGCCGGGCCGGTCGGTGCCGGTGCCGAGGATCAGGTCGATCAACGCGTCGGCGCGGCGGGCGGCGATCGGCATCCAGCCGGGGCTGCCGACCGGGTGACCTCGCGCGTGCTGGTGGGCGAGAGTGTCGATCGTGCCGTAAACCTTGAGGACCTCACTGGCGGAGGCGATGAGGCGTAGTTCGGCCATCCCGTCCGGCAGCGGCCAGAAGTCGACCTTGCGTTCGGCGTTCGCTTTCGCCGCCCGATCCGCCGCCTGTTCAGGAGCGACGTGCAGCACGGCGCGGCGCAGGCATCGACGCAGTTGGGTGACGGTCTGCCGGCGGGCGCGGGAAAGGATGCGGTCGGCGACCCAGCGGCGCTGCTCGACCGTCAGAGAAAGCGTCGAGTCGCTGATGGCGACGGCGTGCCACAGCGAGATCTCCCCGGCGGCGAGCGCCGCATGCACCGCGGGCAGGTCGCGGGTGAGGTCACGGGCGGCGAGCAGCCGATTGGCCGCGACAGACTCTGAGACCCGCAGCGTGACCGCGATCTCGGTATGCGCCGCCCGGGCGGACAGGTCACTGCCGGCGCCGGAGCCACCGCCGGCTTTCACCGCAGCCTGCGCCCGGTCGCCCACCCCGGCGAGGATCGGCATTGTCCACGCGGCCAGCCACGCCGACTGGCGTTCCAACGCGGCGAGCAGATCGACCTGCACCGCATCACTGAGCGTCGCGTGGTCAAGGGAGGTGAGGGCGATGAGGACGTCTGGCCCGGGTGGGGCGATCAGTGCCGCCGCGACCATCCCCGCCGGGCTCAAGTACTCGAACATACATTCGAGTATACGGGAGTCGAACAGCTTCGACCAGTTGTTTATGGGCCAACATTCGCTCTCTGACGAAGCGCCTAAGAGCGCCTCGGCTCGGGTAACGGTTGGCTGTCCGTGGCCGGCCCGGTCGTGGTCCTGGACGCTGCGATCGCACCAACCGGCGACTTAACGCCTACGTCTGCGCATGGTCGGCTGTACCGGCAAGCCCGCATCCTCCGTGAGGCGCGCGGTATCCGGCACTATGCGCGCTCCCCGCGCGGGCGGGGTACCTGACTGGTTGGGGTATCAGCGCGGGGTCAGGGGCTAATCAGGTTGAGTGACGCGGCAAGCTGTTTCATCAACGTGACGCTCGCGGCGGAACCCGTGGGAACTGACGAGATAGCTGATGCCGTCACGCTGCCACTCGAGCAGCACGTGTGAGGTGTAGGCGCCCTCCCCATGAGTGGCGACTCGTTCTATCAGTGGGCTGCCCGGAGGACAGCGGTACTCGGTTGACCTGGTTTTCAGTACAACGAATGTTGCAACGACGATGCCGCCGACGCACGGGCGGGATGGGCTGTTACAGCGTCCGCTTTCCGGTCTGGCGCAGTTGACCGGGCACCGGGAGAGGGGGGGATGCGATGGACGCCTACCTGGGGAGCACTCGAACACGCACCCACGAGCGCGATCAGGACGAGCTCGGCCCCACGTACCGCGATCACACACGCATGATGCCGCGCATCGGAGGCAGGGCGCGAGGGACGGCGGCGCTGGCCGACCCTCCCGGCTGTTCGCCGGCGAAGGGATGCCGCTCACGCGCGTTTCGGCTAGCTGGGAGGCCGGCACTGCATTCTCGTGTTGGTGGTGGCTGCGGCGCAGGACGTCGCCTTGGGCCCGGGCAGGGTGGTTGCACGCCGAGAACATCCGGTGCCACCGCCAACAGGACCCATAGCCCCGCCTCTCCCTGTCACCCGCAACCAAACCAGGCGACTGTGGAGGCGCGCCCGCCGAGAGCCCCGGCCGGCGAGCTTGTCCTGTGCAACGTGTCGTCGTGCTGACTCGACCGGCTAGGTCGGCGCTGCCACCGGCGCAAGATCCACTTCATCGAGGCCGGAAAGATCCCCCACGGCGCCCCGGTCACGGGCCCGGCGACCGAGCACGACGATCACTGCGAGCATCGCGACCTCGGCCAGCGCCCCGATCGTGAGGCGTGCCCACGGCGGCAGGCCAGAGGGCGTCACAAAGGCCTCGATCGCGCCGCTGACCGCGAGCACCGGCACCAGCCCGATCGCGATCGCCGCCGCGGCCCGGCCTTCCGTCGCGAGTGCCTCGGATCGACGGCGCGGGCCCGGATCGATCACCTTCCAGCCCATCCGCAGGCCAGTGGCGCCGGCGATGAACACGGCCGTCAGTTCCAACATGCCGTGGGGCAGGATCAACGTGAAGAATTCGCCGGTCTTGCCGCAGGTCGCCAGGTAGCCGCCAGCGACACCGACGTTGACCGCGTTTTGGAGCAGGACGTACGCCGTGGGGATTCCGAGCAGCCCCCCGAAGGCGATGGCCATGGCGGCGACCAGCGCGTTGTTGGTCCACACCTGCGCGGCGAACGAGCCCGCGGGGTGACTGCGGTAGTAGTCGGAGAACTCGCTGTCGCACAACTGGCGTACGCGACTGGCCGGAACGAGCGACTGGGCGACTTTGGGCTCGTTGGCGATCCACACCCCGATGCCAAGCGCGACCAGCACGAACGCGAGCGTCACACCGAGAATCCACCATCGGCGTACGTAAAGCGCCGCGGCGAAGTCCACGCCCAGGAAGCGGCCCACACCTGCAGCGCTGAGCCGCCCGGCGCCGGTGGTCGCCGCCCGCGCCCGGGTGACCAGCGAGGACAGCGAATCGACCAGCACCGGATCCGGTGAGCGGGTTCGTACGACGGAAAGGTGGGTTGCCGTGCGCTGGTAAAGGTCGACGAGCTCGTCAAGCTCCGCGGGAGCCATCGAGCGCGGCCGGGAGGCGTGACGTACCAGCATCTCCAGCCGCTGCCATTCACCGCGGTGCGTGGCGACGAACACGTCCAGATCCACGCCCGCGACACCCCCGATCGTCGCAAGCAGCTTTTCGCATTGCGTGTGTGGGCGATGCTAAGGGGGTGAGCGCGTATGGGGGGATTCCGAACGCGCCGACACCTGTTGGCGGATATTCACCCCTGGTCGGCGGTGAGGCAGTCCCGATCGACCTTCGGGTCGCGCGAATCGGCAGCCGGGCGATCGCGGCGATTCTCGACTTCGTGCTGCAGATCTTCGTGTTCGGCTTCATCGGCGGCGTGGTGGGCAATCTGAGCCTGGACATCGCCGCTGAGCGGGCGGTGGTCGTCACCCTGCTCGTGCTCGTCTTCCTGGGCTATCCGGTCATCCTGGAGTCAGCCTGGGGCGGGCGCACCCTCGGCAAGGCCGCCATGGGCCTGCGCGCGGTCCGCGAGGACGGCGGCCCGTTGCGGTTCCGGCATGCGTTGGTACGCGGCTTGCTCGGCGTTTTCGTCGAGAAACCTGGCGTGACACTCGGGTTGGGCGCCGTGATCAGCTCGCTCGCGTCGGCCCGCGGCAAGCGCATCGGTGACCTGCTGGCCGGCACCATCGTCATCCAGGCCCGGCTGCCCAGCTCCGGGGCCTACGTGCCGCCCATGCCGCCGCCGCTGGCGGGCTGGGCCACCACGCTCGATCTCTCGCGCTTCCCCGACGCGTTGGCGCTGCAATGCCGGCAGTTCTTGGGTCGCGCGGGACAGTTGCAGCCCGCCGCCCGTGAGCGGCTGGGGGCCTCGCTCGTCGCCTCCGTGCAGGCGGCGGTGGCCCCGCTGCCGCCGCCTGGCACGCCGGGCTGGGCCTACATCTCGGCCGTACTGGCAGAGCGCCGCCGGCGCGAGGAAATGCGACTGTTCCCGAATGGTTATCCGGGCTACCCGGTTAATTCGGGCATCGGCGCCGGGCCGCTACCGTCCACCCCGGTCTTCACCAAGCAGCCCCAAAGCGAGCCCGCAGCACCCCGTCCCGACCAGCCAGGGCCTCCCCGAGAAGGATTCGCGCCGCCTACCTGAGCGCCGAGCCCGACATATTTCTGCGGCACTTGGGCTAAATGTGAGATTTAATGACGTTCGCATGGGGAACCTACCGTGGAGAGCGAACAATTCGCCCATTACAGCTTCTCACCACTCTCAGGCATGGTCGAGTCCGGTCCTCGCTTGGCCGCCGTGAACGTCTGCGCGGTCGACGCGAAAGCCAGGTGGGGCTCGAATGATCTGCGACGTCAACGAATCAACCTGGCCGGTCAGCTCGACCTAGGCGTTGCCCGCCAGCCCGTCGAGCGCCCGGCTGGCCCGCCAGCTGACCCGCGGTGCGCTACAAGGCTGCCCTGACCCGCTCGTCGAGGTCGCGGAGCTGCTGGTCAGCGAACTCGTAGGCAACGCCGTGCGACATGCGTCATCAGCACCGGTCGTGCGCATCGAGGTGGAAAACGGCAGCGTCCGGGTGGCCGTCCAGGACGACTCATCCATGCTGCCGGCCGTTCAAGAGGCCGATCCCGAGGCTGATTGCGGGCGCGGCTTACTGCTCGTCGCCTCACTGGCTACGTCGTGGGGCTGGTCCAAGACGCCCGGCGGCAAACGGGTCTGGTTCGCCCTCTGAGCCGGCCGCGGGGCGCCAGCTTTAGGTGAGTCCCGGAATCGACGCCGGACCGCCCCCGAATCCGCCTTGGCGCGGCTCGACGAGAACCCGTGCCGACAGTCTTTTTTCTGAGCTGCCGTCGACTTCGATCACAAACGTGTAGGACCCGAGCGTTGACAGCGGCAGGCCCTGCAGTCCGAACGCGAGCGGGACGGTCTGTGACTCGCCGGGCGGCAGGATGGCCGGGCGCCCCACGTTGAACGACGTCACCATCTCGACCGGTCCGGCAGGCGGAGCACCGTCGGGCACCCACGGGCTGACCGCGTTTTCGTCCTCGTCGACCAGCCTGACGGTCACCGTGTGCGGCTGGTTCGTCGCCGTGTAGGGCACGTGGACGACCGCGGCGACGAAGATCGAGATGACGTGCGGTGGCTGCGGCTGGACGTACAGCAGGTTGACGGCACCGCCGTTGATGAAGAGCTTCCCTTCAGCGGCTTCCGCGTGATCGCACAGCAGGGCGTTGATCTCCATCTCAGCTCCATTTCTTCTCGCCCGCAGTAGCCGATCGCTAACGAGCGATGCGAGCCTTAAGATCCTGAATCGCGGCGATGGGGGTCGGGTCGATCCCCATGCCAAGCGCCGTATACACCGACGCGTAATCGATCAGCCCGACCAGCGAGGCCAGCCGCTCCAGGCGAGATCCACCTTCGGCGATCAGCTCCGTCAAAGCCACCCCGCGGCTCTCGGCGATGTCCTTAGAGACCTCCGCCCGGCGGGTGACCTGGGGGTGTTCATCGGCAAGATCGCGTAGCAGCACGAGCCGAAGCCGCTGCGCATGCTCCTGCGGATCGGCAAAGATGTCACCGGCCGAGCCGGCGGCGCCGTAAGGGCCGTCGAACGCCACCACCTGGTTGTGGTTGGCCTCCGGCAGCGCCGAGGCGATTGCCGGCAGCTTGGCATTCTCGTTCCACTGACACGACAGCCGCATAGCAGCGACCGCGCCCACGGGCGAACATCCCCACGCCATCGGCAACGCGCTCGCTATCGCCAGGGCAAGCTCCTTGCCGGGATTGACGAACGCCTCGCTCGCCGGACGGCAGTGCGCCGCGATCTCATCCAGCCGCGTCGCCGTAGCCTCCAACGACTCGGGTGAGGCATCCGCGAGGCCGAGTTGCGCCGCCGCCATCACCAGCGGCACCGACAGCGCCCACGCCATGCTGCGTGGCAGCCTCCCGGCCGCCCGCACCGGGACGAAGGGGGCCCGGCCACGTTCGGCGATGAAGGCCAGCGGCGACTCGAGCGCACCGACCCCCAGCAGCCGGCAACCGCGGCGCAGCGCCTCCTCGAAGCCGGAGAGGGTCTCCTCCGTGCTGCCTGAACACGAGACGCCGCAGACCAGATCGGCTGCCCCCACCCAGCCTGGCAGGCCGTAACCCTTGACGACGAAGACGGGGACCGCGGACTCCACGCCGCAGGAGGCGGCCAGGACGTCGCCCGCAATGCCGCTGCCGCCCATACCGAGGACGACGATGGCGCGCGGCCGGCCGTCCACCGCGATCTGCTCCAAGCCGGCTTCCGCAGCAAGCGCCGCCGCTTCACGCACCTGCGCGCCCGACGTCGCGAGCGCGCGAAGCATCTCGCCGGGATCACCGGCGGCCAGCTGCTCCACGTTGTTGAGGACGGCTTCGTCCAGGATCACGCAGAGGCCCCGTCGGCGGGGGCGCCGCCTTCGATGGAAGTGCCGGGCTTTTCGGCCTCGTCAATGAGCATCACCGGGATGTCGTCACGGACCGGATAGCGGTAGCCGCAGTCGTTGCAGACCAGTCGCTCGGCCGCTGCATCAGCGGTGAGCTCTCCGTGGCAATGAGGGCAGGCAAGGATCTCCAGGAGCCCTGGATCGAGATTCACTGACCGCCTCCGCGGATGATCGCCAGCACGTCATCACGCAGCGCCGACATGGCTGCGTCGTCTTTCGCCTCGACATTGAGCCGCAGCAGCGGCTCGGTGTTGGACGCCCGAACGTTGAACCACGAGCCGTCGGGCAGGTCCACGGTCAGCCCGTCGAGATGGTCGAGCGTCGCCCCGTCGCGGGAGCCGAACGACCGCTCCACCGCCTCGGTAGTGCCCTTCTGATCCGCCACCTCGGAGTTGATCTCCCCGCTGGCCGAGTAGCGCGAATATTCGGCCAGCAGCTCCGAGAGCACCCGATCCTGGGTGCCCAGCGCCGCCAGCACGTGAAGCGCCGCCAGCATTCCGGAATCGGCACGCCAGAAGTCGCGGAAGTAGAAGTGGCCCGAATGCTCACCGCCGAAGATGGCGCCCGTACGCGCCATCTCCCCCTTGATGAACGAGTGGCCTACCCGCGTACGTACCGGCTCGCCGCCGTGTTCGCGAACGATCTCCGGCACGGCGTGAGACGTGATCAGGTTGTGAATGATGGTCGAACCGGGCTCGCGGCCGAGCTCGCGTACCGCAATCAGCGCGGTCAGGACGCTGGGCGAGACGATCTCGCCGCGCTCGTCGATCACGAAGCAGCGGTCGGCGTCGCCGTCGAAGGCGAGCCCGATGTCGGCGCCGACCTCGCGCACCTTGGCCTGCAGATCGGCGGTGTTCTTCGGATCGATCGGGTTGGCCTCGTGGTTGGGGAAGCTGCCGTCGAGCTCGAAGTACATCTCAGTCAGCTCGACCGGCAGGTTGGCGAAGACGGTCGGTACCGTATGGCCGCCCATTCCGTTGCCGGCATCCACCACGACCTTGAGCCGGCGGATGCCGGAGAGCCCCGGCACCAGCTCATGCATATACGCCGCGTATTCGGTGAGAACGTCGTGTTGGCTCACCGTTCCCGGCGCACCGTCAGACGCCGGCACCCCGTTTTCGAGCATGTCGCGGATTTCGGCCAAACCGCTTTCCTGGCCGACCGGTGCGGCGCCCGCCCGGCAGAGCTTGATGCCGTTGTATTTCGCGGGGTTGTGCGAAGCGGTAAACATCGCGCCGGGCATATTCAAGTGGCCGGAAGCGAAATACAGCATGTCGGTCGACGCGAGCCCCGCCTCGACGACATCGGCCCCTTGAGCGGTCGCCCCCTCGGCAAACGCTGCCGACAGCGGTCCCGAGGACGTACGCATGTCGTGAGCCGTGACGATGGACGCCGCCCCGGTCAGCCGGACGAAGGCACCGCCCGCCGTACGGGCGAGGTCCTCGTCGATCTCCTCCGGCACCAGGCCACGGATGTCGTACGCCTTAACGATCTTCGATAGGTCGCGCACCTGGGCGACTTTATCCGCCTGGAGTGGTCAGCAGGGCAAGCAGCGGTGAATGCGGCTATCCGCTTCGGCGACGGGTGCGGTCAAGGACGCCGGGAAGGGCAAGATCGCCGCCCGGTCCGGTCCACACCTTGTGCTCGCAGTCATGGCAGGACGTGAAGTCCACCGGGCTTCCGTCGGTCAGGGTCATCGAGATCCGCGTGATGCGGCTGCTGCCACACGACGCGCAGGTCACCCCGAGCAGATGTTTCGGATCTGGCCGCATCCCCACCGACGAGCTGTGATGGGGAAGGGTCACCGGGCGACGAACGGGCACGAAAGACACCTTTCCCCAGATCTCCGGCACGGATCTACCGGTTGGACTGAGGACCTATCGGCGCGTCGGCTTGCTTTTCACCACCCAAGAGGGTGACGCTCCGCAACCTTCTGGTGACGAACGGCCCTGGCTACGGGCCGGGAAGCACCCGAAGGTGCCCTCGACTGCGAACACCGGGTGGCATCACCGGGGCCGGACGTGCTGCCTCGCGAACCGCGTCAGCCAGCGCTTCGAGATCATCGTGACTCGGCACGTGAGGCACCGGCTCGCCTTCGACCCGCACGACCGCCCAGCCCCGCGGGACCGTGAGCCGGTCGGCATGAGCTGCGCAGAGATCGTAGGAATGCGGCTCGACGAACGGGGACAGCGGGCCCAGGACAGCCGTCGACTCGACGTACGCGTAAGTCAGGGTGGCGACGGCGGAAGAACCGCAGGCCGCCCGCGAGCAGCGCCGGGGCATCACCGGTCAAACGTTAGCCCCGCTAGGCGCCCGCTCGCCTGAGGCTGGGCCGTGTCGTCGCGATGGACCGCGTCACGTCCTCTCGCGCCAGCAGGCTCTCGTACGCTGCCGACATGGCCCTCGACCCCACCCGCGCCCGCCGGGTACGCCGGCTGCGCGATCGCCGGGGTCGCGGCCTGCGCGGGCGGCTCGCCCCGCCCGAGGTGCCGCTCAGCCGTACGCGAGCCGACCAATTCGATGATGTGGTGCGCGAGGCGGTGGCCCACCTCGACGCGCGCTGGTCGGCGGAACTGGCCGAAGTCGAGTTCGTCGTCGATGAGGTCCCGCCCTCCGAGTCCGAGGACGAGAGCAGCGGCCTGACCGGCGCCGAAGACCCCGAAGCGGTTCCCGAACACGTGCGCCTCTCGCAGTTGCTGGCGGCCAGCGGCTCAGGGCGCCATACCCGGCCGCCGCAGATCGTCCTGTACCGGCGGCCGCTCGAGCTGCGCGCGCTGGACCCCGATGACCTCGCCGAGCTGGTCCTGGACGTCTTGATCCACGAGGTGGCCGACCTGCTCGGTGTCGGGCCCGACGTGATCGACCCGGAAGGCCACGGCGACGCGGACTACGACGACTGACCGGTCAGCGACAGCAACAGCCGGTCAGCCGACGGTCAGCTCGCGCGGCGACGAAGCTTGCGGCGCTCCCGCTCGGACAGGCCGCCCCAAATACCAAAACGCTCATCGTTGGCGAGGGCGTATTCAAGGCACTCGACCTTGACCTCGCACTCGTGACACACCTTCTTGGCGTCACGGGTGCTGCCGCCCTTTTCCGGAAAGAAGGCTTCCGGATCGGTCTGGGAGCACAGGGCCTTTGCCTGCCACTCCAGGACTTCCTCATCAACATCGAGGAAGAAACTGTCGGTTTGGATTTCCACGCTCATGGACTCCTCCGTGACTCCTTGGCGAGCACCCGTGGGCTGCCGGGTGCGAGTCGCAGGTGTCCACGCCAACAACTCAGACCCGCCCGTTAGCGCATCTGGGTCCCCGGCAGGGGGAATGACACGCTTGAAATTACATCGGCTGCGGGCGCGAGAGTCAACCGTTTCGGCGAGAAGTATTTGACCAACTACTGTGAGTGATATTCGCTGGCTCTGGCGCGGCGCGGCGTAACGGCATGCAACGACACGCCGGAACTTCATCTCATATCCGGGGTCTTCAAACCTCGGGAAGTCAGCCCGCGGCGCCGCGCACTAGCGGTAGGGGCAGCGCCGCGACGCCCGCCGGACGCAGCTGGGGGATCGCCTCGCGGGCGAGCACCCGGCGCGCCTGCGACACCTCGCCGTAGGTGGTGGTGCGCTGGGCGAAGGGCCGCCCCGCTCCCCGGGCAATCTCCTCGAGCTCGGTCACGGACTTCCGCGACCCGTGCTCCGAGCCGGCCATGCGGCTGATCGTCTCTTCCATCAGCGTGCCGCCCAGGTCGTCGGCGCCGCCCGCGAGCATGGTCTGGGTGCCTTCGACCCCGAGCTTCACCCAGGAGGTCTGGATGTGGTCGATGGCGCCCGCCAGGAGCAGCCGGGCCATGGCGTGGACAGCACGGTTCTCGGTCGGCGTAGGCCCCGGACGGGCTACCCCGGCCAGGTAGATCGGCGCGCTCTGGTGGACAAAGGGCAGCGGGACGAACTCGGTGAAGCCGCCGGTGTCCTCCTGGATGCTGCGCAGCAGGCGCAGGTGGCCGAGCCAGTGGGCCGGGGTGTCGACGTGGCCGTACATCATCGTCGAGCTGGTCCGAATGCCCAGCCGGTGAGCAGTGGTCACGACCTCGACCCAGGTCGCTGCCGGCAGCTTCCCTTTGGTCAGGATCCAGCGCACGTCGTCGTCAAGGATCTCCGCGGCCGTGCCGGGCAGCGTGTCGACCCCCGCCTCTTTCGCCCCCTCCAGCCAGTCACGGATGGACATCGCGGATCGGGTGGCCCCGTTCAGGACCTCCATCGGGCTGAACGCGTGGACATGCATCTGCGGGATGCGGCGCTTCACTTCCCGGGCGAGATCGAAGTACGCGGTGCCGGGCAGGTCGGGATGGATCCCGCCCTGCATGCAGACCTCGCTCGCGCCCACGGCCCAGGCCTCTTCGGCGCGGCTGCCGACCTCGTCGAGCGAGAGGCTGTACGCGTCAGCATCGCTACGTCGCTGTGCGAATGCGCAGAAGCGGCAGCCGGTGTAGCAAACGTTAGTGAAGTTGATGTTGCGGTTGACGACGTAGTGCACGACCTCACCGACCCGCTCGCGGCGAACCGCGTCAGCGAGGGCGGCCAGGGCATCGATCTCGGCGCCCGGCTCCGGATCGAAAAGCACCAGCGCATCGGCATCGCTCATCGCCGGGCCGCGGACCTCGGCCTGGCGCAGCGCGGCCGCGTACTCGGGTCGCATGCTCTTGCGCGCCGCGAGCGCAGGCGCCGCCGAGCCGCGGGTACGCGCCTGCTCGGAAACGACCAGCGAGCCCCAATCCCCATAAGCGGAGTCGAAGTCGCTACGCGTCTCGGTACGCCGTCCCTCGGTGTCGATGGCGGTGTCCAGGTCCGTGCGCCCGACGCTCCGCAGGCCCCCGTCCGGCTCCTGCCAGCCGATGCCCCGCGGCAGCGCTTCCTCGCGGGCCAGCCCGGTCGCCGGGTCGACCAGCGCAGAGACGTGAGCGCGTAGGCGTGGGTCGAGCCACGGCTCCGCGAGGTACGGCGGATGCGCGGTGAGCCGCTCGCGCAAGGTGAATCCGGCGGCAGCGCACCACTGGGTCAGCGCGTCCAGCTGTGGCCACGGACGCTCAGGATTGACGTGGTCCGGGGTGAGCGGGCTGACCCCGCCCAGGTCGTCAACCCCGGCAGCCAGCAACAGGCGTACCTCATCCGGCTCGACCAGATTAGGCGGCGACTGCACGCGCGAACCGGGGCCAAGCACCAGCCGAGCGACCGCGATGGCCGCCAGCAGCTCGTCGGCGTCGAGATCGTCGCTGCCGCGCATCGCGGTGTCGGGTTTGGCGCGAAATCCCTGGATCAGCACTTCCTGGATATGGCCGTACTGGCGAGCCATCTTGCGCAGCGCGAAGAGCGCGTCAACCCGGTCCTGCAGAGTCTCGCCGATGCCGACCAGGATCCCGGTGGTGAAGGCGACGGTGCACCGGCCGGCGTCTTCAATGACCCGCAGGCGCACGGCGGGGTCCTTGTCGGGGCTGCCGTAGTGCGGCCCGCCGGGCTCCTCGAACAGCGCGCGTGACGTGGTCTCGAGCATCATCCCCATCGATGGGGCGACCGGCTTCAGGCGCTGGAAGTCCTCCCAGCGCAGGACCCCCGGATTGAGGTGCGGCAGGAGGCCGGTCTCTTCGAGCACGCGGATCGCCATGGCCCGCAGGTAGCCGAGGGTCGAGTCGTAACCGTGGGCGTCGAGCCACTCGCGGGCCGCCGGCCAGCGGTCCTCCGGCTGGTCGCCCAGCGTGAAGAGGGCCTCCTTGCAACCCATCTCGGCGCCCCGGCGGGCAATGGCCACGACCTCGTCCGGCGACAAGTACGGCGCCGGGAGCCGGCCGGGGGTGGTGGCAAAAGTGCAGTAGTGGCAACGGTCACGACACAGCCGGGTGAGCGGGATGAAGACTTTCTTGCTGTACGTGACGACCCCGGGACGTCCGGCGGCGGCAAGCCCGGCATCGCGTACGCGCGCAGCACTCGCCATGAGGTCGGCCAGATCGGACCCGCGGGCCGAGAGCAACACCAGGGCCTCGGTCGCGTCGAGCGTGACGCCGTCGCGGGCCCGGCGAAGCGCGCGGCGCACGGCCGAGTCGCTGGGAGCGCCAGGCTGCCCGGTCACCACTTGATCACCATTTGGTCCCCACGTCGCCACCGTATGTCGACTGCTTGCAACGCCGGACGGGGCCATCCGTTCCCGGCGGCTGGCCCGCTCGCCGATGGTTGACTAGCAGGATGCGGATCGTTGTGCTGGCGGGCGGCTATGGAGGCGCGCGCTTCCTGCGCGGCCTGCTCCGTGCGGCGCCGGCCGCCGACATCACAGCGATCGTAAATACCGGCGATGACGTGACGATTCACGGCCTTCGCATCTGCCCCGACCTCGACACGATCATGTACACGCTCGGCGGTGGCCTGGACGAGGAGCGCGGCTGGGGGCGGGTCGGGGAGACGTTCGCGGTTCGCGACGAGCTGAACGCGTACGGGGTCGGGCCGGCCTGGTTCGGTCTCGGCGACCGCGACCTCGCGACGCATCTCGTACGCACGCAGATGCTCGACGCGGGCTACCCGCTGTCGGCCGTGACGACCGCGCTGTGCGAGCGCTGGAAGCCGGGCGTGACCCTACTGCCGATGAGCGACGACCGCGTCGAGACCCACGTGACGGTCGACCAGCCTGATGCGGGCCGCCGCGCGATCCACTTCCAGGAGTGGTGGATTCGCTACGGTGCCGCCCTTCCCGCCGAGGCCATCGTCCCGGTGGGGGCCAAGGAATCGAAGCCGGCACCGGGCGTACTCGAGGCGATTGCGGCCGCCGACGTGCTCCTGTTGCCACCGTCGAACCCGATCGTGTCGGTCGGAGTGGTCCTTGCGGTGCCCGGCATCCGTGACGCGATGCTCGCCTCGGCGGCCCCGCTCGTCGGCGTCTCCCCCATTGTCGGCGGCGCACCGGTACGCGGTATGGCTGACGCGTGCCTGCGCTCGGCAGGCATCGAGGTCAGTGCTGAGGCGGTCGGACGCTTCTACGGTGCGCGCCGCGGCTCGCCTGTAGCGCCTGAGGCCACCGGGTTGCTCGATGCGTGGCTGGTCGATACGGCCGACGTCGCAGCGACCGTTCCCGGAGTCCAGGTGGTCGCACTGCCCCTCTTCATGACCAGCCCGGCTGAAGCAGCGGCACTGGCAACCGCTGCCCTGGAGGTCGCCTGTGCTGTCCGTTGAGCCCGTCCCCGGTCTCCCCGAGGTCTGCCCCGGCGACGATCTGGCCGCCCTGATCGCCGCCGCCGCACCCGAGCTGTGCGACGGCGACGTTGTGGTGGTGACCTCCAAGGTCGTCAGCAAAGCCGAAGGGCGCCTGATCGACGCGGGCGATGACCGCGAGGCCACCCGGATCGCCGCGGTCGACGCCGAGTCGGTGCGCATCGTCGCCGCCCGGGGGCGCACCAGGATCGTGGAAACCCGCAGCGGGCTCGTCATGGCTAACGCCGGGGTCGACACCTCCAACATCGATAAGGGCACTATCGCGCTGCTGCCGGTCGACCCGGACGCCTCCGCCGCCGCCATCCGGGACGGGCTTCGGGCACGCTGCGGCGCCGTCGTCGCCGTGGTCATCACCGACACGTTCGGCCGCCCCTGGCGCGAGGGACTGACCGACGTCGCCATCGGCCTGGCCGGGCTGGCGGCACTGCGCTCCCACGTCGGCGCGGTCGACGCTTACGGCAACGAGTTGGGCATGACCGAGATGGCGGAGGCCGACGAGCTGGCCGCAGCGGCCGAGCTGGTCGCCGGCAAGCTGGCCGGCGTACCCGTGGTGATCATCCGCGGCTACGAGGCGGTGCCGGACGACGGTCGTGGTGCGCGCGCGCTCGTACGCAATGCCTCCGAAGACCTGTTCCGCGTCGGGGCGTCCGAGGCGTTCACCGCCGGCCAGCAGGCGGCGCCTGCCCGGCGCCGGACCGTTCGCGAATTCACCCGCGAACCGGTCGACGCCGAGCTGATCGATGCGGCGATCGCCGACGCCGTCACCGCACCGGCGCCGCACCACACGCAGCCGTGGCGGTTCGTCATAGTCACCGACCGGCGCGCCGCCTTCCTTGCCGCCATGCGCGAGGCCTGGCGCACCGACCTGCAGTCGGACGGTTTCGACGACGCCGCGATCGAGCGTCGGCTGGCGCGCGGCGACGTGCTCCACCGGGCGCCCGCGCTGGTCGTTCCATGCTTGGTGACCGACGGCGCCCACCCCTACCCGGACGAGCGTCGCCGGGCCGCCGAGGAACGGATGTTCGTGGTCGCCGGCGGGGCGGCGGTCCAGAATCTGCTGATCTCGCTGGCCGCGCGCGACCTGGGCTCGTGCTGGGTGTCCTCAGCACTCTTCTGCGCGCAGACCGTTCGCGACGCCCTGGACCTGCCCGGCGATTGGCAGCCGCTGGGCACCATCGGGGTCGGACACCCCGCCGCCGACGCCCCCGCCCGGCCGCCCCGGTCACCCAGCGCGTTCACCCTGCACCGCTAACAAGATCAACGCTTCAATGATCATGGTTAGAGGCTCGAAACAGCTCCGAAGTCATGATCATTGCAGCGTTGATCAAGGTCAGATGGCGGCATAGTTACGCACGCTCATCCGCGGCCCGAACGCCGGCGGCCGCGGCGCCCCCAGCTCGATGAGCCGCACGGCGCGGTATCGGTGCGGGCGGTACGGCTCGAGCAGTTCGAGCATGCGCGCGTTATCGACCCGGTGGCCCGTAAGCGCGTAGCCGACATGATTCGCCAGGTGGTAATCGCCGACGGAGACAGCGTCGGCGTCGCCATGGGCCCGCTGGGCAATCTCCGCCGCCGTCCAGATGCCGATGCCGGGCACGGTGCGCAACGCGGCGGCGACAGCCGTACCCGTATCGAGCTGCAGGGTGCGCTCGAGGGCCGGAGCCACCGCGGCAGCAGCCATGATCGTGCGCGACCGCTTGCCGTCGACCCCGGCCCGGTGCCAGTCCCAGGAAGGAATCCGCGCCCACCCGGCGGGCGGCGGGCAGACGCGCAGCTGCGCCGGACCTGGCCCCGGAGCCGGCGCGCCGTACCGGCTCACCAGCCAGCGCCAGGCACTGCGCGCCTCGCGACCGGTGACCTTCTGCTCGATCACGGCCGGGACCAACGCCTCGAAGACGCGCCCGGTGCGCATGACGCGAACCCCGCGGTACTGGCGGGCCAGCTCCCGAAGCACCGGATGCTCAGGCGCAAAGCCCGATGGGTCATCCTCGGCGCCCAGCATCGCCGGCACGGACCCGAGCAACGCCTGCGCTCCCGGCCCCCACGTCTCGCAGCGCAGTGCGCCCGAACCGGCGCCGGCGACCAGCAGCGTCGCCGGCCCTTCGGGCATTAACGCGGTGCACCAGATGCCCCGGACGTCGCTCACGAAGGTCGGGTCGCCGCCGCCGCGGCGTAACGCGGAGAGGGTGCGACGGGTGTCCAGGAAGTGCGACGGGCAGTAGTGCAGTACCGGCACGAGGTCCGCCTCCCCCGCCTGCGTCCGGCTGGTCGTACCGACGCGAACAGCTCTCCCGGCTAGCCTGCCAGCTATGGGGGCCAAGCGCAGCCGAGATGAGCGCAAGCAGCGAACCGCCGAGCAGCGCCGCGTTCAGCAGGCGCGTGACCGGCGGCAGCGCCGGATTGTGTACGGCATCTCGATCCCGGTCGCGCTCGTGATCATCGCCCTGGTGCCCTTCACGAACTGGTACCACGCTCACCAGCGCGGCAAGCAACACGCGGTCGGTTACGTACGCGCCGCTACGACTGCCGCGAAGCCGGCGGGCTGCACCGGGGTGCGTAACGATCGCCAGCTCACCACGTCCGTCGTCAAGGCCGGCACCACCGTCGACTACGCGGGCCTGTCCGCCAAGGCCGGCGAGGCGCTGCCCCCGACCAGCGGACCCCGCGAGAGCAACCTGCTGGCCGACACCCCGGCGTTCTTCGCCGTGAAGTCCGCGCCGCACCCGGAGCGGGCCGTCGGCAACCTCTACCACGGCTACGTCGTCGTCTGGTACGACAAGGATCTGCCAGCCGCCGACGTCAAGACCCTGCAGACCGCCGCCGGGGCGAGTACGCGCACCCTCTTCGTCCCCTGGACCCGCAGCATCTTCCCGGGCGGGCAACACGTGGTCTTCACCGCCTGGGACCGCACCCAGCGCTGCAAGACGGCCTCCGCCAAGGCCCTGACCGCGTTCGTGGGCGCCTACCAGGACGACACCTCCGGGCCGCATTGGGCGTCCCCCACCGCCCCGTCACCGAGCGCGAACACCACCACCCCAACCACGGTGCCCACCCTGCAGCCGACCGTGACCCTGCCGGTGCCCACGGCAACGGCGACCGCAGCCACCCCAGCACCAGCCACCCCGGCACCAGCTACCCCAACACCAGCTGCGTCGAGCGGCTAGCTGCTGGTCGCGTCCGAGCTGAATCGCACCGAGCGCGGCGGGAGCCTCACGCCAGGAAAGATCCGCAGGCCCCCGAGCAGCTCGTTGCCCTCGCCGATGTGCGCGCCGTCGCCGATCACGGCCGATTCGACGACCGTGTCGGCCCCGATGGTCGCGCCGCGGCCGATCACGCTGCCTCGAACGACCGCACCCGCGCCGATCACCGCGTCGTCGAAGATGACGCTCGACTGCACCACCGCGTGAGCCTCGACCCGCGAGCCGTGGCCGACCGCCGTTCCCCCGTCGACGACAGCGTCCGGTGATATCACGGATCCGGAAAGCGCCAGCATCGCCCCCGGCTCTCCCGGCAACGCACTAGAGCTCACCCGTCCCAGCACCAGGTCGCACGAGCCCTGCACGAAGGCCGCCGGGGTGCCGAGGTCGAGCCAGTAGTTCGAGTCGATGTGTCCCATCATCAGCTCGCCGGCCGCCAGCAGGCCGGGGAAGGTCTCGCGTTCGACCGAGACGGGACGTCCGGTCGGAATCGCGTCGATCACGCTGCGGCGGAAGACGTAACAACCGGCGTTGATCCGATTGGTCGGCGGGTGGGGAGTCTTCTCCAGGAAGGCCGTCACCCGGTCGTTCTCGTCGGTCGGCACCACCCCGAACGCGCGCGGATCGGACACCTCGACGAGATGGAGCGTGACCTGCGCTCCGGAGCCGGTGTGGCGCTCAATGAGTGCCCTGAGGTCGACGCCCGACAAGACGTCGCCGTTGAAGATGAGGACCGGATCATCGGGCCCGCCGCGCAACCGGTCCGCGACATTGCGAATGCCGCCGCCGGTGCCGAGCGGCTCGACCTCAGTCACGTATTCCAAGTCCAGGCCGAACGCCGAGCCATCGCCGAAGTACTCCTCGAAGACTTCCGCCCGGTAGGAGGTCGCCAGGATCACGTGGTCCACCCCAGCGTCGCGAGCGCGGGCCAGCTGGTGGGCGGTGAAGGGGACTCCGGCGGTAGGCAGCATCGGCTTGGGTGCTGAAATGGTCAGCGGGCGAAGCCGGGTGCCCTGGCCCCCGACGAGCAATACGGCATCCACAGTGACGACCTTCTCAGATCGGGCGCGATATGCCCGGTAAGCGCTTGGCGAGCTCCGACCGCTCCACCGCACTAACCTGCCCCAGGTGGGCAACGAGTCGAGTCCGGAGTCGCCGTTGCCCGTGCGTACGGTGGCGCGGCTCATCTCGGCCTGGGTCGCCCGCCTCGGCCGGGTCTGGGTCGAGGGACAGATCACCGAGCTTTCGCGGCGCAGCGGCATGCGGGTGGCCTTCCTGACCCTGCGTGACCCGGTGGCCGATGTCAGCCTGCGGGTCGCCGCCGGGCCGGCGATGGTCGAGGGGCTTCGCGAGGGCGCCCGGGTCGTGCTCTGGGGTCAGCCCGAGATGCACCTGACTCGCGGTTCGCTGCAGCTGGTCGCCCACGAGATCCGCCCGGTTGGCGCCGGTGAGCTGCTGGCGCGCATCGAGCGGCTGAAAGCGGTCCTCGCCGCCGAAGGGCTGTTCGCGGCCGACCGCAAGCGTCCGCTGCCCTTCCTGCCGCACTCGATCGGGCTCATCACCGGCCGCGGGAGCGCCGCCGAGCGTGACGTCGTAGAAAACGCCCGCCGGCGCTGGCCGGCGGTCCACATCGCGGTCCGCGAAGTCGCCGTCCAGGGACCGCTGGCCGTCAGCCAGGTCAGCGATGCCGTACGCGCGCTCGATCGTGACCCCGAGATCGACGTCATCGTCATCGCCCGCGGAGGCGGATCACTCGAGGATCTGCTCCCCTTTTCCGACGAATCGCTCTGCCGGCTGGTGTCCGCCTGCTTCACGCCGGTCGTCAGCGCGATCGGCCACGAGCAGGACGTCCCGCTGCTCGACCTCGTTGCTGACGTGCGCGCGTCGACCCCCACGGATGCCGCCAAGTGCGTCGTACCTGACGTCGGCGAGCAGGCCCAGGCCGTCCAGCAGCTGCGCCAGCGTGCGGGGCGGGCCCTGCTGGGACGGCTGGCCGCCGAGCGGGCCCGGATCGAGGCCCTGCGCTCGCGGCCGGCACTGCGCGACCCGGTTGCCGCCTTAGGCGTTCGCGAGAGCGACGTGGCAGCGCTGCTCGCCCGCGCCCGCCGCACCACCGAAGGCCGGTTGGAACGAGAGGAACACGCCCTGAACGCCCACCTCGCCCGCGTACGCGGGCTGTCGCCGGCCGCCACCCTCGCCCGCGGTTACGCCGTCGTGCAGCAGCACGATGGCACCGTGCTTCGCGATGCGGACCTCGTCACCGCCGGCGAGCACCTTGCGGTACGGCTTGCGCAAGGCCGGCTCGACGTGACGGTGCAGCGATGAGCAAGGCGGACGACGCGAAAGAGCTCGAACGTCCCCAGACCTACGAGCAGGCGCGTGCCGAGCTGGAGACGGTCGTCCACAAGCTCGAGGCCGGCGGGGTGCCGCTGGAAGACTCCCTGGCCCTGTGGGAACGCGGCGAGGAGCTCGCCCGCCAGTGTCAGGAGTGGCTCGACGGAGCCCGCAGGCGACTCGACGCGGCGCGCAGCGAAGTCGGCATCCAAAGCGCGGAGCCGGGAAGCTAGCCCGCCAGCTCGCGGAGGCTGGCGGCGAGTGACACCAGTTCAGCCAGGCTCGCGCCGCTCTTCGTCCCGCCATCGCTGATCGTGAGGACAGCGCCGCCGGAAAGGTGCTTGAGCAGGGCGACGTGAGTGCCACTGCGACGCACCTCGAAGCCCGCCGGAGCATTCACCGAGGTAGCCGCCGCGCTCGGGACGTAAGCATCCCGAAAAAACGCAGCGTCCGGCTCCGCCGACTCATCGAGCCGGGCGAAATGCTTGGCCGACATGACAAACCCGATGTGCAACGCGTCCGGCGAGCTGGCGATCCGGACGAAATTCGACTGCCAGCCGGCCGGCAGCGGATCCGGAACCAGAATCGGGAGGCTGCTGTCCTTTGCCAGGGCCTGCGCAGCCGGCAAATACGGCACCGTCGTCACCTTGGCGTGTGGCGACCTCGGGAGCAGGAGCACGAAAACACCGATCGCGGCGCCGACGACGAGGAGGGAGAGCACCATGTCGCGCGCCGTCGAGGGTGCGCGCTTGCGTGCTGCTACTGCCACCCCTGCAGCTTGCCTGTTCGCGGCGAGAGGCGCAGCGGATGTGACCCCGGCCCGGGCGCCGCCAGCCCCCAGCGGCCGACAGCGCCCGGACGATGGCGCACCGCCCCGAGGTCAAGGGATCGTCGGACTCCCCAGCCGATCGACGATCCGCCCGAAGCAGCAGCACCACGTGAATTGTTCGGCGGCCGCGCCAGGACTCCTTCATGTCATCGGATCCAAATACGATCCGACTGTGACCGCTGACAATGACGACACCGCCCGCCCGCCCGCTGCCCTATCCGTCCAGGGTCAGGCTCCCGATCGCAACCTTGCGCTCGAGCTTGTCCGGGTCACCGAAGCCGCGGCGCTGGCGGCCGCCCGCTGGGTCGGCCGCGGCGACAAGAACGGCGCTGACCAGGCTGC
The DNA here is from genome assembly GCA_038245655.1 of Mycobacteriales bacterium. GTDB lineage: Bacteria > Actinomycetota > Actinomycetes > Frankiales > Frankiaceae > DATAZK01. Next base: position 22,036 of record JBBRSE010000027.1, on the reverse strand, counting down.
CGTCGATGCGATGAGGCGGCTGGTCGGCACCGTGTCGATGGCCGGCGTGGTGGTCATCGGTGAGGGTGAAAAGGACGAAGCGCCGATGCTCTACAACGGCGAGGAGGTCGGGGACGGGCGCGGACCGGAGTGCGACGTCGCTGTCGACCCGGTCGACGGCACGACCCTGACCGCCAAGGGCATGAGCAATGCCGTCGCGGTGATGGCGGTGAGCGAGCGCGGAACCATGTACGACGCCAGCGCCTGCTTCTACATGGATAAGCTCGTCACCGGCCCTGAAGCGGCGGGGATGGTCGACATCAGCGCCCCCGTCGCCAGAAACATTGCGCTCGTCGCCCGCGCGAAGGGCATCGCCGCCCGCGACGTGACGGTCGCGATTCTCGAGCGGCCCCGCCACGATGCGCTGGTCAAGGAGGTGCGCGACGCCGGGGCCCGGGTCAAGCTGCTCGCCGACGGCGACGTCGCCGGCGCGGTGATGGCGGCCAGCGAGGGCACCGGCGTCGACCTCCTGCTCGGCATCGGAGGCACCCCCGAGGGCATTATCGCCGCCTGCGCCGTCCTCTGCCTCGGCGGCGTCATTCAGGGTCGCTTGTGGCCCCGGGACGACGCAGAACGCCGGCGCGTGCTCGATGCCGGCCACGACACCACCCGCATCCTCACCACCCGCGATCTGGTCGCCAGCGACAACGTGTTCTTCGTCTGCACGGGTGTGACCGACGGCGAGCTGGTCGACGGAGTCCGCTATCGCCCGGGCGGCGCCACCACCGATTCGCTGGTCATGCGCTCGCGCAGCGGCACCATCCGCCGGGTCCAGAGCCAGCACCAGTTGACCAAGCTGCAGGCGTACTCGACGGTTCCGTTCTAAGGGCCAGGCCCGCTCGCGAACGGTCGACTAGCCTGCACTTCGTGACCGAAGGCGACAAGAGCACCGAGTACCGGACCGAGCACGACTCGATGGGCGACGTTCTCGTCCCGATCGCCGCCAAATGGCGCGCCCAGACCCAGCGGGCGGTCGAAAACTTCCCGGTGAGCGGGCTGCGCGTGGAGCCCGCGCTGGTCCACGCGCTGGCCGCCATCAAGCGGGCGGCCGCAGGGGTCAATGCCGAGCTCGGGGTCGTGCCCGGTGACGTCGCGGGCGCCATTCAATCTGTCGCCGACGAGGTCGGGCGAGGCGAGTGGGACAGCGAGTTCCCGATCGACGTCTTCCAGACCGGCTCCGGCACCTCGACCAACATGAACACGAACGAGGTGCTCGCGACCCTCGCCACCGAGCGGCTGGGTAGCGCCGTTCATCCGAACGACCACGTCAATGCCTCACAGTCGTCCAACGACACCTTTCCTTCGGCCATCCACATCGCCGCCGCCCAGCTCATCGACGCCGAACTGCTGCCTGCCATCGACCATCTGACCGCGGCTCTCGCGGCCAAGGCGGAAGAGTTCGCCGACGTCGTCAAGAGCGGCCGTACCCACCTGATGGACGCGACCCCGGTGACCCTCGGGCAGGAGTTCGGCGGATACGCCGCCGCCGTGTCCTACGGCCGCGAGCGACTGCAGGCGGCGCTGCCGCGGGTGTGCGAGCTGCCCCTCGGCGGCACCGCCGTCGGCACCGGGATCAACACGCCCGCCGGCTTCGCGGCCAAAGTGATCGAACAGCTCTCGGCCGACCTCGGGCTCACATTCACCGAGGCGCGCGACCACTTCGAAGCCCAGGCGTCGCGCGACGGTCTGGTCGAGTGTTCGGGCATGTTGCGTACGTACGCGATCAGCCTCTACAAGATCGCTAACGACCTGCGCTGGGCCTCCTCCGGCCCACGCGCCGGACTCGCCGAGATCCACCTGCCTGACCTGCAACCGGGATCGTCGATCATGCCCGGCAAGGTCAACCCGGTGATTCCCGAAGCGGTCTGCCAGGTCGTCGCGCAGGTCGTCGGCAACGACGCGGCGGTGGCGTTCGGCGGCGCGGCCGGCAACTTCGAGCTCAACGTGATGCTTCCGGTGATCGGGCGCAACCTGCTCGAGTCAATCCGCATCCTCGCGTCGATCAGCCGGCTGCTGGCCGACCGCTGCGTGGCCGGCATCACCGCCGACCGCGAGCGTTGCCGGCGCTACGCGGAATCCTCCGCCTCCATCGTCACCCCGCTGAACCGCTACATCGGTTACGAGGAGGCCGCCAAGGTCGCGAAGCTGTCGCTCGCCCAGGAGAAGACGATCCGCGAAGTGGTCATCGAGCGCGGTCACGTCGCCAACGGCACGCTCACCGAAACCCAGCTCGACGACGCGCTGGACGTGCTCGCGATGACCCGGCCCGCCGGAGCCTGACCGCCAGCGGCTACCAACCGCGCCTACTACGCGCTCCGGCGGGTACAAAGCCCTCGCGTAGCCCATCACCCGAAGGGGTCAACCGTCGTTGGGAAGGCATGGTGACCTTGGCAGGATCGACTCAGACTGATCGCGAGAGCGCAGAGCGCCAGCGGCCCTCGCGCGGGGAAATCGTCCGCGACATGCGCAAGGGCGCCGGTAAGGTTGCAAGCGTCCTCGCCGTCGTCGTGACGACGGTGGCCGGGATCTTCGCCGCGATCCTCGTCCTGCACATTGTGTTCGTCCTGTTCAAGGCCACGCCGACGAACGGGATCGTCAAACACGTCAACAGCTACGCGCACGACCTGGCGGGCCCGTTCCGCACGCTTTTCGCGTTCAAGGACAAGAAGCATCACCCGAAAATCAAGCTGACCGACGCGGTCAACTACGGGATCGCGGCGCTCGCCTACCTGTTCGGCGGGCGGATCGTCGCGGCCGCGCTTCGCAAGCTCGCGCCGTAAGGGAGCGGCCCAGCAAAGGCCTACGTGCCGTAGCGACGGCTGCGCTCGCCGTAGGCCCGCAGCCCGCGCAGGAAGTCAGTACGCCGAAAGTCCGGCCAGTACGCCTCGCAGAAGTAGAACTCGCTGTGAGCGCTTTGCCAGAGCAGGAACCCGGACAAGCGCTGCTCACCGCTGGTACGGATCACCAGATCCGGATCGGGCTGCCCTCGGGTATAGAGATGCTCCGCGATGTGGTCGACGTCGAGGACCGCTGCCGCCTCGCCCAGGGTGAGCCCGGCGGCTTCGTTTTCCTGCAGCAGGCTGCGGACGGCGTCAGCAATCTCGCGCCGCCCGCCGTAGCCGACCGCGATGTTGACGTGCAGTCCCCGTTTGTCGAGCGTCGCCGCGGCTCCCTCCTTGAGGGCACGAGCGGTCGAATCCGGCAGCAGATCGAGTGCGCCCACCGGATGGACCAGCCACGGTTGCTCCGGCGCGGAGAGGTCGCGGACCACCTTTTCGATGACGTCGAGCAGCGGTCGTAGCTCCTCGGCAGGGCGCGACAGGTTGTCGGTCGACAGCAGCCACAGGGTGACGACCTGGACCCCGGCCGCGGAACACCAATGCAGCAATTCTTCGATCTTGTCGGCGCCGCGGCGGTGGCCGTGGGAGCTCGCCTCGCCCTGCTCACGCGCCCAGCGGCGATTGCCGTCCAGGATCACGCCGACATGACGGGGCACCTGCAGCCCGCGGAGCTGTCCGGTGAGGCGTCGCTCATACATCCGATAGATCGGACCACCGAGCAGTCGGCGCAGCCTCACATGGCGCAGATTACGCCCACCGGCGCCCGGGGCCGCGCTCTGACGTGTGTCGTCAGGCGGACAGCCGGTTCTGCAACGCCTCCAGCTGCGCCCACAGCTCCTTCGGAAGCTGGTCCCCGAACTTCTCGTAGTGCGGCCCGATCAGGCTGGCTTCCTCGCGCCAGACCTCCGGGTCGACGGTCAGGAGCTGGTCCATCTGCTCCTCCGTCACCGGCAGCCCGCTGGTGTCGACCCCACCCTTGACGGGCAGCTTGCCGATGGCGGTCGTCGTCGCGTCGACGGTGCCCTCGAGCCGGCCGGCGATCCAGGCCAGCACACGGCTGTTGTCGCCGAACCCGGGCCACAGGAACGTGCCGTCGGCGCCCTTGCGAAACCAGTTGACGAAGTAGATCTTCGGCAGTTTCTCGGGGTCGGTACGCCCGGTCATCGACAGCCAGTGACCGAAGTAGTCGCCCATGTTGTAGCCGCAGAACGGCAGCATCGCGAATGGGTCGCGGCGCAGCTCGCCGACCTTGTTCTCCGCTGCGGCGGTGCCCTCACTGGCGACATTGGAGGCCAGGAAGACGCCGTGGGCCCAGTCGAAGGACTCGGTGACCAGCGGAACGGCCGTCGCGCGGCGACCACCGAAGAGGATCGCGGAGATCGGGACACCCTTCGGATCGTCCCACTCAGCGGCCATGGTCGGGCACTGCGAGGCCGGCGCCGTGAACCGGGCATTCGGGTGAGCGGCCGGCTCCGGCGACGCCGGGGTCCAGTCGCGACCCTTCCAGTCGATCAGGTGGGCCGGCGGCTCGTCGGTCAGGCCCTCCCACCAGACATCGCCGTCATCGGTCAGGGCGACGTTGGTGAAGATCGCATTGGAGTGCAGGGTGTCGATCGCGTTCTTGTTGGTCGAAATGCCGGTGCCCGGGGCGACGCCGAAGAGCCCGGCTTCGGGGTTGATCCCGTAGAGGCGACCGTCCTCGCCCAAACGCATCCAGCAGATGTCGTCACCGACCGTCTCGGCCTTCCAGCCGGGCAACGTCGGCTGAAGCATGGCGAGGTTGGTCTTGCCGCAGGCACTCGGGAAGGCTGCGCAGATGAAGTGCGTCTTCCCGGCAGGCGAGGTGAGCTTGAGGATCAGCATGTGCTCGGCGAGCCAGCCCTCGTCACGAGCCATCACGCTGGCGATGCGCAGCGCGTAGCACTTCTTGCCGAGCAGGGCGTTGCCGCCGTAGCCCGATCCGTAAGACCAGATTTCGCGGGTCTCGGGGAAGTGGACGATGTATTTGGTGTCGTTGCAAGGCCAGGTCACATCGGCCTCGCCGGGGGCCAGCGGCTTGCCGACCGAGTGCACCGCGGGGACGAAGAAACCATCCTCGCCCAGCTGCTCGAGAGCCTGGGTGCCCATCCGGGTCATGACCTTCATCGACAGGGCGACGTATTCGGAATCGGTGAGCTCGACGCCCAGGGCGCTGCTCGGGGAACCGATCGGGCCCATGCAGAACGGGACGACGTACATCGTGCGACCGCGCATCGAGCCCCGGAAGAGCGGCGTCAAAGTGGCGCGCATCTCGGCAGGCTCGAGCCAGTTGTTCGTCGGGCCGGCGTCCACCTGCTTTTCGGGGCAGATGAACGTGCGGCTTTCTACCCGCGCAACATCGGTCGGATCGGAAGCCGCGTAATACGAATTCGGTCGTTTGTCGGCATTCAGCGGGCGCAATGTGCCCTTGTCGACCAACTCCGCGGCCAGGCGCTCCCACTCCTCGTCGGAGCCGTCGCACCAGTAGACCTGATCCGGCTGCGTGAGCTCGGCGATCTCAGCGACCCAGGCCAGCAGCCGGCCGTGCTTGGTGGGAGCTGAATCAAGGCCCGGAATGCGGGCGTCGATCGTCACGAGTCGCGTCTCCTTTTAGGCAGCTGTACCCTGGCGCGCTTTGTTCGCCAAGGCTACCGCGATGCCTTAGCCCCAACGCCGCGCCCGAGTGCCTTTTGAGACACAATCGGGCGCGGCGTCCGGCAGGAGCAGGGCTCTAGCCCTACAGCGCGGGACCTTCGGCCCGCACCCGCTCGACCGCCGTCATGGCCTCCCGGAGCTGGTTCAGCCAGTCTTCGGTGTGCTCGCCGACGAGCCGCACGCACCACGCGAGCGCATCGCTACGGCTGCGGGCGACTCCCGCGTCGACCAGAGTGTCGAGCACCGACCGCTCAGGCTGGCGCAGTCGGGTCATGACGGGTACCGACATCGTCGTGAACAGCTCGGTCGTCTCGCCGGCGGAGGCGCCCCAAGCGACCTTGCGACCGTAACGGTGCTCCGCCTCGCGGGCGATGCGCACCCGGTCCTCGCGGGTCTCCTCGCGGAACCGGCTGATGCGACCGGCCTCAGCGGCAGCTACCGCGGCCCCGCCGTCCGCCTCGCCGGCCCCTTCGGGCATCTCGGGCGCCGCGAGCGGGCCCACGATGAGAATCTCGTCGCGATCGACGGTCACCTGCGGCGGCCCGGTCAGCCAGCCGTCCGGGAGCCGGCCGGTCAGCCAGCCGACGACGTCCGCCGGGTTGAGCTGCTCGGGTCCGGCGCCCTGCCATGGCCCCCGGCCGCCGTGGCCCTCAGGCCCGCCGGGTCCGCGGCCGCGTCCGCCCGGTCCCCCGTGACCGCCGCGACGCCCACGACGCTCGCCGCGTTCACCCTCGGACCAGCCTGCGGGGTGACCGTGACCGGGTCCGTGCGCGCGCGGGCCGGTGAAACCGGCCTCATCCAGCACGGCCTTCAAGTTTTCGTGCAGTCCCATCGGGACTCCTCTCGATCGGTACGTCGTGATTACACACTTACAGACGTACACATGCAAGAGTTTGTTCCCGACTAAGTGCCCGCCGTCCGGGCGAGCAAGGCGGCGGTCACCACCCCGAGCCGGCGCCCCAGCTCATCGGCGTCGGTCAGGGGCCGTTCGCACGCGAAGTGGCGGCAGATGTACGCGGCCGGCTCCGGCCGATTCGCGGCCAGCGGGCCGGCGGTAACGACCACCGCACCGGGCGACGGGGACAACCGCGCGATCCTTTCCAGGTCGGGGCGCCCGATGACCGCGATCTCGACCGGGCCGGCGACGATCGCCTCGGCGACGGCAGCCGCTTCGCCCGCAAACCTCGGGTGCTTGCCGATCAGCGGGACGATCTTGGCGAGTGCCGTCTCGGCCACCTCCCGGTAGGCCTGCTCCCCGGTCAGGGCCGCGTACGTCACGAGCGCTCCGGTCAGCGCGGACGCCCCGGAGGGGGTCGCATTGTCGGTCGGGTCCTGCGGCCTGCGCAGCAGCGGCACGCCGTCGTCGGTCGCAGCGAGCGAATCGAAAAATCCGCCGGACCCATCGGGGAAGTCGCGCAGCGCGACGTCGAGGAGTTCCCCCGCGGCGGACAGCCAGCTGACGTCACCGGTGACCTGATACAGGGACATCCAGCCGCCGGCGACCGCCCCGTAGTCCTCGAGGACGCCGGCCGCCGCACCCGCCACCCCGTCCCTGCTGACCCGGCGAAGCCGGCCGTCGATCAGGTGCAGGTCATGCAGCAGCTGCGCCGCCTCCTGGGCAGCGGCGATCCACGATGGCTCCGACAGCAGGGCCCCGGCCTCCGCCAGCGCGCCGATGGCCCATCCGTTCCAGGCGGCCACGACCTTGTCGTCGCGTCCGGGTTGCACCCGCTGGGCGCGATCGGTCAGCAGCCGCGTCCGAACGCTCTCCCAGCGCGCCGGATCGTCGGGGTCGGTGGCGAGCTGCAGGGTCGACGCACCCTCTTCGAACGTGCCCGCGGTGGTGACAACGCATAGCTGTGCCACCCAGGCGGCGTCGGCGGCCCCCAGCACCTCCGCCAGCTGCGCCGGCGTCCACACGTAGGTGGAGCCCTCCACCCCGTCGGCATCGGCATCGAGCGAGCTGGCAAATCCCCCCCCTGGCGTACGCAGGTCGCGAAGCAAGAAACCGACCGTCTCGCGCACCACCCGCTCCGCCAGCGGATCACCCGAAGCCCGCCACCAGTGGGTGTACGCCCGTAGCAGCAAGCCGTTGTCGTACAGCATCTTTTCAAAGTGCGGGACGACCCAGGCGGCATCGACGCTGTAGCGCGCAAACCCACCCGCTAGCTGGTCGTACATCCCGCCGCGCGCCATCGCCTCGCCGGTGAGTGCGACCATCTGCAGAGCTTGCTGTTCCGCAGCCCGCGCGTACGCCCGCAGCAGGAACTCCAGGATCATCGACGGCGGGAACTTCGGGGCCCGGCCGAACCCGGCAAAACGCGGGTCGAATTCCTGCGCCAGCGCGCGGACGGCGTCGTCGAGCACGTCAGCGTCCACCGCCTGGCCCGCGCCGGCCCGACCCGCGAACTGCTCCCGGAGCCGGCGCGCAATGTCGGCCCCCTCGGCCTGGAGGGCTACCGGGTCGCTGCGCCAGGCCTCGGTCGCATTGCCGAGCAAAGCCTGGAATTGGGGACGGGGAAAGTACGTCCCACAGAAAAGTGGCTCGCCGTCGGCGGTGAGCAGGCAGGTCATGGGCCAGCCGCCCTGGCCGTCGTTGAACGCCTGGGTGGCTTCCATGTAGACGGCGTCGACGTCGGGCCGTTCCTCGCGGTCGACCTTGATGTTGACGAAGCCCGCATTCATGAGCTCCGCCGTCGCCTCGTCCTCGAAGGACTCGTGGGCCATCACGTGACACCAGTGACACGCCGCGTAACCGACGCTGAGCAGGATCGGCACCCCGCGCTCGCGGGCCGCCGCGAATGCCTCCGGCCCCCACTCGTACCAGTCGACGGGGTTGTCGGCATGTTGCTGCAGGTACGGGCTCTGCGCCTGGGCGAGACGGTTACTCATCCATCCAGCCTGCCCCAACCGGCGGGGCTATTGCCCGTCGGCACGACGCTTTCGCGCCTGCTCGCGATCGAGGTGCTCCTCGACGCGATCGCCCTGCGCTGCAAGCCGATCGGCCGCGGCCAGGGTCCTTGACTGCCGCGCCGTGCTATCCCACGTCGACAGCCGACTGGTTGCGGACCCCGACACCACCGGATCACGCTGATCACGCTGATCCGCGACAGCATCGCGTCGGTCAGCGAGCCGCTCGCGCCGATCGGCGGTCCGGTCTCGGCGATTCGCGGTTGCCTCGCGCTGGTCCGCGCTTCGATCGGGTCGACGGGTCCGTGCCGCCAGCCAACTCCCGGTGGGGGCCTTCGAGGGCCGCCAGCGGGTAGTGGCGGGGACGCGCGATACGACACCCGTCGAGGCGGCGGGGGCGAGCGCGGGAAGCCAGCTCAAGAGTTCGCTGAAGCCATCCGCGGCGAGCGGCCGACCCAGCAGGAAGCCCTGCCCGTGAACGCCGTCCGGCAGGGCGCGCAGCTGCGCTCCGGTCTCGATGCCTTCGACGACACACGTCAAGCCGAGGTCGCGCGCCAGTGCAGCGACGGCCCGCACGATGGTGACGCACGTGGGATCATCCGGCAGCCCGGCGGTGAACGACTGGTCCACCTTGACGCTGCTCACCGGCAGTTGAGCGAGGTAGCGCAAGCTCGCGTAGCCGGTGCCGAAGTCGTCGATCGAAATCTGAACGCCTTCATCGTGAAGCGTCGTGAGCGCCAGCACCGCAGAACGATCGGCCTCGAGCAAGACGCTCTCGGTGATCTCGAGCGTGAGCGCACCGGCCGCGAGTCCGCTGCGCCGCAGCGCTGCCCGGACATCGTCGACGAGATCCGGGAAGCCGGCCTGGCGGGCGCTGACGTTGACCGCAATCCCGAGGTCACGCCAGGCCGGAAATTCGGCCTGCCAGCGCGCGAGATCCTGGCAGGCGAGTTCCAGCACCAGGCGGCCGAGGGGTCCGATGAGACCGGTCTCCTCGGCGATCGGGATGAAGCTGTCCGGCGGCCACGCCAGCCCGAAGCCGTCCAGCAAGCGAGCGAGGACTTCGACGCCGGTCAGCCGCATGGTCGAAAGGTCGAACAGCGGCTGATACACCACCGACAGTGCGGCGCCCATCGCTGATCCGCCGGGTCCGCCTGGCCCGACGCCGAGCGCCGCGCGAAGGGTCCGCTCGATATGACCTCGCTCGACGACCTCGGCCCGAAAGCCGCTGTCGAAGATCTGGTACCGACCGTTGCCGGACGCTTTCGCGCGGTACATCGCGCTGTCGGCCTGGCGTACAACATCCTCAGGATCGCTGCCGAGGGTCGCGAAAGTCACTCCGACACTGACGGAGACGGCGCACTCGGCCGCGACGCCGGCATCATCGCTGATGCTGACCGGCTCGCCGACGGCGGCGATCAATCGCGCGATGACCGCGAGCGTCTCTTCGCGGATGTCCTGCGGACGCTGACGATGTGGGTCGAGCATGATGACGAACTCATCCCCACCGACCCGGGCGACGGTGTCCTGCGGCCGAACGGTACTCAGGAGCCGTTCGGCGACCTGCAACAGCACCTCGTCGCCGGCGCGGTGCCCGCTCGTGTCGTTGACCTGCTTGAAACCGTCGAGGTCGCAGAACAGCACCGGAACGACATCCTGGGCGGGGCCCTCACGTAAAAGCGCGCTTTCCAACCGGTCGATGAACAGGGATCGGTTGGCCAGCCCGGTGAGCGCATCGTGCCGTGCGGCCTGGGTCAGACGCTCGTCCAGAGCAACGGCATCCGTCACGTCTCGGGCCGCGCCGAGCGCGTGAGTGAGCGCTCCCGCCGCGTCGCGCTGGAACGGCGTCAGGCGACGCACCAGCCACCGGTATGTGCCGTCGGCGTAGCGCACCCGAAATCTCGTCTCGAGCACGCCGTTGTCGGCCAGCCCGCCCACCTCGTCGTTCGCCGCGTGGATTGCCGGCAGATCATCCGGATGAAAGACGCGCGCCTCGAGGTCGGACCCCATGTTCAGAAGCTGAGCTTCGGTCCACCCGAGAACACCGACGAGCATGGACGTCGGCCAGACGCAGCGCTCGGTACGCAGGTCGACGATATAGACCACGTCCGACACGGCGAGCAGGACCGCCCGCCGGAACGCCGCCTCATGCTCGCTCGCGAGAGAGCAATCAGGCCCGGCATTCGAGCCGGGGTCATCGGTGCTCATGTCCGTCGCCACATCCGGCCCGGCACGCTGACGAACCGGGCTTGCTCTTGGTGCAGTCAAGACGACGTCACCAGAATGGCAGCGCGCGAGGTGCCTCGGCGTAGCCATCGTTACACAGAAAGTTAGAATTCAGTGGAAAACCGGCGGGTGCCTGGAATCCGGGAATGCTGGCAAACTAAGTAGGTGGCGGACGAGCTGGTAGTACGCCCGGGCGTCACCCTCTCGGTCGACGATCTACAGTGGCGCTTTTCGCGGGCCGGCGGGCCGGGCGGGCAGGGCGTCAACACCACCGACAGCCGGGTGCAGCTGTCCTTTGATCTGCGATTGCTCCCGGAGCCGTACCGCAATCGAGCCCGCGCGAGCCTGGCGGGCCACACCGTCGATGACGTGATCACGGTCGTTGCGTCCGAGCGGCGGAGCCAGTTGCAGAACCGCGCCGCAGCGACCGCGCGCCTGCTCGACACCCTGCGCGCCGCGACCGCCGCTCCACCGCCGCGACGCCGGCGCACGCGTCCTACCCGTAGCGCGGTCGAACGCCGGCTGACGGCAAAGCGTCAACGCTCCGAGGTCAAACGGCTGCGCCGCCCGGACCCGCCTGGTCGCGACTGACCGGCGACTCACCGGAGGCGTCCGGTGTGGTGCCCTCATCGCCCGGATGCCCGAAGGTGCCCTTGTCGACGCTTTGGCGCAACCGCTTCAGGCTGCCGGACATCGCAATGAAGATCACGATCGCCGCGATGATCAGAACCACGACCACCAAGAGCCCGAGGCCACCGGCCCCGATCTTCGCCGCAAACACCGCCGGGCCGCCAGGGGTCATCTAGCGGGCCATTTAGAGGTCGAACTCCGAGGGCGCCAGGCCCACTGCGTGGCAGGCCTCGCGGACGGCCTTCTTCTCCGCCTCGTCGAAGCTGCCGTCAGCGCCGCCGATGATGATCCCGATCTGGATCACCGCGCGGGCTTCGCTGTCCTTCTTCTTGACCTTGCCGATGTCCTGGATGACCGCAACCTTGCCGAAGTCGTAGTCGGCGGTGAGCTTGTCGCAGTATTCGGTGAACTTTGCCTGCAGTTGGTCGGCCGGGAAGTTCTGCAGCACCTCATTCGTGCCGATCAGCGCCGCGACCTTGCGCCGCTCCTCGGCGTCGATGCTGCCGTCGGCGGCGGCGATCAGTGCGCAGATCGCCATCGCGGCATCGCGGAAGGAGCCGGACTTCAGGTCGTTCTTCTTCGCCACCAGTGTCGACTGCATCGACGAAGCCTGCTGACGGAGCTGGTTCCAGAGCGCCATTGATCCTCCTGAGAAGACGTCAACCCGCAGCCTAACCGAGTGCGTTCGATCAGGGCCGCTGTTGGCCGCTCAGACGCGTCTCACGCAACGCCGGCGAACAGATCGCTCTCCGGAAGCGGTCCGACCTCCACCTTCGAGACAGCAAGCTGGTAGTCCTCGGTGGGCCAGACCTCTTGCTGGACGGACATTGGAACGCGAAACCAGGTGCCTTTCGGATCGACCTGGGTGGCGTGGGCGAGCAGAGCCTTGTCGCGCACCGGAAACCACGCTGCGCATTCGATACGGGTCGTGATCCGGTGAGCGTCTTCGGGCCGGTCCTCCCAGCGCTTCAGCCACTCGTCGTACGGCGAGTCGATCCCGCGGGCCAGCATCGCCTCGTGCATGGCCATGACGCGAGCCTTGTGGAAGGTCATGACGTAGTAGATCTTGGCGACCTGCCAGGGCTCCCCGAACTCGGGATAGAGCTCGGGATCTGCGGCATCCTCAACAGCTTTCATGCTGGCCACGTGGGTCTGGATGTGGTCGGGATGCGGGTAGCCACCGTTCTCGTCGTACGTGATCATCACCTGTGGGCGGAACTCACGAATGATGCGTACCAACGGCTTGGCCGCGTCCTGCGGCGAGAGCAGCGCGAAGCAGCCCTCCGGCAGCGGCGGCTTCGGGTCGCCCTCGGGCAGTCCGGAATCCAGGAAACCGAGCCATTCCTGCTGCACACCCAGGATCTCGCGAGCCCGCTCCATCTCCTCGCGGCGCACCTCGGTGAGGCGCTCGCGGATCTCCGGACGGTTCATCGCCGGGTTGAGCACCGACCCCGCTTCGCCGCCGGTGCACGTCGCCACCAGCACGTCAGCACCCTCCGAGAGGTAGCGCGCCATGGTGGCGGCGCCCTTGCTGGACTCGTCGTCCGGATGGGCGTGCACGGCCAGCAGCCGGCGGGACGCAGTGGAACGCATACCTCGATTGTGCCGAGACGCGCGGCCTGATGCATCCGAGCGCCCACGAGCCCGTCCGGGCTGTCCGCTTGGAGCGACACTCATGTCTCGCCAAGCCCCCGCCGGGTAATATCTACCGTTCCGCAACAAGGCACGTCCAACGATTGCTCGCTGAGGAGCGCCCATGACGACCCACCAGGTGTGGCTCACGCAGGAGGCGTACGACCTGCTGAAGGCCGAATTCGACCATCTTGCCGGTCCGGGGCGCACTGAGATCACGTCGCGTATCGAAGCCGCACGCGAAGAGGGCGACCTCAAGGAGAACGGCGGCTACCACGCCGCCAAGGAAGAGCAGGGCAAGCAGGAATCGCGTATCCGCCAGCTCGAGCAGCTGCTGCGGGAGGCTTCGGTCGGCGAGACGCCGGCCACCGGCGGCAAGGCCGGCCCGGGCATGGTCGTCGAGGTGCGCTTCCCGGGGGAGGAGGAAACCACCCGCTTCGTCCTGGGATCTCGAGAAGATCACTCGACGTCGGTGGTCGTCTACTCACCCCAGTCGCCGCTCGGCAAGGCCGTGACCGGGCTGGCCGGCGGCGAAACCGCCCACTACAAGCTGCCGAGCGGGCGGGACGCCACCGTCGACGTCATTTCGGTGGAGCCGTACAGCGGCTGACGCGGCGACGGTGGCGGGGGTGGCGGTAGCGACGCAAGGGACGCGTCCGCCCGGTCCCAGGCTGACCCCGCTACGCGTGGCGCGACTTTTCGCCAGCGGGCGCGGCCAGGTGCTCGGGATGCTCACCGACGTGGCGCGCCGCTATCCACGCGTCGCTTGCGTGCGGATCCTCGGCGAGACCGCGTACCTGGTCAGCGACCCTGACTTGATACGCGAAGTCCTGGTGGTCCAGGGACGGTCGACGAAGAAGGGCCGCGGGCTCGAGCAGGCGAGCCGGCTGCTCGGCAACGGTCTGCTCACCAGCGAAGGCGACGAGCACCGCGAGCAGCGCAAGCTCATCCAACCGGCTTTTCACGGCGAGCGGGTACGCGCTTATGCGGCTGAGATGGCGGCCGCGGCCGAACGGGTGCAATGGGCCGACGGCGCCCGGATCGAATTGGCCAACGAGCTGGCCGCCCTCACGCTCGACGTCGTCGGCCGCACCCTGTTCGGCGTCGATCTCACCGGCTCCGCGACGGACGTACGCGAGGCCCTCACCGACTTCCTGGGCGCCTTCGGGCAAGTGGCCGGGCCCGGCGGCGAACTCCTGCTGAAGGTGCGATCCCGGCTGCGGCGCCGCCTCGACGCGGCGCAGGCCAAGCTCGATGAGCTGATCTACGCGCTGATCGCACGTCGTCGCGAAGCGCCCGGCGACGACCTGGTGTCGATGCTGCTGCCGACCGGCATGGACGACACCGAACTGCGCGACCAGGCCCTCACGTTCGTCCTGGCCGGCCACGAGACGACCGCCAACCTGCTCACCTGGGCCTGCTGGCTGCTCGATGACGCCACCGGTGACCGGCTGGCGGCCGAGGCAGCCGCTGCCGAGTCGCTGTCGTCGTACGAAGACCGCCCTTTCGCGCGGGCCGTCGTCGCCGAAGCCATGCGGCTGTACCCGCCCGCGTACGCGATCGGCCGGCGGGCTACCGCCGACTTCGCCCTCGACGGCTGGACCGTACCGGAAGGTGCCCTGGTGATCACCAGCCAGTGGGTCGCCTCGCGTGATCCGCGCTGGTGGGGCCGGGATGCGCAACAGTTCCGTCCAGAGCGTTGGTTAGCTGCCGGCGGACGCTTCGACCTCACCGCGCCCGGTCACCCGCGGATGGCATATCACCCGTTCGGAGCGGGCTCACGCATTTGCATCGGTGAGGACTTCGCCTGGCTCGAAGCGACCCTGGTGATCTCGTCGCTCGCCCGGCGCTACCGGATCGAGGCCGACCCCGCCTTTCCCGGGGTGTCGCCCGCCATCACCCTGCGTCCGGGTGGTCCGGTGCCCGCCGTCGTCCACCGCCGCACCACCTGATCTTGCTAGTCGCCGGTCCAGTAGCGGTCGGCGGCGAGTACGAGAGCGGCGGCGCCGATGAGGCCGGAGTCCTGGCCGAGGGCGGTCTGGACGACGGGCGTGTCGCGCGTGTAGTGCATCTTCGCATGGGCGGCGAACTCACGATGCAGCGGACCCCAGAGCAGCTCCCCGGCGCCGGTCATCCCGCCGCCGATGACGACGACGTCGAGTTCGAGAAGCGCGACGACCCCCGCGACGACCCGGCCAACCGCAGAGCCCGCCCGATCGAAGGCGGCCAGCGCCACCTCGTCACCACCCCGGGCCAGCTGTGCGAGCTCCCGCCCGTCGCGCGCGGAACACCCGCGCTGCGCCGCCCACGCGACGACGGCCGGCCCGCGAGCCACCGCCTCGAGGCAGCCGCGCGCGCCGCAGCCGCAGAGCGGACCGGCTGGCTCGGCGATGATGTGGCCGATGTGACCGGCATTGCCACTGGCTCCATCGCGCAGATGGCCCCCAAGGATGAGCCCGCCGCCGACCCCGGTGCTGACCACCATTGCGAGCACTTCGCTGTGGCCTTCCGCCGCGCCCCGCCAGGACTCCCCCGTCGCGACACACAGCGCGTCGTTGTGTACCCGCACGGGGACGTTCGGCACCCGCACCTGCAGCCAGTCGCGCAGTGGGAATCCGGCGCCGACCCAGGCCGGGATGTTCAGCGGATGTACCACCCCGGCGGGCCACCGCATCGGGCCGCCGCAGCCCGCGCCGACACCGGCGACCCGGATCTCACCCGTGCTGCCGGCGTCGCCGAGAACGCCGTCGACCAGCAGGCGCAGCGCGTCGGCCGGATCGGGAGCCGTCGACACCTGCTGGCGCCGCGTGAGATTGCCGGCAGCGTCGACGAGCCCGCCCGCCATCTTTGTCCCGCCGATGTCGATGGCCAGGACCGGCAGTAGCGGATCTGCGCCAGCAGGGCCGGGCAGGCCGCTCACCGGAACGCCAGGATCGAGGCGGTGAAGCCATGCAACCAGTTGCGACCGCCGACGGGTCCGAGTTCTCCGCCCGCGAAAAGTCCGGCGACGGGCGCGCCGCCCAGGCAATCGCGTACCAGCTGAACGTCGGAGTCGGCCCGGCCGAACATGCCCGGCCCGCGCCCATTGCAGGAGATCAGCAAGGCACCACGGGCCGCAGCGGCCGGCTGCAGCCGAGCGGCCAGATCGGCTCGCGCCGCAGCGGCGTCACGTAACTGGAAGCGCACCGTGCGCCCCACCTCCACCACATCCGCGACCGCCACTGCCTGGCGCTCCTCCTCGATCCCGATCACGGCGCGGATCAAGTAGTCGCCAACCGCGTGCTCGTCGGCGTACTCGTTCATCGCGACCCCGATCTGGGGGCCGCCCCCGAAGCTCAGCCGCTCCGCCGGCGTGAGCTCCTCCAACACCTCATGCAGCCGGCGCAGCGCCGGCACCCCCGCGAGCTCCAGCAGGATGTTGCCCTCGGCGCGGGTCACGATCATCTCCGGCCCGACGGGACGACAGCCCTGGCTCACCACCACAGTGCCGAGATCCGCGCCGAGAGCCGCCGCGAAACCGTCGCCGCCCAGAAGCACGCCGACCGCACCGCGATCAATCGTGCGGCCATCGAGATAGAGCCGGGTCGACCCCGCTCCGTCCGGTCCACCCGCGAGTCCCCCGACGACCGCCACGCCAGGCAGCGCCTCAGCTGACCGCTCCACGAAAGACACCACCGGGAAGCTGTACGGATCCACGAAGAGCAGCGCTGTCTTCTCATCCGGCCGCAACTCCGGCAGGCCGACCACGGCGAGCCGGTCACCGCTGCGCATGACCTCGAGATGGAAGACCCGCATCCGGACCTCGGGAAGGACACCGGCCCACACGCTCACTCCAGGCTCACCGAGCACAGCCTCCCCGGCGCCGCACACGCCCGCCGCCGAACAGCCGACGACGTGGGCGGCGAGAGAGAGCTCCTGCGCGAGGTCTCCGACCTGGTCGAGTTCGCGTACTGAAGGACCGCTGGCGAAGATTGCGAGCAGGTCGGGCGGCTGGGAAAGGTGCTGCAGCGCCGCCGCGACGGCCACCTGAGTGGCCTCAAGCAGGTCGGTGGCTTTGGCACCGACCTGTTCGCCGACCGCGGCGAAGCCATCACCGAAGCAGGAGGCGGCTGGGGATCCGTCGGCCACGCTGGCCCCCTTCTCGCCGGTCTGATCGAGCGCTTACCCCGATCATGGCCTCCTATCCGCCAGCTCGCAGTTACCGGGGTGCGAGGCGGGAAGCCGGGGCGTAGCGTCGAACCGTGAGTTCAGCGAGTCCGGCGGTAAACGCCGCTCCCCTGCCGACGACCCGCGCTGCCCTGCTCGAGAGCGGACACGTCCACCGCTCCGTCAAGGCCGAGCTGCGCGACAACCTGCTCGACCGGTTGCGTACCGGTCAGGAGCGCTTTCCGGGGATCGTCGGCTTCGACGAAACGGTGCTCCCGCAGTTGGAGCGCGCCATCCTGGCCGGCCACGATGTCGTCCTGCTGGGCGAGCGCGGGCAGGGCAAGACCCGGCTCATCCGCACGCTCGTCGGGCTGCTCGACGAGTGGACCCCCGTCGTCAGCGGCTGCGAGATCAACGATCACCCGTACGCCCCGGTGTGTGGCCGGTGCCTGGAGCTCGAGGCTCAGCTCGGCGACGAGCTCCCCGTCAGCTGGAAAAACCGCAGCGAGCGCTATGGCGAGAAGCTCGCCACGCCTGACACCAGCGTCGGCGACCTGATCGGCGACGTCGACCCGATCAAGGTGGCCGAGGGTCGCACACTCGGCGATCCGCAGACGGTTCACTACGGCCTTGTCCCGCGCACCAACCGCGGCATCTTCAGCGTCAACGAGTTGCCGGACCTTGCCGAGCGCATCCAGGTGGCGCTGCTCAACGTGCTGGAAGAGCGCGACATCCAGGTCCGTGGCTACGCCCTGCGCCTCCCGCTCGACCTCATGCTGATCGCCAGCGCCAACCCCGAGGACTACACCAACCGCGGCCGGATCATCACCCCGCTAAAAGACCGTTTCGGCGCCGAGGTCCGCACGCACTACCCGCTGCGCCTCGACGACGAGCTCGCCCTGATGCGTCAGGAATCGCTGCTGCAGTGGGACGGCCCGCTCGGGGCGCCGATCGTTCCTGAGTACCTGATCGAGGTGCTCGCGCGCTTCACCCGTGGCGTACGCGAGGCTCCCCAAGTCGACGGCCGCTCGGGCGTCTCAGCCCGGCTGGCGATCGCCGCGACCGAGACCGTCGCGGCGAGCGCCGTCAGGCGGGCCGCCGTCACCGGAGAGATGCCGCCGGTTGCCCGCGTGGTCGACCTTGCCTCCGTCGTCCCGGCAGTGCGCGGCAAGGTCGAGTTCGACGCGCTGGAGGAAGGCCGCGAGGAGGAGGTCCTGACGCACCTACTGCGCCGCGCCACCGCCGAGACGTTCCGGGCGCGCCTTTCCGGGCTCGACCTCTCCGGGCTGCAGCAGCGCGTCGAGGAGTCCGGACCCATCGAGACGGGCGAGCTGCTTCCTGGTTCGGCGCTGCTCGCGGCGCTCGGCGCCATCCCCGGCCTCGCGGCGCTGCTCGCTCGGCTCGACGGTGAAGGGTCGGAGTCCCCGGCGCTCGCCGCGAGTGCCGTCGAGTTCGCGATGGAAGGCCTTCACCTGCACCGCAGGCTCGCCAAGGAGGAACTCCCCGGGCGGACGGTCTACGGGTGAGTTCGAGCGTGGGTGGCTACCGCTACGGGCCGTGGGACGGGGGTCCAGATCCGCTCGCCCCACCGTTCGACGCGGCCGCGGCGCTGGACGAGATGGGCGAGTCCGTCCTTGACGGGTCGACCCCACGGGAAGCCCTCGAATCACTCCTGCGGCGGGGAGCGCAAGGCCGCCGGGGCCTGGACGACCTGCGTCGCCAGATAGAGAAGCGGCGCCGCGAGGCCCGCGAGCGGGGTCGCCTCGACGGCACCCTGGATCAGGTACGCGAACTGCTCGAGCGCGCACTCGAGCAGGAGCGGGCAGCGCTCTTCCCGGATCCGTCCGACGATGCTCGCCTCGCCGAGACCGAGCTCGACACGCTTCCCAACGATCCGGCGCGCGCTGTCCGGGCGCTGTCGGAGTACGACTGGCGCTCCCCCGAGGCCCGCGAAACGTACGAGGAGATCAAGGACCTGCTGCGTCGCGAGGTGCTCGACAGTCAGTTCAAGGGGATGAAGAACGCGCTCGAAAACGCGTCGCCTGAGGACATGCAGCGCGTCAAGGACATGCTGTCCGACCTCAACTCGATGCTCGAGGCCGACGCCCGCGGCGAGGACACCGATCAGCAGTTTCGCGACTTCATGGAAAAGCACGGCGACTTCTTTCCGGAGAACCCGCAGAACCTGGAAGAGCTGACCGACGCGCTGGCCCGCCGCGCCGCCGCCGCCGCGAAGCTCATGCGCAGCCTGTCGGCGGAGCAGCGCCAGGAGCTGTCGGACCTGATGTCCGCGGCGATGGAAGACATGGGCTTGGCGGCCGAGATGTCACGCCTGCAGTCGGCCCTGCAGGCCGCGCGTCCTGATCTCGACTGGGGTCAGGGCCGGCGTTCGCGCGGCGAGCGGATGTCCGGCGACACCCCGCTGGGACTCGGTGAAGCCACCGACGCCCTCGAGGAGTTGGCCGAGCTCGACGAGCTCGCGGCGGCGCTGCGCCAGGACTACCCCGGCGCGTCGCTCGACGACGTGGATCCCGAAGCCGTCGCTAACGCCCTCGGACGCCAGGCGGTCGACGACCTGCGCGCGCTGCAGACCTTGGAGCGCGAGCTCGAGCGGCAGGGCTACCTCTCGCGTAAAGGCGGCAAGCTCGAGCTGACCCCCAAGGCTGTACGCCGGCTCGGAGCCGCGGCGCTGACCAAGGTGTTCCGCCAGCTCGATGCGCGCGGCCGAGGTGACCATGACGTACGCGATGCCGGCGCCGCAGGTGAGGCGACCGGGGGCAGCCGGGAGTGGCGCTTCGGTGACGAGCAGCCGCTCGATGTCGTACGCACCGTCCGCAACGCCCTGCTCCGGCGGGCCGGCTCACCTGATGAGGTACGCAGCGACCGCGTGAGGCTCGCGGCGCAGGATTTCGAGGTGCTCGAGACCGAGCGGCGTACCAGCGCGGCCGTCTGCCTGCTGGTCGATCTCTCGTACTCGATGGCGCTGCGAGGGACCTGGGGCATCGCCAAGTCGACCGCGCTCGCGTTGCACAGCCTGATCTCGACGAAGTTCCCGCAGGACGCGCTGCACGTCATCGGCTTCTCCGACTTCGCCCGCCAGCTGCAGCCGACCGAGCTCGCCGGGCTCGACAGCGAGATGGTGCAGGGCACCAACCTGCAACATGCACTGCACCTGGCTGGCCGCCAGCTGGCGAAGTATCCCGACGCGGAGCCCGTCGTGCTCGTGGTCACTGATGGCGAGCCGACCGCCCACCTGCTGCGCGACGGCACCCCGTGGTTTCACTGGCCGGCGCTTCCGGAGACGCTCGAGCTGACCCTCGCCGAGGTCGACAAGCTCACCCGCCGCGGTGCGACGATCAACGTCTTCATGCTCGACGACGAGCCACGCCTGGTGGAATTCGTCGATGAGGTGGCGCGCCGCAATGGCGGCCGGGTGTTCTCGCCCGATGCCGGCAACCTCGGCTCCTACGTCGTGCGCGACTACCTCACCGCCCGCCGGGGCCGCTCGCGCCGTTAGCCGGCCCTACGCGGCCTTGCGACCGTTTTCCCCACGCGAGACGACGTCGTCGAGCCGGTCGAAGAACCGCGGCCAGACATCACTCGGCAGGTCGTGGCCCATGCCCTCGACCTCCATGAGCTCCGCGCCGCGGATCGCGGCAGCGGTCGCCCGCCCGCCCGAGACGTGGACCAGCGGATCCGCGTCACCATGGACGACGAGCACCGGAAGCCGTAGATCGGCGAGGGCGCGCGTTCGGTCGCCGCTGGCCAGGATTGCTGCGACCTGGCGGATGGTGCCCTCCGGGTTGTAGCCGCGGTCCCACGACTGGCCCGCGCGGGTACGGATGTGGTCGTAGTCGTGCGGGAAGCCGGTGGAACCGATGACCGCGAACGAGCTCACGGCTGTCTCGATGTAGGCCTCACGGGTGGTCGCCGGCGGCGTCAGGAGGGTCGCCAGGGCGGCGTCGCTCGCCGCACCGACGCCCTCAGCACCGGTCGTCGCCATGATCGTCGTGAGGCTGCGGAGGCGGTGGGGATGGCGGATCGCGAGGGTCTGCGCGACCATGCCGCCCATGCTCACGCCCAGCACGTGAGCGGTGTCCCAGCCGAGCAGGTCAGTCAGGCCCGCAGCGTCGTCGGCAAGCTCGGCAAGCGTGTACGCGGCTGCCGAGACATCACGCTCGAGGAGCTGTCCGATGTCGGGACTCCCGGCGTGGCCGAAGTGGGTCGACTGGCCGGCGTCGCGGTTGTCGAACACCGCCAGGTGGTAGCCACGGGCGGCGAGCTGCTTGAGCAGCTCCGGGTGCCAGCCGACGAGCTGCATGCCCAAACCGTGAATCATCAGCAGCGGGGTGGCGCCGGGGTCGCCCACCGTCTCGTATGCAATCTCGATGCTCGCGCCTTCAGCGCTTCGTACTACTCCTCTGGGCATGACAGTGAGGCTATGAGACGGCTGGCCGATCTGTGCGGGCAGGCGGGAAGCTGTGGATGTGA
Source organism: Mycobacteriales bacterium (assembly GCA_038245655.1). Classification (GTDB taxonomy): domain Bacteria; phylum Actinomycetota; class Actinomycetes; order Frankiales; family Frankiaceae; genus DATAZK01. The sequence continues at coordinate 449 of JBBRSE010000027.1, read as the reverse complement.
CGTTGGTGGAGCAGGTTCGCCCGGAGATCACGTACGCGCTGCGTCAGCGGATCCTGCGCCCCGGAATGGCTCCGGCTGAGGCATTTTTCCCGGGTGATCGCGAGCGCAGCAGCGGCCACTTTGCGGCGTACGTCGACCATCGGGTCGTCGGGGTGGCGTCGGTGTTGGAGGAGCCCGAGGACGAGAGGCCGGGGCTTTGGCGGCTGCGCGGGATGGCCGTCGAGCCAGCACATCGCGGCACGGGGGTCGGCGCGGCGCTGCTGGATCGCGTGCGGGACTTCGTCGCGCGCTCCGGCGGCGGCCTGATCTGGTGCAATGCGCGGGTCTCTGCGCAGGGGTTCTACGAGCGCGCCGGCCTCGTCGTCGTGGGCGGGCCGTGGGATGAGCCGGGGCTCGGGCCGCACGTACGCATGCACGATTGCCCGCCCAACGTCTCGGCCGGGGCCTAG
>JBBRSE010000026.1:0-60621 GCA_038245655.1 Mycobacteriales bacterium | reverse complement strand
TACGTCAGCTCGTGGTCGCTCTGGTGGGACCTGCGGATCCTCGCGCATACCCCGGCGGCCGTCCTGCGGCGCAGCGGGGCGTACTAACCGTGCCGTCGTCGTACTCGCGAGTCGCTCAGGGGGACTTGCGGCGAGTCGTCACCGGTTCGCCGGCGGACTAACTGTCCTGCTTCGGTTCGTCATCCTTTCCCTTGCCCAGGTTGTCAGCTAGCTTGTCAAGTCGCTTTTCGTCCTCGCCGCGGTCGGCAGCATCCATGTCCTTCTCGATCCGATCAGCCTCCTCAAGTGCCTCGATCAAAGCTTCGCGCTTCTTCTTGTCCGCCATGGCATCGAAGGTAGCCCCGCCAAGTAAACAAACGAATCGCGGCGGGCGATTCGACCTTCGGCGATCAGCCGCTGCCCTGGGGAGGCTTGGCTCGGCTCGGCTGCACCCGCATCGGCTCCCCCGGCATCTTCGGGAACTGAGGTGGGTACGGCGCGTCCCCGATGCCGTCACGCTCGTCGCGGTCGGCGAGATCGAGCAGCAGCTGCAGCGAGCCGAGGGTCTCGGGGTCGTCAATCTTGGCGTGCACGTCACCGAGGCGGGCAAAGCGGGCCGGCATGCTAGCGATCGTGAAGTCCTCGATCTCGGCGTCCGGCACCTCGTCCCAGGTCAGCGGCGCGGAGACGGTAGCGGTGGGCCTGGCCCTGACGCTGTAGGCGGACGCGATGGTCTGGTCGCGAGCCATCCGGTTGTAGTCGACGAACACCTTGGCGCCGCGCTCCTCCTTCCACCACGCGGTGGTGGCCAGATCGGGTCGGCGTCGCTCGACAGCGCGCCCGAGGGCAAGCGCAGCGCGCCGGGCGGCCGTGAAGCTGTGTTCAGGGGGCACCCGGACGTAAATGTGCAGGCCCTTGCTGCCGCTGGTTTTCGGCCAGCCGGTCAGTCCCAGCTCGGTCAACACGGCGTTGACCTCCTGGGCAGTCTCGACGACGTGGGACCATCCGGTGCCGGGCTGCGGATCGAGGTCGATGCGCAGCTCATCCGGATACTCGGTGGCCTCGCGCCGCGATGGCCAGGGGTGGAAGTCGAGCGTACCGAGGTTGGTCGCCCAGACCGCGGCGGCAACGTGGGTGACGCACAGCTCGTCGGCATGGCGCCCGCTCGGGAAGTCGACGCGGGCGGTCTCGATCCAGTCCGGACGCTTTGCCGGCACGCGCTTCTGATAGATCGCCGCGGCATCTGAGCCGTCCGGGTGACGCTTGATTACGCACGGACGCTCGAAGAGCGCGCGCACGAGCCCGTCGGCGACGGAGAGCACGTATTCGACCAGGTGAAGTTTGGTCTCGCCGCGGGCGCTGAAGTAGACCTTGTCCGGATTCGTCACCCGCACGGGGATGCCGCCGGCGTCAACCTCGACGTAAGGAGAAGCCACGACCGATCAGCGGGTCAGCTGCTCGGAGGCGGGAAGCTCGCCGGCCGGGTCATCTGCGCGATCATCGGACGTCGCCGCCTGCGCCGACGCAAGGGCGCGCCGGCCGAGCGCGTAACTCAGGGCCAGGGCGGCGGCAAACAGTGGCCAGCCCATCGCGATCTTGACGGCCGCGAGCCACCCGGGATGGTTGCCAAGATAGAGAATGCCCTGCACGACAGCGCGTAGCAGGAAGACGAAGCCCCAGATGACGGTCGCGAGATCCATCGCTCGAATGAGCTTGGGCTCCTGGCGCCAGCGGGCGTAGCGCGGGTCCAGCGCCGCCATGGCGTAACCGATAACCGGCCGCCGGATGGCCAGCGAGACGATGGCGGCGACCGCAAGCGCCGCCTGGTAGAGGATCCCCGGCAGGAAAAAGCCTTTGGCGCTGTGAGTACGCGAGGCGAACAGCGCGGCGATGCCCAGCCCGAAGAACCCGCTGATCGCCTGCCGGATGGGCTCGCGACGAATCAGCCGGACCACGACCAGCACAACCCCGGACGCCAGCGCAGCGATAATGGCGGGACTCAGCCCACTCGTCGCGTTGACGATCACGAAGACGATCGCGGGCAGCCCGGTGTCGATCAAGCCGCGTGGCCCGCCGATCGCGTCAGCGAGGAGCGTCGACCGCGCCGCGACGGCGGACTCTTCAGCCGGCGGTTCAGCTGTGGCATCCGGCCCGCCGGCGGGGGCATTCGGGCCCTGCGCCGGGCCGGAGGTCATGCCGACTCCGCTCCCTCACAGATCAGTTCGTAGCGCGGGTTGAAGATCGTGCGACGGTGGTCCTGCATTGTGAGCCTGCCGTGCAGGACGACAGAGCGACCCGCTTCGATGCCCGGGATGCGCCGGCGACCCAGGAACACGGCCACCACGCTGCCGGAGCCGTCGTAGACCTCGGCCTCCAGGCTCGGCGCACCGGCAAGCGACTTCAGGGTCACCGAACGGATCGTTCCCGCGACGCAGACGCTGTCACGATCCAGGCAGTCCGACACGGCCTTGGCGCCGCGCACAGCCACCTGTTCCTGCAGCTCCTGCGCTTCCAGCTCGGTCTCATCGGCGGTGAGCTGGTGCAGCCGCCGGCGCAACCAACCTTCACGTGGCATCGCCGCACCTCCTCCCTAATCTCCCACTACAACGCTGGGTCGATTCCAAGTGTGCCCCTCGCCGGACACCCGCGTGGGTGATCGGCGCAGTCGTTCGCAAGAACACGCGCAGCAGGGTCAGCGGGTCTCGGTGATCGTCGGACCCGGATCGAGCTGCTCGAGCGTCGGCGCGCTGTCCTGCTCGGCCGCAGCAGCCTCCTGCTGCTCCTGCGAGAGGGCCACCGCCTCGGGCGGGAGCCGGAACGGAATCGGGTCGCGGATCGCCATCGCATCCTTGCCGCGCACGACGATGGTGCCGCGCAGGGCAAGCTCGAGCCGGGCCGCCTGGTCGCGATCAAGCGCAGCAGGGCCGGAGATGAGGCCGCGCAGGAACCAGCGCGGGCGATCGACGCCGATGAATCGTGCTGGCGTGAATCCGCCGCCAGGCTGGCCGGTGGGAATCGTGGCCATCAGCTCGACACCCAGCGGGCCCTCGGCCTCGTCGCAGGTTCCGCCCGCACCGGTCAGCGAGTCGGCGATCTCGGCGCGTACCTCATCCCAGATCCCGGCAGTACGCGGGGCGGCGTAGACCCCCATCTGCATCATGCTTTCGCCGTCGGCCAGGACGAGCTGGGCCGGCTCACCGGTCTGCTCATCGATGTCGAGGCGGACCTCCAGGCCTTCGATGATGGGGATCCGAACCGCTCCGAGGTCGACGCGCGGTATGTCATCGCTGGGCGCGTCGTCAGCGTCGTACGGTCCGCCGGCGGTTGCCGCTGCGCCTGAGGAGACCGCATCGCTGTCAGGGACGTCCGCGGACAGCTCACCGTCCGGCGCGGCGCCGTCGACTGCGGAATCGGCTTCAGCCGCCGGCTCACCCTTGCCCTTACGCCGAAACACCGTCGTCCTCCTTGACATCCTTAGCGCTACCGAACCCGCCCGTTGAGCCGAAGCCGCCCGCCGCGCGTACCGAATCCGGCAATGCTTTCACCTCGGTGAATATCGCCCGTTCGACCGCCTGGATGACCAGCTGCGCGATGCGATCTCCGCGCCGCAGGCGAAGTGTCTCGCGCGGATCGCCGTTCACCAAAACCACCTGGATCTCGCCGCGATACCCGCTGTCGATGGTCCCGGGGGCGTTGACCAGCGAGACGCCGTGACGGGCCGCGAGCCCGCTTCGGGGGTGGACGAAAGCGGCGTATCCCTCGGGCAGCGCAAGAGCAATACCGGTCGGCAGCACCGCTCGCTCCCCCGGCGGCAGCTCGACATCAACCGCCGTCACCAGATCAGCGCCCGCGTCGCCAGGGTGGGCGTAGGCCGGCAGCGGAAGCTGGGGATCCACCCGGTGAACAAGCACGTCGACAGCCATGACCGCGAACGCTACTCATAGCGGGGGATGGAAGGCGCAAGCGCAGGCTCGGAACCGGGCGAGTTGGGTACGTTGCTTGCCTGAGTGCTTACCTGAGTGCTTGCCAAGACCTGGCAGATCCTGCCGGACGTAGCGAAGGGGCACAACTGTGGCGAATGCGGTCGACAAGCTGGGCTGGAAGCTGATGGGGGGCGCCTCCGCGGCGGCCGCCGGATCCTTCACGCGCAAGGCCGCGGAGAAGGTCTACCACGCCGGCACGGGAGAGGCACCGCCGGAAAATCCCAGCGCCCCTCACGTACCGCTGCGTCAGGCGATCCTCTGGGCGGCGCTGTCAGGCGTCGCCGTGGGTCTGGTCCGGCTGCTGGTCGAACGCACCGCAGCGGCGGCCTGGCTGCGCGCCCGCGGCGAGCTGCCTCCCGGCCTGGCCAAACAGGGCACCCACGACGACAGCTCTGACGACTGAGCCGTGGCCGCCCACGGTAACGCCCTCGACTCCGTCGCTTACGCCGGTGTCGCAGGGCTCGCAGAACGCCTGAGCGCACGCGAACTCACCAGCTCCGATCTGGTGGCAGAACTGCTCGATCGCATCGATCGCCTCGATCCGCAGCTGCACGCCTTCGTCGAACTGCGCAGGGCAGCGGTGCTCCGCGAGGCCGCCGACGCCGACCGGACCCGCGCCGATGGCGACGAACGTCCGCTGCTCGGCGTTCCCATCGCCGTCAAGAACAGCATCGCCGTTGCCGGGATCGCCACCCGTCACGGCTCGCGCTCGCCCGAGCCGGCGGCCGCGCGCGACTGTGATCTGGTCGCAGACCTTCGCACGGCCGGTTGCCTGGTCCTCGGTGTCACGACGATGCCGGAGCTGGCGCTGCATCCGTACGGCCCGGCGCGAAATCCGTACGACACGACCCGCACCTGCGGCGGGTCGTCCAGCGGATCGGCAGCCGCCGTCGCGGCAGGGCTGATCCCCGCGGCGACGGCCAGCGATGGCGGGGGCTCCATCCGTATCCCGGCCGCGTCGTGCGGGGTATTCGGCCTCAAACCGACCCCGGGGCTGCTTCCCGAAGGCCCCGAGCGGTCCGGCTGGCACGGACTTTCCGCGGTCGGTTTCCTCACTCGTGGCGTGACCGACACCGCCCTGCTGCTGGATGCCGTCTGCGGAACCTCCGGCTATGCCATGGCCGCTGCAGCGGGGCCAGAGGTCCCGCTGCGCATTACCGTCAGCCGGCGCCCGGCGTTCCCGGTCCGGCTGGCCGCCGAATGCGCGGACGCCCTCGAGATGAGCGCGGCGCTGCTCGACCACCTCGGCCACTCGTTGAGCGAGGACGATCCCGCGTACGGGCTACTCTCACCGGCTTTCATCCCGCGCTACCTGCGCAGCGCGAGGGACAGCGCGGTCCGCCTGATCGACCCTCAGCTGCTGGCACCAGCGGCAAGTTTTCCGTCCAGGCTGGGCCGCCACGTCTCGCTAGAGCAGGTCGATCGCGCCCGCCAGCGGGGTGAGGCCTGGTCAGCGGCCGTCACCGACCACATTTTCGCTGACGCTGATGTGTTGATGACCCCCGCCCTGCCGAGCCCTGCCGACCCGGCGGCGCACTTTCGCAGCCGGCGACCGGTGATCACCTCGCTCCGCTCCTCGATGCGAAGCGCGTACACGACAGCCTGGAACGTCGCCGGCTTCCCGGCCGCGTCGGTGCCGGCCGGCTGGACGCCGGAGGGCCTGCCGCTCGCCGTTCAGCTAGTGGCACTTCCCGGTCAGGAGAGCATGCTGATTGCACTGGCCGCGCAGATGCAGCGGGCCGCAGACTGGACCGAGCACCGACCAAACCTCTAGCCGACCGACCTTTAGCTGCAAGGCCGAACCCGTTGCCGTCCCGTTACGCGAGAGCTTCTGAGGAGAACTGATGTCCGTCGATACCGGCCCCAAAGTTGCGCCACACGCGGAGCGCGCCACCTTCGACTCGCTGGATCCCGCGTCTGGTGAGGTACTGGCGTCTTATCTGGTGGCGGACCGGGCCGAGGTCGACGCCGCTGTCAGCCGGGCGCGCGAAGCCTCGATCTGGTGGGCCGAGCTAGGGTTTGACGGAAGGCGCTCGCGGCTGGCCACCTGGCGGCGTTCACTTGCCCGCCGCGCCGAGGAGCTGGCCGAGCTCATGCACCAGGAAAACGGCAAACCCAAGGCTGACGCCGTTCTCGAGATCCTGCTGACGATCGAACACCTGGCGTGGGCGGCTAAAGCGGCGCCCAAGGTGCTCGGCCCGCATCGCGTCGGCTCCGGGCTACTTGCGGCCAACCAGGCGTCGACCGTCGAGTACGCGCCCCTCGGCGTGATCGGCGTCATCGGCCCGTGGAACTACCCCGTCTACACGCCGATGGGATCGATCGCTTACGCGCTGGCCGCCGGCAACGCGGTCGTCTTCAAGCCCAGCGAATACACCCCGGGGGTCGGGGCGTGGCTGGCCGAATCGTTCGCCGACTCCGTGACCGGCCCGCCGGTGTTCCAGCTGGTGACCGGGCTCGGGGAAACCGGGGCGGCGCTGTGCCGGGCCAAGATCGACAAGCTGGCTTTCACCGGAAGTTCCGTCACCGGGCGCAAGGTCATGGCCGCCTGCGCGCAGAACCTGACGCCGGTCCTCATGGAATGCGGCGGCAAGGACGCGATGATCGTGGACGACGACGGCGACGTCGGTGCTGCCGCGGACGCCGCGCTGTGGGGTGCGATGAGCAACGCCGGGCAGACCTGCATCGGCATCGAGCGGGTCTACGTGACCGAGCGCAATTACGACGCGTTTGTCCGGGAACTCACGACGCGGGCCGGCGCCGTGCACGCCGGTACCTCGTACGGACCGATCACGATGCCGTCCCAGATCACGATCATCGAGCGTCACGTGAACGAGGCGCTGGACGCCGGCGGCCGCGCTGTGGTCGGAGGCCGCGAGAGCATCCGCCCGCCGTTCGTCGACCCGGTGGTACTGGTCGACGTCCCAAGTGACGCGGCTGCCAACACCGAGGAGACGTTCGGGCCGACCCTCACCGTCACCAAGGTGCGCGACGGCGATGAGGCCGTCGAGCAGTCGAACGCAACGGGCTACGGCCTGGCCGGCTCCGTTTTCGGTAAGGCCCGGGGGATGGAACTGGCCCGCCGGATGCGTACCGGAATGACCTCGGTCAACTCGGTGATCGCGTTTGCCACGGTGCCGCAACTGCCGTTCGGCGGCGTCGGGGAGTCCGGCTTCGGGCGTATCCACGGGGCTGACGGGTTGCGTGAGTTCACCCGCCCCAAGTCGATCACGCACCAACGCTTCGCCCTGCCGGTGCCGCTGACATCCTTCCGCCGACCCGCTGCCGCCACCGGGCTGCTGCTGCGGCTGATCCGGATGCAGCACGGACGATGAACCGCTGATCCCAGGGTGCGCCCCGCGTTGCGGGCAGGATAGCTAAGTGGCCCTCTATGCACTCGGAGACTGCGAGCCGACCGTTGACCCGACCGCGTTCGTCCATCCCGACGCCGTCCTGATCGGCGACGTGACCGTCGGCGCGGAATCGAGCATCTGGCCCGCCGCCGTCCTGCGCGGCGACCACGGCCAGATTCGCATTGGCGACCGCACGTCGATCCAGGACGGCACCGTCATCCACTGCACCCCGCAATACCCGACGATCGTCGGAAATGACTGTGTCATCGGCCATCTTGTGCATCTCGAAGGCTGCACGGTGGAGGACTTCGCGCTGGTCGGCAGCGGATCGATCGTGCTGCACCGAGCACTCGTACGCACGGGTGCCATCGTCGGGGCGGGCGCGGTCGTCCCCGGCGGGATGGAGGTCCCGAGCGGCGCCCAGGCGCTGGGTATCCCGGCGAAGATCAAGCCGGACAGCGTGACCCCGGAAATGATCAGCCGCGGTCGTGACGCGTATGTCCACAACGCGGGCTGGTATCTGAAGGAACTCCGGCGCCTGGACTGAGACGCCTGGACTGAGTCGGCTGATGGGGCGGTTCAGTCGCGGTCGGCGCGGGGTTCCTGGGACAGCAGGGCGACCAGTTCCGAGTGGATCGCCGAGGGTGCGGCGACGGTGAGTTGATGGCTAGGCGGTGCGCCGTCCAGACCGCTGACCGTGATGCCGGCCTCACGCGCGATGAGGTAGCCGGCGGCCCCGTCCCATGGATGCAGGCTCTGCTCGAAATATGCGTCGAGCGTCCCTTCGGCGACCAGGCAAAGGTCGATGGCCGCTGAACCGAGTCGGCGCATGTCACGGATGCGGGGCAGCACACGCCCCAGGACCTGCGCCTGGCGCCCGCGGCGCTCGGCCCGGTAGTCGAAGCCGGTACCCACGAGTGCCCGCTCGAGTGCGGTGACGGGAGAGCCGTGCAGCGCCAGCCCCTCGCGATAGGCGCCCCGACCGACCGCGGCGCTCCACGTCATCCCGAGCACCGGTGCGTGAACGACACCCACCAGCGAACGATCAGCCGCCCCCACCTCCCGGACAGCCACCGATACCGACCACAGCGGCAGGCCGTAGAGATAGTTGACGGTGCCGTCGAGCGGATCGACCACCCACTCCAACCCAGACGTCGACGGCCGCGACGAACCCTCCTCGGCCAGCAGCCCATCGCCAGGGCAGAACTCGTCGAGCAGGCCGGTGATGAGCTCCTCCGACGCCCGATCCATAGCCGTGACGACATCGGTGGGCGAGGTCTTGGTGTCTGCCACCTTCACACCGGCCTGCCCGGCGGCAAGGAGCGCGCCCGCCTCCGTAGCGAGGCGTAGTGCCATTTCCTGCAGCCGGTCGAGATCGTGTCGTGCGGCGGCCCCGCTCACTTCTCGAGCAGCGAGCGCAACACGTAAGGCAGGATGCCGCCGTGGCGGAAGTACTCCGCCTCGCCTGGGGTGTCGATCCGCACGACCGCATCGAATGAGCTGTCACCGGCTTCGACGCGCACGGTCGGCGTCTCATGGTTGACCTCGGCGAGCCCGCGGATCGTGAACTCCTCCTCGCCGGTGAGCCCGAGCGACTCGCGTGACTCCCCCTGCGGATACTGCAACGGCAGCACGCCCATCCCGATCAGGTTCGAGCGGTGGATGCGCTCGTAGGACTCGGCGACGACTGCCCGCACGCCCAGCAGCGCGGTGCCCTTCGCGGCCCAGTCCCGCGAGGAGCCGGAGCCGTACTCCTTGCCGGCGAGCACGACGAGCGGAACGCCATCAGCCTCGTACTGCTGAGCGGCGTCGTAGATCGAGGTTGCCTCGCCATCGGGCAGGTGTCGGGTGACCCCGCCCTCGGTGCCCGGCGCCAGCTGGTTGCGCAGCCGGATGTTGGCGAACGTGCCGCGGATCATCACCTCGTGGTTACCGCGGCGTGAGCCGTAGGAGTTGAAATCCCTGGCGTCGACCCCGTTGTCCGAAAGGTACTTGCCTGCGGGCGAATCACGCTTGATGGACCCGGCGGGGCTGATGTGGTCGGTCGTGACGCTGTCGCCGAGCATCGCGAGCACCCGGGCGCCCTGGATGTCGGTACGCGGCGCCGGCTCGCGCTGCATGCCCTCGAAGTACGGGGGCTTGCGTACGTAGGTCGACGCGTCGTCCCAGGAAAACGCGTCCGGCCCGGAGTCACCCAGCGGAAGGGCCTGCCAACGCTCGTCGCCGCTGAAGACGTCGGCGTAGTCGCGGATGAACATGTCGGACTGGATGGCATCGCCGATGACGTCAGCGATCTCCTTCTCGGTGGGCCAGAGGTCCTTGAGATAAACCGGCTCGCCGTCGGATCCGGTGCCGAGCGGCTCGGTGGTGAGGTCGAGGTCCATCGTTCCGGCGAGTGCGTACGCCACGACGAGCGGCGGCGACGCGAGGTAGTTCATCTTGATGTCGGGGTTGATCCGGCCCTCGAAATTACGGTTGCCGGACAGCACCGAGACGGCGGCGAGATCGCCCTCGTTGATGGCCGCCGAGATCTCGGGCTGGAGCGGACCGGAATTGCCGATGCAGGTAGTGCAGCCGTAGCCGACGAGGTTGAAGCCGAGCTTGTCCAGGTACGGCGTGAGCCCGCTACGCTCGTAATAGTCGACGACCACCTTGCTGCCCGGCGCCAGCGTGGTCTTCACCCAAGGCTTGCGCGACAGACCGCGCTCGACCGCCTTCTTGGCGAGCAGCGCCGCGCCGACCATCACCTGAGGGTTGGAGGTGTTGGTGCAGGACGTGATCGCCGCTATCACGACGGCGCCGTGGTCGATCTCGAACGACGTACCGTCCTCCAGCGAAACGTTCGTGACATTGCTCGCCCGGTCGCCGACTTCGCCAACATTGCTGCGCACGACCGGTGCATCGGACGGCTTGCTCTCGAACGCGGCCGCCGGGTCGCTCGCGGGGAACGACTCGCCATTGGCCTCGTCCAGGCCGCCGTTCTCGGCGTCGTGGTCGACGTAGTCGCGCAAGACGGTGCGGAAGCCGTTCTTCGCCCGAGCCAACGGCACCCGGTCCTGCGGGCGCTTCGGGCCGGCGAGGGAAGGCTCGATGGTCGACAGATCAAGCTCGAGGGTCTCGGAGTAGCGCGCCTCGCGGCTCGGGTCGTGCCAGAGCCCCTGCTCCTTCGCGTAGGCCTCGACCAGGGCGACCTGCTCGGCGGAGCGGCCGGTGAAGCGCAGGTACTTAAGAGTTTCGTCGTCGATCGGGAAGATCGCGCAGGTGGAGCCGTACTCGGGGCTCATGTTGCCGATCGTGGCGCGGTTGGCGAGCGGCACGGCGGCCACGCCATCGCCGTAGAACTCCACGAAAGAGCCGACCACACCCTTGCGCCGCAGCGTTTCAGTGACGGTAAGCACCAGGTCGGTGGCCGTGGTGCCCGCCGGGCTCTCACCGATGAGCTTGAAGCCCACGACCTTCGGAATCAGCATGCTGACGGGCTGGCCGAGCATGGCCGCCTCCGCTTCGATGCCGCCGACGCCCCACCCGAGCACGCCGAGCCCGTTGACCATTGTGGTGTGGCTGTCGGTGCCGACGAGGGTGTCGGGGTAAGCCTGCCCGTGACCGTCGATGAAAACGACGCGGGCGAGATGCTCGATGTTGACCTGATGAACGATGCCGGTGCCCGGCGGCACGACGGCGAAGTTGTCGAACGCGCCCTGGCCCCACCGCAGGAACTGGTAGCGCTCCCGGTTGCGCTGATACTCCAGCTCGACATTGCGGTCGAACGAGTCAGCAGCGCCGAAGAAATCGGCGATGACGCTGTGATCGATGACGAGCTCGGCCGGCGCCAGCGGGTTGATCTTCGCGGGGTCACCCCCTAGCTCGCGCATCGCTTCCCGCATTGCGGCGAGGTCCACCACGCAGGGAACGCCGGTGAAGTCCTGCATGATCACCCGGGCCGGCGTGAACTGAATTTCCTGGCTCGGCATGGCCGCCGGATCCCAGTCGGCGAGCGCCCGGATGTGCGCCTCAGTCGTATTGGCGCCGTCTTCGGTGCGCAGCAGATTTTCCAGCAGCACCTTCAGGCTGAACGGCAGCGTCTCCGCTCCGGGAATCGCATCCAGGCGGCGAATCGCGTACGAACGCTCCCCTACCTTGAGCTCGCCCCTGCTGTTTGCACTGTCGTGCGCCATCCCGCTGACCTCCTCGTCGAGCGCCCAGCTCGGAGCGCTCCTGCGATCCTTTCAAACCGGTGCGACAAACCGTCGCGCGGATCCATCGTGGGACCCGGGGGACAGCTCCACCAGCCGGTCGTTAGCTTCGCTAAATATTAGCACCAGCCCTTCTGCTCGGACACCTGCGTTCACCTGCGAGACGCTTGCCGGTCACCTGCCCGAGGTTGGTGTCACTTACTGTCAGATGCATGAGCGAATCCCGCTGGATGGATCTGACCGGAGCCGAGAACGTCCGCGATCTCGGCGACCTCCCGCTGACGTCCGGTGGCCAGACCCGCCGCGGGGTCCTGCTGCGCTCCGACACTCTCCAGGAATTGACCGACGAGGACGTCGCGAAGCTACGCAAGTGGGGCCTGCGAAGCGTCATTGACCTGCGCACCAATCTGGAAGCCGACAATGAGGGCCGCGGCCCGCTCGCCGAAGAACCCATCGAGTACTACAACTTCTCGTTCATGCCGGACGAGTTCATGCAGCCCGGCCGGGATCGTGGCCCCGACCTCATCGTCGCCGAGCGCCAGGAGCGCGACCGGGTTGATCACTACCTCAACTACCTGAAGTACGCCGGCGACCGGGTAATCGCCGCGGTCCGGGTCATGGCCTCGCCCGACGGAGCTCCCGCGCTCTTTCACTGCGCCGCCGGCAAGGACCGCACCGGCGTGTTGGCTGCGCTTGTCCTTGATGCTGTGGGCGTCGAGCGCGCGGCCGTGGTCGCCGACTTCGCCCTCACCAACGAGCGCCTCGAACGCGTAGGCGCCCGGCTTCGCCGGATGGCGACCTACTCCAACTACACCGGCACGCTCAGCCTCAAGGACATGGGCGCAGACCCGCAGACGATGCAGGACGTGCTGGCCACCCTCGATCGGGACGATGGCGGAGCAGCGGGATGGCTGCTGTCGGCCGGGCTGACCGGCGCGGAACTATCCACCCTGCGTGAGGTCATGACAGCATGAAGTCATGAAAGAATGGGATACGACGCGCGAATCCGTGCGGCGCGCACTTCCGCTAACGGTGTTTCACTAGGGGAGTATCCAGAGCCCCCACCGGCCGTGCCCCACCCCCGAGCGCGCGGCCGGTGGGCCTTTTTAAGTCCCTTTGACGACCCGCTCAGCGGCGCCCTAGCACCCGGCCGAGTTCCCGGCGGGCCATGGTGCGCAGATGAACCTCGTCGGGCCCGTCCGCAAGGCGCAGCGTGCGCGCATGCGCCCACATGGCGGCGAGCGGGAAATCCTGGCTGACCCCACCGCCGCCGTGGATCTGGATGGCCCGGTCGAGAACGTTCAGCGCCGCACGCGGCGCCGCCACCTTGATGGCGGCGATTTCGGTACGCGCGCCCTTGCTCCCGACGTTGTCGATGAGCCAGGCCGCCTTCAGCACCAGCAGCCGCGCCTGCTCGATCTCCAGCCGTGATTCGGCGATCTGGGCCTGGACGACCCCCTGGTCGGACAGCGGGCCACCAAAGGCGATCCGGGACCCGGCGCGGGCCACCATCAGGTCGATCGCGCGTTCGGCCATCCCGATGACCCGCATGCAGTGATGGATGCGGCCGGGACCTAATCGGGCCTGCGCGATCATGAAGCCGTCGCCGGCGCTGGCGATGAGGTTCGACTGCGGCACCCGTACGTCCTCGAAAAGCACCTCGCAGTGGCTCTCGCGGTCGTTGTAGCCGAACACTTCCAGGTCCCGGACGATTGTCACACCTGGCGTAGCAACCGGAACCAGCACCATCGACTGCTGACGGTGCGGTGCTGCGGTGGGATCGGTCTTTCCCATCACGATGAGGATCTCGCAACGCTCGCCGCCGGCCCCGGAGGTCCACCACTTGCGTCCGTTGATGACAAGATCGCTGCCGTCGACCTCGACACGCGTGCTGATGTTGGTTGCGTCGGAGCTGGCGACCTCCGGCTCGGTCATGGCGAACGCGGACCGGATGGCACCGTCGAGCAGCGGCAGGAGCCAGCGTTCCTTCTGCTCGGTCGTACCGAACAGGTGCAGCACCTCCATGTTTCCGGTGTCGGGAGCCGCGCAGTTGATGGCCTCCGGCGCCAGTTCGACGCTGCGACCAGTCAACTCAGCCAGGGACGCGTAATCCAGCACTGTCAGCGGATGGCCCTCACCCGGCAGGAACAGGTTCCACAGCCCCCGCTTGCGGGCCTCCGCCTTGAGCTCGTCGAGCAGCGGTGGGTACGCGTGGCTGCCCATCGGCTGCGCCCGCCGCCAGTGCTCATACGAAGCTTCGGCGGGGTAGATCGCATCGTCCATGAAGGACTGGAGGCGGCCGAGGTACTCCTCGGCGGCGGGGCTGAGGGCAAAGTCCATGTCGGGCAAGCTACGCCGCTCCCAGTGATCAACGCTCACATGATCATGGTTTTGGAGCCGACATGCCGCCTGGACCAAGATCATGTGAGCGTTGATCAAGGAAGGCGGAAGCGGGGAGGCGGCCGGACGAGTACGGTCGGCAGCCGTGGACTTCCGCGACACCCCAGATGAAGCCGCCTTCCGCGCCGAGCTCCGCGGCTGGCTGCGCTCCGCGCTGCCTGCCGACTGGGCCGAGAGGCCGCCGCAGGTCGGCAATTACGACGAAGACTTCCTCCGTGAATGGAGTGGGCGGCTCTACGACGCCGGCTACGTCGGGATTACCTGGCCGATCGAGTACGGCGGGCGCGGCCTCGGCCACACGTTCCAGGGCATCTTCCTCGAGGAGAGCGCCCGCGCGGGCGCCCCGCCCCACCTAGGCGGTATCGGCCTCGGGATGGCCGGCCCGACGATCATCGCCTGGGGCACCCACGAGCAGAAGGCGCGCTACCTCAAGCCACTGCTGCGCGGCGAGGAGGTCTGGTGTCAGGGCTTCAGCGAGCCCGGCAGCGGTTCCGACCTCGGCGGCGCGCGTACGTTCGCCCAACTTGACGGCGACGAGTGGGTGGTGAACGGGCAGAAGGTCTGGTCGTCCTGGGCGCACATCGCCAACTTCTGCATCCTCGTCGTCCGCACCGATCGGGACGCTCCGAAGCACGCCGGGCTCTCGTACCTGCTGGTGGACATGCACACCCCTGGCGTCGAGGTGCGCCCGCTGCGCCAGATCACCGGCGATCCCGAGTTCAACGAGATCTTCTTCTCCGACGTCCGGGTGCCGCGCACGAGCATCCTCGGCAATCCCGGCGACGGCTGGAAGGTCGCCATGACGACCCTGCTGCACGAGCGCGGCACCCTCGGCTTTGCGTTGACAGCGCGCCTTGAGGTAGCCGTCGACAAGCTCATCGCCCTGGCGCAGCTGAAGCGGGGCGATGGGAGCCGGGCAGCGGATGACCCGGTGATCCGTGACGCCGTCGCGCAGTCCTGGATCGACCTGCAGGCGCTGCGATACACCAACTATTCGTCGCTGACCTCGCTGGTGAAGACCGGCATCCCGGGGCCCGAGGGCTCGGTCGCCAAGCTGCATTGGAGCGAGGCGAATCAGCGCCTCACCAAGCTGGCCCTGAGCATGGAGGGCCTGGCGTCGCAACTGGATGGCGCCGGCGGCGTGTGGGACGGCTACTGGCAGTACGAGCAGCTGCGCAGCCGGGGCAACACGATCGAGGCCGGCACGTCGGAGATCCTGCGCAACATCATCGCCGAGCGCATCGTCGGCCTTCCCAAGTCTCGCTGAAAGGACCGCTGTGGATTTCGCCTTCTCCGCCGAGCAGGAGATGCTGCGCGCGGCCGCTCGCCAGTACCTGGTCGAAAGGGTCCCGGACGAGCGGATAGTGCAGCTCGCCGAGACCGCGCCCGACGCGCGTAACGAGGCCGGCGCTGCGCAGATCTGGTCGACCATCGGTGAGCTCGGCTGGCTCGATCTCGAGGATTTCCTCGACGAGGCAGTGCTTTTCGAGGAAGCCGGACGTTCATTGCTGCCGGTGCCGTACCTGCCGACCGTGGCTTTCACGCGCCCCGCTCTCATCACCGAGCGGCCCGCCACGCTGGCCTGGATCGAGGACGGTGCGCCGTATCTGACTTCAGGTCATTGGGCGACCACTGCCGACGCCGGCGGCCGGTTGACGGGGGTCAAGCGGATGGTGGCCGACCTCGTGACGGCCGAGCGCGCCGTGGTGGTCGCGCAGGATGGGCTGTACGCGATTGACGTCACCCCGCAGCTCGTCACTTCGCTCTCGACGGTCGACCGGCTGCGCCCGCTGGCCGATCTCACGCTCGATGCCACCCCCGCCGAGCGCGTAGCCGATCTGGACCTGCTCCCGCTGATCCGGCGGCGGGCGTTTGCTGCCCTGGCGTGCGAGGCGGTGGGCGTCGCGCAGGCCGCACTCGAGCTGGCGGCCGAGCACGCGAAAGCCCGCCAGCAGTTCGGCCGCATCATCGGGACGTATCAGGCGGTCAGCCACCAGATCGCCGACATCTTCACGGCTCTCGCGTTGGCCCGTTCCCTCGCCACCTGGGCAGCGTGGGCAGTCTCGGCCGGTGATGAGAGTGCCGAGCTAGCCTGCAAAGCCGCTAAATCGGCCGCTGGCGAAGCTGCCGTGACGGCGTGCGAGAAGGCGATCCAGGTCCACGGCGGGATTGGCTTCACCTACGAACACGTGCTCCACCGGTTCTACAAGCGAGCCCAGTGGATCAATTCCTTCGAGGGCACGGGGCGCGCTCAGCGCGCCGAGCTCGCCGCTGCACTGCTCGACGGCGAGCCGGTGGCGTCATGAGCCAGCTTTCGGGTGACGTCGTGCTCATCACGGGTGCGGCCGGCGGTATCGGTGCCGCGGTCGCCAGAGCTTGTGCCCAGCGCGGCGACCAGGTGGTCATCGCCGACCTGGACGCCGAGGCGGGAGCGCGTACCGCGAAGGAGGTCGGCGGACTGTTCGTTGCCACGGACGTAAGCGATCCGGCCGCTTCGTTGGCTGCGGTCGAGGCCGCCGAGAGCGCGTATGGCCGGCTCGATCTCGTCATGCTCAACGCCGGCATCGGCTTGCTGGAGGGAGCTGTCGAGGAAACCCCGCTGGAGACCTACCGCAAGATGGTCGCCGTCAACGTCGACGGGGTCTACTTCGGCCTCCAAGCGGCCATCCCGGCGCTGCGCAGGGCAGGCGGCGGATCGATCGTCGCCACCGCCAGCCTGGCGGGGCTGGTCGCGACCCCGCCGACCCCCATCTACGCGCTGACCAAACACGCGGTCGTCGGGCTGGTCCGCAGTGCCGCCGTATCGCTAGCCAACGAACGCATCTCGCTTTCCGCTATCGCTCCCGGCTTTGCCGACACGGCCATCATCGCCAGCGAATTGGAGAAGTTTCAGGCCGCGAACTTTCCGTTGTTGACGGCGAACGAGGTCGCTGCTGTCGTCCTGCAAGCCTTCGCCGGACCACCGGGTGCGGTCTGGCCGATCCAACCCGGACGCGCGGCCGAGCCGTATGCCTTCCGCGGGGTACCCGGCCCGCGGGCAGCGGGTTTCACCGGACAACTCCCTGAAGGGCTTTTCGAATGAGCGCGGACCCCGGGACCGAGGCGGAGGTCGACCCGCGGCGCGGCGCACCACCAGAGGTGGTTGGCCCGTACCTCGCAAGCGTCCTGGGCTCCCCGGAATGGGCGACGTGCGAGGTGGTGCTCATCGCCGGCGGCAAGAGCAACCTGACGTACGCCATCTCGAGTGCGGCCGGCGAGGTCGTCCTTCGCCGCCCCCCGCTCGCCGCCGTGCTCCCGACGGCCCATGACATGGTCCGCGAGCACCGGGTACTGGCGGCGCTCGCCGACACCGACGTGCCGGTGCCGACCGTCTACCACCTCTGCACGGATCTCGACGTCATCGGCGCCCCGTTCTACCTGATGAACCGGGTCGACGGCCTGGTGATCCGCGACAAGGTGCCGGCCGGCTATGCCGATTCAGCCGCCGAGCGATCGGCGATCACCGACGCTCTTGTCGAGACGCTCGTCGCCATCCACCGCGTTCCGTTGACGGGAGGTCTCGACGGCTATGGCCGACCGGATGGCTACCTGGCGCGCCAGATTAAGCGCTGGAACGGTCAGTGGGAGGCCACCAAAGCCGCTGTGGCGACGGCGGACGCGCCGCTGGACGAGCTCGACCGGCTGGCTTGCGAGCTGAGCTCGAGCTTGCCGGAGCAGCGTGAGACGGCGCTCGTCCACGGAGATTTCCGCCTCGACAACACGATGCTCGATCCGTCCGATCCGGGCCGGGTCGTCGCGGTGCTGGACTGGGAGCTTTCGACGCTCGGAGACCCGCTGGCGGACGTCGGGCTCATCGGCGTCTACTGGGGCAGCCGCATATCGACACCGACCTCCGGGCAGCTCACCAGCCGCGTCACGCTGGAGCCTGGCTTCCCGACCCGCGCCGAGGTCTTCGAGAGGTACGCACGCGTTTCGGGTCGCGACCTCAGCCAGCTCGCCTGGTACATGGCTTTCGGGTACTTCAAGCTTGCCGTGATCGCTACCGGTGTCGCGGCTCGTCATCAGGCCGGCGGCATGATCGGCGAAGGTTTCGATGCGGTCGCGGCGACCGTCCCGCCACTGGTGACAAGCGGCCTCGAGGTCCTCGAGAGCGGCAAGCTGGACTAGGGCCTGGTCAGCGGCTAGTCCTCAGTGGTGCTCCCCAGCCGACACCGAGCTCCGTCGTCGTCACCAGCACCTCGGTTATAGCGTCACCAGCGACGGCCAGCACATCGGCAAGGCGCGGTTCGAGCTCGTCCAGCGTGGCACCGTCGACCTCCACGACCACCGTCACCGCACCACCCAGCACCACCGCGGCCCGGGCATCGCCGACGCGACCCGCCAGTGCAGCGACCTCCTCCGCCCGCGACAGCGGCACCTGCAAGAGAGCCAGGGCGACAGCGCGCTCACCGTCGAAGGTCTGCGTCCCGGGGGCTGCCGTCGTGACGTCACCCTGCCTGCCGCTCACCGCCAAGAGCCGCGCCGACGGGCGGCCCACGGCTTCGGCAACCGCCTCCACCAAGGCGTAGGCCGAGCGGATGTCAGGCGCTGAGTACGCCGCGAAGGCCGCGACACTGCCGGACACCGTCACGGCCGCCAGTCGCAGGAGATCGTCCTCGACGAGCTCGAACAGTGCGCTACGGGTCTCAGGCGTGACCGACTCGAAAAACAGGTAGCCGTCCACGGCGATGGTCCTCCCCCTTGGCCGGCATCAGTGCCGGGAACAGCTCGCGGGCGATCAGTCCGGAGATCTTTACACTTCGCGGGCCATCGAAACACGTACGGCGAACGCAGAACGGGTTTCAGTCGCGCTGATCCCGGCGCAGCGGATGGTCCTCCGGCACTTCGATGAGTCCGATGGCGATGCCGTCAGGATCCTGCAGCCACATCTCGATCAACCCCCAGGGCTCCCGCTTGGGCGGCCGCGTGATCACCGCGTCCGTGGTTTGTAGCCGGGCATATTCCGAGGTGATGTCACGGACCTGCAGCCACAGCCGGATGCCGTCGGACGCGGGCGCGGGAGCGTGGCCGGAGAGTTCCAGCGACCCGCCGCCCAGGAAGAAGACAACGCCCGGATGCTCGGGCGGACCGAATTCGCGCGCGATCGCCAGGCCGAGCACTTCGCCGTAGAAACGCCGGCTGGCCGCGAGATCGGAGGGGGACAGCAGGATCCGGCCTGCCAGCACTTCCATGGAGACCTCCCGGCCGCTAAACGATCCGAACGCCCTTGCCGTACACAGTGACACCGCCGGCCGAGATGGTCGCTCCCCGGGCC
The DNA here is from genome assembly GCA_038245655.1 of Mycobacteriales bacterium. GTDB lineage: Bacteria > Actinomycetota > Actinomycetes > Frankiales > Frankiaceae > DATAZK01. The sequence goes on along the minus strand of JBBRSE010000026.1, from coordinate 41,399 downwards.
AGATCCTGTTCGCGGTCGACGCCGACCCGCTGACCGGGTCCCACGACGACGTGCTTGTCGAGGATCGCGCGCCGCACGACCGCCCCTGGCCCCACGATGGCACCGTGTGCGATGACGCTGCCGTCAACCCAGGAGCCGTCGTGGACGCGCACTCCCGGAGACAGCACCGACGCCCGTACCTGCGCACCGCTCACGATGACGCCGGGGCTGATAAGAGAATCGGGGACCGATCCCCCGTTGACCACCTTGGCCGGCGGCAGGATCCCGGGGTTGGTGAGGATCGGCCAGTCACGGTTGTAGAGGCTGAACGTCGGAGAAACCGAGATCAGGTCCTGGTGCGCGTCGTAGTAGGCGTCGAGCGTCCCGACGTCGCGCCAGTAGCCCCGCTCCCGGTCGTCAACGCCCGCAACGTCGTTGTCGCGGAAGTCGTAGACCTCGGCCCGGCCCGCCTCGGTCAGCAGCGGGACGATGTCGCCGCCCATGTCGTGGCGGGACTCCTTACTGGCAGAGTCGCGGCGCAGCGCGTCCAGCAACACGTCGGTGGTGAAGACGTAATTGCCCATGGAGGCGAAGACTTCATCGGGCGAATCCGCCAGTCCCGGCGGGTTGTGCGGCTTCTCGAGGAACGCGTCGATCGTGCGGCCGTCGGCACCGGTGGAGATGACGCCGAATTCGCTCGCTTCGGAACGCGCGACGCGGATTCCGGCGACGGTGACGCCAGCGCCGCTATCGATATGCTGCTGCACCATCTGGCGCGGATCCATGCGGTAGACGTGGTCAGCCCCAAAGACCACGACAAAGTCCGGATCCTCGTCGTAAATCAGGTTCAGCGACTGGAAAATCGCGTCCGCCGACCCTGAGTACCAGCGGGGTCCGAGCCGCTGCTGGGCCGGCACCGATGTCACGTAATTGCCGACCAGCGTGGACAGCCGCCACGTCGTCGTGATGTGGCGGTCGAGGCTGTGGCTCTTGTACTGGGTCAGCACGCAAAGCTTCAGGAGGCCGCCGTTGACCAGATTCGACAGTACGAAGTCGACAAGCCGGTAGATACCGCCAAACGGAACGGCGGGCTTGGCGCGATCGGTGGTCAACGGCGCGAGCCGCTTCCCCTCACCGCCCGCGAGGACGATTCCGAGCACGCTGTGGTCCTTCACGGTGCGCAGCATAGGACGCCTTCAGCCGGAGCGCCCGACGGCACGCCTTCGCGACGGGGGCACGCGGGGGCCGCCCGGGGGCACTAGGGTTCCGTCATGCGCGTCGCCCTTCTGACCCGCGAGTACCCGCCGGACATCTACGGCGGCGCCGGGGTGCATGTCGAGCATCTCGCCGCGGAGCTCGCCCGGCTGGTCGATGTCGACGTGCACTGTTTCGGTGGCCGGGACGTTCCTGGCATACGCGAGCCCGGGCACCCGCTGGTCCACGGGTATCCGTCGCTGGCGGCGCTTGACGGCGGCAATCCGGCCCTCGCAGCGATGGGCATCGACCTCGCGATCGCCCGGGGCGCCCAGGGCGCCGATCTCGTTCATTCGCATACGTGGTACGCCAATCTGGCCGGCCACGTCGCCGGCCTCCTGCACGGCGTCCCCCACGTCGCGACTACGCATTCGCTGGAGCCGCAACGACCCTGGAAAGCCGAGCAACTGGGCGGTGGGTACGCGCTCTCGTCCTGGTGCGAGAAAGTCGGCCTTGAGGGCGCAGACCGGGTGATCGCCGTGTCGAAGGGCATGCGCGCCGACGTTCAGCAGGCGTACCCGAGCATCGATCCGGGACGAATCGCCGTGGTCTACAACGGCATCGATCCGTCGGCGTATCAGCCTGATCCCTCCCGTGACGTGCTCGACCAGCTCCGGGTCGACCCGACGCGGCCCTACGTGGCCTTCGTGGGACGGGTCACCCGCCAGAAAGGGCTGCCGGTCCTGCTGGAGGCCGCCGCGCAACTGCGACCCGAAGCGCAGCTCGTCCTGCTGGCGGGCGCCGCCGACACCGTCGAACTCGGCGCCGAGGTGGATCGCCTGGTGGCAGGCCTTCGCGAGTCCCGCTCGGGCGTCATCTGGGTCGACCGCATGCTGGCTCGCCCCGACGTCGCCCAGGTGATGAGCCACGCGACGGCATTCGTCTGCCCTTCGATCTACGAACCGCTCGGGATCGTCAATCTGGAAGCCATGGCGTGCGCTACGGCGGTCGTGGCGAGCTCGGTCGGTGGTATCCCGGAGGTGGTGGACGACGGGCGCACCGGACTGCTCGTGCCGCCGTCGGATCCACCGGCGCTCGCGGCAGCTCTCAACCGCGTGTTGGACGACCCGGATCTCGCTGCCGCCATGGGCGCTGCCGGACGCAAGCGGGCGATCGCCGAGTTCAGCTGGCGGGCCATCGCCGAGCAGACCGTCAGCCTGTACGAGAGCGTGCTCGCCGGCCGTAACGGGACTCCGAGGCTCTGACCCTCAGGCGGCAACCACGCCTGGGATCGGCTCAGCGGACGCTCGATTACCGGCAAGTAGCTTTCCCGCTTAGCATGCGGGGGTGGACCTCAGCGATAGCGCCGACGACGCCGCCTTCCGATCCGAATTGCGCTCCTGGCTCGACGCCCACCTGCCCGCCGAATGGCGCGTGCCCGAATTCTGGATGGGAAAGTCCTCCGCCGAGTCCTTCGACCTGCGGCGCGAGTGGGAAGCCGGCAAGGCGCGTGCCGGATTCGCCGGAATTGCCTGGCCGAAGGAGTTCGGCGGGCGCGACGGCACGCCTTCGCAGAAGGCGATCTACGACGAGGAGATGGCCCGCTCCGACGCGCCGCTCACCGTGAACACGCTCGGTTTGACCTTCCTCGGCCCCACCGTCATGGCGATCGGCACCGAGGCGCAGAAGCGCGAGATCATCAAGCCGATGCTGCACAACGAGGCCATCTGGTGTCAGGGCTTCTCCGAGCCGGGCGCCGGCTCTGACCTCGCGGGCCTGTCCACCAAGGCGGTCGACGCCGGCGATCATTGGGTTGTCACCGGCCAGAAGGTCTGGACCACTAACGCCCTGCGCGCTGACCGGATGTTTGCGCTCGTGCGCACCGAGCCTGATTCGCAACGCCACCGCGGAATTTCGATGCTGCTCATCGACATGCACGCCGAAGGCGTGCAAGCGCGTCCGCTGAAGCAGATGACCGGTAACGAGGAGTTCGGCGAGGTCTTCCTGACCGACGTGAAGGTGCCCAAAGACGCGGTCCTCGGCGACGAGGGGGCCGGCTGGAACGTCGCGATGCTGCTGCTGTCCTTCGAGCGCGGCTCCTCTGCCATCGGCCAGTACACCCGCTTTCGCGGCGAGTTCGATGCGATCGTGAAGGTCGCCCGCGAGCGTGGGCGTAGCAAGGACCCCGCTCTGCGCCAGCGCCTGGCTGACGTGCTGGTCAACCTCGAGGCACTGCGGCTGCACTCGTGGCATATCGCCACCAAGGTCGCGCAGGGCGAGCAGCTCGGGTTCGAGTCGTCGATGACCAAGCTGCAGTGGTCGGAGACGCACCAGGATCTCGGTGAGGTCTACATGGACGTCATGGGCTACGCGGGGCAAGAAATGCCCGGACTGCCGACCGCCGAACTGAACCCGCTGACCGAACTGTTCCTCTGGTCCCGTTCGGAAACTATCTGGGGCGGCTCCTCCCAGGTCCAGCGCAACATCGTCGCCGAGCACGTGCTCGGCCTCCCCCGCTAGCCGCCGGCCGATCGAGCAGGACTGGAAGGAACTCACGTGTTCTTCGCTCTCACCGATGAGCAACGCGCGCTGCGCGAGATGGTTCGCGACTACCTCGCCGACCGTTTTCCGACCTCTGAGGTACGCAAGGTCTATGACGATCCGGCCGGCGACGGGATCCCCGAGACGCTGTGGCAGGGGTTCGGCGAACACGGGTGGCTCGCCGTTCTCGTCCACGAGGAAGCCGAAGGCCTCGGCCTCGGTCTGCTCGACGCCGCCGTCGTCAGCAAGGGACTTGGTGCGGGCGTCGTACCCGGTCCGTGGCTGCCGGCGGTCGTCGCCGGTGAGGCACTTCGGCTCGGCGGCGATCACTCCCCCGAGGTCGCAAAGTGGCTGGAACGATTGGCGACCGGTGAGGTGAAGCTGACGTTTGCCCCCGACCTGTCGCTGCCGGTCGAGTACGCGGGAGTGGCAGACGCGCTCGTCGCCGTGCACGACGGAAAGCTCACCTTCTTCGAGCCCGACGCGTACGCGGTGACTCACGTGGCGGCGCTGGACCGCACCACCCGGCTCGGCCGGGTCGAGATCACGGGCAGCGGACTCGAACTCGACGCCTCGGTCATTCCTGCCGTGCTGGCGCGGGCGACCGTACTGACCGCTGCCGACCTGTCCGGAATCGCCCGCGAGGCGCTGACCCGGACCGTCGCGTACGACAAGGAGCGGGTGCAGTTCGGCAAGCCGGTCGGCTCGTTCCAGGTCCTCAAGCACAGCCTGGCCGACCTGCACATCGCCGTGACGATGGCCGAGCACGCCGTGCTCTACGCCGCCCACGCCGTCGACACCCACCGCGACGACTGGGAACTCGCCGTCTCCGTCGCCAAGGCGAAGGCCAGCGACGCCGCCCGTGACGTCACCGCCGCGATGATCCAGTTCCACGGCGGCATCGGCTACACGTGGGAGCACGACGCCCACTTCTTCTTCAAGCGCGCCAAGCGGCAGGAGTACGCCTACGGCTCGGCCGCCGAACACCGTGAGCGGATCGCGGCCCTGGTCGTCGACGCGTAGTCGTTCGCCTCGCGCCTCGTGCTCGGTCATCCTGTCGGGTCGTTTGAGGCACCCCTGGGCATGACGCAGACGCGCTCGCAGCCCTACTTCGGCGCCGCGACCGACAAACCCAACTGATTGGCGATGGCTGCCATTCGTTGGTCATATGTGACGACGGCTCTTAGTTCCTTCCCAGCGAACTGGGCGGCGGCGAGGTGGATCGCGTCAAGGCTGCGCAGCAATGAGGTAGGCGCCAGGTTTGCCGCACGATCGAGCAGGTCGACGGTGAGCGCCACCTGATCGAGGCGAGCCAATTGCCGGCGGTTTTGGACGAGGGCGGTGGTTCCGGCTGGGGCCAGAGCGCGGATGACCTCAACTCGCGCAAGCGTGCAGGTCACGTATTGGTCGCTGCGGTGGCGGCGCAAATACCGGCGTAACGAGTCTGATTCAGGCTCGCGCTGAACGAGTTTGACGAGGGCGGATGAATCCAGATAGAGCTTCACTCCCAGTCAGCGCTCGTGATCGCGCATCACCGCGAGGCGGTCGGAGGCGCGGATGCCGTAGTCGGCTGGAGGGTCGTCGAAGATGTCGCCGTCACCGTTCGCTGCAATGATTTGCCCACTCGTGATCAGGACTTGCCAGGGGTCGGGATGGGTCGGGACCAGTAGCGCTACCGGGCGGCCCCGATCTGTCACCTCGATCGTTTCTCCGGTAGCAACGCGCGCCAGATAGCGGCTGGCGTGCTGGCGCAGCTCACGAACGCCTATGGTCTCCATGTGCTACACCGTAGCACATGGAGACGACGTCACAAATCTAAAGCAAGACCCGACCGCTGGCGTCGATGCGGCGGGTGCGGCGGGTGGCGTCCAGGTGTTCCAGCAGGGGTACGGCGACGCGTCGGGACGTACCGAGGGCGCGGCGGGCGTCGCTGACCGTGAACGGCTCGGCCAGCTCGGCCAACCGCTTCACCGCGTGATCCGGCGCATCCGGCAACAGCACGACGGGTCCCGTCGCCCCGGTCAGGCGCAGCAGGAGCCCGTGACGTTCGGCGGCCGCCAGGATCTGAACGCTCAGTCCGGCCGCGGCCAGGTCGCCGGCCTCGGGTGCGTCGAAGGGGTCGGCTCGCAGGCGTTCGGAAAGCAGGTCGACGGCGGCTTGGGCGGCGGGAGGCAGCCGAGGCGCGGCGGCGGTGACGCGACCGTCCTTGACCGGCAGCCCCGCCGCGGCCGCGAGAGGTTCGACGAGCGCAGCCGCCGGGATGCCCGCGCGCTGGGCGGCCTCCACCGCCGATAGCCCCGAGGCCAGCGGGTCAGCGGCCAACGCTGCTGCAGCCGCGTCACGCAGCTGCGTGGTCCAGCGCAACCAATCCCTTTCAGCGACGAGCAACCCGGCAACGTCGCGAAGCTCTGGCGGCAAGGCCACGTCCCCCGCCAGGATCCCCAAACGTTCCAGTGCTGCCCGGTCGACGGCGCCCCGGCGGGACACCTCAGCGACGGGGTCAGGCCCTTGCTCCAGTACGGCGGCGCGATCCCGGGCCGAACCCCGCCGGACCAAGGGTGGGGGGTCGATATCGACTACCGCCACGCCAGCCGCGACGCTGTGTTGACCGGGATTTCGGAGCAGGACCCGATCACCGCGGCGCAGCGGTAGCGGCCAGTCCAAAGTGAGGCGACCCGAGCCGATTCCCAGCGGCCGCAGCCGAACCGGGACGGCTGCGGCGCCGACATGCATGACCAGATCAGCGGGCAGCTCGGTCAGATCGTGGGAATCCGCGGCCACATCGACAACGGCCGTGAGCAGGTCGGCGCCAGGCGTCAGCAACGCGTCTCCGCGGGCGACGTCGTGGACGCTGACGCCGCGCACATTGACCGCCACCCGGGCCACCGCAGTGACCTCTTGCTCGCCGTGGCCGAGCGATTGCAGGCTGCGCACCCGAACCGGTCGAACGCCGCTCGCTCCAGCCAGTTCGAGCTCGTCGCCAACCCGCAGCGTCCCCTGCCCGAGCGTGCCGGTCACGACCGTGCCGGCTCCGCCGATGGTGAACGCGCGGTCGACCCAGACCCGGATCCGCCCCGATCCGTCGGGCGGCGGAAGCGCACGCGTGAGCCTGCTCAGCGCTGCGCGTAACTCATCCAGGCCCGCGCCGGTGCGGCCGGAAACCGCCACCGCCTCCACCCCACCCGAGCCGAAGCCCGTCGACGCCAGGCGCCGCAGAACGTCAGCGCGCACCGGCTCCGGGTCAGCCAGGTCGCTGCGGGTGATCGCCACCAGCCCGTGGTGCACGCCCAGCGCATCAAGCGCGGCGACATGCTCGCCGGTCTGGCGTTCCCAACCACCGTCCGCCGCCACGACGAGCAGCGCCGCCGGTACCGGCCCGACACCCGCGAGCATCGTCGACAGGAAGCGGTGGTGGCCAGGAACGTCGACGAAAGCGATTGGCTCCTCCCCCGCCGTCAGCGTGGTCCAGACAAACCCGAGTTCGATGGTGAGGCCGCGCCGGCGCTCCTCGTCCAGCCGGTCGGGCTCCATTCCGGTCAGCGCGCGTACGAGTGTCGACTTGCCGTGATCGACGTGGCCGGCCGTCGCGATGACGTGCATCAGCCGCCGGCCAGCGCCGCGTGTACTGCGGCGGCGAGGTCGGCGTCGCGGGCCGGCGAGATGGCACGCAGGTCGACGAGGCACCGCCCGCCACTAAGGCGCGCCATGACGGGTGGTGAGCCGGCCCGAAGCAATTCGGCACAGCGTTCCGGCAGCGCGAGCGCCCACCCGGGGAGCTCCACGCCGGGCGCCCCGCCGCCTCCTACCGCTCCTGCACTGGGCACCACGTCGCCCTCACCGACCGCTGCCGCCAGCGCTTCGACCCTCACCCGCAGGTCGTCGGCCGGGGCGTGCAATCCCTGCCAGGTGGGAGTCGCCGGCATCTGGAGCGTCGCCTCCAGCGCCGCAAGGGTGAGCTTGTCGACGCGCAGCGCCCGCGCGAGCGGTGCCCGGCGGCAGCGGGCAATCAGCTCTTGCGTACCGGCAAGCAGCCCCGCCTGCGGACCGCCCAGCAGCTTGTCGCCGCTGGCCGTCACCAGTCCGGCGCCCTGGCGAAGCGCTGAATCGATGTCGGGCTCGGCGGGCAACAAAGGATCGGGGCGCAGCAGGCCGCTGCCGACATCCGCCACGACGGGCGGCCCGAGGGCGGCAAGCGCCCCGATGCCAACGGCTGACGTGAAGCCGGTGATGCGGAAGTTCGACGGATGCACCTTCAACAGGCAGCCCGTCTGCGGCCCGATCGCCGCCGCATAGTCCCGGGCCGTCGTGCGGTTGGTCGTCCCCACCTCACGCAGCGTGGCGCCGGTCGCGACAAGCAGATCCGGAAGCCGGAAACCGTCACCGATCTCGACCAGCTCGCCCCGGCTCACGACCACTTCGCGGCCGGCGGCGAGGACCGTCACGGCAAGTAGCAAGGCGGCCGCACCGTTGTTGACGACCGCAACATCTCCCGCCGCGGGGAGCGCCCGCGCCAGGGCGGCCAGCGTCCCGCGACCCCGCCGCACTCGCGCGCCAGTAGCCAGATCAAGCTCGACATCCACCGTCCCGCCGGCGATGGCCAGCGCGGCGATGGCGGCAGCGGACAGCGGCGCCCGGCCGAGGTTGGTGTGCAGGACGATGCCGGTGGCGTTCAGCACCTCGCGCAGGCTGGTCACGCTCGAAGGAAGCAGCCCTAGCGCGGCCTGCGTCACCGCCTCCGTATCCAGGGGGAGTTCTCCGCGGCGGGCGAGATCCTGCGCGTCATGGATCGCGGCTTTGACGGTGTCCCGGCCGAAGCGTTCGAGCGCCGCCGCGATGGCGGGTCCAGCGAGCACGGTGTCCGTGCGCGGGACTCGGCGTTGCTCGCCCCCGGTCGGTCCCACAAGTCCCACATCGCGAGAGTAAGCGGGCGCGCGCTTTCGTCGGCACAATCATCACACGACGGGCGAGATTCAGGCGAACGCGACAGGCGGGGGATCACAGGTGGGGCAGCAGGACCAGTCAGCGCGGGTACGGGGAACCCGGCTGACCTTCCGGGACTCCGGCACCCCGGAAGACGTCGGTGCTCCCATCCTGACCTTCATTTGGGCCCACAGCCTGCTGGCGAGCATGGCCCAGGAGGACGCGACCGGCATCTTCGACTGGACGCCGCTTGAGGGTCAGGCCCGCGTGATCCGGTACGACGCCCGCGGCCATGGCGCGTCCTCCATCGGGCGGGATCCGCGCCGCCAGACCTGGCCGGAGCTGGCGTCCGACCTGCTGGGGCTGCTGGACTTCCTGGAGGTGCCCCAAGCCGTCGGCGGCGGCGCCTCGATGGGCTGCGGCACCCTCCTGCACGCCGCCTGCCGTGCGCCTGGCCGCTTCCCGGCACTCGTCCTGGCCCTGCCTCCGACGGCGTGGAGTGGGCGCCGCCAGCAGGCGCTGCTCTACCGAACCGTCGGACTGCTCGCCGCCAACCCGGTCGTCGGCGTCGGCGTGACCTCGTTCAGCAAGGTGCGTAAACGGCTGCCCACCCGCCCGCGCACTACCCGCCGCGCGCTGATCTCCGCGGGAATAGATCAGTTTCTGCACTCCCCGCGCTGGACCGTGGGCCCCTTCTATGGTGCAGCCCTAACCGACCTGCCGGACGAAGCCGCCTTGCGCGAGCTGACGATGCCGACCTTGATCCTCGCGTGGTCCGGCGACCGCATGCACCCCGTACCGGTCGCGAAGCGGCTACGCGAGCTGCTACCGAACTCCGAGCTGATGATTGCCGCGACCGACGAGGATGTCCTGGAATGGCCGAAGCGGGTCGCCGAGTTCCTGGCGACGCTGGATGCGCAGAACTCGGCCGGCAGCTGAAGCGTCAGCCCGCGTCCCACTCCCCCGTGAGATGGCGCACCGGATAGCCGGACGGAGCGCGCCCGGCCAGCTCGTCACACCTGCACTCGTGCAGGTATTTCCAGTCGCGGGGCACCGGCATCCGCAGCCAGACGTCCTTGCCGGCGGCATGGCTCGCGACGCCCCACTCGTCAGCGATCGCGTCGACAATGATGATGCCGCGACCGGCAGCGATGCTTCCGGCCGGTCCGACGTGAAGGCTGGAATGGCGCTCGGGAGCACCCGCTTCGCCCTCCAGAGCGCCATGCGAAGCCGTGCCGGTGAACGACGAAGCCGCCGCCAGGCTCTCCACGTCTGCCAGCAGATCCAGCCGGGCTGGACGCAAGACGGGCGGCCTCGGGTCGCGATCACGAACCGCCAGTTCCACGGCCCCACCGCAGACCGCGAGCGTGACCGCGAAACCGCTTCGGGTGTGCAGGAGCGCGTTGGTCGCCAGCTCGCTGCCGGCCAGCTCCAACTCGTCGGCGAGCGGCTCGAGCTCCCAACGCCCAAGCTGCTCGACGATCCAGCGGCGCGCTGCGCGCGTCTGGGTGACTTGGGGATCGAAGAGTCGGGTGCCGTAGCGACACATCAGTGGCGGTCTTTCACGAGGCGGGCGGCGAAGGCAGGCGCACTAGCGGTCAGTCAAGGCCGATATGCCCTACGTTGTCGGGTGCAACACGCTTCGGACGGCATTTACCTACGCAGCGCGCAACTATTTCGCGAGCGCCGGCACCCAGCGCGCCTTGAGTCGGCCAGTCTCGTAGAGCCAGCAGTAGGAATCCTGCAGGGTCTGCTCCGGCGGCCGGAAGGTGATTCCCAGCTCATCGATCGTCGCCTGGTCATCCATCGGCACCATGCGCGTAGCCGTTTCCATCGCCTCGTGGCTCAAGGGAAAGCTGAAGGGGATCACGCGGTGAACCACATCCCCGGCGCGCCCGAGAGTTCGCAGCACGGGTCCTGGTATCGGCGGCAGCAGGACCGGACGGCCGGTGACCTGCGCCACCAGCGCGCCCAGATCGCGCCAACGGAGGTAGTGGTGGCCGGCCATGTAGCGCCGCCCGCCTTTGCCGGGCTCCATGGTCGCAGCGATGACGGCGGCGATATCGCGTACGTCAACCAAGAGGAATCCGCTGTTGAGGTCGGCCATGGTCAGCCGGCGCCAGATCAGCGCTGCGCGCATCGCTTCGGAAAGCCCGGGATCGTCCGGACCGAGGATCCCGCCGGGATAGATGCAGACAATCGGGTGCCCGTCGGCCTGCATCTGGCGCGCATAGCGTTCGCAGGCCGCCTTCGATGCGGCGTAAGGACTGGTCGCGGGAGCCACGTCGGTGTCGGCGGTCAGCAGCACCGGCCCGCCGGGGCGAAAGAGCGCGCTGATGCTGGAGACGTAGACGATCGGGTCGAGCCCAAGCTCGGCGGCGAGCCCGATCACGTTGCGGGCACCACGTTCGTTCGTCGTGCTGGCGGCCACCGCCTTTGCGCCGTCGATCCCCACGACGGCGGCAGCATGGACGACTGCGTCGCAGCCGGTCAGGGCCGCGCGGACGCTGGCCGCGTCGACGATGTCTCCGGTAACGATCTCGAGGGACGGCTCGCCGCTGCGCTCCCCGACGGCGGGCGCGAGGCCGTACGCATCGAACTGCTGCTGTGCGCGGGACGGGTTGCGGGCCATCACGCGGATGTCATGGCCGGCGGCGTGCAGCGCCTTCACCGCATGGGACCCCACGAACCCGGTCGCCCCGGTCACGAGAACGCGCACGCGCTCACCCCTAGCCGTCGAGCTCGCGTACCGAGGGTTCGGAAGGCAAGCCGGTGAATTGGCGGCAACACTACGGCGGGCCGTCACCGATGCCCGCTCAGCTGCCTTCCGGCGGTATGTCGTCACAGCGAGCAACGACCGTCCGGTATGAACGACACGTGTCCAGCACCGAGTCGAACGCCACATCACCCTCACCCGCCGCGTTGCAGGAGTTGCTCGATCGAGCGGTCCTACGCAATCTCGTCGAGAGCTACGCGAGCTTCGCCGACGCCGGCGAGCCGGAGCGCGTGGCGGGTCTGTTCACCCCCGACGCGCAGCTGATCGTCTCCCTTACGCCGGGAGCCGACCCGACGAGCATCCGCCGCGGCCGAGCTGAGATCGCAGCGGCGATGGCGGCGCTTTCGCGCTACTGGACGACCACGCATGTCATCGCCAACGTCATGGTCGAGATCAGCGGCGACACCGCCCGCGGCCAGGTCGGCTGCGTCGCCCACCACATCGAGGGGCTCGAGGGCCAGCGCCGCGATCGCGTGCTCTACATCCGTTACGCCGACCAGTATGCGAAGCACGAAGGTTCGTGGCGTATCGCGCAGCGGGAGGTCAAGGTCGTCGCAGTGGAGAACCAGCCGCTGCAGGTCGACTGACCCGGCACTGCTCGCCGTTAGGTACGCGACCCGCCGAGACGGCTGCACCGAACGACGAGGGGGAACGTCCCGAACAGCCCATCCTCGCCAGTTGCTACGCGGCCTCATCCAGCTGCCGGTTATCTAGAGCTGATCCTGGTCCGTCAGCTCGGTACGAAACGTGCCATGGAGCCGGACCGCGGTCTGGATGACCGCCGGTTGCAACGTGTAGCACGAGGAATCCGGCTTGATGCTTTCGGCCGCGACCCGCATGCGGTCCAGGTTGATGTCGCGGCTGGGGGCGATGTGACACGCACGCCGCAGCAGGCTGGCGGGCTCGCGCAGCGCGGGGTCCAGTTCCTGCCTCCAACCCACGAAATCGGCAGGCGCGAGCGTATGACCGTCGAAGGGCGCTTTGCCTTGCAGGCGCTGGCCGTTCAGCGTCCATTCCAAAAGCCGCCGGCCGTCACGTTCGATGCGAGCTTCGCGCACTTCGGCGAGAGCGGGGGTGACGGTGATCGAGTACGTGAACGGCTCGGTCTCGTCGACGTGACCGAGCGCCATGCGGGTCAGATCCACCATGTGGACGCAGTTGGCGGTGCGTCCCCCCGGCCAGCCGATTCCCTCCAGCGCCTGAGCAACGGGCATCCCGGCGATGCGGCCGACACCGGCGAGCCCGATGGGACACATGTCCCAGGGAAGCCGAATCCCCTCGGCCACGGCGCTCACAACGACGCCGCCTGCGTGGGTCAGAACGACCTTCATGTGATGCACGTGGTCCTGCATGTGGGCGTCGATCTGCCGATACCCATCGGAAAGCGACGAAGGCCGAACGGTGAAGCGCCGGTAGTACGGTTCGCCGCTACTTCTCACACCACACCTTCCGCATGAAGGCGAGCGATGCGCTCGCCGTCGAACCCCAGTCCCGCCAGCACAGCATCAGTCTGCTCCCCTAGCGCCGGAACGCTCCCGAGCTTCAGCGGCCACCGATCGGACACCGGCGGGGGCAGCAGGGCATCCAGCGGCCCGACGGGCGAGTCAACGCGCGTCCAGCGCTGCCGGGCGGCCAGCTGCGGATGATCGATCAGGTCCTGAACGCCGTTCAACCGCGCGTAGCCGATGGTCGCCGCGTCGAGGCGCTCCACGATCGCCGCCAGCGGCCGAGTGCGTGTCCAATCGGCAATGACGGCATCCAACTCCTCGCGGCGGGCGACCCGGTCGGCATTGCCTGCGTACGAGGGCTCCGCAGCCAGGTCGGCCCGTTCCAGCACGAGGGTGGCGAGGCGCTTCCACTCGGCGTCGTTCGTCGTGCCCAACACGATCTGCTGGCCGTCGGAGGTCGGATACGAGCCGTAGGGAGCAACCGCCGGCGAGCCGACGCCGCGCGGTTCCTGCTCGACACCGGTGCCGAGCGTGTAATGCAGCGGGTAACCCATCCACTCGGCGACGGCGTCGAACAGCGCCACCGAGATCGCGGTGCCGACCCCCGTGCGTTCCCGGTCGTAGAGCGCGGCGAGGACGCTGGAGAAGGCGTACATGCCGGCCCCGATGTCGGCAACCGGGATTCCGGGCTTGGCAAAAGCGCCGGGTTGGCCGGTGACGGAGCACGACGCGCCTTCCGATTGCACCAGCAGGTCGTAGGCCCGCCGTTCCGCAAAAGGCCCACCGTCGCCGTAGCCGGAAATGTCGACCGCGATGAGCCGGGGATGGCGGGACGTGGCCTGGGCGGCGGACAGGCCCATGCGCGCCGCGGCACCGGGGGCCAGGTTTTGAATCAGCACATCGGCCTGCCCGAGGAGCGTCTCCATGATCTTCGCACCGGCCGCGCTGCGCAGATCGAGCGTCAGCGACTCCTTGCCGCGGTTGCACCAGACAAAGTGCGCGGCGATCCCGCCTACGGCGGCGTCGTAATCGCGTGCGAAATCACCGCCTTTCGGGTTCTCGATCTTGATGACGCGAGCGCCGAGATCCGCCAGGTGACGCGTCGCTAGCGGGGCCGCTACCGCCTGCTCGACACCGACGACGAGCAGTCCTTCGAGGGGAAGCGGGCTCACCCCTCATCCCACGAGTCGACCCGGTCGCTGCGCGCCGGTTGACGTCCGATCCGCATCGGCGAAAGCGGCGCATCAAGCATGAGAAAGCGTCGAAAACTCCGGCTGCGCGAGTAGAGCCGGCGCTGCCAGTCACGCAGCGGCTTGGCGGCCGCCTCGTCGAGCGTTTCCACCTCACCGAGAACGCTGACGTTGTTGATCGCGAGCTCGAATGTCGACCACGCCGTCCACGTCGGAATCGCCCAGATCATCATGCACTCGGACTCATCTCGCATAGAGGTGCGCATGGCCGTGACGAGTTCGAGGCCCGCGCCCGCGTAAGCGGGCAGCATTTCCGAGCGCACCAACTCCAGGAAGTCGGTGGCGGTGCCCGGCTCGAGGGTCGCCATCTCGTGGGCGTAGACCTCCCCGCGTACGCCATCCGCGGTGAGCTCTTCGATGGTGCGAGTCCACGGCGCCGGGATCATGACGCGGTCAAAGCCGCCCGTCCGGTATCCCGCGGCCTCGTTCCACCACTTCTCCAGCTTCGGGTCCTGCATGCTGGGCCGGCCCGTCTCGTGGCCGAGCCCATTGGCCAGCCCGGGAAAGCCGTCCTCTTCCCACATGTTGATGACCCGCGGCCAGCGGTCCGTCGTACCCACGACACCCCATACACCGAAGCAGAGCTGGTGGCGCTCCTGCTGGGCGGTCGGGCTCCAGTTGGCCGTCATGTGGTGCATGTACTGAGGCCTCTTGGCACCGCGGATGTCGATGAACTCATGCGTATAAACTTTGCTGTTCACCCTCGGACCGTAGCGCCGCCGGCCCAGCGGGCGACAAGGCCCTTCGAGAGTTCGTTCAGGAGCTCGCCGGGGCCCTCCCAGCTGAAGCTGCCCGCGGACCCGTTGCACGTGCGTATCCACCTCATGCCGGCGACCGAACTGACTGCCGCCATCGCCTGTGCCATCGAGGGATCCGGAGTTCGCAGCTCTATCTCCACGCCCAGATCGCGGGCCAGCTCGAGGAGCACGGTGCGAGTGACGCCGGGCAGGATGCGCCCGTCCAGCGCCGGCGTCACGAGGCGACCGCCGATCACCGCAACGACATTGGCGCGGGTCGTCTCCAACCAGCCCGCGCTGTCTGCCAGGACCACGACCAGGCCGGGATGCGCCGCTTCCAATGCCTCATGACGGCGCCGGTCGCCCCACTTGTAGGGGCCAAAGCCGGTTTGCGCCGGGAGGACGATGGCGTCCTCACCCGGCTTGTCGGCTAGCGCCCCCGGAGCGGCCGCGGGGCCTCGCGACACCCGTACGGCGCCGCCCGAAGCGATGTCGATGCGCTGGCGCTGCCAGGGCTCGGCGGACGCCTCGCCGTGCAGGAGGGCATCAGCCGCGGCGGCGGGCAGCGGTGCCTGGTAGAGCTCGTACATCGCCCGCTCCAGCCGCGCCAGGTGTTCGGCCCGCTCGACCGGCTCGCCGTAGCGCAGCAGGCTGGTGTCGCAGATGCCGCCGTCAGCAAGCGGATCGGTCGCCGGACGGCCGCCAATCAGTTCCCAGGCTCCGCTGCCGATCGCGTGCAGCAGCGGGCGGGCCTTGTCGAAGCACTCCCACCACTCCTGGACGGGTGTGGAATCGACCGTGATACCGCCGCCGACCCCGAGCCGGAAACGTGAACCGCAGAGCTCGACAGTACGGATCGCCACGCTGAACTCGGCCCCGGTGGCCGGACTCGCGTAGCCGATCGCGCCGGTATAGACCCCGCGCGGGCCATCCTCGAGATCGGCGATGACCTCCAACGCGCGGTGCTTGGGCGTCCCCGATACCGAGCCCGGCGGAAAGGCCGACCGCAGCAGATCCGCATCGGTGACGCCCTCTCGCAGCGTCGCCTCTACGGTGCTGACCAGATGCCAGACCCCCGGATGCGCCACGACATCGAGCAGTTCCGGGACCCGCACCGAGCCCGTCTCGGCGACTCGCGAAAGGTCGTTGCGCACCAGATCGACGATCATCACGTTTTCGGCGCGGTCCTTCTGCGAACCGGCGAGCCGGCGGGCCTCGGCAGCGGCGCCGTCAGCCGGCCGCGGGCGGGTGCCCTTGATGGGCCGCGACGTCACCTGGCGGCCGCGGCGACGCACGAAGAGTTCGGGTGAGGCGCTGGCCACCTGGCGCTCGCCGATCGCCACATAGGCCCCGTACGGGGGCTCAAGCGTGCCGATCAGATCGGCGGCGAGATCGACGGCGCTGCCGCACCATTCGGCTTGCAGGGTAAGGCAGATGTTGGCCTGGTAGATCTCTCCTGCCCTGATCTTCTGGATGCATCGCTCGACGGCGGCGACATGGGCTGGCAGGTCGCGGCTCGGCGTTACCAGGCCGAGCGCGTACGCCATCGGCTCTGGCCTGGGGGCGGTGAGGACGCTGCACAATGCCTGCCGGCGCACCTCCAGCTCGTCGTCGGTGATGATCCCGACTAGCGCCTCGTCCCACCATTGCCCGCCGTCAAAGCGCAGCACATTCGGATAGAACCCGAGCGCGTGGTCGGCCGGATCGAAGCCCAGCCACCCGAACCAGCCACCCGCAACAGCCCCAGACGGCACCTCGCCCTCGACGAAGGGTTGCCTGTCGAGTAACGCAAAAGGATCGTCGGCACCCGTTTTGACCTGAAGCGGATCGGCAGCGAGCAGGATCGCAGCGCCGGCCCAGCCGCCGGTCAGAACGACCGGCTGGCGCAGCTTGCCGGCCAGCCGCAGCACGTCAGCCGGGTGTCGCGTGGACGCGCGAACCGGGCGCACGCTTACACGTACGGGCCGGGTCGAAGCATCGTGGTCCACCCCCCTAGGATGACCGCATGGACTTCGCTTTCAGCGACGAGCAGGAGGAATTGCGCCGGACTGTGCGCGGATTCCTGGCGGACAAGTCGCCCGAGAGCGAGGTACGCCGGCTCATGGAAACCACCGAGGGCTATGACCCGAAGGTCTGGCAGCAGATGGCCGAGCAGCTCGGGCTGCAGGGATTGGCGATCCCCGAGGAGTACGGCGGCTCCGGATTCACGTTCCTGGAGCTCGGCGTCGTGCTCGAGGAGATGGGCCGCGCGCTGCTGTGCTCGCCGTACTTCTCCACCGCCGTGCTGGGTGCGTACACGCTGCTGCTGTCGGGTGACAACGCCGCTAAAGAGCAGTACCTGCCCGGGATCGCGAGCGGCGAGAGCATCGCGACCCTGGCACTGTCGGAGGACGAGGGACGCTGGGACGAAGCCGGCGTCACGCTGGCCGCATCGCAGAGCGGTGACGCCTGGAGCCTGTCCGGCTACAAGATGTTCGTGCTGGACGGTCACACCGCCGATCTGGTTCTCGTGGCGGCCCGTACGAGCAATGGGGTCAGCCTCTTCGCTGTCGAGGACGGCGCGGCGGGCCTGGGCCGCACCCCGCTGGCGACGCTCGACCAGACGCGCAAGCAGGCCAGGCTGGAGTTCGACAACACCCCAGCCCGCCTGATCGGCGCCGAGGGCCAGGGTTGGCCGGTCATCTCGCAGGTGCTCGACCTCGCCGCCGTCGCGCTGGCGGCCGAGCAGGTCGGGGGCGCCGCGCGGGTGTTGGAGATGTCGGTCGAATACGCGAAGGTGCGCGTGCAGTTCGGCCGCCCGATCGGCTCGTTCCAGGCCATCAAACACAAGTGCGCCGACATGCTCGTCGAGGTCGAATCGGCCAAGTCAGCGGCTTACTACGGCCTCTGGGCAGGCTCCGAGCTGAACGACGAGCTGCCGACGGTCGCGAGCCTCGCCAAGGCGTACTGCTCGGATGCTTACGTGCATTGCGCGGCTGAAAACATCCAGATCCACGGCGGGATCGGCTTCACCTGGGAGCACCCGGCACACCTGTACTTCAAGCGCGCCAAGAGCTCCCAGCTCTTCTTCGGCGACCCGACGTATCACCGCGAGCTGCTCGCGCAGCGCATCGGGGTCTGAGGCTCCGCGGACGCCGAGCCGACCGGCTAGTTGCGGTTATCCGGCAGCCTTAACCACCGGAAGCCGGTTCGGCAGGCTCAGCTCAGGCCGTCGAGACGGCGCGGTCCTCTTCCTCAAGCTCGCGCTTCAGTAGCTTGCCGGTCGCGCTGTAGGGCAGTGCCTCGCGAAACTCCACGTATGTCGGCACTTTGAACGACGCGAGCGCCTCGCCGACGAACCGGCGAATGTCGTCGATTGACGGGTCACAGCCCGGCGTCGGAACGATGAACGCCTTGACCTCCTGGCCCAGGGTCTGATGATCGACGCCGATCACCGCAGCGTCGGCAACCTCGGGATGCTCGACCAAGCGGTTTTCGATCTCGATGGGGTAGATGTTTTCCCCGCCGCGGATGATCAGGTCGCGCATGCGGCTTTCGAGCGTGACGAACTCGCCGTCGGTACGGCCGAAGTCACCGGTGCGATACCAGCGATCAGCATCGAGGGCGGCAGCCGTCGCCGCAGGGTTGTTCCAGTAGCCGCTGAACACCCCGGCGCCCCAGATGTAGATCTCGCCGACCTCGCCCGCGGGCAGCACCTTGCCTCGGGGGTCGCGGATCTGCACCCGCATGGTCACCTGACAAGTTCCGACCGTTTCGGGTCGCGCCTTGAACGCGGGTCCGCCCAGACGGGTCCCCATACCGGCGGTCTCGCTCATGCCGTAGCCCTGGCCGGCTCCCGCGCGGGGCAGCTTCGTGAACATCAGCCGGGCCAGCTCCGGTGGGCACACCGCTCCCCCGCCGCCGATAGTGCTGATGCTGGAAAGATCGTAGGAGTCGAAGTTCGGATGCTGCAGCAGCCGCCAGAACTGGGTGGGCACCCCGCTCATGGTCGTCACCCGGTGACGCTGGATCAGCTCGAGCGTCACGGTCTCATCCCAGCGTCCCGGCGGGGGCAGCACCAGCTTCATCCCGGAGAAGGGCGCATTGGTCAGCGGGCCGGTGCCAGACACGTGAAAGATCGGCGCCGCGAAGATGGCCGACGGCTGAGGTCCCGGCGCCGCACCCAACGGCATTCCCGCCAGCGCCAGGCCGACCGCTCCAGCGGCATTGTTGCAGAGCGCGAAGTGGATCCAGTTGCGATGCGTGAGCGTTGCACCTTTAGCACGCCCGGTCGTCCCGCTGGTGAAGAGGATCGTGACGGGGTCGTCCTCGTCAATGGTGACCGTCGGCATCGAAACCTCGGGCCCGCTTGGCGAGAGGCCGGACGCCGCCGCCGCCAGGTCTTCGATACGCGGCCAGCTTCCCTGGTTCGCCGGCGGCAGCTTGTCCAGCAGCGCGCGTCGGCGCTCATCGGCCAACACCACCACCGGCTCGCTCAGCTCGATCCCCGCCGCCAGCTCCGGGACCGTCCACCAGCCGTTGAGGTTGGCCAGCACGGCCCCGAGTGAGAGTGCCGCCCAGTAGCTCAGGATGTACGCGACGCTGTTGGCGGACGCGAACCCCACGCGGTCGCCCTTCTGCACCCCGTACTCGCGAGCCAGCACATCCGCGATCCGGGCGACACGCGCCACTGCATCTGCATAGGTGATTTCCTCGCCTTCCGGCGAGACGATGAAGGTCTTGTCGGCATGATCCTGGCCAGCCTGCTCGAAGACGGCACGCAGGTTCGGCGGCCGGCGGTGAAAGACCAGCGCCGGCGCGCCAAGCACGTCTTCGGTGACGATCTCGAACGGTGCTCCAGGACCGGTCAACGCCGCCCGCAGATCCGGCGGCAGTAGTTCGTCCGCGCGCCACTCGAGCGTGCAGGGCGGCGCGGGTGCGGCCGCGGGTGAACCAGGGTCAGGGCTCGCCGTCACCCGGCGTCGACCTTGAGGATGCGGGCGGCGTTGCCGTACAGGAACTTCGGCCAGACCTCGTCCTTGAAAGGCACATTGGGCATGTCGGTCATGATGCGCTCCATCGACAGGCCCATCGGGTAGTAGCCAGCGTAGATAATCTTGTCAGCGCCGCGGGTGTTGGCGTAAGCGATGATGTTCTTGTCGTAATGCTTGGGAGCGAACGCGCTGGTCGAGTAGTGCAGGCCGGGCCACTTCAGCATGAGCTTGACGGCCAGCTCGGTCCACGGCTGGCAGCCGTGGCGCGTGACAAACGTGAGCTCCGGGAAGTCGTACATGACCTCGTCGATCAGCTCGACGTGTTGCGGGGCGAACTTCAGCCGCGGCCCGGGGATGCCCGCGCACACGAAGACCGGGATGTCGAGCTCGCACGCCTTCGCGTAAATCGGATACATCTTCTTGTCGTTGATGGCGACCTGCGGGAAGGTGCCCGCGGGAAACATGCTCACCGAGCGGATGCCGTAGGTCTCGTACGCCCGCACCATGGCCCGCAGCGCGTCGACACCGTCGTTGGGGTCGACGCCGAGGCTCGGGATGAAGCGGTCCGGATGCTGCTTCAGCGCGCGCTCGCTGTCGCCATCCTTCTCACCGATCCCGATCATCCCGTACCGGATGTTGTACTTGTCCATCTGCTCGAGGGTGACCGAAATCGGGTCCTGCGTGCCGTGGTACTCGTGCGGCACGTCCTTGAACATGTACTGCGCCGGAAACGAGAACTCTTCCTTGGATTCCTGGTCCTTCACCTGGTTGGTGATGAAGGCGTACGTCTTCGCAACGTCTCGCATCGGGAAGCCGATCATCGTGTCGATGATCGGGACGTTGGTGGGCATCGCCATGGGTGTGCTCCTGATATCAGCCGCGACCGAGCAGGTCACGGAAGGGGGTGTCGCGGTCGACCTGCTGCTCGCGCGGCAGACCCAGGACTCGTTCGGCGAGCACGTTGCGCTGCACCTCGTCGGTGCCGCCGCCGATCTTCACCATCCACGTATTCATCCGCGCTTGCTGCCAGGCGCCGGCTGAGGGGGCGTCGTCGCCGGCAAGCATGCCCGCGGTTCCTTCGATCTCCAGCGCAGCATCCGCCATATCGGTCAGGTGTTGGCCCACGATCAATTTCATGACCGACGCCTCCGGGCCGGGCTGCACACCCTTCGACAGGGCGGTACGCGAGCGCATTCCGAGGTAGCGCAGCACAGCCTCGCCGGTGACAACCTTGGCGATCGCCTGCCGCACAAGCGGGTCGTTGTTGCGTCCGGTCTTGCGCGCCAGTTCGATCAGCGCCGGCACCTGCCCGCGACTACCGCCGCCGCCGATCATGGCCCGCTCATTGGCGAGGGTGGTACGGGCGATCCGCCAACCGTCGCCGACCTCACCCACGACATTGCTGTGCGGGATGCGCACGTCGTCGAGAAAGACCTCGTTGAAGTGATACGCCCCGCTGGCCTGACGCAACGGCCGGACATCGATGCCGGGGGTGCGCATGTCGACGATGAAGTACGTGATGCCCTGATGCTTCGGCACGTCGGTGTCGGTGCGCGCGAGCAGGATCGCCCAGTCGGCGGCGCGCGCGCTGGAGTTCCAGACCTTCTGCCCGTTGACGACCCACTCGTCGCCGTCACGGACGGCTCGCGTACGCAAGGACGCAAGGTCGGAGCCGGCGCCGGGCTCGCTGTACAGCTGGCACCAGACTTCGTGGCCACTGATGATCTTCTCGAGGTGTTCCGCGCGCTGCTCGTCGGTGCCGTGAGCCATCAGGGTCGGCCCGACCATGTTGATCGACACCATCAGCGGCCCGTTGGACACCGTGAAGCGGGCCTGCTCCTCCGTGAAGATCGCCGTCTGGATCGGCGATCCACCGCGGCCACCAAACGCCTTCGGCCAGGAGATGCCAGCCCAGCCGCCCGCATGCAACTCACGTTGCCAGGCCCTGGCCGCCTCATGGCTCGCGCGCTCGGACTCGGCATATTCCGCTGGCGAAGCAGCCGATCGCCCGTGGTCCATTGCGGCCCGGCCCTGGGCCTCGAAGGCCGGCGCATTGGCGCTGAGCCACTCATTTGCCTTTGCGCGGAACGCAGCCTCTTCAGCCGAGTCGCCCAGCTGCACGCGTCCTCCTTCATTGGCGCCGGATCGGGCAGAACTAGAACGTGATGCTAGCTGCACCGGCTCTCGCGGCATGCACCGGCTCATCGGCTACGGAAGGCGTGAGGAAACTGGGGTCATGGATGTCACGCATTTACTCGCGGCGGCTGCAGCAGGCATGGATGGCAGCAGCACGCGTACCGCGCTCGCGGTGCCCGCCCTTGGACCCACCGAGCAGTTCACCGCTGATTTCGTGCTCGCCGGGGCGGGCGTGATCCGTGATGGCTGCGTGGCCGATCTCGCGGCATTCGCCGAGCGGACCGGTCTCGGCGTGCTGAACGCCTTCACGGCCAAGGGACTCTTTCGCTGGGACAGCCCCTTTCACCTGGGGACCGGCTGCTTGCAGGAGCGCGACTTGGCGCTCGCGGGTGCGGGGCCGCACTCTGCGGTCCTCGTAGTGGGCGTGGACGTCGACGAATGCCGGCCGGCACTGCTGACCGCGGCGGGCGTCGACCCGTCGCTCGCGGGTTGGCGCAGCGTGGCGCCGGCCGAGCTCGCGGGCGCAGCGGACCGGGTACGCGCGCGCTGGGGTGGCCCGCCTGAGCCGCCACCGCAGCCGGAGCTCTTCAAGGTGCTGTGGGACGTCGCCCAGCCGCTCTACAAACTCGAAGGATCGCCGCTAAACCCGGCCCGGGCGGCCTCTGACATCGCGGCGGCGCTCGGAGCCGACGGGGTGGTGTGCGCCGAACCCGGCCCGGCCGGTTGGTGGATCGGACGTACCGTGCCCACCACGCGCCTCGGCAGCGTGGCGATACCAGCTGCCGGACAGCCTGGCGTGGCGGTGGCCCGCGCACTGCTGACCGCGCAGCGCGGGAACCCGGCAGTGGCGGTCGTCGACGGGCCGCTCAGCGACGCCGCGGCCGCACTGATCGAGCTGGGCCGCGGGCTCGAGTTCTCGTTCGTGGTCGAGGTGTGGGGTCAGAGCGGCGAGGCATTGGACGCGTCCGCGCACCGAGAGCGCGCGGAGGCGGCACTCGCCGCGCCCGGGGTGACCGTGATCGAGGTCCAGATCGACTACGGGAAGACCGAGCAGCTCATCGCCGCCGCCGGACCGCTCGTCGCCTGGACCTGATTCAGCCCCTCGAGTCGAGCAAGATCGCGTGCAAATCTGCCTTGATGACCTTGCCGGCGAGGTTGCGCGGCAGCGCCTGCATGACCTCGAGCCGCTCCGGCCACTTTTGCTTCATCAGGCCCTGCCCGGCCAGATGAGCAGTGAGAGATGCCAACGTCGGCGGCTGCGCCGGATCCGCGGCTACAACGCACGCGCAGGCCTGCTCGCCGAGCACCGGATGCGAGAGGCCGATGACCGCGACGTCGGCCACCTCGGGTGAGGTGATGAGCAGGTCCTCGACCTCGCGCGCACTGAACGTCTCGCCCTTGCGGATGATGACGTCTTTGATGCGACCGGTGATCGTGAGGTTGCCGACCGCGTCGAGTGCGCCGAGATCGCCGGTGTGCAGGAAGCCGTCGGCATCAAAAGCGTCGGCATCAAGGCTGGAATCGAGGTAGCCCCGCATCACCTGCGGGCCCTTCACGCGCACCTCGCCGTCGACGATGCGCAACTCGACCCCGTCATTGGCGCGTCCCTCCGAGCCGGCCAGCACGTCCTCGGGATCGTCGGCGCGCGTACACGTGAGGATCGGCGCCTCGGTCATCCCGTACGAGGAATGCACCTGCTTGCCGAGCTCACTCATGACGAGGGCGAAGTGGCTCGGCGGCTTGGCAGCGCCGCCGCTGGTGTACAGCCGCACGTCCGGGAAGTAGGCCACGCCGGGGTGGGCGCGCTGGGCGGCGATGTACATCGCGTGGTGCGCCGGACCGGTGCCGGCGATCGTCACCCGGTGCGTACGCAAGAGGTCGACGACCGTGTCCGGCTCGACGTATTCGGTCAGCACCAGGGCGAAGCCCGCGAGCAAGGAGGCCGTGAGCCACACAGCGCAGCCGCCGATATGAGCCACCGGGAAGACCATCCCGACGCGATCTGCCGGTGTCATGTCGAGCCCGACCGCCATGCCCGCGCCGCCGGCGATCGCTGAGGCATCGGTGTGCATAGCGCCCTTGGGATCAGCGGTGGTGCCCGACGTGTAAAAGATCCACCGGGCCTCCTGATCCGAGGCGGGCGGGGCGGCCAGCGTCGCAGGGTCACCTGTGGGGAGCTCGCCGGAAAGGACGTGAAGCTGCGCGCCGCTCTCCGCCACGGCGGAGCCGGCGAGCCCGGCCAAGTCGATGTCGCGCCAGCGCGGAGCGACGAGCACCTGCTTCGCCCCGGTCTGGCCAAGGACGAAGGCCAGCTCGCGCCCGCGATAGATCGGCAACACCGGCACCTGCACGACGCCGAGCCGGCAGAGCGCCGCGGTAACGACGAGGGTCTCGATGCGGGTCGTGAGCTGCCAGACGACGCGTGAGCCCGGCGTGATCCCGTACGCCAGCAGGCCGGCTGCGGTGGTTTCTGCAGCGTCGCGAAACTGCGCGAACGTCATCGACCGGCCGTGCTCGTCGACCAGCATCTCCAGATCCGGGGTTTCCATCGCCCGGTCGGCGACCAAGGACCAAACCGTCGCCATGGCTACGGCCGCGCGATCAGCTGGCCTCGAAGTTCAACCCGGACGGGCGGGTCTGGAAGATCTGCTGCGACATGATCGCGGGCAGGTCTTCCGCCACCCAACGCTTGTTGCCGGAATGGATCGTCTTGCGCTCGGTCCAGCCCTTCATCCAGATAATGCGGTCATCCAGGCAGCGGATGACCTGACCGGTGACGTATTGGGCGTCGTCGCTCGCGAGCCAGGCCGCGAGCGGGGAGCTGCCGGCGGGGTCCATGGGGTGGTATTCGTCGGTGCCGAGGTCGTTGGGCTCGAAAGCATCGCCCGCGCCGGGGATCGACGCGGTGATACGGGTGAGACCGGCCGGGCCGATCGCGTTGACGGTCACGCCCATCTTGTAGAGCTCGATCGACAGCGTGAGGGTGAGGCCGACGATCGCGGCCTTGGCGGTCGCGTAGCCGGTCTGACCGAAGTTGCCACCGAGACCGGCGCCGGACGTGGTGTTGATGATGCGGCCCTTGACGCTGCCTGCCGTCTTCGACTGGGCGCGCCAGTACTTAGCGGCGTGATGCGAGGTGTTCCAGGTGCCCTTGACGTGGACGCCCATGACCGCATCGAAGTCGGCTTCCGGCATGTTCCAGACGGCTGCGTCGCGCACGATTCCGGCATTGTTGATGATGATGTCGAGCTTGCCGAACGCATCGATCGCCTGCTGCACAAGCTCGCCGGCCTGATCGAACTTGGAGACGTCGGCGTAGTTGGACACCGCCGTGCCGCCGGCCCTTTCGATCAGCGCGACGGTGTCGTCCGCAGCGCGACCGGCACCCTCGCCGCGTACCGAACCACCCAGGTCGTTGACGACCACCTTCGCGCCCTGGTGGGCCAGCTCCAATGCGTGTCCGCGCCCGATGCCGTGACCGGCGCCGGTAACGATCGCGACCTTGCCTTCGAGCAGACCCATCCGACAACCCACTTTCACAGTGCCCGCCACCATTCCGGTGGCCAGAAAACGATCAACAAGTGCATATTGTCTACCATGTCGACGCCGGGCCGAACGGCGCCTCAACCGCCCCGCCCGGCCCCTCGACGTCGGGAGGAAAATCCCTTTATGAGCTTGCCCACTGACGGGTTTCCGGGGGACATACCGCCGACGATCCCGGCTGCGGTACGACGCGCCGCCGGGCTTTGGCCGGACGAGGAAGCCCTCGTGGAAGGCGACCTGCGGCTGACCTTCGGGCAGTTGGCCGAGCGCGTCGACGAAGCCGCGCGAGCATTCGTCGTCACCGGCCTTCAGCCGGGCGACCGAGCCGCGATCTGGGCGCCGAACAGCACGTCCTGGGTCATCGCCTCACTCAGCCTGTACGCGGCCGGCGGGGTGCTGGTCCCGATCAACAGCCGCTTCAAGGCGAGCGAGGCGGCCCACGTCCTCAACACCTCTGGCGCGCGCTACCTGTTCACGGTCACCGACTTCCTCGGCACCGACTACGTCGCGGACCTGGCATCGCAGCCGGTGCGGCAACTCGCGGAAATCTTCGTATTGGCAGGCCCTTCACGGACGGACGCGGTGGACTTTGCGGACTTCCTCGCCCGCGCGTCCGGTGCCACGTCGGCGCAGGTCGACGAGCGCATAGCGGCGCTAGGTCCAGGTGACCTCTCGGACATCATCTTCACCTCCGGAACGACCGGAAAACCCAAGGGCGCGATGCTGACTCACGGGGCAAGCACGCGTACGTACACGAGCTGGTCGGAGGTGGTCGGACTCACCGCCGGCGACCGCTACCTGATCGCGTACCCCTTCTTCCACACCGCGGGACTCAAGTCAGGAGTGCTGGCCTGCCTGCTTACCGGTGCCGTCATCGTGCCGCATCCGGTGTTCGACGCCGACTCGGTGATGGCCCGGGTCGCCGAGGAGCGGATCACGATGCTGCCGGGGCCGCCGGCCATCTTCCAGACGCTGCTCTCCGCAGAGCTCACCAAGTACGACACGAGCTCGTTACGCCTCGCGGTGACCGGCGCGGCGGCAGTTCCGGTCGAGCTGGTCGAGCGGCTGCGCAGCGAGCTCAAGTTCTCCTCCGTCGTCACCGGTTACGGGCTTACCGAGACGACGGGTACGGCGACGATGTGCCGCCATGACGACGATCCGGTCATCATCGCCACGACCTGCGGGCGGGCCATTCCCGGCGGCGAGGTGTGCGTGGTCGATGGCTCCGGCAAGCGGTTGCCGGCCGGCGAGCCCGGCGAGGTTCTCGTGCGCGGCTATCAGGTGATGCGGGGCTACTTCGGCGACCCGGAGGCGACGGCCGAGACGATCGACGCCGACGGCTGGCTGCATACCGGTGACGTCGGTGTGCTCGATGAGGCGGGGAACCTGCGCATCACCGACCGCATCAAGGACATGTTCATCGTCGGCGGCTTCAACGCGTATCCGGTCGAGATCGAGGGGGTCATCCTCAGCCACCCG
This sequence comes from Mycobacteriales bacterium, assembly GCA_038245655.1. Lineage (GTDB taxonomy): Bacteria > Actinomycetota > Actinomycetes > Frankiales > Frankiaceae > DATAZK01. Next base: position 14,423 of record JBBRSE010000026.1, on the reverse strand, counting down.
GATATCGATCAGGTGGCCGTCGTGGGAGTGCCGGACGTGCGGCTCGGTGAGGTCGGGATGGCCTTCGTGATCCTGCACCCGGGGGCTGCGTTGGATGCGGACGCGTTTCGCGCCTGGTGCCGCGAGCGGATGGCCAACTACAAAGTGCCGCGGTCGGTGCAGACGTTGCACGCGCTGCCGTTGAACGCTACCGGGAAGATCCTCAAGTACGAGCTCCGCGCACTGGCAGCGCGCCGCACATGAGCCGGCCACTGCTCGCCGACGACGCCGTCGTCGTCCCGGCTCCCCCGAGCACCCGCGAGCTCCTCCTGGAGCGGCTCGGTGAGCAGCACAACGCGTCGGACCTGGCGGCGTGGAGCGCCAGCGTCGCCCACATTCGCAACACCCCTGGTATGGGCGGGCGGGAGTGGCCACCCGACGAGCCGTTCACGCTCGCCCAGAACCTGAAGGACATGCAGGGTCACGCCGCCGAGTTCGCAGCACGCACCGGCTTCACGTGGACCGTCCTGGACCCTCGATCACGCGAGGTCATCGGCTGCGTCTACATGTATCCGCCGGAGGGCCAACCGTTCACGGGACAGGTCCACGTGCGCTCCTGGGTCAGGGCCGACAAGGCGCACCTCGACGAGCCGCTGTACCGCCTGGTCTCGGACTGGCTCGCGCGGGACTGGCCGTGGGATGACGTGGTCTACGCGCCGCGCTAGCCGACTTCAATCACGTCGAACCCCGAACGGCTGGTTGACCGGCCTCCAAAACCAGCCGATCGGGGTTCGGCGCGCGCCGGACCGTGATGGCTACGCCAGCGCGAGCAACTCGCGGTGCAGCACCTTGCCGGCTTCGTTACGCGGGAGCTCAGCGACGGCCACAAAGCGCGCTGGGATCTTGTACGGCGCAAGACGTTCCCGCGCATGGGCCGTCAGCACCGGGACGTCCAGGGCAGCTTCGCGGGCCAGCACCACGAACGCCCAAGGCACCTCGCCGAGCCGGTCGTCCGGCGCGCCAACGACGGCGCAGTCCTCGACAGCAGGGTCCAGGCGCAGAACCTCCTCGACCTCGCCGGGAAAGACCTTCCAGCCGCCGCGGTTGATCATGTCGGAGACCCGGCCCTCGATCCAGAGGAAGCCTTCGGGGTCGAGGCGGGCGACGTCGCCCGTCCGAAACCAGCCATCGGCGCCGACCCGGTCACCGAGCTCGGATCCATCGGCGTAGCCGGCGGCGGTAGCCGGAGTACGGACGTAAAGCTCCCCCGCGTCGTCGATACGCACGCTCACGCCATCGTGGGGGCGCCCGATCGACCCGAGCTTGCTCTCGCCGTACTCGCGGGCGTCTGCGGCATTCCAGCCGACGATCTCGCCACCGATCTCGGTTTGGCCGTAGCAATTGAGGACGGTCACGCCGAACTTGTCGCGGAAGCGGCGCGCCTGCAGCGGCGAGAGCGGCGCGCTGATGCTGCGCACGTATTTCAGCGGTAGGAGCGAGGTGACCCCGGGCGTATCGCAGAGCATCGTCATGGCGGCGGGCGGGAGCACCGTCGAACGCAGCTGGAACCGGTCGACCAGGCCAGCAAAGGTCACCGGCTCGAAGCGGTCCATGAGGATCGCGGCGGCGCCGACCCGGAAGGCGAACAGCACGTTGTAGATCCCGGCCGACAGGGCCATCGACGTCGGGATCAGGTTGGGCATCGGTGCCTTGCGCGCAGCGATCGTGTCGCTGCCGGAGCCGAGCAGCTTCTTCAGCACCGGCTCGAGCAGCTTCAGGAAACCGCTGTGGCGCAAGAGAACCGGCTTCGGTCGCCCGGTCGTACCCGAGGTCCATTGCACCAGGGCGATGTCGGGCTCATGGACGGGTACCTCGACGACTGAACCGTCCGGCGCGGTCCAGGCGAGCGCATCAGCCAGAACGACCGGAAGGCTTGCGCCCACAGGTCTTTCGGCGGAGATCAGCACGGCCGGATGGGTGGCTTCGAGCAGCATCGTCAGCTCGGACGCGGTCACCCGCGGATTGATCGGCACGTAGACGCATCCCGCGTACCAGGTGCCGAACATGGCCGCGATCACCTCGGGCCCGTTCGGCAGCATGACCGCGACCGCAGACCCCGGGCGTACCCCGGCTGCCTTCAGCGTGGCCGCCAGATCCCGCGCGGTCTGCCGCAGGGCGGCCCGACTCACCTCGCGGTCGCCGTCGCGCGTGGCGCTGTAGACGGCGATCGTGGTGTCGTCCGAAGGCCGCGCCTCCAGCAGATCCAGCAGGCTGGCCATCAGCGCGGCCCCGGACCCGTGCCGGCCGACTCTGCAGCGTCGAGCGGCAACCACTGCGCCTCGCGCTTCTCCGCGAACGCCTGCGGACCCTCTTGCTGGTCCGGATGCCCCCACATGGAAACCATCTCGGCGGCGCCGTCGCGGCACGCCTGCGTGAGCCCGGTCTCCAGAGCACCCCAGAGCGCGCGCTTTGTGGCGCGCATCGCCGCGGGAGAGTTCTTGGCAATCTTCTCTGCGAGGCTTTGCGCCTCTTCGCGCAAACGCTCAGGCGGATCCACCACCTGCGAGATCATCCCGAGCTGCAGGGCGCGCTCGGCCGGCATCCGCTCGTGGCGACCCGTCAGCGCCATCCGCATCACGGCCTCGAACGGCATCTTGCGCAGCAGGCCGATGGCCTCGATCGCCACCACCTGCCCGACCGACACGTGGGGGTCGAAGAACTGCGCGTCCGACGATGCGATCACGATGTCGGCGTCGGCGACCCAGTGAAAAGCACCACCGGCGCAAAGGCCGTTGACCGCCGTGATGACGGGCTTGGCGACCCGCTGATGCCAAGACGTGAAGTGCAGGTCGAACGCTTCGACCGATTCGCGGTAGCGCTCCATTCCCAGGCCGTCGCTTGCCAACTCGCTGACATCGACACCGGTCTGAAATGCCCGGCCCTCACCGGTATGCACGATGACCCGCACCTTCGGATCGCGTTCCAACTCGAGCCAGGCGTCGGCGAACTCGTCACGCATCTTGGAGTTCATCGCGTTCAACGCCTGCGGGCGATTGTTTATCAGCCAGCCGACCGCACCCCGGCGCTCGACCTTCAGCGTCTCGAAGCTGGCGTATTCGTCACTCATTCAACTCGCCCGTCCCTCATCAGTCGCCGCACGATAGGCGGCGGTCAGTCCGACTTCCAGCGCGTTCCACAGCGCCCGCTTACGCTGCGCCAGCTCGATCGCCGGGGCCTGCGCGATGGTCTCGGCCAGCGCCTGGGCACGTTCGCGCAGCCCCTCAGGAGACACGAGTTCGGAGACCATTCCGAGCGCATATGCCCGCTCGGCTGACAACCGTTCATGGCGGCCGGCCAATGCCATTCGCATGACCGGCTCGAAAGCCAGCTTGCGCGCGAGCGCGATCGTCTCGTACGCACTCACCTGTCCAACCGACACATGAGGGTCGAGAAAGCTCGCCGCCGTCGACGCGATCACGATGTCAGCGTCGGCGATGAAATGCAGCCCGCCCCCCGCGCAGACCCCATTGACGGCGGCGATTACGGGCTTCGACACCCCGTTGTGCCAGGCCGTCAGGCGTAGCTCAGCGCGCTTCGTGCGCCGTGACTGCTCCCGCAAAGCCCCCGGGTCCTTGGCGAGCTGGACGACATCCAAGCCGGTCTGAAAGGCCCGCCCCTCCCCCGTATTCACGATTACGCGTACGGCGGGATCGGCGTCCAGCTGGGCCCAGGCGTGTTCCAGTTCCGCGAGCATGGTCGCGTCCATGGCGTTGCCGGCCGTCGGTCGGTTGAAGACCAGCCAGCCGACCGGGCCACACTGCTGTACCTGCAGCGTCTGGTAGCTGATCGCCGGAGAATCCATCAGCTTCGGGGGACTTCCCGCCACGGTCGCCCATGCCAGGGATCCGGCTCGCGCGGCAGCCCCAGCACGCGCTCGGCGAGGATGTTCTTGTTCACCTCGGTGGTGCCGCCCTCGATGGTGTTGGCCCGGCTGCGCAGCATGCCTTTCACCTCGTACGGCAAGGACTCCGAGTACTTGGTCTCCGCCGCTACCCAGGCCGTCGCATGAGCCCCGAGCAGGTCGACGGCAACCATCTGCATGTGCTGGTTCAGCGCGCCGGAGGCCACCTTGCCCACCGAACTCTCGGCGCCAGGCGCGCGTCCCGCCTTGAGCAGCGCGCGCACCCGCGAATTCGTCCAACCACGAATGGCGTCCTCGGAGTAGAGGGCCATCAGCTCCTGGCGCACGAGCGGGTCGTCCCAGCCGCCCGAGCGTCCCTGCGCGCTGATCCGCCGGGCCAGCGCGATGAGGCTGGCGACGCCCGACCCGCCGATGCGATCGACGCCACCGGACCCGGATCCGGACACCATCTGACGCTCGCCGGACAGCGTCGCCCCGGCTACCCGCCAGCCGTGGTTGACGCCGCCCACCCGCTGCTCGTCCGGCACCCGCGCGCCATCGATGAAGACCTCGCAGAAGTCGACCTCGCCGGTGATGTGGCGCAGCGGTCTGATGTCGACCCCCGGCTGGTGCAGATCGATGAGGAAGTACGTGATCCCGTTGCGCTTGGGCACATCCGGGTCGGTGCGGGCGAGCAGCACCGCGTAGTCCGCGGCTAATCCCCAGGTCGTCCAGACCTTCTGACCGGTGACGATCCACTCGTCACCGTCACGCACCGCCCGGGTCGACAGCGACGCCAGATCCGACCCCGCGCCCGGCTCGCTGAACAGCTGGCACCAGATCTCCTCGGCCCGCACGATCGGCGGCAGGAACCGCAGCCGCTGCTCCTCGGTGCCATGGGCGAACAGCGCGGGGGCCGCGTTGTGCAGGCCCAGCGGGTTGAGCCGGCCAAGGTTGTACGGGCGCAGCTCGGCCTCCACGAGCCGCGCGGCGGAGGCGGGCAGGTTCAGTCCGCCGTACGCCACCGGCCAGGTTGGCACAACGAGGCCGGATGACCCAAAAACCGGGTACCACGCCTCGTAGTCGCTACGCGGGCGCACCGCCCTGATCGCCCGCGGCCCACCGGAAGCTGCCTGGCGCCAAGCCTCGGGTACGTGAGTTTCGATCCACTCGCGTACGGACGCCACCAGCTCGTCGCGCGGTGTCTCCGCAGCGACCGCGAGCGCATTCATCGGCCCTCGAAACGAGCCGGACGCTTCTCCCGGAAGGCCGCCATGCCCTCGCGGAAGTCCTCGCTACGCGAGGACAGCTCCATGGCGAACGCTTCATTGCGCAGGGCGTCATGCAAAGATGCCGAACGTCCGGCGTCCATCAGCCACTTCGCCAGCCCGAGCGCCACCGTGGCGGAACTCGCAAGCCGGCCGGCGACCCCCTCCACCGCGTCGTCGAGTTCGTCGGCGGGCACCGCCCGGTCGATGAGCTGCCAGTCGGCCGCTTCTGTACCGGAAAGCACCCTGCCGAGCAGCAGCATCTGGCGCGCACGCACCTCGCCGATCCGGCGCGGAAGCATCCACGAGACACCGCTGTCGGGCGTGAACCCGCGCTCGCCGAACGGAGCCCAGAAGCTTGCGTCCTCCGCAGCGATCGTGACGTCAGCGGCCATAGCGAGCGCGAGCCCGATACCGGCCGCCCAACCCTGCACGGCGCAGACAACCGGCGTTTGCACGCTGGCGACCAAGGGGATCAGCCGGTGCGCCTGGGAAGGCAGGCGGCGCTGGATCGAGCCGGTACGGGGCCGGCGTCCGTCAGGGTCGTTGCGAGCGATGATGTCGGCGCCGCCGCAGAAGTTCGCTCCTGCGCCCGCGAGGACGATGGCGCGTACCGACTCGTCGCGACCGGCAGCGTCGATCGCCTCGATAAGGCCGGCCATCATCGGGTCGCTGAGCGCATTGCGCTTGTCCGGCCGGTTCAACGTCAGGCGTAGGACCCCGTCAGCCAGGCCGGCGTCCAGCCCTTCGCAAGATTCGTAGGGGCTCACCGCTGCTTGAACCGCTCGATGATGGCGTCCAGCGCTCCGGCGAGATCCGCCCCGGCTCCTCCGGGAGGATCGGGCAGGCGGACGGCCCCGTGTTCGCGGCTCGGTAGCAGGATCGTTGCGTGACCCGGGGTGGTGACGACACCGCGCTGACTCACCGCCCGCAGATCGAGGTCCACGGCCGGGCGGCCGCCCTCGGCCAGGTAGCGCCGGGTCACGGTGCCGCGGACCCATTGCGTATCGCCGACGTAGTTGAACGCCCGGAACTCGCAGTCGAGCTTCCAGAGCCAGGCGTCATCGCCCATCCAATCGGTGCACGCGTGAATGAGCCAGGTTTCGCGCATCCGGCCGTAGTCGTAAGTGGTCGGATTGCCGGTGCGGCGGGCGAATTCGGGATCCCAGTGGACCCGCTGCATCACGTCGGGGATGTTCTGCTCGTCGAGGTGGTAGAAGCGCGGGATCCGAGCGCGTACTCGAGCCCCCAAGCGCAGCGGCTTGATGCCGTACAGACCCATGCCCATGCCGACGTGCCAGCAGATCATGTCGGTGACCGTCAGCGGACCCTTCACCAGCGGCTCGACCTCGTCACCCTCGCTGACGTCTTCCCACCAGCGCGGCATCGCTCCCCGCGGTCCCTCCGCGGCGTATTGCGCTTCGATCTCGGCGATCTGCTCGTCGGTGTAGACCTGCGGCTCGACCGCGGCGTACTTCCCGCGCTCGCGTGCCTTGCCACGCTCGGTGCGCGCCATCATCCGGTACTGCCCCGACAGCAGCGTGCCGGAGTCCGTAGCGAAAACCTGGCCCGTCCACTCGTGCACCGCGCGCTGGGCGAATTCGCTGGCCTTGTCCTGGACGCCGACGAGGGCGTTGCGCCGCCAGATGCGCTGCTCTGGTCGCAGCGGTGCCCACCACTCGCGAGCGCTGGCCGCGTAGAACGCATGCACTCCCCGCAGCGGATCGCCCTTCATCAGTGCCCGGTCTTCCTCGGGGACAGCGGTGACCTCGTCCTCACCGATCAGCGTGTCGCCGCCCACGAGCACCGGCGAGGCAAGCGATCCCTCCCAGCGGCTCTTGCTCGCGTAATCCGGCTCGCACCACAGGGGATTGTCGTCCCCGTACGCCTCAGCGACCGCCCGGAACGCGTCGATCCCCGGCCGACGGTAATGCGGCGGCTGGGGATGCGGCTCCGGAATGCCGATGCGCCGGCGGAGGGTCTCGAGCGCCTCATCAGTGATCTGGCCGCGCGTGGTCGGGGCCTGCTCGCCGGCCATCAGGCGGAGGGCCGGAAGAGCTGGCGCGACGACAGGAGAGCAACAACGGCATCGCCTTGCCGGCGCATCAGCGTCTGGCATTCCTGCTCGGCGAGCACCTGATCCGAGGCGCGGACCGCCTTGACGATGGCCGTCACACCCCGCTTCTGATTGGCCATCGCACCGGGCACGGCCTCGAAGAAATTGCCGGGCACGAGGTTGCGGAGCAACCGCGCAAGCGATGCCAGTCGCTGAGACCCCGCCAGCGCGAAAAGTTGGCGCAGGAAGTCATTGTTGGCCACCCAGAAGGCTTCAGTCCCCGACGCGCGCTTCACCTCGCGCAGCGCGGCGGTGAGGGCCGCAATTCCCTCCGGTGTGCCGCGCTCCGTGGCGCGCCGCGCGGTGAGCCCGTAGATGAGGCCGAAGACGTCGTAGTGGTCACGAACGGCAGCTTCATCCAGGCCGTGGACGAAGGCGCCGCGGTGCGGCTCGATCATCAACCAACCCTCGCGATCGAGCGCGATCACCGCCTCACGAACGGGGATGCGACTCACGCCGAGCTCGGCAGCGATCTCGTCCTGGCGCAAGTGGTCGCCCTGGCGCAGGACACCCTCGAAGATGAGGCGCCGGATGTGGTCGGCCACGAGGTCCCCGCTGCTGCGACGGTGACCGGTGCGGGCAGCGGCGAGTTCGGCGTTGGGAAGCGTCGTGACGACCGACGCCGCGCGTGGGGCACGCGCCATCAGCGGGCTCCCGCCGTCAGCAGCGGCAGACCCTGGACGCCGCGCACGTTGCTGGTCACCTTGCGCAGCGCACGTGACTCGTCGACCGCAAAGTTCGGCCAGCGGGCCAGGATCTCCTCGAAGGCGATCCGGATCTCCAGGCGGGCCAGGTGAGCGCCGAGGCAGCGGTGGATGCCGTAGCCGAAGAACATCGTCGACGGATCGGACTGGCGGCTCAGATCGAAGCGGTCAGGATCGTGGTAGGCCCGCTCGTCGCGGGTCGCCGATCCGGTGATCAGCATGACCTTCTCCCCGGCCGGGATCGTGACGCCGTGCATCGTCACGTCGGTCATCGTGGTGCGACCCTGCAGCTGCGACGGCGGATCGAAACGCAGGATCTCCTCAGCTGCCGCCGCGGAGAGCGAGGGATCCGCAGCCAGCCGTGCCTTCTCGACCGGGAACGACGTGAAGGCGATGCATCCGTTCGGGATGCCTTTGGCGACGGTCTCGTGACCGGCGAATCCGAGCTCGAGGAATCGGAACGCTGCCTCATCGTCCGACATCCGACGGGTGGTGATGCCGTCCTCGTCGTCAATGACCTCCGTTTCGAGCAGGACATTGATGATGTCGTCTCGGGGGTTGTTCCGGCGCTCCTGGATGAGCCCCAGATACAGCTCGAACAGGCTCGCGCTGCCGCCGATGACCTCGTCGATGTCGACGTCGTCGCCGCGCTGGGAGACCCGGTCGGACTGCACGTGGATCTCATTGCGTAACCCGCGGGGGATGTTCAGTAGCTCGCTGATGACATCGAGGGGAAGCTGCACGGCGAACGCTTCGGCGACGTCGAACTCGTCCTCACCGATGAACTTGTCCAGCAGCTCGCCGCAGCGGAATCGGATGTAGGGCTCGAGCGCCATGATCCGGCGGGGCGTGAAGACCTTCCCAATGATCTTGCGATGCCAGCGGTGCTCAGGCGGGTCCTTGACGATCAGGAACGGGCTGTCCTTCTCGGTGCCCTCGATCGTGACCCCGCCCGTGCTGGAGAACCGCTCCCAATCGTTGTGTGCGGCAAGGACGTCGTCATAGCGCGCAAGAGCCCAGAATTTGAGCTGCTCGTTGTGGTAGACGGGCAGCTCGTCACGAAGCCGGCGATAAACCGGATACGGGTTGCAGAACGTCTCGTAGTCGTACGGGTTGAACAGGATCTCGTTCGGCTCGCCCGCGATGGCCATGCCGCGTCCCTCCGCCAACCGCACCGAACCGGTCCCGCCCAAGCACATAATGTATATAGCCGACCTCGCCGGGTGTCAGGCGGCTGGAAACTGTCAGGGGATCGCTCAGGCGCGCTAGTCCGTCACCGCAGGGATAACTTCGCTCTCGATGAGTCGCAGGCTCTCCCAGGCCACCGCCGGCGGGATGCCGCCCATCATGGGATGAATGGTGGCGCTGGCGAACGGGCCTCCCGCGGAGAGCTGATCGATGAGCTCCTGTGGGGTCAGCACCCGGTACTGACCCGTCGCGCGCAGGGCATCCAGGTCATCGAACGGCGTGTAACCGCCCGCCGCGCCGATGCCCGCCGCTGCCATCCATTGCCCGTAGGAGTTGGCCTCGTGGAGCGCATGGGCACCGATCTGCTCCCAACCCCGCTCCACGTCCTTCGCCAGGTGGATGAAGCTGGTGTCGCCGCCGAGCCACGGGCCGGGGTCCGGACGCTCGTACTCCAGGCATGCTGCGCGGTAGTCGTCCCAGACCCCGGCGCCGGCGGGCAGGAAGCCGACCCCGAAGCGGGCCGCACGGCGGGCGGCCGGCGTCGTGCTGCCACCAAGAAGGAGCGGCGGGCCGCCGGGGGTGTGGGGCGCCGGGGTAATCCGTACGGTGCGCCCGCGGTACTCGAAGGGCTCTCCGGTAAAGGCCGACTGCAGGGTGTGCAGCATCTCGGTAGTGCGCGCCACGCGCTCGGAAAGCTTGCGATCGAACATGGCGAACTCGTGGGCCGCGTAGCCGTTGGTGATGACGAGATCGAGCCGGCCACCCGAGATGGCGTCGACGACAGCCACGTCTTCGGCGAGCTTGAGGGGATCGTGGAAGGAGGCGACGACCGCCGCGACCATGATTCGGATCTGGCGGGTGCGCGCGGCGATGGCCGCCGCAAAGGGCACGGTGCTCGGCAGGTAACCGTCCGGCGATCCGTGGTGCTCGGACAGGATCACCATCACGAATCCATTGCGTTCGGCGTAGTCGACCATGTCCAGTGCTGCGGAATACCGCTCTGCAATGGAAACTCCGGCGAAGCCCGGATTGCGCAGGTCGAATCGCATCGTGAAGAAGGCCACGCAGGCAGTGTGCCGTGCCCATTTCCGCGGTTTGCACCCGGTGGTCGTTACGCTCCTGTCATGCCACGGGACGCTGCTGCGCCTCAGCCGGTCGAGAGCATGACGGACCGCCAGCTGCAGCGCCGTGATGCCCTGCTGGAAGCCGTGATGCAGCTGGCTGCGGAGCGGGGCGTCGACAACGTCCAGATGAAGCTGGTGGCGGAGTATTCGGGCGTCGCCCTCGGCACGACCTACCGCTACTTCGCTTCCAAGGAACACCTGCTCGCCTCGGCCCTGGTCGACTGGCACTCGCGGCTGGCCAACCGGGTGTTGAACGAGCCCGACACCTTCCAGAGCGATGCCGAACGCGTCGACCGGCTGGTTGATTACCTGCAGCGCGGCATCCGCGGCTTCCAGCGCTACCCGAGCTACGCCGACCTGTTGGTCTACGTCTCTGGTTCGCGTGATCCGAACGCCCGCGAGGCGCTCAATCAGATGTCGGCCCGTACCAACCGGGTGCTGCGCTTCCTCATCGGCCCGCAGATCAGCCCGGAAGATTTCGAGACGCTGAGCTTCGCCGTCGGATCGCTGTGGCTCAACGCGATCCTCACCTGGCGCTCGGGCCGCCACTCGCTGACCGATTCGTATCGACTGTGCGAAAACGGGGTTCGGCTGGCATGCGCCGGGTTGCCACGGCTGAGCGCGTTGCCGGCCGCTACGACGCCTCCGGCGGCCCCGCGACGCCGGGATGCCGTGTCCAGCCGCACCGCCTGAGCGAGTAGCCTGATTGCCCCGGTAACCCCGAGCGAACGGGATTTTGTATGCAAACGCGCGCGGCCGTCCTCTACGCGACGAACACCCCCTGGAAGATCGAGAGCATCGAACTCGATCCGCCGAAAGCTAACGAGATCCTCGTCAAGCTTGCCGCCACCGGGCTGTGCCACTCCGACGAGCATTCCGTCACCGGCGACATGCCGACTGGGCTGCCGATTATCGGCGGCCACGAGGGTGCGGGTCACGTCGAGGCGGTGGGACCCGGCGTCACTGACATCGCGGTCGGCGACAGCGTCGTGTTCAGCTTCCTGCCGAGCTGCGGCCGCTGCCCCTCCTGCGCGCGCGGCCAGCAAAACCTGTGCGACCTCGGCGCGTACCTCGGCGGTTTCCAGATCTCCGACGGCACCGCCCGCCACCACCTCAATGGGGGCCAGGACCTGCACACCATGTGCCTACTCGGCACGTTCGCCGAACACACGGTTGTCAACGTCGCCTCGGCGGTGAAGATCGACTCTGGCATCCCGCTCGACAAGGCCTGCTTGCTCGGCTGCGGCGTCACGACCGGCTGGGGTTCAGCTGTATACGCCGGCGGTGTCGGCCCGGGCGATGCCGTGGCGGTCGTCGGGGCCGGCGGTCTTGGATCCGCGGCGATCCAAGGCGCGCGGCTCGCGGGAGCCGAGAAGATCTTTGCCATCGACCCAGTGGCGTTCAAGCGCGACAGCGCCAAGGGGTTCGGCGCCACCCACACCGCCGATAGCGTGGCGGAGGCCGTCGAGCTCATCCGCGAGGCGACGAACGGCCGGATGTGCACGCAGGTCATCTCGACGACCAGCGTCGGACGCGGCAACGAGGTCGCGGGGCTCCTCAGCCTGGCGGCCAAGCGCGGCAAGGTGATCATCACCAACATCCACCCTTGGCTGGAGATGGAGGTGGCTGCCAACTTCTTCGAGTTGACGCTCTGGGAGAAGCAGATCATCGGCTCGCTGTTCGGTTCGGCCAACCCGCGCTTCGACATCCCGCAGCTCGCCCGGCTATACCGCGAGGGCCAGCTCGACCTCGACGGGATGGTCACGCACACGTACTCCCTCGACGAGCTCAATCAGGGCTATCAGGACATGCGTGACGGCAAGAACATCCGCGGCGTTATCGTCTTCGACTAGAGGACGGGACCAGGACGAGACATGCGTGAGCTGTGGCACGAGCAGAACCTGCTGATCGACGGCAAGCTGGTCCCCGCCGCCAGCGGCGCCGTCTTCGACAACGTCAACCCGGCGACCGAGGCAGTCATCGGCGTGGTGGCCGACGGCGGCGCCGCTGACATGGACGCAGCGATCGGCGCTGCTCGGCGGGCGTTCGATGCCGGTGTGTGGAGTACGGATCTGGCCCTGCGGCTACGCTGCCTTCGCCAGTTGCAGGACGCGCTGCTGCGTCACGCCGACGAGCTGCGCGCCACCACCGTCGCTGAGGTCGGATGCCCGGTCTCGCTGACGTACGGCGCGCAGCAGGACTCGCCCGTCGCCGGCCTGGGCTGGGTCATCGACCTCGCCGAGAGCTACGAGTGGGTCAGCGATATCGGCATCGCCGAGCCGTTTGGGATCCGCTCGCACCGCTACATCCAGCGCGAGGCGATGGGGGTCGTCGCAGCAATCACGCCGTGGAACTTCCCGACGCAGATCAACCTGGCGAAGGTGGGCCCGGCGCTCGCGGCGGGATGCACGGTCGTCCTCAAAGCAGCACCCGATACCCCGTGGACGGCGACGCTGCTGGGCCAGCTCGTCGCCAGTGAGACCGACATCCCGCCGGGCGTCTTTAACGTCATCACCTCATCGGGTCACGAGGTGGGGCAGCAACTCTGCGAGGACCCGCGGGTCGACATGATCTCGTTCACCGGCTCCACCGCGACCGGGCAGAAGATCATGCACGCCGCCGCGGCCAACCTCACGAAAGTGTTCCTGGAGCTGGGCGGCAAGTCGGCGCTCATCGCGCTGGACGATGCGGATATCCCGACGGCGGCAGCGGCAGCACTTTTCCAGATCACCAGCCACGCCGGCCAGGGCTGCGCCATCACCAGCCGGCTGCTGCTCCCCCGCGCCCGCTACGACGAGGGGCTCGAGGCGCTCGCCGGCATGGCTTCGACCTGGCCGTACGGCGACCCGACCGATCCTGCGATGCTGATGGGTCCTTTGGTACGCGAGCAGCAGCGCCGCCGGGTGCTCGACTACATCCGGATCGGCGTCGAGGAGGGCGCCCGCGTCGTCACCGGCGGCGGCATCCCCGCGCATCTTCCGCTCGGCTACTTCGTCGAGCCGACAGTGCTCGCAGACGTCACACCAGACGCGACCGTGGCGCAGGAAGAGATCTTCGGCCCGGTACTCGTCGTGATCCCGCATGACGGCGACGACGATGCGGTGGCCATCGCCAACAACTCGCGCTACGGGCTGTCAGGCGGGGTCATCAGCGCTCACGTCGAGCGGGCGCGGGCCGTCGCCAATCGCGTACGCACCGGCACGATCATGGTCAACGGCGGCCTCTACTACGGCGCCGACGCACCCTTCGGCGGCTACAAGCACAGCGGCATCGGGCGCGAGATGGGCAAGGCCGGCTTCGAGGAGTACCTGGAGATCAAGACGGTCGCGGTCGGGGCGTAGCCAGCCCCGCCAGCTCATGACACCGTTTCCGGTCGTCCTGGCAACCGCATTCGGTGTCAAGCGGCGGCGAGCGCAGCCGTCCCCGCGTTGCGTTCGGGGCCCGGCGTTCAGCCGACCAGCGCGGCCGCGTAGTAGACGGCGCCGGTGTGATGTGGATGCCGTGAGCCCAACGCACGAGGACGACCGGTCCTTTCGTGCCATAGGCGGGACGGAAGGCCGTGTAGAGGTGGCCGAGAGTGAGGGTGTCGTCAGCCACCGTGGAGTAGATGAGGCCGAGTTCGGCGCTGGTCTGCTTGTACCCTGTACATGGTGAGCAAGGCAGGGTTGCCGTTGTAGGGGCTCGGCCCGAGGTAGTTGGCGCTGGTGTTGTTCATGGCGGGCGGAGCGATCACCGCGACGGGCAAGCCAGCGAAAGCTCTTGGCAAAAGAGCGCAGGCCGCGCTCGTAGTTCGTCACCACTCCAGCGCGCTCGGAGAGCTGGTAGCCAGACTTGACGCAAGTGTCGACGTTGCCGGTAAGGCGAGCACCACCCGGGTGGGGCGATAAAGGGTCCGATCAACTGAAGCGCCCGGCAGCCCAGTCACACATGACGGTGCCGCCGTACGCGCGGAAGACGCTTGCCGCCGGCGTGGACGTCAACGTGTCCGGGGCTGAGGCGGACGAGGCGCTGGCCGAGGTGCTGGCAGCCGGCCGGCAGCTGGATCTGCTGACCTGCCGGCTCATCGAACGGGTCGACCGCAGCGGACAGTTCGGGGTGGACGGGGCCGGGTCGACGACCGCGTTCTCCGCAGCCGGATCAACG
>JBBRSE010000025.1:0-61550 GCA_038245655.1 Mycobacteriales bacterium | reverse complement strand
CTGGGATGGATACCCGCGGGAGCTGCCAGGATGGAACGAAGCTAACGGGCGTGCTCAAGGCAACAAGGAAGAACCCACAAACGCAGCTCCCAGCGCCCGACTAATCCACGGCCTCACACGGACCAAGGAGCAACGACGTCTACGGGCACCCACGTTGCAAATTTTCAGCCCGGAACGGGCCTCCCCGCCAGGGGAAGACCAGGACTAGTCCCCCAAGGCAGCCCGCACAGCCGAGGCCCATCCGAGGCCGAGCGGGAGTTCTTCGATCACGACGTTGCCCGCCGCTTGCGCCGTGGCCCGCACCGGCTCTGACCGGGCGCCGTTGGCCACCAGATGAAAGCGGCTGACGTACGGCGCCATGACGAGATCGCTCAGGCTGTCACCGATCGCGATCGCCTGCTCGGCGCGCAGCCCACGACGTTCGAGATCGAAGGCGATGCCGAGACCCTTGTCGATCCCCCGCGGGACCAGGTGGTAGACGTGCAGCTCAGCCACCTCTAGGCCGGTACGGCGGGGCGGCAGGAGTCCGTTGTCATGCAGCGCGAGCCAGCCGGCACCCGCACTGCTCAGCCACTCATTCACTTCGACGGCGTCGACCTCGCCGCGCAGCATCACGTCGATCTCGTGCCCGTGGTGCCAGGGGTCGTGGTACTCCAGCCGAGCCGCGTACC
The DNA here is from genome assembly GCA_038245655.1 of Mycobacteriales bacterium. Lineage (GTDB taxonomy): Bacteria > Actinomycetota > Actinomycetes > Frankiales > Frankiaceae > DATAZK01. The sequence goes on along the minus strand of JBBRSE010000025.1, from coordinate 60,879 downwards.
TCTGCAGGAACGCCTCGACCAGCGGCGCCGGAATGCTTTCCAGCTCCGGGGGCATGGCCCCGCGCAAGAGGTGGCGCCGCCGTCCCTGCTCCCACCCGACGAGCGCGCCCAGTTCCGCCACGTAGCCGTCGGCGCCGAAAATGCCGCAGGCCTCGACCAGCTGGATCTGGGTACGGCCGCTCACCAGCACGAGCGCGATCCCCGAGCGGAGCAGATCAGCCAGCACGCGCGCCGGGTCGAGCGTGACCGAGCGGTCCTCGGCGCGAAAGAAACAGCCGCGCGGACCGACCATCGTGCCGTCCACGTCGGAATAGATCACTCGTACGCCCGAGGCGCTGCCGGCCGCAAGCTCGGTATCAGGTGTCACGGTCAGCTAGCATGGTCGCCTGAGAGGCGCTTGCTCACGCGGGCGGCCGAAAACTTCATATGTGTGCTCATCTCGAGGGGCAGAGGGACCGGCCCGCTGAAGCCCCGGCAACCACCTTGTGGCGATCGACCGCTAACTGCGGAGATCTCCACGGGCAGGTGCCAATGCCGGCCCGCCAGACAGGCGGGATCGATGAGGAGGCTTTTCCGCATGACCACCCTGCTCGATTCGCCGGTGCTCGCTGCCGCAAATCCGGCCACCCACCTCAAGTGCCGAAACTGTTCGGCGACGTATGAGCTGGCTGCCGTCCACGTCTGCGAGGCCTGCTTCGCGCCGCTGGAGATCGGTTACGACGAGGAGCGCCTGGCGCGCGTCACCCGTGAGTCCATCGAGGCCGGCCCGCAGAACCTGTGGCGCTACGTCGGCATGCTACCGGCGGGCCATGACGAGGCCAGCCGAGTGAGCCTCGGCGCCGGCTGGACCCCCCTGCGCCGCGCCGACCGGCTCGCCGCCGCCCTCGGGATGAAGTCGCTGTGGGTCAAGGACGACAGCGCCAACCCGACGCATTCGTTCAAGGACCGGGTTGTCAGCGTCGCGCTGTCGGCCGCCCGCCAGCTGGGCTACACGACCGTGGCCTGCGCCTCGACCGGCAACCTCGCCCAGTCCGTCGCCGCGCACGCCGCTTCCGCAGGACTGCGCGCCATCGTCCTCATCCCTGACGACCTCGAAGCCGGCAAGACCGTGTCGACCGCCGTCTACGGGCCAACCCTGGTTGCCGTGAAGGGTTCGTACGACGACGTGAACCGGCTGTGCAGCGAGATCGCCGGCGAGCAGGACTGGGCCTTCGTCAACGTCAACGTCCGCCCGTTCTACGCCGAGGGCTCGAAGACGCTCGGCTACGAGGTGGCCGAGCAGCTCGGCTGGCGCCTCCCCGAGCAGATCGTGGTCCCGATCGCATCCGGCTCGCTGCTCACCAAGGTCGACAAGGCCTTCGGCGAGTTCGGCCGGCTCGGCCTGATCGACGCGACACCGTACCGCGTCTTCGGCGCCCAGCCGGCCGGCTGCAACCCGGTCGCCGCCGCCTTCGCCGCAGGGCGCGACACCGTCATTCCGGTGCGGCCCAACACCATTGCCAAGTCGCTCGCGATCGGCAACCCGGCCGACGGTCCGTACGCCCTCGACGTCGCGCGGCGCACCGGTGGGGCGATCCTTGACGTCACCGACCAGCAGGTCGTCGAAGGCATCCGGCTGCTGGCCCAGACCGAAGGCATCTTCGCCGAGACGGCCGGCGGCGTCACGGTCGCCACGCTCCAGCGACTGCTACGCGAGGGCTCGCTCGACCCGGGCGCCGAGACCGTGCTGTTCAACACCGGCGACGGCCTGAAGACCATCGACGCCATGGCACCCACCAGCGGCCCGACCGTCACCATCACGCCCACGTACGAGGCCTTCGAGGAGGCGCTCAACGAGGTCGCGCCAGGGTTGCTCGACTAGCCCGCACCCTCACGCCCGCGCGCAAACCCAGTAATCGTCGGTATGCGGCATAACGATGATTACTGGGTTTAGTCGCTCGGGCGCTCAGTTCTGCGGCGGCTGCTGGCCGTACGGCGACTGGATGATGCGGGTGGAACCGTCGTTGGGGGCGGCCGGGTCGACGGGGTGCTCGTGGTCGGCATGCCTGTGGTCGGCATGCTCGTGGTCGGCGTGATCGTGGCCCGGCTGGCCGTACGCGGGCGGCTGCTCATACGCGGGCTGCTGGCCGTACCCAGGCTGCGCATATCCGGGCTGACCGTACGCCGCCTGCTGGCCGTAACCCGCCTGCCCGTAGCCGGGCGCGCCGTACTGCGGCTGCTGGCCGTAGGGCTGCGGCTGGCCGTAGGGCTGCGGCTGGCCGTAGGCGGCGGCCCGCCCCCCCGACGACTGCAGCGCGCGAACGATGACCGCCACGATCACCAGCACGGAACCGCCGAGCGCCGCCCAGGCTCCGACGCCGACGTTGCCGATAGGCAGTCGGTCGCCCTTCTTCAGCACCTGCGTGACGTAGATCAGCGCCCAGGGCACGAAGAGCGCCGGGATGATCGCGAGCAGGCACGCCTTGCCGGGCAGCACGCCGAGAAAGAGCAGGAGTACGGCGGCGACCACCAGCGGGATGCCCAGGACCAGCGTCTTCGGCCCTACACCCGTCCACTGGTGCACGTTGTTGATGGCGACGCCGTTGAACTTCTTCCACGCGTCGACCTTCAGCGAGCCGACCAAGCCACGCGAGTTCCCGGAAACCCACGGCAGCAGGCTGGCGCCACCCACGAGGCCGGCGCCTGCGCCAGTGATCCCGCCAATCGCCTTCCCGACGCGCACGATCATCAGCGCTATCAGGAAGAACACCACCGCGGCACCCACCGAAACGGCGACTCCGGCCCACTGCGGGATAGAAGGCTTCAACAAATCGTTCAGTCCGGCGGCCATCGGCATGATGTTGCCCTTCCTATTGGCGTGTCGCGAGGAAGGTAACGTGCCGCGCCGGACTTCTGGGGCGTAACAGACTGTCTTGCACTCGACAGGGTCGAGTGCTAAACATGACTTAGCACTCGATGCTGTCGAGTGCCAGGTTGCCTCAGGCGAGGCCGGGGACGTTTCCATAGACGTTTGCGGTCGTCCGTCGCGGGCGTCGGAAGCAGCCACAAGACCGAAAACATGGCACTCGACCACCACACCCGTCCATCTGCTGGAGGGACACCACATGCCCAAGATCATCGCGTTCGATGAAGAGGCCCGTCGCGGCCTAGAGCGCGGGATGAACCAACTCGCCGACGCCGTCAAAGTGACGCTCGGCCCCAAGGGTCGCAACGTCGTACTGGACAAGAAGTGGGGCGCCCCCACGATCACCAACGACGGTGTGAGCATTGCCAAGGAGATCGAGCTCGAGGACCCGTTCGAGAAGATCGGTGCCGAGCTCGTCAAAGAGGTAGCCAAGAAGACTGATGACGTAGCCGGCGACGGCACGACCACGGCGACCGTTCTTGCTCAGGCACTCGTCAAGGAGGGCCTGCGTAACGTTGCCGCCGGCGCCAACCCGATGGGCCTGAAGAAGGGCATCGAGGCCGCCGTCGAGCGCGTTTCCGAGGAGCTGTCCAAGCTCGCCAAGGACGTGGAGACCAAGGAGCAGATCGCGGCCACCGCGTCCATCTCCGCGGCTGACACGACCGTCGGCGAGATCATCGCCGAGGCGATGGACAAGGTCGGCAAGGAAGGCGTCATCACCGTCGAGGAGAGCAACACCTTCGGCCTCGAGCTCGAGCTCACCGAGGGCATGCGCTTCGACAAGGGCTACATCTCGCCCTACTTCGTGACGGACCCCGAGCGCATGGAAGCCGTGCTCGACGACCCGTACATCCTGATCGTCAACAGCAAGATCGCGTCCGTGAAGGACCTGCTCCCGCTGCTCGAGAAGGTCATGCAGTCCAGCAAGCCGCTGGCCATCATCTCCGAGGACGTCGAGGGCGAGGCCCTGGCCACGCTCGTCGTCAACAAGATCCGTGGCACTTTCAAGAGCGCCGCTGTGAAGGCTCCCGGATTCGGTGACCGTCGCAAGGCCATGCTGCAGGACATCGCAATCCTCACCGGTGGCCAGGTCATCAGCGAGGAGGTCGGTCTCAAGCTCGACAACGCGACCGTCGACCTGCTGGGCCACGCTCGCAAGGTGGTCATCAACAAGGACGAGACCACCATCGTCGAGGGTGCTGGCGACACCGACCAGATCAATGGTCGGGTCAACCAGATCCGCGCCGAGATCGAGAAGAGCGACAGCGACTACGACCGCGAGAAGCTGCAGGAGCGCCTGGCCAAGCTGGCCGGCGGTGTTGCGGTCATCAAGGTCGGGGCTGCCACCGAGGTGGAGCTCAAGGAGCGCAAGCACCGCATCGAAGACGCCGTTCGTAACGCGAAGGCGGCCGTCGAAGAGGGTGTGCTGCCGGGTGGTGGCGTCGCGCTGATTCTCGCTAGCGTGTCTGCGTTCGAGAAGCTCGAGCTTGTCGGCGACGAGGCCACTGGTGCCAACATCGTCCGGCTCGCACTCGAGGCGCCGCTGAAGCAGATCGCCATCAACGCCGGCCTCGAAGGCGGAGTTGTGGTCGAGAAGGTTCGCGGCCTAAAGGCCGGATGGGGCCTGAACGCCGCCACCGGCGAGTACGTCGACATGGTGAAGTCCGGCATCATCGAGCCGGCCAAGGTCACCCGCTCCGCGCTGCAGAACGCAGCGTCGATCGCTGGCCTGTTCCTCACCACGGAGGCCGTCATCGCCGACAAGCCCGAGAAGGCTGGCGCCGGTCCGGCCATGCCGGGCGGCGGTGACATGGACTTCTGATCCTCGGATCAGCGTCTTGCTCCACCGTTTGACCTTGCTCCACCGTTTACAAGCTCAGTGAAAGGGGCGGCTTCCCTCGGGGAGCCGCCCCTTTCGCGTGCTGTCGTGCGCACGACCGTCCGGCGACTCGACAAGGCCCGCTGGTCACGGCACGCTTTACCCATGAGTTCCCAAGCGCCGGCGCCTGGCTGGTACGCAGACCCGACCGGTCAGAACGCTTCCCGCTGGTGGGACGGCCAGCAATGGACCGACCACGTTTCGGCCGCCGGCAGCCAGCCCGGCGCCGCACCGCAGGCCGCGCCGGCACAGCCGCAGCAGCCCACGTACCAGCAACCCCAGCAGGCCTACCAGCAGCCGCAGCAGTTGAACAAGCCGGCCGGTGGCCCCGCGCTCTTCGAAGCCCGCGCGCTGGTGGTCAGCCAGAAGGCCAAGCTCATCGAGCTCACCAACGAGTACGACATCAAGGACTCGAACGGGGCGCTGCTCGGCCGGGTGGTCGAAGTCGGCCAGAGTGGCCTTAAGAAGGCCGTGCGGTTCCTCGGGAACTACGACCAGTTCTTCACCCACAAGCTCGAGGTCCGTGACCCGTCGGGCGCGGTCCTGCTGACCATGACTCGCCCGGCCAAGATCATGAAGTCTCGGATGCAGATCGCGCAGCCGGACGGCACCCCGATCGGCGAGATCGTGCAGGACAACGTCTTTGGAAAGAAGCGCTTCGGGTTCTCGGTCGGCGGCGCGATCATCGGCGGGATCCGGGCGGAGAACTGGCGCTCCTGGGACTTTGCGATCGAGGACGGAAATGGCGTCGAGGTCGGTCGAATCAACAAGAAATGGGCCGGAATCGGGCGCGAGCTGTTCACCACCGCGGACCACTACCAGGTGCTCATTCATCACGAGCTGCCATATCCGCTGCGTTTGATGGTCATTGCAAGCGCTGTGACGGTCGATACAGCGCTCAAGCAGGACGAGTAACCTACCGAGATTTCCATTCTGCGGTGTGAGCCGCGCCCGCAACCACGCACACCCGAACTGCGTCACCGACGAGCACGAAAATGAGGAGTGTCATGCATTCAGCCAAGCGCTGCAGCCGACTGGCCACCGCCGCGGTGGCCGGGGCAGCTGTTGCGCCCTCGTCGCTGGATGCGGCAGTTCGGGCGGCGGCACGAGCTCCGGAGTCTTCCCGAGCGCCGGCAGCTCGACGAGCAACAAGGGGGGCGGCGGCAGCGGCGACCTAAGCCCGCACGCCCTGCTCGCCGCGTCGGTGGACAAGACCTTGGCGGCCAAGAACGGCAAGCTTCACCTGGAATTCAAGGGTGCCTTCGGCGGCCAGGACATCACCTTCGGCGGTGACGGAATCGCCGACTTCGCGGGTAAGAAGTTCCAGCTGCAGCTGAACCTGCCGGCCGCCAGCGGCATCAGCGGCACCATCGAAGAACGCGTGATCGGCAAGGACTTCTACCTCAAGTTCCCGGACGCCCTTGCCACTCAACTCGGCGGCAAGTCCTGGATCAAGCTCAGCGCCGCCGACCTCGGCGCCAGCAGCAGCACGGGCCTGGACCAGCTCGGCCAGGACCCCACCCAGTTCCTGAGCACGCTGCGCAGCGTGAGCAACAGCATCACGAAGGTCGGCACCGAGGAGATCCGCGGCGTGAGGACGACTCACTACCGGGCGGAGGTTGACCTGTCCAAGGCCGCCGCCGCGACCGGTGCCTCGGGCCTGTCGTCAACGACCATCGAGCAGTACAAAAAGCTGCTCGGGTCGACGACCCTGCCCGAGGACGTCTACCTCGATGACAATGGGCTGGCCCGCCGGTTCTCGGTCTCCCTCAGCCCGAGCGTCCCCGTTTCGGCCGGTACCACGTCCACCGGCGCGTTCACGGTGACCGTCGACCTGTACGACTTCGGCTCGACCGACACCTCAGGGATCGTGGCCCCGCCCGCGAGCGAGGTCGGGAGCTTGCCGACCGGCTTGTCCAGCGGCCTCGGAGGCTGATTTTCGCCACATCCACGCCGGGCTGGTCGCGTCGCAAGCCGACGCGCAGCCCGGCGTGGCACGCTGGGACGCGATGAGACGAACCGCCGCCTTGGGCACCCTCGCCGTAATTTCCGTCCTGGTCGTCGGTGGCTGCGGCTCAGCCGCCAAATCCGCCGGACCCAAGGCCAGCGACATGTCCAGCATGCCCGGCATGGGCGAATCGTCGGCGCCTGGTTCGAGTGCCCCGAGCGGCGGCGTCACCAGCAATGGGGGCGCCATCGGCGACGTCTACGCCCACGATCAGGTCGGCATGTTCACTGCGGCCACGCGCGGCGTCCCGTACCGGCTTTATGTGCCGAACCACACCGACGGCACCGTGAGCGTCATCGATCCGGTCGCCAAGAAGGTCATCGACACCTATCCCACCGGCCCGGGCGCGCAACACGTGATCCCGGCCTGGGACCTGAAGACGCTGTATACAGCCAACAACGAGCACGGCAATTCGCTGACGCCGATCGATCCGCACACGGGCAAGCGGGCCGGACCCAACATCCCGATCGACGACCCGTACAACATGTATTTCACCCCGGACGGCAAGTACGCGATCGTCATCGCTGAAGCGCTACGGCGGCTGGAGTTCACCGATCCGCATACGTTCGTGGTGAAGAACTCGGTGGCGGTCCAGGACTGCGCCGGGGTCAACCACGTCGACTTCTCCGCGGACGGGTCGTACTTCATCGCGACCTGCGAGTTCAACGGGCGGCTGGTCAAGGTCGACACCCAGGAGCAGAAGGTGCTCGGCTACCTCGACATCGGCGGCATGCCGCAAGACATCAAGATCGACCCGGCCGGAAAGGCCTGGTACGTCTCGGACATGAACAAGAACGGCGTTCACGTGATCGACGGCCAGGCCTTCAAGGAGATCGGCTTCATCCCGACCGGTCCGGAAGCCCATGGCCTCTACCCGAGCCGCGACGCCCACGTGCTCTACGTCTCCAACCGCGGCGGTGCGCGGGATCAGGGGTCGGTGAGCGTCATCGACTTCGCCACCCGCAAGGTCGTCGCCAACTGGCCGATCTCGGCGCCGAGCACCCCCGACATGGGCGGCGTGTCACCGGACGGCAAGACGCTATGGCTCTCCGGCCGGCGCAACAACGAGGTGTACGGAATCAACACGACCACCGGCGAGCTGGTGGCCCGCATCAAGGTCGGCGCCGAACCGCACGGTCTCGCCGTCTGGCCGCAGCCCGGCCGCTACTCCCTGGGCCACACCGGCATCCTGCGCTGAGCACGAGTGGACGTGCGTCGCGCGGCGCTACTGGGAGTGGGCCGGGCTGAGCTGCCCATCAGGCTTCATTCATCAGGTCGTCGGAATCCACGATCGTGTACGTGTAGCCCTGCTCGGCCAGGAATCGTTGGCGGTGCGCCGCGTACTCCTGGTCGAGGGTGTCGCGCGAGATCACCGTGTAGAAGTGGGCCGGCCGCCCGTCGGCCTTGGGACGCAACACGCGACCGAGCCGCTGCGCCTCCTCCTGGCGGGAGCCGAAGGTTCCGCTGACCTGGATGGCGACACCGGCCTCGGGAAGGTCGATCGACACGTTGGCGACCTTGCTCACGACCAGGACCGTGATCTGTCCGGTACGGAACTCCTCGAACAGGCGCTCGCGCTCCTTGTTGGGAGTGGACCCCTGGATGATGGGTGCGTCGAGCAGCCGGCCGAAATCGTCCAGCTGGGAGAGGTACGCGCCGATCACCAGCACCCGATCGTCCTTGTGCCGCTCGACCAGCGCCTGCACGACAGAGCGCTTCGACATGGCCGTCGCGCACACCCGGTAACGCTCCTCGGGCTCGCTGACCGCGTAACCCATCCGCTCGTCGTCGGTCAGCGTGACCCGCACCTCGGTGCAGATCGCGGGCGCGATCCAGCCCTGCGCTTCGATGTCACGCCAGGGCGCGTCGTAGCGCTTGGGACCGATGAGGCTGAACACGTCGCCCTCGCGGCCGTCCTCGCGTACCAGCGTCGCGGTGAGGCCGAGGCGGCGACGTGACTGGATGTCGGCCGTCATTCGAAAGACGGGCGCGGGCAGCAGGTGCACCTCGTCATAGATCACGAGGCCCCACTCTCGTGCGGAGAAGAGCCCGAGGTGCAAGTGCTCGCCCTTACGACGAGTGGTCATCACCTGGTAGGTCGCGATGGTGACCGGGCGGACCTCTTTCCGCTCGCCCGAATACTCGCCGATCTCCTCTTCGGTGAGCGACGTGCGGGCAATGAGCTCGCGGCGCCACTGGCGGCCGGCGACGGTGTTGGTGACCAGGATCAGCGTGGTCGCACCCGCTTTGGCCATCGCCGCGGCTCCGACGATGGTCTTGCCCGCCCCGGAGGGCAGCACGATGACGCCAGAACCACCGGCCCAGAAGCCCTCGACGGCCTCCCGCTGATACGCGCGCATCGTCCAGCCCTCTTCGCGCAGCGTGATCGGGTGTGATTCGCCGTCGACGTAGCCCGCGAGATCCTCTGCCGGCCATCCCACCCGCAGCAGCGCCTGCTTGATCCGGCCGCGCTCCACGGCGTGGACGATGATCGTGTCGTCATCCACCCGAGCGCCCAGCAGCGGCGAGATCTTCTTTGAACGAATGACCTCTTCGAGCACGGCGCGGTCGAGGGCGTGGAGCACGAGACCATGGACCGGCGAGTGCTCCAGCCGCAGCCGTCCGAAGCGGTCCATCGTGTCGGACACATCGACGAGCAGGGCGTGGGGCACCGGAAAGCGCGAATAGCGCATCAAGACGTCGACAGCCTGCTCGGCGTCGTGGCCGGCGGCCCGCGCGTTCCAGAGCGCGAGGTTGGTGATCCGGTAGGTGTGAATGTGCTCGGGGGCCCGCTCGAGCTCGGCGAACGGGGCGATCGCGGCGCGGGCCTCGTCAGCCAGCTCGTGGTCGGTCTCGAGGAGCACGGTTTTGTCGGACTGGACGATCAGGGGTCCGTCCGTCACCAGCTCTCCTTCTCGAGGTCATTCGGAACCGCCGGATACCAACGGTCAACGGCGGCTACCAGCGCGTAAAGTTTCCCGGGGACGCCGACTCCGACTCCGGACTCTAGTCCTTAGTACTGCGGTCATTCGGCCGGTGTGAACCGGGCAGGATGCTCATACGTTTCGCTGATGAGCCAAGGTGTCTTGCCGGTAATGAGTCCCAGCGCCCCACGGAAGAGGCCTCCAGTGCGACGTTCGGCGAAGCTGCTGCTCACCATCGGAGTTCTTTTCATCGTCCTGGGTGTGGTCGCGGCCTTTGCCCTTCCCGCGCTCGCGGTGAAGTACCCGGGCGGTCCACTGGACAAGACGGCCCACGCCACCGGCACGTTCACGCTCTACCTCGACCCGGCGACAGCCGGACTGCTGAAGACCCCGCAGAAGCTGCCGCTGGACATCAAGCGCCAACTGAAAGTGACCGAGACCGCCGGCAGCCGAGCGGTGGTGCAGGAAAACGACGTTGAGCAGATCGGCACTCTCAAGCCGCAGAACCTCCAGCAGCGTTACGTCGTCGATCGCAAGTCGCTGAAGAACGTCGACGATGACCGCGCCTGGGCATACACCCCGAGCAACAAGATCGACCGCTCACCCGCCTACGCGATCAACCTGCCGTTCGACGCGGGCAAGGGCCCGTACCAGGTGTGGAAGAACGAATCCGGCGTCTCCTACCCGTTCACGAAGATCGGCACGACCACCGTCGCAGGAGTCAAGGTCAACCGCTACCACGGTTCGATGAAGAGTGCGCCGGTCCTGGCGTCCTACATCGACCAGCTCGCGTCGCAGGGCATCCCGAAGTTTTTGACCCCCGCCCAGGCCGCGACCCAGCTGAAGGCTCTGGGAGCCGACCCGGCACTGCTGCAGGCCGCCGTGCTGCCCGCGCTGGCCGCTGACGACCGCGCCGCCGCGACCGCCATCCTCGCCCAGAACGTTCCCCTCAAGTACACGCTCGACGTCGACACCAAATTCCTGGTGGAGCCGAAGACGGGCGCGATCGTAGGGCTCGACCGGATCAACCAGACCCTGTACGCGTCGCCGGACATCCAGGGAATCAGCCGGATCCAGACCATCCTCAACAAGCCGGCGTACGCCAAGAACGCGGTCGTCCAGTCGGCCGCACAGCTGATCGGCAAGCTCGTGAAGTCCCCGCCCACCAGCAAGGTCTTCAACATCGACTACAGCCAGGTTCCGGCCTCCGAAGCTGACATCGCCAAGTTCGCCAAGGGCCGCGCTGACAAGATCACGCTCGCGAAGGTGACGCTGCCGCTCGCGATCGGCGGGGTCGGCATAGTGGTTGTGCTCATCGGACTGGGACTGGGCCTGCGCCGGCGTGGATCGGCCACCGGCGGCGTCTGACACCGGGTCAGTCAATACGGGACACGGCGGGCAGGTCATCCCGCCGTGTCCCGTAATTGCCCCTTGAGCGGTGTCGTTCGCCGGACAGAACACACCGGATGGGGTCATGCTCGGTGGGTGTTGTCATAGTCAGCTTCTCCAACAGGGAGCGGCGGAGCGAAGGGAATGACAATGTCCGAGTCTTGGGGCGACTACAACACCTCTGACCTGTCCAGCGCAGCCGATGCGGTCGCCGACGTTTCACCCGTCGCGTCCACCGAACTGGACAGCGCTGCCACCGCGCAGGACTGGTCGAACTGGAACGCCGAGAGCGCCAGCGACTGGTCGGAGTCCGCCGCCAACTCCGAGTACCAGGCAGACCTGGCCCTCTCCCAGGGTGACCTCGAAGGTGCGCAGTACAGCTACGAGCACGCCGACCAGTACGCCGACACCGCCTCGGGCTACGACGCGGCCGCGACGGACTACCAGAACACGACCGACAGTTACGTCGACACGGCAGCCGACACCGCCGCCTACGACACCTCCGGCGCTGACACCTCTTCGTACGACACCGGCGGCGAGGTCGACACCGGCGACATCACGTCCGTCCTCTGAGCCAGGCCCGACCGATGCCTTTCGCCCGAATGGAGCTGGTCCGTACGGTCGCGGCCCCAGTGGCGACCGTACGGACCGCCCTCGCGAAGACCCTGCGCGAGCAGCGGTTCGAGCTCACCACCGAGCGCCTCACCAGCCTCGAGGGTCAGCGCGGCTCGCAGCTCGCTGCGGGGGCTTTGCAGCTGAAGAAGTCCCCCGTCGGCGTCAAGGTCGAACTCGACGCCGACCAGGGTCCCACCGAGGTGACCATCCACCTCTTCGACCGCTGGCGCGCACCCGGCGGAAAAGCCTGGGGCGCCAACAAGACCTACTCCGAGATTTTCACCGAGATCGCCAAGGCAGTCGACGCCTGCCTGGTCGCGCTGGACCCGAACCTCGTCCCGTCGCAGCCCACATTCAACAGCACCGCTGCCAGCATCGGTTTCCTCGAGCGCACCAACTCCGCGACCGGCGACGCCGGCGAGAAGGCCGTCGGCCGGGTCGACCAGTGGCTCGGCGCCGCGCCGCCGCCTTCGACGGGCAGCGACAAGGCGCAGATCGTCATCGCCGTCCCCGATGCCGAGGCGATCCTCGACTCGATGCGGGTGCAGGGCATGCTGACCGTCGCGCTGCTGGTCTCGCGGATGCCCGGCCCGATGCCGCCGGCTCTCGTGGCAGACGTCGAGCGCGTCGCCAGCGAGATCGAAGAGGTGCTCGACGGGTCCGCCCCCGGCCTGGTGCCGGTCATCACGCTCCGCGCCGCCGAAAAGCCCGTCGTCACCTTCCTCAACGACCAGGCGCGCATTCGTGACTCCCTGCCGCTTCGCACGCTGCAGCGCTGCACGACCTGCCGTCACGAGAAGGTCGTCAATCCGGACTACAAACGGCTCGTCGAACGCAACCGCAAGATCCGCGGCCTGTCAGGATTCCTCGGTGCCACCGTGTCGTCGGCCGGGGTCAGCCCGTTCGTGGCGCTCGGGCGCATCATGCCGTTCGTCAAGCTCGACCCGGAATACGTCTGCCCGCGCTGCCAGGGACTCGAGGCGGAAGATCACCTCGTCGTGTTCTGTCCCAACTGCGGCGAGCGGCGCGACGAAGCTGCCCTTCGCAAGTGCCGGCGTTGCGAGCACGACTTCCGTTCGGTCCTGAAGCCGGAGCAGCTCTGGTACCCGGTCGGTACGGCGGCGGAACGGTTCGCTCCGCCGCCCCCGCCGATCATCGCGCCGTACCCGGCGCCCATGCCGTTCATCGAGGCACCGCAGGGCTACGTCCCCGCGGCCCCCGCGCCTGAACCGGTGGCGCAGATCCAACCCCCGCAGCCCGCGTTTCCCCCTGGCTACTACGCCGATCCGGCCGGTCGCTTCGAGGCGCGCTGGTGGGACGGGTTCCAGTACACATCGCAGGTGATCATCGCCGGGCAGCCGGCGAACGACCCGGGCGAGCCGGTCCCTCCGGTGCCGCAATCGGCGACGGAGCCGACCCAACCCATCCAGGCCTAGTCAGGCAAGCAGTTCGCGGACTTGCGCCGCCAGCGAAACAGCTCCCCGCCGATTGTCGATCAGGTGGTGCGGTACGGGCGGGGGAACGTCCGGCGTCATCCGCGCCAGGAAGGCGTCGAACTCGACGGTCTTGCCGGCATCCCGGGCCGACCCGCGGCCGGCCAGGCGGGCGGCGAGCGTCTGCGGGTCGCTACGCACGTAGACCAGCTGGACCGGTCCACCACCGAGTTCGCCGACCCACTCCTGCCAGCGGCCCGGCTCCCGGATCTGGCGCGTGAAAGGGGCGCTGAGCAGCACCGGGCAGCCATGCGCGCTGATCTCCCTCGCGGCTGCCGTGAGCCCCGCATACTCGTGCCGCTTGATGTGGGCGTCATACCAGTCGCCTTCGCGCTCCCCCGGCGGCCGACCCGCCGCCTCGAGCGCGGCGGCGACGAATGCGCCGAAGAGCGTGTCCTTGTCGAGCAGGGCCGGTACCGGCTGCCCGGCTGCGGCGAGGGCGTCCAGCAGCAGCTGGCCGACGGTGCTCTTGCCCGCGCCGGGTGCGCCCGCCACCACCCAGATAGGCGCGGGTGCGCGGCTCTGCCCGCGCGAACTTGCCAGACCGTGCACCATTCAAGGGTGACACCTCATCCGCATCGCAGGCCGCCATCGTCCCGGCAGGGCCCGCCGCGCCTGAAAACGCTCGCCGCCGCGCTGATCGAAGACGTCGCCGCGGTCGATGGCGGGACCCCCGACGCCGAGCTGCTCGACTGGCTCGAAGACGCCCTCGCCCAGCTACCGGCGCCGGAGCGGGCAGCCGTCATGACGACCTACGGCTACGGCGAGGGATCTGAGGCCGTCGCCGCCGATCTCGGGCTGGACCACCTCGATGCCGAAGCCCTGTCGCGCAATGCCTTGCAGCTGCTGCGTGGGGCGCTCACCGACGCGGAGCCGGACGACACCACCCGCTACCCACGCCTGGCCCGCAGCCCCCGGGGCAACACAAAGGCCCCGGACTAGAAAGTCCGGGGCCTTGTGCGCCGACCCGCCAGGTCGCCTCGCGGCGTCAGGTGGCTCGGAGCCACTTTTTTGGGTCCGGGGGCCATGGATCGAGTCGGCACGCTCTGGTGTTTCTGCGGCCCCACGATACCGGGCTTAAGGCCCGTTGTGCCATCCGGGGGGCGGCGTCCCGCCGTTTTGCGGAGCCCACTGCCGGCACCACTCGTACATGGCGATGCCGCTGGCAACGCCCGCGTTGATGGAGCGGGTAGAGCCGTACTGCGGGATGTGCCACACGTCCTCGCAGGCCGCCCTGGCAGCTGCGGACAATCCCGGACCCTCCTGACCGAACACCAGAATGCAACGACGGGGCAGCGCTTCGCCCGGCAGCGGGCGCGATCCGGGCAGCAGATCGATCCCCACCAGCGGGAGCTGCTCCGCTTGCGCCCAGGTCAGCAGATCCTTGAAGGTCGGGTGATGGATCACGTGCTGGTAGCGATCGGTGACCATGGCACCCCGCCGGTTCCAGCGGCGCGACCCGACGATGTGCACGGCGGCGGCCAGAAAAGCGTTGGCGTTGCGAACGACTGTCCCGATGTTCAGGTCGTGCTGCCAGTTCTCGACCGCGACGTGAAACGGCATCCGCCGGGTGTCCAGATCCGCGACGATCGCCTCCATGGACCAGTACCGGTACTGGTCAACCACGTTTCGCCGGTCGCCGCCCGCCAGCAGCTCGGCGTCCAGGCGGGGATCCTCCGGCCATGGCTCGGGGTGCGGGCCCACCCCGACCGGCACATGCGGCGTCTCGCCGAGCGCCCGTTCGAGAGCACCCTCGTAATCCGGGCCGACCGAACCGGCCGGCATCAGGCGCCGAGACCCCGGACGAGCAGGTCAATCAGCCCGAAGCCGAAGAGCGCGAAGCCGACGACGCCGTTGGCGGTGAAGAACGCCCGATTGACCTTCGACAGGTCGTCGGGCTTGACCAGGCTGTGCTCGTAGGTGAACGCCCCTGCGACCACGACGAGGCCGACCCACCACCAGGCTCCGGCATGCACCGCGGCGCCGAACCAGGCGAAAAGCCCGAGCGTGACGACATGGCTCACCGCGGCCGTACGGAGGGCGACCGCTCCCCCGAAGCGCGCGGGCAACGAGTAGACGCCCTCCGCGCGGTCGGAATCGATGTCCTGCATGGCGTAGATCAGGTCGAAGCCGCCGATCCACAGTCCGACGGCGAAGCCCAGCAGGACCGACGGCCAGGACCAGTGGCCGGTCACCCCGAGCCACGCCCCGATGGGCCCGACCGACTGCGCGAGCCCCAGCAGCCCGTGGCAGAGCCAGGTGAAGCGCTTGCCGTAGGGATAGCCGACGAAGAGCACCAAGGCGATCGGCGCGAGCGCGAGGCACAGCAGCGAAAGCAGCCCGGCGGCGGTGAGGAAAACGGCGAGCGCGACCGCGGAACCGACAGCTGCCGTACGCACCGAGACCGTTCCGGTGACCAGCTCGCGCTGCGCTGTACGCGGGTTGCGAGCGTCGTAGCCGCGGTCGACGATCCGGTTGACCGCCATGGCGAACGTGCGCGCCGCCACCATCGCGATGGTCACCAGGAGGATGGCGCGCCAGTGGACGGTGCGGGTCACCGAGAAGCCGGCGTACAGCGCCGCCAGGTAGGCGAACGGGAGCGCGAAGACCGAATGCTCGATCATCACCAGCCGCAGAAACGCCTTGGCCGGGCTGGGCGCGCGCGCCGTGAGGCCCGGGGCTGCGGGGGGAACCGCGGTGGTCACAGTCCGTACTCCTTCCAGCGCCGGTCGACGGTCGCCTGCACCTGCGGGCTCATGACGGCTTCCGGGGGCCAGCCGCGCGTGTAGCCCTCCTGCGGCCACTTGCGGGTGGCGTCGATGCCCATCTTGCCGCCCCAGAACTGCTGGTAGGAGCCGTGGTCAAGGTGGTCGACCGGACCACTCGTGGCGAGCAGGTCGTGGGCGTAGTCGACATTGCCGAACGCGCGCCAGGCCACCTCGGTGTAATCGTGCACGTCACAGTCCGCGTCCACGATGATGATCAGCTTGGCCAGCGACATCAGGCCGGCGCCCCAGATCGCGTTCATCACTTTCTGCGCGTGCTTCGGGAAGCGCTTGTCGATCGAGGCGATCACGCAGTTGTGGAAGCCGCCCGCCACCGGGAGGTCGTAATCGATCAGCTCCGGCAACGTCATCCGGATCAGCGGCAGGAAGATGCGCTCGGTCGCCTTGCCGATCCAGGCATCCTCCTGCGGCGGGCGACCTACGACGATGGTCTGGAAGATCGGGTTGGCCGCTGGCGCCTGCATGGTCATGCAGTCGACGGTCAGCGCCGGGAAAGGCTCCACCGGCGTGTAGAAGCCGGTGTGGTCGCCGAACGGGCCCTCCGGACGCCGCGCGCCCGGCTCGAGCCAGCCCTCCAGGACGACGCTCGCGCTGGCCGGCACCTTCAGCGGCACCGTCAGGCAATCCACCAATTCGATACGTCGGCGGGCCAAGAAGCCGGCAAAAAGGTACTCGTCGATCTCGGCGGGTAGCGGCGCGCTGGCCGCGTAGGTCACCGCCGGCTCGCACCCGAAGGCGATCGCCACGGGGAGCCGCTCCCCGCGCCGCTCGGCGACCGCGTGGTGGGCATTGGAATCCTTGTGGATCTGCCAGTGCAGGCCGACCGTACGAGCGTCATGCTGCTGCAGGCGGTACATCCCGAGATTGCGGGCACCCGTCTCGGGATGCTTGGTGTGGGTGAGCCCGAGGTTCAGGAAGATGCCGCCGTCGTCGGGCCAGGCCGTGATGCCCGGCAGCAGGTCGAGGTCGACATCGGCGCCGCGCAGCACGACGTCCTGACACGAGCCGGCGGCCACCGTCTTAGGAGGCGCCGAGCGCAGCGCACCGAGCTTGCCGAAGGCCTCACGCAGCCCACCGAAACCGACCGGGAGCTCCGGCTTCAACAGGCCGGCGATCTGGTCACCGATGTCGTCGAGGCGCTCCACGCCGAGCGCCATCGACATCCGCTTCTCGCTGCCGAAGAGGTTCAGCGCCAGCGGCATTTTCGAACCGCGAACGTTCTCGAAAAGCAGCGCCGGACCGCGTGCCCGGACCACCCGCTGCACGATCTCGCTCACCTCGAGGTGGGGATCGACCTCTGCCGTGATTCGCCGCAGCTCGTGGGCACGGTCGAGGCGGGCGACGAAGTCACGCAGGTCGGGATAGCTCGCCACATCTGCAGTCTGCCCGACACGGGTGGATGGGCGCCCGTACGCGAGACCCGCGACACCCCGAACCGCCCGGAACGGCCCGCAGCCGACAAATGGCATCTAGATTCATCCTCTGACCACCCTGCGCAACCATGGCGACTCGCCATGCCCGTATTCAAGGAGCTGACCGCACATGACCCGACGGATCCCCAGCCTGGGTACGGAGCGCGCCGCGAGGCCGGCCGCCTTCGCAGGCGGGCTTCTCGCGCTCGCTCTGGCAGCGGGATGCGGGTCGTCGGGAGGCGGCAGCGTGCTGGGTTCCCCGGCCTCACCGACCCCGTCGGCCAGCTCCACCGACTTTCCCGGCCCGTCCTCGTCGGTGTCGGATTCGCCGACGCCCAGTCCGACGGGCACGTTCAACTCGCTGCGCGATTTCCGCGACGCCGCGTCTGGAATCTCGCTGACGGTTCCCATCGGCTACGTCATCGCGACGACCCCGGCGGAAGCGGCAGCCCGCTTCCCGGCCGTCCTCGGCAACGGTAGCGACGTCGCCGGCAAGATCTCTGACGCTCAGGCCCGGCTCCGCAAGACCACCGCCATGATCGCGTTTCACGCCCCGATCAGCGGGCTGTCCGACAACATCGGCCTGCTGAAGATCGCCGGCGCGGCCCCGAGCGACCCGGCGCAGATCCAAAGCCTGTCGTTCCAGTCCCAGGCACGCACGTCGCTCACCGGCGTCGGGGCGAAGGGGATCCAGTTCACTGACACCAAACTCGGCGGCGTCCCGGCGGAGCAGGTGAACTACTCCATCGCCTCCACCGGCGGCTCGACGGTCTTCGGCGAGCAGTTCTACGTGTCCGGCGCCTCCGACGTCTTCATCCTCACCGTCACCGCCGGAACGTCCGACCGCGCCTCGAGCGCGGCGGATGACATCACCAGCAGCTGGACGTTCAGCTGACCCGTCCGCAGGTGGCGGCGGCTACTTCACCCCGGCGTAGCTGTGCAGGCCGACGATGAACGTGTTGACCACGTAGTAGTTGATGATCAGCGCGGCGAAGGCGGCGACCGCAAAGTAGGCCGCACGCTTGCCCTTCCAGCCCGCCGTCGCCCGCGAATGCAGATAGGCCGCGTAGATGACCCAGGTGATGAACGACCAGGTCTCCTTCGGGTCCCAGCCCCAGTAACGGCCCCAGGCCGCCTCGGCCCAGATCGCACCGGCCATGACGGCGAAGGTCCAGATCGGGAAGGCGAACGCCACCAGGCCGTACGTCAGCCGGTCGAGCGCCGCCGCATCGGGCAGGCGTGAAAGCAGGTTGCCCTCCGGCCGCCGCAGCTTCGCGAGGTAGAGCAGGGCCAGGATGCCGCTGACGAAGAACATCGACGTGGCAGTCATCGCGGCCACGACGTGGATCTTCAGCCAGTACGAGTTCAGCGCCGGGACGAGCGGACCGGCCTTGACGTACAGCACCGTGCCGGCCAGGCCCAGGTAGAGCACCACCGGCAGGAGCACGAAAACGCCGAGCCAGCGGGCCTTCTGCCGGGCGAGCAACACCAGGAACGCGGTGACGGCGAGGAACGCGACCACGGTCGAGAATTCGTACATGTTGCCCCACGGCACCCGGCGGGCAGCGAACCCGCGGGTGACGATGGTGACGAGGTGGGTCAGCCAACCGAAGAGCGTGACGCCCAGCGCGATGCGCGCCGCCCGCCCGTAATCGCGGCCCGGCTCCTCGATGATCTCGACCTGCGGCGGCGCGGGCGGCGCCGGCGGCGCGGCAATCAGGCCTGCGGAGCCGACGAGGACCTTCTGGTCCGCCGTCCGGTCCGCCGCCACTGCATCGGGCACCGCAGCCCGGACCAAACGGGACGGCGCGCGCCGAAACGCCAGGTCGGCCGCGAACGCGACCATGGCAATCGCGTATGCCATGACGGTGATGACGAACAAATCGTTGGACAGCCCTGACATCTGGCCCCTTATCCCTGCTCGGGCAGCCGGGCGGTGACCCGGCGGACAAGATCTTCAAACTCTGCGGTCAGACTTCCGGTGCGGGCGAGCCCGCCGATCTCGACAACAGTACGACCCTGGCCGGGCCCTGCGCTCGCGCGGATCCATACCCGGCGGCGCCGAATCAGGAGCGAGCCGATCAGACCGGTGAGCATCGCGATCGCAGCCCACAAGACCAGGCCCTTGCCCGGGTCGTACTTGATGGAGAAGACGGCGTAGTTCTTCACCTTGTCGACCGTCAGGACCAGGCCGCCCGGCAGCCCCGTGACGCTGTCGGCCTGCTTGTTTCGCGGGTCCAGAATCGGGGTGCTCGCGCCGGTCGGGCCCTTCACCTTGAGCAGCGTCATGCGGGTCGTGTCCAGCTCGTAGACGTTTTGCGGGGTGCCGGCATCGATACCGAGATCGCCCAGATAGATCTGCACACCCGCGAGGCGCGGATTGAGCAGCGCCGGGAAGATCGAGCCGCGGGTATCGGCCGGGTCGAAAGTCGGCGCAAGCACCGCCCGCACCCCGATCTGCTGAACCTTCTTCAGGTCGCCGACCGGTGCCAACCCGGTGTCCGGGATCTTGAAGACGCAGCTGGACGTGAGGTTGCGGGTATCGGCCGCCACGCACGGCATGTAGGCGTCGTAGACCGCCTTGCCGGTGCGGTCACGAAGGACGACGTGGGGTGAGTAGCCATGGTTGATCAGGTAGACCTTCGCCTCACCGATCTTCAGCGGATCGTTCACCTTGATCGTGTGTTGCGACGTGGGGCCGCCGGGCTTCGCCCGGAGCGCGACGAACGCCCGGTAGGTCTTGGGCGTGCCGTCCTTCTGGTACTCGGCCTCGAAATTCTGGAGCTGGAACGAGAACGGGTTCAGCCGGTCGGTCTTGACAAGCGCCCCGCGGTTGAAGTTGTCGTACTGGACGAGCGTATTGGTGAACCCATCGCCATCGGTCACCACGACCTTGCCGGTGTACCCGTACAGGCCGCCCACCGCGATGCCCGCCAGCAACACCACGAGCGAGACGTGAAACAACAGGTTGCCGGTCTCGCGCAGGTAACCCTTCTCGGCGCTGAGCGAACCCGGGTCGGCGGCCACCCGAAAGCGCCGCCCCCGCAGCACGCCGCGACCCACCGCCAAGACCTCGTCGACCGACGCCGACGTTTCGAAGGTAGTGCCCGAAGCCAGGCGCGACGGATGGGCGGGCGCCTTGGGGGGACGGCGTAGCAAAGCCCGCGCGTGCAGGCGCATCCGCGGGATCAGGCAGCCGATCAGCGAAACGAAGAGCAACGCGTAAATCGCCGCGAACCACGGCGCCGCGAACACGTCGAAACCCGACAAGCGATCCAGGAACGGTCCGAGCTTCGGATGATCGACGATGTACTGATCCACCAGCGTCGGATCGACGCTGCGCTGCGGGAGCAGCGAGCCCGGCACCGCCGCCAACGCCAGCAGAAAGAGCAGCAGCAGCGCCGTGCGCATGCTCGTCAGCTGCCGCCACGCGCGGATCAGCGGGGCAAACGGGCGGCGCCGACCGCCGGGCGTCGGGCGCTCCGACGGGTCCTGGGGCACCGTCGAGAGCAGCGTCGGCTCTTCCGGCCGCGTCTCGGGGCGGGTGACGCTCACAGCGGAGCCTCGTTGAAACCGGGCAGGCTGGCACGCAGCTCGTTGACCAGGTGGTTCCACTCGCCGGTGACCTCGAGCAAGCCCGTAACGACGAGCAGCAGACCTCCGATGGTCATGACGACGCGGGTATGCCGGCGGATCATCGCGAGAGCCCCGAGCCCCGCCCGCATTCCTACTGCGACCAGCACGAATGGGATCCCGAGTCCGAGGCAATAGGCCGCCGAGAGCGTCGCGCCACGTCCGGCCGTGGCGCTACTCAGCGCCAACCCTTGAACCGCCGCCAGCGTCGGACCGAGGCACGGGGTCCAGCCCACCCCGAAAAGCATCCCAAGCAGGGGCGCTCCGGCGAGTCCGCGCGCCGGCAGCCATCGCACCCGCCACTGCCGGTTAGCGATCATGAGCTTGGAAAACGCTCCCGCGAAGGCGAGCCCCATCACGATCGTCACGATGCCGAGCACCTGCTCGATCCCGCGCTCGTGGCGTCGCAGGGCCGTACCCAACGAGCCGAACGCAGCCCCGTACGCAATGAACACCAGGGTGAAACCGGCCACGAAGAGCAGCGACCCGGCCACGACCCTGCTGCGCAGCCGGCGCCGCAAGGCAGCAGGAGCGGCGACCCGGACCAGGGTGTCGCCCTGGGCGATCGCGACCGTGGCCGTGGCCGGCCCAGCCTTGGACTCGGCCAACTCCGAGCCCGAGAGCCCGGCGACGTAAGACAGGTATCCGGGGACCAACGGAAGCACGCACGGGGACGCGAACGACACCAGTCCCGCGAGCGCCGCCACCGGGACCGCAAGCAGCAGCGGACCGTCAGTGACGAAGGTGGCGGCGCTCACGCCTCGGCCGCAACCTTGGCGACAGCACTCTTCAATTCACCTTCGGTGACCCCGCCGAGGAACCGCCCGGCGACCCGGCCCTGGCGGTCGATGATGAACGTGTAAGGCGGCCCTGATGCGCCCGGCCAGTGCGCGGCGAGCGAGCCGTCCTCGTCAACGATGCTCGGATACGCGACGCCGTACGTGCGCTGGAAGGAAAGGGCGTTCGTCGTCGTGTCCCGCTCGTCGACCCCCACGAACGTGACTCCGCTGCCAGCGCTCTTGGCGACGGTGACCAGCGCCGACGCCTCCGCGCGGCACGGCCCGCACCACGATCCCCAGAAGTTCAGGACCACGACCTTGCCGCTCAGCGAGGTGAGCGCAAGCTGGCTGCCGCTGAGCGTCGCGCCCTTGAGGTCCGGAGCGGCCTTGCGCTTGGCGGGCGTGACTTCCGAATATCCTGGTTTGACCTGCACGAACGGCGTGTGGTTACCCGCGCCGTTCTCGGAAGTCGAACACGCGGCCAAGCCGCCGACCCCCAGCGCGATGGCGGCCAGCAGGCAGCCGCGTCGACGGTGATAGGGCACGACCCAGTATGACCCAGCGACCCTGTGAGCCGGGCCACGTCCACCCGGCCGCCCCTTCCCGTGCAAATCTGCCCAACCTTTTCGCCACGCCCGGAGGATGGCGATGACCTCGTCTGGGAGGCGCTCGGGTATGTCGCGAACCGTGAAGCGCAGCACCAGCCAGCCTTCCAGCTGCACGGCGTTCTGCTTGGTTCGGTCGCGTTGGAAGTCTCACGCTTCGTGACCTGCCAAAAAGGCCTGTGGATAACTGTTCAGGCCCCGACGGCGTGGACCCCTCCGTCGACGTGGACGATCTCGCCGGTCGTCGCGGGGAACCAGTCCGAGAGCAGGGCGACGCAGGCCTTGGCCGCGGGTCCGGTGTCGCGGATGTCCCAGCCGAGCGGGGCCCGCTCGCCCCAAACCTGCTCGAACTGTTCGAAGCCCGCGATGGACTTTGCGGCGATCGTGCGCAGCGGGCCGGCGGCGACCAGGTTGACCCGGATCTGCTTGGACCCGAGTTCGCGGGCGAGGTAGCGCGCGGTCGATTCGAGACCGGCCTTGGCGACGCCCATCCAGTCGTACGCGGGCCAGGCGACGGTCGCGTCGAAGTCGAGCCCGACGACGCCCGAGCCTGGTGTGAGCACTGGCAGCACCGCCCGGGTCAGCGCAGCGAGGGAGAAGGCCGAAACGTGAACCGCCGTGGAGACGTCTTCCCAGGTGGCGGTCATGAAGTTGCCGCCGAGCGCCCCTTCCGGCGCGAAGGCGATCGCGTGGAGCACGCCGTCGAGACCCTGCACGTGTTCGGAAAGGCGCTCCGGCAGCGCGGCCAGATGCTCCTCGTTCGTCACGTCCAATTCGATGACGGGTGCCTTCTCCGGCAGCCGTTTGGCGATGCGCTCGGTGATGGCGAGTCCCCGGCCGAAGCCAGTCAGCACCACCTCAGCGCCTTCCAGCTGGGCCAGCTTCGCGACCGTGAACGCGATCGAGGCCTCGGTCAGGACGCCCGTGATCAGCAGCCGCTTGCCGTCGAGCAAGGCCATCAGAGCGGAATGTTTCCGTGAGTGCCCCGGTCCGACGGGTGCTCGGCGAGCAGGGCCGCGAGACGGGTGCGGGTGAGGTTGGGTTCGACGATCTCGTCGACCATCCCGCCCTCGATCGCCCGCGACAGCCCGCCGGAAGCTTTCAGGTGCTGCTCGGCAAGCCGCGCCTCCAGCAGCGGCTTCTCCTCATCGGGTACGGCCGCGATCTGGCGCCGGTGCAGGATCCGCACCGCGGCGACCGCGCCCATGACGTCGACCTGCGCCTTGGGCCATGCGAGGACGTGGGTCGCGCCGAGCGCCCGGCTGTTCATGGCGATGTACGCGCCGCCGTACGCCTTGCGCGTGACCAGCGTGATCCGCGGGACCGACGCCGCGGCGAAGGCGTGCAGCAGCTTCGCCCCGCGCCGCACGACACCGTTCCACTCCTGCCCGGTGCCCGGCAGGTAGCCGGGGACGTCGACGATCACGAGCAGCGGAACGCCGAACGCGTCACACATCCGCACGAAACGGGCCGCTTTGTCGCCGGCGGCCGCATCCAGGCAGCCGCCGAGGCGCAGCGGGTTGTTCGCGAGGACACCGACCGTCTGGCCTCCGAGGGTGCCGAGCGCGGTGACCAGGTTCGGCGCCCAGCGCCCGTGCAGCTCGGTGAACGGCTCGTCGAGAATCGCGTTGATCAGTGGCTTCACGTCGTACGCCCGCGCCGGCCGGTCGGGCAGGAAGCCTTCCAGCTGGCGGTCGAAGACGGGCTGGCGACGCAGCTCGCCGGTCAGGAGGGCGGCAATGCGCCGGGTCGCGGCGTACGCCTCGTCGTCGGTGGCCGCGACCACCGACGCGAGACCGCTGCTGCGGCCATGCGGCTCGGGACCGCCGAGGCGGGCCATGTCCACATCTTCACCGGTGACGCTGCGGACGACGTCGGGTCCGGTGACGAAGATGCGTCCCTCCGGACCCATGATCACGACGTCGGTCAGGGCGGGTCCGTACGCGGCACCACCGGCGGCCGGGCCGAGCACCAGAGAGAGCTGCGGGATCTTGCCGCTGGCGAGGGTCATCGCCGCGAACACCCGTCCCACACCGTGGAGCGAATCGACGCCTTCGGTGAGTCGCGCGCCGCCGCTGTGCCAGATGCCGACGACCGCCCAGCTACGTGCGACGGCGAGCTCGTACGCCGCGTACAAAGCCTCGCAGCCCTTGGTGCCCATCGCTCCGCCCTGACGGCGCGGATCGGTGGCGAAGGCGATCATCGGTACGCCATCGGCGACGAGCGCGGCAACCACCACGCCGTCGTCGTCGTTCAACACGTCGGTGATCTCACCGAGCCGCTCGATACGTGCCATCGGGTCACGCGGGTCACTGGGTACCGGCCGCGCAGAGATGACGGGGAGATCGGACTGGGGGGAAGCGGCAAGTGCCGTCATGTCAGCTGCTCCGGAAGGCAAGCGAAACGTTGTGCCCGCCGAAGCCGAATGAGTTCGACACCGCGGCAAGCGGTCCCGAACGCAAGGGCCTCGGATCGAGGCGGGCAATGTCCAGGTCGACGGCGTCGTCGGGATCGTCAAGGTTGCGGGTGGGCGGAGCGAGCCGGTCGCGCAGCGCGAGCAGCGTGGCGATGGCTTCGACGGCGCCGGCGGCACCGAGCAGGTGCCCCGTGGAGCCCTTGGTCGCCGACACGACCAGCGAGTCGGCAGCGCCACCGAGCGCCTTGCGGATCGCTCGCGCCTCGGCAACGTCGCCCATGGGGGTCGAGGTGGCGTGAGCGTTGACGTGGGCGATGTCGGAGGGCTCGAGGCCGGCGTCCCGCAAGGCGAACGCCAGCGCACGCGACGCGCCCGCACCGGTTGGCTCCGGCGCCACGACGTCGTGCGCGTCCGACGACAGGCCCGCACCCGCGAGGACGCCGTAGATCGTGGCTCCGCGGGCGCGTGCCGACGACGCCCGCTCGAGTACCAAGATGCCGGCACCCTCGCCTATGACAAAGCCGTCACGCGCCTTGTCGTACGGACGCGAGGCCGCTTCGGGTTCATCGTTGCGCGTCGAGAGCGCCCGCATGGTGGCAAATCCGGCGATCGGCAGCGGGTGGATGACCGCTTCCGAACCACCCGCGACGACGACGTCGGCCCGCCCGAGGCGCAGCATGTCCAGCGCCATCGCAATCGCTTCCGAGCCGGACGCGCACGCCGACACGGGGACGTGAACCCCCGCGCGGGCCTTGAGTTCGAGCGCAACTGCGGCCGCCGGACCGTTGGGCATGAGCATCGGCACGGTGTGTGGACTGACCCGGGAGGCGCCGCGCTCCTTGAGGACGTCGTACTGGTCGAGCAGGGTGACGATCCCGCCGATGCCGGAGCTGACGCAGACCCCGAGCCGCTCCGGGTCCAGCTCCGGGGCGCCGGCGTCAGCCCACGCCTCACGGGCGGCCACCAGCGCCATCTGCTGCACCCGGTCGAGCTTGCGGCGCTGGTGAGGCGGGACTTCGGCGGCCAGCTTGGCCTCCGCCTCCTGCGATAGCTGCGCCGCGATGCGGACCTGGAGGTCGGCCGCCCAGGGCTGGGTCAGCGGCCGGGTTCCGTTAGCGCCGGCGAGCAGCCCGCGCCACAGGCTCGGGGCGTCGGGGCCGAGCGGAGTAAGGGCGCCGATGCCCGTGACCACGATCTCGTCACCGGCACCGGACGGCCCCGTTGCCGAAGGGGTGACCGGGCGGGAATCGGCGGCGGACATCAGGCTGCGACTCCAGCCTTCTCAATGAAGTCGACCGCGTCGCGGACGGTCTTCAGGTCCTTGAGGCTCTCGTCCGGAATGCGTACGCCGAACTTGTCCTCGGCGGAGGTGGCGACCTCGACCATGGTGAGCGAGTCGAGGTCGAGGTCGTCGATGAACGACTTGTCGATCTGCACGTCACCCGCCGGGATGCCGGCGATCTCGTTAACGATCTCGGCAAGTCCCGCCAGGATTTCCTGCTGTGACATACGTCCTCCTTGATGGATGGGTAAACCGACCAGCCCGGATCAGGGCAGCCGTACGACCTGACCGGCGTACGTGAGTCCCGCGCCGAAGGCGAAGAGCAGCACGGTGTCACCGCTGCCCACCTGGCCCTCGTCGATCAAGCGGGACAGGGCGAGCGGGACCGACGCCGACGAGGTGTTGCCCGAATCGACGATGTCGCGCGCCAGGATCGCCTGCGGTGCGCCGAGGCTTCGCGCCATCGATTCGGTGATGCGCAGGTTGGCCTGATGCAGCACGATCGCCGACAGCTCACTCGGCGCGACTCCGGCCAGCTCGCAAGCGCGTTTGGCCACCGGCACGAGCTGAGTGGTGGCCCACCGGAAGACGGTCGGGCCCTCCATCTCCATGTACGACTCGCCCGTCTCACGCTGGCGGACCTCGATGACATTCGCCGCGCTGCCGTCGCTGCCCCAGGCGACCAGCCCGATGCTCGCGGGCCGGCCATCTTGCGCAGCAGCAGGCGCACCCTCCGGAACCCCGACGAGAGCCGCGCCGGCTCCGTCTCCGAACAGGATCGTCATCCCGCGGTCGTTGGCATCGACCCAGTCCGTAAGTCGCTCGGTCGCGACGACGAGTACGCGCCGGGCGTTACCGGCCCGGATGGCGTCGGCCGCCGCGGACATGGCGTAGCAGAAGCCGGCGCAGCCCGCATTGAGGTCGAACGCCCCGGCCGTACTCGCCCCGAGCAGCGCGGCGATGCGCGGGCCGATACCGGGGATGAACGTCCTCGCGGTGCACGACGCGACGATGACCAGGTCAACCTCGGAAGGCTGCACGCCGGCGGCCGCCAAAGCCTTCGCTCCTGCGTCGACACCCATCGCTATCAGCGTGTCGTCAGGGCCGGCGATGCGCCGCTCGGAGATGCCGGTGCGCCGCACGATCCACTCGTCACTCGTATCCAGGCGCGCTTCCAAGTCGGCGTTGGTGAGCCGCTGAGCCGGGCGATACGCGCCGAGACCGAGGATCGCCGGACCGGTGGGGTCCGCACCCGTGCTGCTCATGCCATGCCTCCGGCGTGTTGGTGAACGTGATGGACGTCATGCGACTCGGGTACGCCCGTGCCGAGCCGGACCAGCGGTTGACCGGCAGCGACGGGGTCGCCGTCGGAAGCGAGCCACTCGAGCAGCACCCCGCCACTCGGGGACGCCACCGGATGCTCGGCACGCGCGGTACGCACGCTGCCAAGCATGGCACCGGCAGGTAACAACGCTCCTTCAGTGAGGTCAAAAGCGTCGAACGTGCCGCCGTGCGGAGCCACCACCAGCCGGAAGGCGGGCGCTTGCTCGGGAGCGGCCCCGCTGCGGGAAGCGATCAACCCACGTGCGGCGGCCAGGTCGTCCGGAGTCTTGATCGCGAGGGCCTCGACTCCGGGCAGCGTTCGCCGCGCCAGGCCGGTGAGCGTGCCACCGGGTGCCAGCTCGAGCATGGCCGAAACGCCCAGGTCAGCCATCGTCTGCTGACACAAGTCCCAGCGTACGGGTGCCGCGACCTGCGCGACCAACCGCTGCAGGAGGTCAGCTCCCGTATGAACGACGGCGCCGTCAGCGTTGGACAGCAGCCGCGGTTGTGGGTCGGAGGCCGTCAGTTCGGCGACGAGAGCGGCGAGCGCCTGGCGGGCCGGCTCCATTGCCGAGGTGTGGAACGCGCCCGCCACAGCAAGCGGCCGGAGCCGCACCTTCGCCGGTGGGGCCTCTGCCAGCGCCGCGAGCGCGTCGAGCGGGCCGGCGACGACGGTCTGACCGGCGCCGTTGCGGTTGGCTGCGACGAGCCCGAGCTGGGCCAGGAGCGCGTCGAGCTCCGCCTCGTCCCCTCCGAGCACGGCGGTCATGCCGGTCGGAGCGGCCGCGCAGGCTGCCGCCATGGCAGCACCCCGCTCGCGGGCCAGCAATAGGGCGGTCTTCGCTGTCAGCGACCCGGCAAGGACCGCTGCCGAGAGCTCGCCGATGCTGTGACCCGCAGCGATGTCGATATCGGAGGGCTGCAACTCCAGCGCCGCGACCGTCGCCAATGCCAGCGCGGTGAGCAGCGGCTGCGCGACCGCAGTATCGCGCACCTCATCCGCCGTGCCGGTGGTCCCGAGCCGGATGAGGTCCAGGCCGGTCACCGCCTCGGCCTCGCGCAGCGACGCTGCCGCGGCAGGGTTGTCGAGCCAGGGAATCAGTACGCCGGGAGTTTGGGCTCCCT
Source organism: Mycobacteriales bacterium (assembly GCA_038245655.1). Lineage (GTDB taxonomy): Bacteria > Actinomycetota > Actinomycetes > Frankiales > Frankiaceae > DATAZK01. The sequence continues at coordinate 32,305 of JBBRSE010000025.1, read as the reverse complement.
GTCCGGGAGCGACGACGACGAGCACTCTTCTAGCCTCCAGGTGACCGGTGAGTAAGTGCGTGTACGGCTCGTACCAAGTCATTCGCGCGTGTTTGTAGCTTTGCTACAAAATGCTACCTGGCCGCTGCCTTTTGCAACCGCCCGTGAACAAGCGCGACACGTAGCAGGAAGCCGTCCCTCGGCTCGGTCGCCTGCAGGCCGGTCAGCTCATCGACCCGGCGCAGCCGATAGCGAACGGTGTTGGGGTGGACGAACAGCATTCGGGCGGCTCCATCGATGCTTCCAGCGTCCTCAACGTACGCCGCGACCGTCTCCAGGAGCTCTCCACCGGCCGCAGCCAACGGTTCGTAAACGGTGGCGACCAACTCCTCGCTCGCCGTGGCCTCACCGGCGAGAGCACGCTCGCCAAGCAGGGCGCCGGCGCTGACCGGGCGCGGAGCCGCGGGCCACGCGGCGGCAACCCGCAGACCGCCGAGCGCGGCCTGCGCCGAGTGGCTTGCGGCCGCGAGGCCGAGAACGACGGGACCGATGACGACGGGACCGACGCCGTAGCAGGGCAGCAGGTCGTCCAGCAGCTGCAACGGATCGTCCGTCGCCCCGACGAGCGCGACGAGCGCGGTGCCGTGGACGCCTGCCAGCAGGTCAGCGCCAGCGGCACGGGCTACCCGGTGCAGCGCGACCAGACTCGGCTCGGCTTCCCCGATGGGGCCGGCGCCGGCAATCGCGACGACGCGCTCGGTGCTGCGCCACCCGAGCGCCGCCGCTCGCGACAGCAGGGAATCGCCCAGCGGTGAGCCCGGGCCGCCGGTGCCCGCCCCCCGAATCAAGCCGTCGATCACCAATGCTTCGAGGCGGGCGTCCCAGGCCCCCCGCACCTCGGCGGCGGCGGCGTAGACCTGGGCGGCAGCGAACGCCAGCTCGCGCGAGTAACGCAGCACCGCCTCGCGTAACCAGTGCACGGCATCGGGCTCGGCGAGCGCTTCAACGCGCTCCTCCACGACATCGACGGCGAGCCGCACCATGTCGACGGTGCGTTGCAGGCTGACCGCACGCACCAGCTCGCGCGGCGCGACGGCGAAGACGCCGGCCGGCACCTCAGGACCGGCGTCACCACGTTCGAGCCAGGCGCTGAAGGCGGACAGGCCCGCCTGGACCACGAGGCCAATGTTGGCCCGCTGGTCCGCGGGTAGATCAACAAAAAAGGGCAGCTCGGCTTCCATCCGACCGAGCGCCTGGCGCGCCAGCGCCGTCGACGCCTGACGCACCTTGCGCTGGGTGCGGGCCGCGCCCGGCGGCAGGTCGGCCACCCGTCCGAGTATGGCCCTCACCTGCCCGTCGGACGTCAGGCGCCGACCGAGCCCTGTTTCGTACTCCCGGGTCCGTTGGGTTCGCAGTAGCGCACGTATGCGAGTCGATCGCCGTCCGGATCGTCCGCGTCACCCTCGAACACCAGCGAAGTCACCGACCCGAGCGCGCACTGCCGCCGGTCCGGCCGGTGCCACTTCGGCCGCTGCTCCATCGTGCGGCGCGTGACGAAGACCGGCAATTGGTGGCTGACCAGCACCACCTCGTGGCCACGGACCGCCTCGCGCGCATCTTTCACGGCTGCGAGCACTCGCGCCGCCACGTTCTCGTACGGCTCGCCCCACGAGGGCCGGAAGGGATTGCGCAACGCGTGCCAGTGCTGGGGATGGCGCAGGATGCCCGGGCCCGGCTCGACGACGCCGCCCTCGAAATAGTTGCTGCTTTCGATGATCCGCGGGTCGATCGCCACCTCGAGCCCGTAGGCGTCGGCGATGGGCGCGGCGGTCTGCTGGGCACGTTCGAGGGGCGAGGAGATCACCGCGACGATGTCGCGACCCTCCAGGAAGCGGGCGGCGACCCGCGCCTGCGCCAACCCGCGCTCCGAGAGCCGGAAGCCGGGCAGCCGGCCGTAGAGCACCTTGGTCGGGTTGTGGACCTCGCCATGGCGTATCAGGTGCACCTTGGTTGTCAGCCCAGTCGTCAGTCCAGCGGTCGTTGTCACGCTCACGCCCGGTCCGCCGCGCTGGCGTTTGCCGCGATCCGCTCGGGTACGGCGGCGGCGGCGCGAGCAGCGGCCGGGAGCGCTTGCGCGATCGTCTCCAGGGCAGCGTCGTCGTGGGCCGCCGAGGTGAACCAGGCCTCGTACGCGCTCGGGGGCAGGTAGACGCCGGCCTCCAGCATGCTGTGGAAGAACGCGGCATAGCGCGCAACGTTTTGGCGCTGCGCGGTCGCGTAGTCGGTGACCAGGTGGTCGCCGGTGAAGAAGATGCTGAACAGGCTGCCGGCGCGGCCCACGGCGTGCACCACGCCCGCCGCGGACAGCGCCGCCGACGCCAACTCGGCCACCTTCGCGGAGCTCGCATCGACCGCCGCATAGACGTCAGGCGTGCAGGCCTTCAGCGTCGCGAGGCCGGCGGCGACGGCCAGCGGGTTACCCGAGAGCGTGCCCGCCTGATACACCGGCCCGAGCGGCGCGAGCTGAGACATCAGTTCGGTGCGGCCGCCGAACGCCGCTGCCGGCAAGCCGCCGCCCATGACCTTGCCGAAGGTGAAAAGGTCAGGCACGACGGCCGGGCCGCCGTGCGGGGCGGGCAGCCCGTACCAACCGCGCTCACTCACCCGAAAGCCGGTCATCACCTCGTCGCTGATGAGCAGCGCGCCGTGCTGGTCACAGAGCGCGCGAAGGCCCTCGACGAAGCCGGGCTGCGGCGCCACGACCCCCATGTTGGCGGCCGCCGCCTCGGTGATGACGCACGCGATGCTCGGGCCGTGTACCTCGAACGCCGCCTGCGCCTCGGTGAGGTCGTTGTACGGCAGCACGATGGTGTCGGCCGCGCTCGCGCCGGTGACGCCGGGCGTATCGGGAAGCCCGAGCGTCGCCAGGCCGGAGCCGGCGGCCGCCAAAAGCGCGTCGACGTGACCGTGATAGCAACCGGCGAACTTCACCACCTTCGCGCGCCCCGTCGCACCCCTGGCCAGCCGGATGGCGCTCATCGTCGCCTCGGTGCCGGAGTTGACGAGCCGGACGGATTCCAGCGGCGGCCCGACGCGCGCGACCAGCAGCTCGGCCAGCTCGACCTCACCCGGGGTCGGGGTGCCGAACGACGTACCGCGCCCAGCAGCCGACCGCAGCGCGTCGACCACTGCGAGATGCGCGTGGCCAAGGATCATCGGCCCCCACGAGCAGACCAGGTCGACGTAGCGCTTGCCGTCGGCGTCGGTCAGGTAGGCCCCGCAACCCTCGGTCATGAAGCGCGGCGTGCCGCCGACTGCACGAAAGGCGCGGACCGGAGAGTTCACCCCGCCGGGAACGACCTTCAGGGCACGGGCGAAGAGCTCCTCACTTGCGGTCACACCGTGAGTCTTTCAGGAACAGCGCGGACCGCGTGCCTTGATCAGCCTGACGCGAGAACCAGCCCTGCGTCGAGCAGGGCCTGCTCGACCCGGAGCAGCTCGAGCTCCAGGGGCAAGCCGCGCGGGGTGTCGGCGAGGGCGTGGCTGATCCCGAGCGCGCGAGCCGCCTCCAGCAAGACGTCTTCGTACGCGAGCCGGGCCGCTTCCCGTTGCAGTCGCGAGCGGCGCGGGTCGACGCGCTGGGGACGCAGCCGGCGCAGGTCAGCGGCGAGCCGCTCCACCGGTCGACCGGAGACATCGACCAGCCGGTCGCGCTTGCGCAGCCGTCGGCGCCAGGCCTCCCCGAGGGCGGCACCCCAGCGGGGCGCGGCGAAGACCAGCGCGAGGATCGCCGTGGGCGCGACAAACACGAGGCACACCGCGAGGACCGTCAGCACGCTTTAAGGGTCACCCCAAAAACGGCCGCTGTCTGCCCCCTAGCCGGAACGTTCTCGCGACCGTAACCCCTGGCCCCAGATTCGAAATGAACGCTCACATGATCATGGTCTAGGGCAGCTGGATGCCACAACAGCAAGATCATGTGAGCGTTGATCAAGGTCGGTGCGCTAACCGGCGCGCCACCTCGACGGCCCAATACGTCAACACGATGTCGGCGCCGGCCCGCCGGACGGCCGTCAACGTTTCCATGATCGTGCGCTCGCGATCGAGCCATCCCGCCTGCGCGGCCGCCTCGACCATCGCGTACTCACCACTCACCTGGTACGCCGCCAGCGGCACGTCGACGGCCTCACGCACCGCCCGCACGACGTCGAGGTACGCCAGCGCCGGCTTCACCATGACCGCGTCGGCGCCCTCGGCGAGGTCGAGCGCCACCTCGCGTAACGCCTCGTCGACCGAGCGTGCCGGATCCTGCTGGTACGCGGCGCGGTCGCCGAACTGGGGCGCGCACTCGGCCGCTTCGCGGAAGGGTCCGTAGAAGGCGCTGGCGTACTTCGCGGAGTACGCGAGCACGGCCACCTCCGGCGCGCCGGCGCTGTCGAGGGCGGCTCGGATCGCGCCGACCTGCCCGTCCATCATCCCGCTCGGCGCGACGACGTGAACTCCAGCAGCCGCCTGAGCAGCGGCAATGGAGGCGTAACGCTCGAGGGTCGCATCGTTGTCGACCTCACCCGATGCGGTCAGCAGGCCGCAGTGACCGTGGTCGGTGTACTCGTCGAGGCAGAGATCCGCCATGAGTACGGTCGCGTCGCCCACCTCGGAGACCAAGTCGCCGATGGCGCGCTGCACGATGCCTGCCGGGTCATCGGCGGACGAGCCACGGGCGTCCTTGTGAGCCGGGATCCCGAAGAGGATCAGCCCGCCGACACCGGCTTCGACCGCCTCACACGCAGCCTTGCGCAGCGACTCCCGGGTGTGTTGGACGACCCCGGGCATCGAGCTGATCGGCGCCGGCTCGCTGATGCCTTCCTTGACGAACATCGGCAGCACCAGCTCAGCGGCATCAAGTCGCACGCCGGCAGCCAGCCGGCGCATCGCGACGGTTCGCCGCAGCCGGCGCGGACGAGCCACCGGAAAACCGCTCACCGCTTGCGCCGTCCCCGGGGCAACGCCACGACGGTGGCCTCGCCATTGGCAGCCGCCTCCGCCCGCCGCTTGCGGGCGAACTCGGCGACCGCCGCCACCAGGGCCGGCACGCTCGGCTCCGCGGATTCGACGTCGACCCGTAGCCCCTGATCGCGTACGGCCTGCGCGGTCTGCGGGCCGATCACGCCGATGACGGTCGACTCGTGGGGCTTGCCGGCGATGCCGACCAGGTTGCGCACGGTCGAGGAAGAGGTGAACAGGACGGCGTCGACCCCGCCGCCCTTCAGCGCCTCGCGGATCGGCGCGGCCGGCGGGGCGGCGCGCACGGTGCGGTAGGCGGTCACGTCGTCGACCTGCCAGCCGAGCTCCTGCAAACCGGCGAGCAGCGTCTCGGTCGCGATGTCGGCACGCGGGAGCAGCACGCGGTCGATCGGGTCGAGCACGTCGTCGTAAGGCGGCCAGTCGGCGAGCAGCCCTTCACTGGACTGCGCGCCAGAGGGCACGAGTTCCGGGGTGATCCCCCAGGCCAGCAGCGCCGCCGCCGTCACCTCGCCGACCGCGGCGATCCGCACACCGGCGAACGCCCGGGCGTCGAGGCCGTACTCCTCGAAGCGCTCGCGGACAGCTTTCACCGCGTTGGTCGACGTGAACGCGATCCACTGGTAGCGGCCGCCGATGAGGCCCTTGATGGCCCGCTCCATCGGCGCCGGGGTGCGCGGCTGCTCGACGGCGATGGTCGGCACCTCAAGCGGGGTGGCGCCGTGAGCGCGCAGCATCGCCGACAAGGAGCCGGCCTGCTCGCGTGTCCGGGGGACGAGCACGGTCCAGCCGAAGAGCGCCCGCGTCTCCCACCAGGAGAGCTTCTCGCGTGACTTCACGGCGGCACCGATGACCGCGACCGCGGGTCCGTCGGTCGGCAGGCCCGCCCGGGTCCGCCGGACGATGAGCTCGGCACACTCTGCCTCGACGCGCTCCAGGGTGGTGACGACGGTGGCCTGGTGATTCGTGGTCCCGTCGAGGGTGACCGCGACAGGGGTGTCGGCGCGCCGTCCGTGTTCGACGAGCGCGCCGGCGGCCTTGCCGGCATCCGCCGTGCTCGCCAGGGTCAGTACGAGCGTGCCTGCCGCTGCCGCCAGCGGAGCCCAATCGGGATCCTCACCGCCGCCGACCGCGGCCACCGTGTGGGCACTTCCGATCGGGATCCCCGCGTATGCCGCGACTCCGGCAGCGACGGAGATCCCGGGCGCCACCTCGAATCCCACCTTCGCGCGGTGCAGCGCCGTCGCCTCGCGTACGGCCTCGGCGCTGGTGAACGGGTCACCCGCGTAGGCCCGGACGACGCGGCGACCGGCGCGAGCCCGCGTCACCATCTCCTTGGCAGCGTCGAGATCGGCGCCGACCGCCACGATCTCCGCCGACAGGTCACGCAGCAACCCGGCCGGGACGTCGTCGCCCGCGATGACGACGTCAGCTTCGCGAAGCGCCTGCGCCGCTCGCACTGTCAGCAGGTCGGGATCTCCCGGACCGGCACCAAGCAAGATGACCGGCGATGCCTGGCCACCGGATTTGGTCGAGCTCATGAGTGTGTCCTTACTAAGTCGGCGGCACCCGCATCGAGCAGGTCCGCAGCCAACCGGCGTCCGAGTGCCTCGGGATCGCGCGCAGAACCGGTGATGGACAGCCGCAGGGCCTCTGACCCGTCCAGAGCTGCGGCGACACCGCGAAGGTAAATCTCTCCCACCCCATCGACGCCCGGGTCGGCGTCATCCGGGTCTGGCTCCACTGTGTCGGCAAGCGCGCCGACGGGAGCTGTGCAGCCGCCCTCAAGCGCAGCGAGCAGCGCCCGCTCCGCGGCGACGGCCATCCGGCTTGCCGGATCATCGAGGGCTACTCGCAGTTGCTCGGCAAGCTGGCTATCAGCGGCCCGGCATTCCACCGCGAGCGCGCCTTGGCCGGGCGCGGGCAACATCAGCAGCGGGTCGAGCACCTCAGTGATCTCCACGAGCCGGTCGAGGCGCGCGAGGCCGGCTCGGGCCAGCACGACCGCGTCGACCTCTCCCGCGATCGCCTTGCGGATCCGGGTGTCGACGTTGCCCCGGATCGGCACCACGTCGAACCCGAATCCGAGCGCATGCAGCTGCGCCATGCGGCGCGGGGATCCGGTACCGATACGCGCGCCCGGAGCCAGCTCGCCGAGCGTTTGCCCGCCCGGGCAGACCAGCGCGTCGCGGGGATCCTCGCGCAGTGGTACGGCAGCCAGCACCACCTCGGGGTCCGGCGCGGTCGGCAGATCCTTCAAGGAGTGCACGGCGAGGTCGACGGTCCCGGCGCGCAGAGCCTCGCGCAGGGCGGCGACGAAGACCCCGGTCCCGCCGAGCTGGCTGATCGCCTCAGCCGAACGGTCGCCAGCGGTGACGATCTCCACCAGCTCGACGTCGCGCTGCAACGCTTCGGACAGCTGCTTGGCTACCTCGCTGGACTGGGCGAGCGCCAGGGCCGACCGGCGGGTGCCAATGCGAAGGGCAGCCGTCACCGCAGCGGGCCGGGGGTCGGTCCGGGCAGCTCATCGAGCCCGGGCGAGGAGACCGCCTGGGCCTTTCGCGGGTCGAGTTCGAAGAGCTCGTGCAGGGCCTGCGCGTAACGAGCGCCGCCCGGGCTCTCGGCGAGCTCCTTCACCCGGACGGTCGGGGCGTGCAGCAGCTTGTCGACGACGCGGCGCACGGTCATCGCGACCTCTGCGCGCTCACGCTCGGAGAGGGTCGGCAACCGTCCGGAGAGGCGATCCAGCTCAACCGCCACCATCTCGGCCGCGCGGGCTCGAAGCGCGGCGACCGTCGGCGCCACCCGCAAGGCCCGCTGGCGGTCGACGTAGGCGGAGACCTCTTCGGTGACCAGGGTGCGTACGGCATCGACATCGGTGACCACATCGGACCCGGCCAGCGCCGAACGCAGGCCCTCCAGGTCGATGAGGCTCACGCCAGGCAGCTCGCGTACCCGCGGGTCGACATCGCGCGGCAGGCCGAGGTCGAGCAGCACGAGCCCGCGGCCGGCGTGGTGGGCGTGAGCCGCGCGTACCTGCAGCGCCGCGTCGACCAGCTCGGCCAGCAGCACCGGAAGGGTCGCACCCGTCGCGGTGACGACGAGATCGGCCTCCGAAAGCTCGGAGGCAAGCGCGTCAAGAGGTACGGCGCGGCCGTCAAGGTTCGCTGCGAGCCGCCGCGCGCCCTCCGGCGAGCGGTTGGCGACGACCAGCTGGCCGACCCCCGCCTTGCGCAGCAAGCTCCCGGCGAGCGCGCCGGTGGAACCCGCCCCGACGAGCAGCACCCGCGCGCCCTGCAGAGGGTTGTGCTCGCCCGCCACCTTCGTCGCCGCTCCGGGGTCGCTTGCCGCCATCGCCTCGCCGGCCACCCGCAGTCCGACTCCGACCAGGGAAGCTGCCGCGAGGTCGATGCCAGTCTCGGCATGCGCCCGCTTGCCGACCCGCAACGCCTCGCGCAGCAACTCCGACAGGCCGCGACCGGCGCTCGACTCATCGCGGGCGATCTTGTACGCCTGCCGGACCTGCCCCAGGATCTGGGCCTCGCCGACGAGCATCGAATCAAGCCCGCAAGCCACCGAGAACAGATGTTGCACGGCGCGCGCCTCATGGTGGACGTAAAGGCTGCGGTGCAGCTCCTCGAACGGCAACCCGGCGGCCCTTGCGAGGACCTCGCCGACCTCGGTGACGCCGCCGTGGAAAGTCGCCGTCTCCGCGTAGACCTCCACCCGGTTGCAGGTGGTGAGCAGCACGGCTTCGGTGAGCTGTTCACCGGCGAGCAAGTCGTGCAAGACCTTGGGTACGTCTTGCGGGCTCACCGCCGCCCGCTCGAGCAGGTCGGGCGAGGCGCTGCGATGATTGAGACCGATCGCCAGCAGGCTCACGAGACCGCCCGCCCGGTGAGCACGGCATGGGCCTCGGCCACCGGCGCCGAGACCCCCGCAGCCCGCGACTTGCGGGTCTCGTGGAAGGACAGGATCTGCAGTTCGACGGCGAGATCCACCTTGCGTACGTCGACCCCGGCGGGCACCGCCAGCACCGTCGACGCGAAGTTCAGCACGCTCGTCACCCCGCTCGCGACCAGCCGGTCACAGACCTGCTGGGCGGCACCCGCCGGGGTCGCGATCACGCCGATACTGACCGTCTCGCTGGCCACGACCTGCTCGAGGTCGTCCATCGGACGCACCCGCATGCCCGCGACGAGCTCGCCGCACCGGCCCGGGTCGGCGTCGAACAGGCCGGCGATGCGAAAGCCACGCGCCGTGAAGCCGCCGTAGCCGGCGAGAGCGTGGCCGAGGTTGCCGACGCCGACGATCGCGACCGCGCGGTGTTGGGTGACCCCGAGCTCGCGGCTGATCTCCTCGCTGAGGCAATCGACCTCGTAGCCGACGCCGCGGGTGCCGTAGGAACCGAGCTGGCTGAGGTCCTTGCGCACCTTGGCGCTGGTGACCCCGGCGCCCGCCGCCAGTTCCTCAGAGGACACGGTGGTGACACCGCTGTCGGCGAGGTCGCTGAGCACGCGCAGGTAGAGCGGGAGGCGTGCGACGGTGGCCTCAGGGATCCCGCGCAGCCCTTGACGCTCCGCGCGAAGCCGATGCACCGGGACGCTGGCCTGCACCAATGCAGCTCCTCGGCCCCGGAAGGCGGTCAGTGGCCCTTCAGTAAACGACGTTCTCACTGTAAGAGCTCGTGAACGCTTTCACAAATGGCGTCACCAGCGCCGCTGACCCGAAAGGGCAGCTCGCAGCCGGGCCTCGTCCACGCGCCAATACGCGTGTTCCTTCGCGTCGAGCAGCAGAACCGGCACCCGGTCGCCGTACTCGTCGACCAGCCGGGGGTCGGCGTCGACGTCGAGCTCTTCCCACTCGGCTCCGGTGTCGGCTGCCACCCGGGCCACCACGGCTCGCGCGTCTTCACACAGGTGGCAGCCCGCGCGGCTGAGCAGCGTGAGCCGCTGGTCAGCCACTGCCGGGGCCCCCGGCAAGATCCGCGATCCCCGACTCGCGAAGCCGCGCCTTGGCGACCTTGCCGACCGAGGTGTGTGGCAGGGCAGGCACAAACTCGATGGCGGTCGGGCACTTGAAACGCGCCAGGGAACGAGAGACGTGAGCAAGGACATCTTCCACCGAGGCCACCGCCCCCTGGCGCAGCACGATCAGCGCCTTCACCGCTTCGCCGGTGTATGGGTGGGGGATCCCCAGCACCGCTACCTCCTCGATGTCCGGATGCGTCAGCAGCACATCCTCGACCTCGCGGGGATAGACGTTGAAGCCGCTGACGAGAATCAGCTCCCGCCGCCGATCGACGAGTTGCAGATCGCCGCCGTCGAGCTCGATGGCCACATCTCCGGTTCGCCACCAACCGCCCGAGTCCGGCCCATCACGCCCATCGGGCCAATAGCCGCTGAACAGGTTGGCGCCGCGGATCGAGATCTCACCAGGATCGTCGGCGTCAACTGTGGCCCCGCCTTCATCGATCAGCCGCACCTGGACACCCGGCACGGGTCGTCCGACGGACCCGGGCTTCGGCACCTCACTCATGAGCGTGCTCGTCACCGTGGGCGCCGCCTCGGTCAGGCCGTACCCCTCGAAGACATAGCGGCCGGTCAGATCGAGCAGTCGGCGTAGCACCTCGGGTGAGAGCGGCGCGGCCCCAGACACGGCAAGCCGAAGCCCCGCGAACGCCTCGCTCACCTGCTCCAGCATCGACCAGGCGACGTAGATCGGCGGCGCTCCCAGAACGACGCTGACCCCGCGACGCATCACTTCCTCGAGGGTCTGGCTCGGGTCGAAGCGTTCCACGAGCACGCCCGTCGCCCCGGTCGCGGCCACCATGCCGAGGCCGCTGTTGAGCCCGAATACGTGAAAGAGCGGCAGGACCAGCAGCACGACATCGTCTTGCGCGACAACCGGCGGCACGATGTCGCCCACGTGGCGCAGATCGGCCAGCAGCGACCGGTGGGAAAGCATCGCGCCCTTGGGAGCGCCGGTGGTCCCGGAGGTATAGAGCAAAACGGCAAGATCTTCGCCGCCGCCGGCCGCCGGGAGGGCCTCGGGCGCGACCTGCTTCAGGAGGGTCCGCAAGTTCAGCGTCGGCGGGGCCGTCGCTGCCCCGGTCGTCACGACGATCTCTAGCGCGGGCGCCGCCTCCCTGGCCTCGGCTACCGCCGGAAGGTAGCTGTGACCGACGACTGCCGCCCGCGCGCCGCTGTCGCTCAGCAGGTAGCCAATCTCCCGGCCGGTGTAGGCGGTGTTGACCGGCACCACGACCAGCCCAGCCCGCAAAGCCCCGAAATACGCGATGGGAAATTCCACGACATTGCCCAGGACGAGCGCTACCCGGTCGCCAGGCGTGAGGCCGAGTCCACGCAAGGCCGCGGCCATCCGGTCGACCGCAGCGTCCAGCTCGCCCCAGGAGGTGCTGCCGTGGTTGCCGAGCAACGCGGGCCGATCAGGACGGTCAGCGGCCGCAGCGCGTACGAGATCGGCGAGATTGGCCGGGACCGGCGAGCTGCCGGAATTCTGCACCCGATCGCCCACGCGTCGCCAACTCCCACCGGCTTGTCGTCCAGGGCTGCTCCGGCGACCTGACGGCCCACCAACGGCTCTCACCCTGCTGGTCAGAAAACTTACTGTCCGCGCGAGGAATACGTGGGTGCCGCAGCGGATAAGACTCCGCGGAAGGGCTTGCGGAACAGTTTTCACCGCTGCAAACGCCCAAATGACTCTCGCGGCGTGTCGCGCGGGTCACGTATCGTTCTGCCCGACCTTGTCCGGGATCACGTCCAGACCTTTGCTAGCTCGCCGGGGGATTCCATGCCAGCCGAGTCTTTGCGACACGGCACCGGCAGTGCTCGCGCGATGGTTCACCGCACGAAATTCACCTCGGGCGCGCGCGCGTGAGCAGACCGTCCGCAGGACGCGCGCTTGCTCCCCTTGACCTGCGCGCCCTGCGCGCCGAGCTCATCCGCTATCGCGCCACCCCTGGCCGGCTCCCGCAGCCGGGTAGCCCGCCGCGGCCGAGTGCGAGGCCGAGTCCGCGGCCCAGCTCACGGCCGAGTCCGACCCCGCTCGCCCGCGGGACGACGCCGACCAGCCCGCCGGCTAGCCCGCCAAGCGCGACGAGCGCGGTCACCGCAGAACACGCCGCGCCTGATGCCACCGTCGCCGACCTGGTCGCCCGATCGCAATCCGGCGAGGCCGAAGCTTTCGGGCTGCTGTACGACCGCTACGTCGATCTGGTGTACCGCTACATCTACTACCGGGTGGGCAGCCCCACCCTGGCCGAAGATCTGGTCAGCGAGACTTTCCTGCGCGCGCTTCGCCGCATCGACAGCTTCACCTGGCAGGGCCGTGATTTCGCCGCCTGGCTCGTCACGATTGGCCGCAACCTCATCGCCGACCACTTCAAATCCGGCCGCTATCGCCTCGAGATCACGACCGAAGACATTCTGGAAACCGGTCCGACGCAGACCACCGACGGTCCGGAAAATCTGGTCCTCGACGCATTGACAAATGCCACCCTGCTCACCGCAGTCAAGCAGTTGAATCCCGAGCAACAGGAGTGCATCGTGCTGCGCTTCCTGCAGGGGCTCTCGGTCAACGAGACCGCGCTGGCCATGGGGAAGAATGACGGCGCCATCAAGGCTTTGCAGTACCGCGCGGTGCGTGCGCTCGCCCGCGTGCTGCCGGAAGACGCGGTCCGCTAGCCGTACCCCATCAGGGTGCTTTCGGGCAACCCACAGCATTTCAGGCGGCAGGGCGTATCTCCGAGGCGGGTCACCTCGTTTCTTTTCCTGGATGGGCCATGAGCGCCCAGCATCGGGGAAGGGGGGTCATTTCATGCCGTCTTCAATGGGGCGCGTGATCCCCGGAAGGTGGCCCGCCGCCGCTCCTGTGCCGATCACGACCGGCGCCCCGCTGCGCCGCGCCCTACAGGGGCTCGGAGCGGCCATGACCGGCCCGGCAACCGCGCCCAACGTCGATTTTCAGCAGGCCTTGCGCCGCCGGCTCGTGATCGAAGCCGCGCCGCGCGCGACGCCTACACCGGCGCTGCCTTCGGACGCATCCCGCCCATGGCGCCAAAAGCGTCCGAAGGGCGGCGGAATCCGGCTGACTGCCTTCGGGATCGGCCTGAGCCTCGCCGGGGGCGCGATCGCCGCCGCGGCCTACTCGTTCTCGCTGCCGGCGCCCGTTGCCGCGCCCGGGGCACCGTTAGCGCACCACGCCAGCGGACCGCCCGAAGCCGCCCGCGGCACCGCGGCCACGGCGAACCCGGCTGGTTCGGCGACTCTGCCCGCCCGTCCCCTGGCGAGCGCCCCTAGCGCAGCGCCCACGGCGTCACCCGGGGCGTCCGCCAACCCGGTCCACGGGAGCGGTCCGCTGCCGGTGGAATCGGTCGCACCGGCCCTGCACGCGGTCCCCGCGCCGTCCGTACCCCTCGTCGCCCCCAGCCTCAACGACCCGGCATCGGATGGTCTCCTGGCCACCGCCGGCCTGACGCCGGAGGCGGCCGGATCAGGGCCGTCGGCAGGGGTGGCCGGCAGCGCACGGGTATGGAACTACCCACCACCTACGCCGTCGCCCAGCCCCTCGCCGTCGGTGTCCGCTTTCGCATCCCCTGGCTCGCCGCCTGCCCAGCTGCCCTAGCGACGCGAAGGGCGTGCCCGCCCGGCTAGTCTGGGACTGACCGGAACAGCCGTCTAGGAGCTACCGCGCAGCGAGGCACGGGGAGGTCCGCACAAGCATGGCGCCGCTGCTACGCAAGACTGAAGGGCGCGACCCGGCGATCGTCGCGGGAGCTGCCGCCGCCGCGGCCGCCGAGGTCGAGGCCTCCCTCACGGTCCCGGCCGACGAGACCGCGGCCGCGTTCTTCGATGTCGACAACACGATGATGCGGGGTGCGTCGATCTTTCATTTCGCCCGCGGACTGGCCTCCCGCGGCTTTTTCCACAGCCGTGACCTGATGCGCTTCGCCTGGCAGCAGATCGCGTTTCGGGTCGGCGGCCAGGAGAGCGCCGAAGGGATGGCGGACGCGCGGGAAGCGGCCCTCGCCTTCGTCGCCGGACGCGAGGTGCAGGAGATCGTCCGCCTCGGCGAGGAGATCTACGACGAGCTGATGGCCGACCGGATCTGGGGACCCACCCGCGCTCTTGCCCAGCAACACCTCGACGCGGGTCAGCGGGTCTGGCTGGTGACAGCCACCCCCGTCGAGCTGGCGTCGATCATTGCCCGGCGCCTCGGCCTGACGGGTGCTCTCGGCACCGTCGCGGAGATAGCGGACGGGCTCTACACCGGCCGCCTGATCGGCGTTCCGCTCCACGGGCCGGCCAAAGCCGAAGCCGTCCGCGCGCTCGCTGAACGGGAAGGGCTCGACCTGTCGCGCTGCACGGCCTACAGCGACTCGATCAACGACGTTCCGATGCTGTCCACCACCGGCACCGCCGTCGCGATCAACCCTGATCCGGACCTTAAAAAAGCTGCCCGCGAGCACGGCTGGGAGATCCGCGACTTCCGGACGGCACGCAAGGCCGCGCGGGTCGGCGTACCGACCGCCGCCGGGATCGGAGCCGTGACAGGCGGGGTGGTGGCCGGGGTTGCCCTGCGGCGCCGTTACTCGGGCGAGGGCTATCGCCAGCAGCTGCGACGCACAGTTGTGCATTGGAGCGACCCGCTGCGCAACGTGAGCTTCCCCGGCCGGTTGCAGGTACCGGGCCGCCGTGATCCGGTGGCGGTCACCATCCGCTGGCCGTCAGGCACTCATAGCAAGGCGGCTGAGGTCGTGTTTGCTGACGCCGGCCGCAGTGCCCGCCGGCTGTCCGGCACCGTGCGCGACCTGGCAGCAAACACGGCCTCGGCGTCGACCAGCGCAGCATCAGCACTCTCGTCGGCGGCCGGGCAGGCGGCGCGTGGCGTACCGGGCCTCGCTCGCCGCGGGCGGGGTCGCACCCCGCTGCGGCGCCGGTTGACGGTCTAGAAGAAGACTGACCGACGCGACATCAGCAGCTGGTACAGCGTCTGCTGAATGATCTCGCGAACCCGGTCGGTGAGGTCGAAGACCAGCATCGGATCGTCGGCGGCCGCAGCTCCGAGATGGGCAGTCTCGATCGGTTCGCCGAACTCGATGATCCACTTGGACGGAAGCGGCACAACTCCGAGCGGACCGAGCGCCGGGAAGAGCGGCGTCACCGGGAGGTAGGGCAGCCCGAGCATCCGGGCCAGCGATTTGAGGTTAGCGATCATCGGATAGATCTCTTCGGCGCCGACGATCGAACACGGGATGATGGGTGCCCCCGTACGCAGCGCCGCCGAGACGAACCCACCACGGCCGAAACGCTGCAGCTTGTAGCGCTCGCTGAACGGCTTGCCGATGCCCTTGAAGCCCTCCGGGAAGACCCCGACCAGCTCTCCGTCGTTGAGCAGCCGCTCGGCGTCAGCGTTGCAGGCCAGCGTGTTGCCGGCCTTGCGCGCCAGCGGAGCGAGGAACGGGGTCGCAAAGACCAGGTCGGCGGCCAGCAAGCGCAGGTGACGGGCGGCGGGGTGGTGATCGAGTAGCGCGAGGGAGGTCATCAGCGCGTCCAGCGGCAGGGTGCCGGAGTGGTTTCCCACCACGAGCGCGCTGCCGTCGTCTGGGACGTTCTCCAGGCCGCGGGTCTCGACCCGGAACCATTTGTTGTAGAGCGGCCGGAAGGGCGGGGCGAGGATGTGGTCGCTGAGATCAGGGTCGAAACCGAAGTCGTCGACCTCGTAATCCCCCGTCACCCGGCGGCGCAGGAACGCGAGTCCGCCGGCCAGCTTGCGCTCCCAGTCGGCCTCGGGGCGCGCTGCGGATCCGGCCTCCCTCGGGTGATCGGTCACGGCCGAGGTCATGGCATGGGACACGGCATCGGCGGTCACGCTTTCGGTCCTGTCCCGCGCGGCGGATTCCCGCCCGCTGTCCGCCGCGGCGGACCGACGGGGTCCCCCGCGACCACGCCGACGTGACGCGGCAGGTGAGTCAGGGCCGCTGATGGGGATAATGCGCGCCTCAGACATGCACGTCCTCCTTCGCCCGCGGAAGCGGCAACAAGCCACGCACCGGGCCGGCGATTTGGCCGAGACGATTGCGCCCCCGGCGCAGGGCCTGGAACGCGAAGCGCTCGGCGAGCGCCACCGCCGCCGGGTCGATGATCCGCAGTCCCGAGGAGACGACCCAGTCGTCGAAGGCCGTCGCGGTCGTGAACTTGGCGGTGTAGCCGAACTGCTCACGCAGCCGGGTCACGTCAGCAACGCGACCGTGTTCGAGGAAGCGGATCTGCTCAGGGGAGACATCGACCAGCTTGGCGCGCCGAAGCAGGCTGCCGGTGATGGTCACGGCGGGCGGGGGCACCGTGACCCAGAGCCGTCCCGAGCGGCGAATGGCCTGCGAGAGGAGCAGCTGGCCGGCGCCGCCGACGTTGACGATGCCCGGGCGGTCGGTCAGCGTCGCCAGCCGCAGCACCTCGAGGGCGTCGTCCTCATGGCACAGCTGAATCCGAGGGTCGTAGCCAAGAACGGTCGGCACGACTGGGAGCGACAGGTAGCGCGTGAGCGAGCTGTCGAGGGTCGGGCCGATGAAGTTGGTGAACCGCAACACCGTGAGACCGACATCCGGCCGCCGCCGGCCGAAGCCGCGGACGTAGCCCTCGACCTCGACGGCGTCTTTCGCGAAACCGGATGGCTGGCCGCGGGGCGGCGACTCCTCGGTGAAGAGCGCGGGATCACGCGACGACGAGCCGTAGATCGCGGTCGTCGACTTGACGACGAGGCGACGCACCAGCGGCGCCTTCTGGCACGCCCCAAGCAGCTGCATCGTGCCGATGACGTTGATTTCTTTCATCGCCATACGGCCGCCGGCCCGCTCCGGGGTCGCGATGAGGTTCATGTGGACAACCGTGTCGATCCGCTCGGTGCTCAGCACCTTCGCGATAATCGGATTGCGGATGTCAGCGCGAACGAACTTGGTGCGCCCCAGGTCAGCCTTCGGCGCGGTGGTGTCGACCCCGACGACCACCTCGACATCGGGCGAGGCCGCCAAGATCTGGGCGAGCCGACCGCCGAGGTGGCGAGCCACCCCGGTAATCAGCACACGCCGTGCCATCGGATCCCTCCCCGCCGCGGGAGCCAGCTACTTCTTGTTACGACGCTGAACCCGGGTCTTCTTCAGCAGCTTGCGATGCTTCTTCTTCGCCATCCGCTTGCGACGCTTCTTGATTACGGAACCCACGAGTGACCCTTCGTTTGCGTTAAGCCTGCAGCGCAGCCTACCCGTCGGCGCAGGTCAGCCTTCACCGGCGCCACGCTCACGGCTGCAGGCCGTGCAGCGGGAACACGGCCCGCCGGGTCGCCATGATCGACTCGTCCAGCGGATCGCCGCTCGAGCCATGCCAGGGCGCTCCGTACAACCCCGCGAGGCTCGCCGGTAGATCTGCTGCCTCGGGACCGAGGTCGGTGAGGGCGGCGGGCGCCGGCCCGCCGACCCGCCGGCGTACCTGCTCACACCAGTCCCCGGGGGTGGCGCCGTTGACCTGCTCGCCGGTCAGCTCCGCGAGCAGGTGGGTCCACGCCCGAGGGACCACCTGGCCGATCTCGTAACCACCGCCGCCAACGGCCACCCACTTGCCGCCGGCTGTGGAGTCGGCGAGCTGCGCCAGCCTGCGGTACGCCGCCCGCTGACCGTCGACCGTGCAACGCAGATGCGCCAGCGGGTCGAGCGAGTGGGTGTCGCATCCGTGTTGGGTCACCAGGATCTGCGGCTGGAATGCCTCCAGCAGCGGCGGGACGACAGCCTCGAAAGCCCGTAGCCACTCCGCGTCACCCGTGCCGGCCGGCAACGCGACGTTGGCCGAGTAGCCCGCGCCGTCACCGGTGCCGATCTCGGACGCGAAACCGGTGCCCGGAAAAAGGGTCCGGCCGCTCTCGTGGAGGCTGATCGTCAGCACCCGCGGATCACCGTAGAAGGCGGCCTGGACCCCGTCGCCGTGGTGCACATCGACATCGACGTAAGCCACCCGCTGCGCTCCGGCGGCGAGCAGCCACGCGATGGCGACAGCCGGATCGTCGTACACGCAGAACCCGCTCGCATGATCACGCATCGCGTGGTGCAGGCCGCCGGACAGGTTCACTGCCCGCTTGGCAGTGCCGCCCCACACAGCGGCGGCGGCGGTCACGGAGGCTCCGCTCACCAGCGCGGACGCTTCATGCATCCGGTCGAAGATCGGGTTGTCGGCGCTGCCGAATCCGAAGTGGCGCCCGGCGGCGTTGACCAGGTGACCGGGAGCGACCCGCTTGACGAAGCCCACGTACAGCGGGTCGTGGACCAGCCCCAGCAGCTCATCGCTGGCCATAGTGGGAGCGCGGAAGCGGATGCCCGGCCGATCCAGCACGCCGATCTGGCGCGCGAGCGACATCGTGAGCTCCAGCCGCACGGGACGCAGCGGATGACCCGGGCCGTGGTCGTACGCGGTGAGCTGCTCGTCCCAAACGATCTCGACCTGGGCCTGCTCGTGCGCAGCCAGGGGCGCCGTCGCGGAGCTCATGTGCCACCTCCTGCCAAGTCCCGCGATCGGTCGCGGGCAGCCTCCAGTGCGTCGCTCACCGCCGCCCGCAGGCGGTGCTCCTCCAAGCGGCGCAGCGCCGCCGCGGTCGTACCGCCGGGAGAGGTGACGGCCTCGCGCAGCTGCGCCGCCGAATCACCGCTGTCGCGCAGCATGATCGCCGACCCCACCGCCGTCTGAATGGCCAGCTGCGCCGCCACCGACCGCGGCAGGCCGAGCAGCACGCCGGCGTCAATCATCGCCTCGACGAGCAGGAACACGTAGGCCGGTCCGCCGCCTGAGAGCGCCGTCACCGCATCGAGCGAAGCCTCCGGCAGCCGTACGACCTGACCGACGGCGCCGAGCACGGACTCGGCTCGCGCGAGATCCTCAGCACTGGCGCAGCTGCCCGCGGCCAGCGCCGACATCCCCTCACCGACCAGCATCGGGGTGTTCGGCATGACGCGCACGACCCGGGCGCCGGCCGGCAACCGCTGCTCCAGGAATCCGGTCGTGATGCCGGCCGCCACACTCACCACAAGCGTGTCGGGCCGAAGCGCCTCAGCGATCTCGCTGGCGAGCGGACCGACGTCCGGCGGCTTCACGGCGATCAGGACCAGATCGGCCGAGCCGGCGGCGTCGATGCTGCTCTGGCTCATGACCCCGTACTGGACGCTGAGCTGGGTGGCGCGCTGCGCGTACTGCTCGCTGAAACTGAGGTCATCGGGCTGCACGCCGCTGCGCAGCAGGCCCGACAGCAGCGCCTCGCCGATCTTCCCGGCCCCGAGAATCGCGATACGCATGGGGTCAGTGTGCTCCCTCGGACCGCAGCGCCATGGGGCGCGCGACATACAGCTCCGCGGCAAAGGGCTCTTGCACCACACCGCCGGGAAATGCTTCTTCCAACGAGGCTTGCTCCGCGGCGATGAACGCCTCGAGCCGCTGGCCACCGATGGCCGCCACGTAGGACTTCGAACGCATCCAGAGCAGGTAGTCCGCGATCGAGAGGGAGCGAGACCACGAGCTGATCGAAGCCTGCACCGTCCAGCCCAAACTCTCGAATTCGGCGACCCAGGGGCGGTCATGGTGCTTGCCCCAGCCCCAGTCGGGCTTGGCCGCGGCGAGGCGCAGATGTTGGCGAGCGAGCCAGTCGATCCCGGCGGGCTGCACGAGGTTCCACCACACCGCCAGCGCGCCGCCGGGACGCAGGACGCGGGCCGCCTCCGACGTCGCCCGCGCAGGGTCGGTCCAGTGCCAGGCCTGCGCGTAGCAGACCAGATCGGCCCAGCCCGTACGCACCGGAAGCGCATGAGCATCGGCCCGCACCGCCGTAGGGAACTGCGACCCGCGCTGCTGGAGTCGCACCAGCATCGCCGCGCTGTGGTCGACCGGTAGCACCGCGGCGCCCTGCGCCCGCAAGGCCCGCGTGGCGATCCCCGTACCTGCGCCGACCTCGACGATCCGGGCTCCCGCCAGCGGCCGCGTCAACTCGGCGAGCGAGGAGAAGAGCGCGGCGGGGTAGCTGGGTCGGGCGGCGTCGTAGTAATCCACCAGGGGATCGAAGAGCGACGTCACCGGCAGCCCGAAATCTCAGGCGCGGCGGCGCAACTGCCCGAGCTCCGCGGGAGCGGCCATGTTGAGGCGGGTGAACGCCAGTGCCTCGGCTAGGTCGGCTTCGCGGTCGGCGCGTGACTCCGCCTTGCGGGTGTTGACCTCGACCACGACGAGTCCCTCGTAGCCGTTTTCGGCCAGCCGCTCCAGCAATTCGGCGCAGGGTTGGGTGCCGCGGCCCGGCACCAGGTGCTCATCCTTGGGGCTGCCGCTCCCGTCAGCGATGTGGACGTGCGCCAGCCGGTCGCCCAGGGTCGACGCCATTGCCAGCGCATCGGACTGTGAGACGGCCGTGTGGGACAGGTCGAGCGTCACGTGGCGGTAGTCCTGGTCGACGGGCGAGTAGTCCGGCGAATACGGGACGACCGTGCGACCCCGGGCCCGCAGCGGGAACATGTTTTCGACCGCGAAGCGCACGTTGGTCTCGTGGCCCATCGCCTCGATTCCGGAAATGAACTCGCGCGCGTATTCGCGCTGCCACCGAAACGGCGGGTGCACGACCACTGTCGACGCGCCGAGAGTTTCCGCGGCCGCCTGGGCTTTTTGCAGCTTGCCCCACGGATCGGTACCCCAGACCCGCTGCGTGATGATCAGGCATGGCGCATGGATCGCGAGAATGGGTATCTGGTGATAGTCCGAGAGCCGCCGAAGCGCTTCGATGTCCTGGCTGACAGGGTCGGTCCAGACCATGATTTCTACGCCGTCATACCCGAGCCCGGCAGCAATTTCGAACGCGCTCGCGGTCGACTCGGGATAGGTCGAGGCGGTGGACAGCGCCACCTTTGCCGATGGCACCCGCGCGATCAAACCGTCGGCGCTCACGCCATCATCCTATTCGGCGGGCAGGTGGTCCAACCTTCGAAGGATCAGTCCTTCACGCAATGCCCACGGGCAGATCTCCACTTCGGTGACGCCCAGCAGGTCCATCGCCTCGGCGGCGACCAGCGCAGCGGCGAGCAATTGCCGTGACCGGCTCGGCGACACGCCCGGCAGCGCCGAACGCTCCGCCGACGGCAGCTTGGCGAGCTTGACGGTCACCAGATCAAGGTCGGCCGCCGACAGCGAGCGCCGAACGTACTGCCCCTTGCTGTAGGGCGCGGCGCCGGCGATCCGGGCCAGTGACCGAAACGACTTGCTCGTCGCGACGACACGGGTCGGCTCACCGAGCTCGTAAAGGTCCTTCACGAGCGGCGCGAGTTGCGCCTTGGAGTACTTGCGCATGGCTGCCATGTCGCGGGCTTTCGGCGGGTCGCCCCGCAGCCAGTCGCGGGTCAGCCGGCTGGCCCCGAGCGGCAGCGAAGCCGCCACGTCCGGGATCTCGCCGTCGCCCGCGGCGACCTCGAACGAGCCACCTCCGATGTCCAGGGCCAGCAGCCGCCCCGCGCTCCAGCCGAACCACCGGCGTACGGCAAGGAACGTCAGCCGAGCCTCGTCCACCCCGCTGAGGACCTGCAGATCGACGCCGGTGCGGCGGCGCACTTCGGCGAGGACGCCGTCGCTGTCACCCGCGTCGCGCACCGCCGACGTCGCGAATGCCAGCAGCTCCTCGACACCTAGCTGCTTGGCTTCCAACCGGGCGTTTTCGACGGTCTCGCAGAGCCGGGCGGCACCCTCGGCGCCGAGAGTGCCGTCATCCAGCACCAGCTCCGCCAGACCTAGGGAAGTCTTGATGCTGGCGGCCGGCAGCGGCGCGGCTCCGGGGTGGGCATCGACCACCAGCAGGTGGACGGTGTTGGACCCGACGTCCAACACTCCTAGGCGCACGAGGAGAAAGGGTATGCGGCGCGCGGCGGCAAAACGGTGCAGGCACAGCGTCGCGACGGCCGCGGGCGGGTACGTTCGCGTGCGTGATCCCGCCGGCGTCTGCCAGCCAGCGTGAATGGCTGACCTTCCCCGACCCGCAGGATCCGGCGCATGAAATCCGCGCCGACCTCACCTGGCTGCTCTCGACGTGGACGTGCATCTTCGGCCGCGGCTGCCCAGGCATCAACGCCGCGCATCCCGAGGACGCGTGCTGCACCCACGGTGCCTACTTCGTCGACAAGGACGACGAGCGGCGGGTGAAGGCCGAGGCGAAGCTGCTCACGGCTGAGCTGTGGGAGCGCCACGGCACCAAGAAGCTGTTCATCACCGACGAACTCGACGGCGAGCCGGCCCGCAAGACCGCCGTTGTCGACGACGTATGCGTCTTCTTCAACCGGACCTCGGGCGACACCTACGGGTGCTCCCTGCACCACCTGGCCACCCGCACCGGACGCCACTTCATGGCCACGAAGCCCGAAGTCTGCTGGCAGGTGCCGGTCCGCCGGGAGTGGGAGGACCTCGGGGAAGCGGGTGGGCGCACGACCATCAGCGAGTTCGGACGCGCGGCATGGGGTGAAGGCGGCGCCGACCTTTCGTGGTGGTGCTCATCGGCGGCGAGCGCTCACGCAGCGGGCCGCGACCCGGTGGTCGCCACCTACGAAGCCGAACTCCGCGAGCTGATCGGGGATCCGGCGTACGACATCCTGCGCGAACACTGCGAGCAGCGGCTGGCCCAGGGCGGCCCGGTGGCGCTGCTGCCGCTGACCGAGGCCTGAACCGAGCTCTGCGTCGCGGCCGCTAGTGGGAGCCCTGCGCGGCGACGGCGGCCGCCGCTTCCTTGGCAGCGAGCGGGTCCAGGTAACCGGAACTGGTGACCCGCAGGTTTGAATCCAGCTCGTAGCGCAGCGGGATCCCGGTCGGGATGTTGAGGCCGGCGATGTCGGAGTCGCTGATGCCGTCGAGGTGTTTCACCAACGCCCGCAAGGAGTTTCCGTGCGCGGCGACGAGCGTGGTCCGGCCCGCAAACAGGTCCGGCACGATGGCGTCGTACCAGTACGGGAGCATCCGCTCGAGCACGTCCTTCAGGCATTCGGTGAGCGGGACGACGTCACGTGCCAGTTCGGCGTAGCGCTCGTCGACACCGCTCGGCTGGCCGTCTTCGATCGGCGGCGGCGGGGTGTCGTACGAGCGTCGCCACAGCAGGAACTGCTCGGCGCCGAACTTCTCCTTGGTGGCCGCCTTGTCGAGGCCCTGCAGCGCCCCGTAGTGCCGCTCGTTCAGCCGCCAGGAGCGCCGCACCGGGACCCAGGAGCGGCCGCAGCCCTCCAGCGACAGCGTGGCGGTACGGATGGCCCGGGTCAGCAGGCTCGTGTGCACCACGTCGGGCAGCACGCCCCCTTCCCGCAGCATCACACCCCCGCGCTTGGCCTCCTCGACCCCGTTGTCCGACAGGTCGACATCGACCCACCCGGTGAACAGGTTCTTAAGGTTCCAGTCGCTCTGGCCGTGACGCAGCAGCACGAGGGTCGCCATGCGCCCATTCTCTCGTATCCGGGCCCAGCAACGCTGCAATGATCATGAGTTCGTCCCCAAAACGGCCCTCAAGTCATGATCATTGCAGCGTTGATCTTGGTTACTCCTCGGGTGCCTCGGCGAAGCGGGCGAAGGCGGCGAGGTTGGCGGTGCTCTCCCCGCGCTTGACGCGCCACGCCCACTCACGGCGGATGGACTGCTCGTAGCCGAGGGCGACAGCCGTCTCGAAGGCGTCGTCTGAGTAGCGCAGCATGCAGCCGAGCAGCCGGTCGATCTCGTCGGGATCCACCGCCGACAGCGGCAGGCGGCCAACCAGAAACACGTCGCCGAGCTGATCGATGGAAAAGGCTAGGCCGAACATGTGGGCGTTGCGGCCGAGCAGCCAAGCGTGGACGGCAGCCGGGTCATCCTCGGGCTTGCGCATGAAGAACGCCTCGATCAGCAGGCTGAAATCCTGCACGACGAGCCAGGTCATGGTCGCGAGCTTGTGATCGCCCGGCAGCTTGACGAAGAACGACCCGTCGGCCGGGTGTTCGTACTCCAGCTCCAGGTCGACCAGCGTCGTCTCGATGACCCGGTCCAGTCGGGTGCGCTCCTGCGGGGTCAGCGGGCTCGGCACAAGTTTGCTCGCCTCCAGTTGGTGGTGGACAGGGTCGGTACGGGGGTCCGGTGCAGGTGCTACGCCAGCGCGGCGAGCAAGGCGGCGTCGGTCTCCCGCACGGCCGCCTGGTAGGAGTCCAACACACCGCCGGCCGTTGCCGCCCACCCGAAGCCGCTCGCGTGAGCAAGTGCACCGGCGCAAAGGCGTGACCGGTAGGCCGGCGCCCCGAGCAACCGACCCGCGGCGGCCGCGTAGTCAGCCGGGTCGTGACCGTCGACCAGCAGCCCGCTGATCCCATCCCGTACGGCGGTGCGCAGGCCCCCGACGGCAGCGGCGATCACCGGCGTGCCGCACGCCTGCGCCTCGAGCGCGACCAGACCGAAACTCTCGTTGTGACTCGGTACGACGACGGCTGACGCAGCCCGGTACCAGTCCGCTAGCCGCTCTTGCGAGGTGGCGGGCTCGAATCGGACGACGTCAGCAATGCCGAGACGCGAGGCGAGTTCCTGCAGGGCCCGCGGATGGGCGAGCCCGGAGCCGCTGGGTCCGCCCACGATGGCGACGACGAGCCGCTCGCGGAGCGCAGGATCACGCGCCAGGAGTACGGCAGCGGACCGCAGCAGCACGTCGGGCGCCTTCAGTGGTTGCAGGCGCCCGACGAACAGCAGCACCGCGGCATGAGGCGGCACCCCGAGGCGGGTGCGGGCGGTCGACGCCTCGCCGGGGCGAAAGACTTCGAGGTCCACTCCGGGGGCGACGATGTCGATGGCGTCGGGTGCCGCGTCGTACAAGTCGGTCAGCTGCGCGGCCTCGGCCGGGGTGTTAGCGATCAGCCGGGTGGACGCGTCGACGACTTGCTGCTCACCGATGACGCGGGCCAGCGGCTCCGGAGCGTCCCCGTCAGCAAGAGCCGCGTTTTTCACCTTGGCGAGCGTGTGAGCGGTGTGGATGAGCGGGACCGCCCAGCGCTCCGCGGCGACCCAGCCGACCTGGCCGGAGAGCCAGTAGTGGGAGTGGACGACGTCGTAATAACCGGGCTCGTGGGCCGCCTCGACCCGCATCAGCCCGGCGGTGAAGGCACACAACTGGGCCGGCAGATCGTCCTTGCGCAGGCCTTCGTACGGACCGGCGGTGACGTGACGCACAAGCACGCCGGGCGCGAGCGGCTCTACCGGCGCAAGGTCGCTGGAGGTCGCGCGCGTGAAGATCTCCACCTCGACCCCGCGGGCCGCGAGCTGGCGCGACAGCTCGACGATATAGACGTTCATGCCGCCGGCATCGCCGCTTCCCGGCTGGTCGAGCGGCGACGTGTGCACCGAAAGCATCGCCACCCGGGCCAGGCCGGCAGGCGCCCGACGGGCCATCCCGGCGGCGCCCCCAAAACGGGCTGTGCGGCGCACTGGCACCCGCGTACACCTCCGCACCATGGGCGGCTCCAGGCCGCCGACTCCCGCGACCGCCGGCTTCGGCCCGGTCGCGGTCTGATTCTGCCAGCACGCCTAACCTCGCGGGGGTGCCCGTTCCTTCCCGGAGCAAGCGGCTGTCATCCGGGCGGGCGCGAGCGGTCGGCATCCCGACCCGCGGCACGACCGCTCCCAATCGGCTGCGCCGCGTCGATCGGTGGTTGCTGGCGGCACTTCACAAGCCGCTGGAACGCACTCCCTCACCGCTGGTGGTGGACCTCGGGTTCGGGGCGACAGCCGTCACCACCGTGGAGCTTTTCGAACGGTTACGCAGGCATCATCCGGCGGTTCGCGTCCTCGGACTGGAGATCGACGCCGAGCGGGTCAGGGCGGCGCAGGCGTCGGCCCGGCCACCGCAACTCGACTTCGCGCGCGGTGGATTCGAGCTGGCCGGCACCTCACCGGTGGTGGTACGTGCCATGAACGTGCTTCGCCAGTACGACGAATCAGCCGTCGCCGCAGCGTGGTCGGCGATGTGTGCAACCGGCGCCATCATGATCGACGGGACCTGCGACGAGATCGGGCGGCGGGCCTGCTGGCTGCGGGTGGAAGCCGGCGTCCCGGTGTCCCTGACGCTCGCGGCCCACCTGCCCAGCCTGCAGCGCCCCTCCGAGCTCGCCGAGCGCCTGCCGAAATCACTGATCGCCCGCAACGTGGCGGGCGAACCGGTCCACGCGCTGCTGGTCGAGCTCGACAGCCACTGGGCCGCCGCGGCGCCGCTGCGCGTCTTTGGAGTTCGCCAGCGCTGGACGGCCACGATCGAGGCGCTAGCCGCGCAGGGGTGGCCCGTCATCGGGCGCCGGGACCGGTGGCGGCTCGGGGAGGTGACGATCCGATGGCCCCCCGCAGACTTGCCCTGAACATGGCCCGGCCCCGGGACCATACGGTCCCGGGGCCTGCCATGCGCTATTCAGCTAGAAAGCTGGAACTGCGGTTCAGCGGTCAGCCGACCTCGGAGGCGGTCTCCTCAGCAGCCTTCTCCGCCGAGCTCGCCGAGCGGCGCACCGAGGTGGTGGCGGCCTTCGCCTGCGTGCGGGCGGTCTTGGCCTGCTTCACGGCGAGCTTGGTGTTGGGGTTGTTGCGAACGGTGGTGACCAGCTTCTGGCCGCGCTTGACGAGCTCGGCGTAGGTGCTGGAAGCCTTGCTCGGCAGGCTCGTGAGCTGCTCACGAACGGTCACCGGGAGCGTCTTGACGGAGCCGCGGGCCTGCTGGACCTGGGCCTGGGCGGTGTTGACGCCGTGGGCGTAGAACTCGGGCAGGTTGCGCAGCTTCTCGACGGCGAGGTCGGCGACACCGACGTACGCGTAGAACGGCTTGCGCACGCGGTCGAGGTCGATCACGGCGCCGGCGTCGACGGCAGCAGTCTTGGTGCTGGCCTTCGCGTGGACGGTGGTGGCGTCGGGGGTGCGGGTAGTGGTGGCCTTGGCTGTAGCCATGGTGATCCTCCTGTTAGCGGGAATGAAATCGGACGTTTTGCGAGCTTAGGAGCCACGATCTGGACGTGGCGGGTGCGATGCGCGGAGGCGCTCGCTATCGGGGGTCTAGCTCGAAGTGGGGCCGGATGGCCCGGAAGTAACTGAACTCTCACTCACCGAGAGCACTGGCTCCGCGGAGATCTCGATGTCGACGCCCTCGGCGGCCGCCATCTCACCGGCTGCCGCTGCGGCCATACGCGCCTCGTTTTCCTTGCGGAACGAGTCGTAGATCTCGATGAGCACCTGCTTCTGGCGCTCGGTGAGATGCTTCTCGTGCAAGAGCGCTTGGGCCAAATCGGTGCCCTCACGCTCTTCAAGGATCCCGGCCTGGACGTAAAGCGCCTCAGCCGAGATGCGTAAGGCCTTGGCGATCTGTTGCAGAATCTCGGCCGACGGCTTGCGCAGGCCCCGCTCGATCTGACTGAGATAGGGATTGCTCACCCCAGCCTGTCGAGCCAGCTGGCGCAACGAGATCTGAGCCGTGCGACGCTGCTCGCGGATGTAGTCGCCCAACCCGCGGACATTCATCGCCGACCCGGCGAGCCCGGGCACATTGAGAATGGGAACGTTCAGGTTTGGCATGGGTCCGGGTCACCTCCTCTGGTTCAGCAATACCTACTTTATGCCCGAGTGCTAGCGATTGCAAGCATCTGGCTAGCGGTTTCCGGCTGTGACCTGAAGCACGTCGCGGGCCGGGGCAGCGCGGCCAGGACCGGTCTGTTTGACTCCGTGCGTGGGCCGGGCGGCACCCAGAAGTGCTGCCCTTCAAGCAGAAAAGGGGTCTCGTGGCGAAATCTGGACCGTTGACGGGCGTGCGGGTCATCGAACTGGCGGGCATCGGACCGGGGCCAACAGCCGCGATGATGCTTGCTGACATGGGTGCCGAGGTGTTGCGCGTCGACCGTCCGGCGGCCATGGCGGCCGGGATGGGCCCGCAGTTCGACATCCCCGCCCGCGGAAGGCGCTCCACCGTCATCGACCTGCGCCGACCCGAGGCGGCAGAGGTCGTCCTGACCCTCGTCGAGTCCGCCGACATCCTGATCGAGGGCAACCGCCCCGGCGTCACGGAGCGCCTGGGCATCGGCCCCGACGCCTGCCTGGCCCGAAACCCGCGGCTGGTATACGGCCGCATGACCGGATGGGGTCAGGACGGCCCGTGGGCTGCGACGGCCGGCCACGACATCGGCTACATCGCCATCACCGGCGCACTCCACGCCATCGGCGGGCCCGACCGTCCGGTCATCCCGCTGAACCTGGTCGGTGACTTCGGCGGCGGCAGCACCTACTTGGTCATCGGGTTGCTCGCGGCGCTGCTCGAAGCACGCGTCGGCGGTCAGGGCCAGGTCGTCGATGCCGCCATCACCGATGGTGCGGCCTCGCTGATGTCGCTGATTTACGGGCTGCACGCCACCGGCGGCTGGACCGACGATCGGGCTTCCAACCTGCTCGATGGCGGGCTGCCCTGGTACGACGTCTACGAGACGTCCGACGGCAAGCACATGGCGGTCGGCGCTCTCGAAGAGCGCTTCTACCAGGCGCTGCTCGACGGGCTGGGAATCCCGGCTGAGGAAGCCGCGCGTAGTCCCGAGCGAATGCCGGCGCTACGCGAGCGGTTCGCCGCCATCTTCGCGACCCGCACGCGCGCGGAGTGGTCGGCGACCTTCGACGGCACCGACGCCTGCGTCGCGCCGATCCTGTCGATGACCGAGGCCCCGACCCACCCGCACAACGTCGCCCGCCAAACATTCGTCGAGATCGACGGCGTGGTGCAGCCCGCCCCGGCGCCGCGCTTCAGCCGGACCCCGAGCAGCGTGGCGAGCCCGCCGGTGGTCGCCGGCACGCACACCCGCGACGCGCTGGCAGATTGGGGCGTGAAGGACGTCGACGGCCTGCTCGCCGCGGGAGTCATCAGCCAGGCCGGCGGTCCCACGTGATGGCGGGCTGCTAGCGGGCCTCTTCGCCGCCGGTCGGCAGCCACTTGATGGTGGTGATCGGCTCCCAGTCCAGCAGCTCATCGACCAGCCGCTTCGGCGAGTCCGCCGTCACCAGCAGCCGCCGATGCGGCGCGGGCACGAAGCTCTCCGCCACCATCACGTCGACAAAGCGCAGGAAGAGCTCGAAGAAACCGGCGACGTCCAGCAGCCCAATCGGTTTGGCGTGGAGCCCGAGTTGCGCCCAGGTGGTGACCTCGGCCAGCTCCTCGAGCGTCCCGAAGCCACCGGGCAGAGCGATGAATCCGTCGGCGAGATCGGCCATCAAGGCCTTGCGCTCGTGCATGTTCTGCGTGACCCGCAGGTCGGTGAGCCCGGGATGGGCCAGCTCGCGGTCGACCAGCTGGCGGGGAATCACCCCTGTCACGCGGCCTCCCGCCGCCAGCGCCGCATCGGCGACGGCACCCATGAGGCCGACGGACGCACCCCCATACACCACGTCGATTCCGCGCTGCGCCAGATGGGTCCCGAGCGCGATCGCAGCGGCGGCGTAATCGGGCCGTCCGCCGCTATTGGAACCGCAGAACACACAGACGGCACGCATCACGCCATCATCACGCAACCGAACCCAGCCGAACGAGACGGCTGGATCAGTCAGCGACTTCGCGCAGCAGATCGCCGACGTCAGCCCGGCCGTCGCGGTAGCGCCTGGTGATCTCAGCACTCGCCGCGTCATACACGCCCTGCACCGCTCGACGTCGCAGCGAAACGTCGGTCTCGGTCGCCTGCAGGCCCTCCAGCAGGGTGCGGACCTCATCGTCGTCGTGGGATCCGAGATCGGTGACGTCCATGGCCGCAACCTGCTCTTCGGTCCGCCGGGTCGAGCCCGCGTTGCTCGGCTCAGCGACGTGGTGACGTCCGAGCCCGCGGGCTTGCGCGCGTGGCTTGTCCGAAAGGATCTGCGGAAGCTGCCCCACGATCCCGGCATCCTGACCGCCCGCCCGGCGCGAGATCTCGGCCGAGACGATGTCGATACGACCTTGTAGCAGTCGCCGCAGGTAGGACAGGTCCGTCTCTTCCTGGCCGGCGTCGTCGCGCAATAAGCGGATCTCGTCCAGGGGCAACCGTTCAAGTCCCTCGAGATAATTCGAGGCCAGGACCTTGTCGATCCTGCGCTTGCCACCGGTAAGCACGCCTTCCACGTGGACCCCCTCGTCAACGTCCCCGACGCGGCGCCGGATGGCAACCGGTTCTGTCAGCATGGACCACCCGGCGGGCACCGGTCGATCCCTGCGGCTGTTGAATCTTCTGTCGGCCGCTTATCAGGAAAACCAAGGTGTTTCGCCGAGAACCCCCGGATTCCTCGGCCGGCGGCCGCGCAGGCGATCCGCGCCCCCCCCGATTTGCTAAGCCGACACGCCCAGACGCCTCAATCCTTGCCCACCAGATGCCGACCAGATGGCAGGACGACTCCGACGCAGGGTGCGCGGGAGCGGAAGGAGGCAGGTGTGCTGCGCGGCGATCTGGAAACCACGCCGCTCGCTGACCTGCTCGAACGCCTGGCAGCCGGGTCGGCTACGGGGGTTGTCTACGTCCTGGCGGCCACCGGACGCAGCATCCACGACGAAGCGTCCGTCTCCCTTCGCAATGGTGCGATCTGCGGGGTCACCCTTCTCGGCGGCGTCGACTCGCAGGATTCGGTCGGAACCCGGCTGGTCGCGAGCCACCGCCTCAGCCCCACGGACCTTGACGAGGCGCGCGAGGCCCAAGAGACCGAGCTGGCCAACTGGATGC
Organism: Mycobacteriales bacterium; assembly: GCA_038245655.1. GTDB lineage: Bacteria > Actinomycetota > Actinomycetes > Frankiales > Frankiaceae > DATAZK01. Next base: position 1,542 of record JBBRSE010000025.1, on the reverse strand, counting down.
TCGGTGAGCTGCTGATTCACCTCGGACTGGCCGACGAGCAGCACGTACGCGAACTGGTCACCGAGCAGGCCCTGTCCGACCTCAGCGAACTGTGCGAGTGGCCCGCCGGCAGCTGGCGATTCCGGCGCCGCGAACGGCTGGGCCGCACGCTGCCGTCGCCGCTCCCCGTGAAGGACGCCATCGAGCTGGTCCACCAACGCCGACTGGAATGGAGCGCGTTGCTCCCTGTCATCCACGGGGCCGACGCGGTCGTCTCGCTGGCCGCCCCGCCCGCCGACGGGGACAGCGTCTCCGAAAGTGGCGATGACGAGCCGACGCGGGTCGAGCTGGACGCCGACGGATACGCCCTGCTCTGCGGCGTCGACGGAGTCAGCACCGTCGCCCAACTCGGCGCGAATGCCGGATTCACCGTCCTTGACGCCGCCCGAACATTCTCCAAGCTCGTCTGTGCAGGTCTGGTGCAGGTCACCAGCGACCCTGCGGCGGAGGAGACCGAGCTGCCTGCCGCGGCGGAGGATCCAGCTGCGTCGAGTGTTCGCCCAGCCGGCGATCGCGAGGACGGCCCCCGCTCGCTGGCAGCAATCGCCGCAGCGCTGGCCTTCCCGATCGACGACTCCCTGATCCCGACCGATGCGGAACTGGGATACGCCGCCGTTGGCGCGCCGTGGCAGCCCCCCCGGACCTCTGCCGGCGACCCGCTGTCGGATGCCCTGGCCCGGGTTAGCGCAGCGCTGTCGGAGGCGATGAACGAAGCCCCCGCGCCCGTTCAACAGCTGAACGAGCCGATGGACATCCCGCAGCTGGCCGCGGATCTCGAGCCGACGGACGACCAGCCCGACGGCAAAGACGCCAAGATCCACGTCCTGCCTGCGCTGCCTGGTCTGCCGGACGATGTCGACTACGTCGAGGCAGAGCTCGAAGCCTCCTTCGAACCGCTGCTGGACATGGTCGAAGACCAAAAGATCCAGTCTTTCGACACCGATCTGGACGCCGCAGCCTTCGACAGCGAACTCTCGGATGTCGAAGTTTTCGATGTCGACGAGGCCGCCACCGAAGACGTGGTTGCCGAGGACGTGGTTGCCGAGGACGTGGTTGCCAAGGACATCGAGCCACCGACCGTGCGTGAGGCGCAAATCCCGCAGGAGCCGGTCGGCGACCCGGAGCCGCAGGTGGCTTTCGGTGCTGTCACCGACAACGTCCTGGATTACGCCGAGTTGCCGACGGCTGCCGAGCCGGTCGCTGACCTCGAGCAGGTCGGCGACGAGACCTATGACGAGGGCGTTGACGAGGCGACCCTGGCAGAGGTCTCCTTCTCCGAGCTGTCCGAACTGGCCGCCGAGAGCCCGGCCGAACCGGCGCCCACCGCACTGCGCTCCTTCGACTCTTCCGACGCGTCCTTCCTGCTCTCCCAGCTGGCCGGCGAGGACTACGACTACCAAACGCCGGCGGCAGACCCCGTGGAGGCTGAGCCCGAGCCGCCGGCGGCACCGGTCGAGCACGCACCGCGGCCACGTCGCGACGACGGGCTGGCGGATACGGCCG
>JBBRSE010000024.1:0-62234 GCA_038245655.1 Mycobacteriales bacterium | reverse complement strand
CCAAAACCTGCTCGGGCTGCGGGCAGATCAAGCCGGATCTGACGTTGGCCGACCGGACCTACCGGTGCGCCGCCTGCGGGCTGGTTCTGGACCGGGATGTGAACGCCGCCGTCAACCTGGCCATCTGGCCGGCCCGACTGGAGGTCGACGGTCGGCTCTTCCCCGTTCCAGACGGGTGTGACGCGACATGCTCGCGTCAGGCAGCTACAGGTGTAGGTGGCGCCCGCGAGATGCCACGGACCGACAGCGTGGCCTTGCGCGCGTCATCCGTCAGCTGTCACTGCCGGGCCGTCCCGTAGGGCGCTGCGGTCCAGCTGCTCAACCAACCGGCTCGCCGGCTGGGCAGCCCCGAACAGCCAACCCTGCGCCCAACGAACACCCAGCGATCTGAGCCGGCGGCGGACCGCCACCGTCTCTACGCCCTCGGCGACGACGTCAACCCCAAGCTGAAACGCAGAGTTCACGATCGCAGCGACCAGCTTTGAGGCGCGGCTATCTGTCACCACGGCTGCGGCGATGCTGCGGTCGATCTTGATGGCCGTGACCGGCAGGCTCAGCAGCCGAGCGTAGTTTGACCAGCCGACCCCAAAATCATCCAGCACGATCTGTACCCCGGCATCGGACAGGACTCTTAGTTCAGCGATCGCCAGCTGCTCATCAGCCAACCCAGTCGTTTCGGTGATCTCCAAAGCCAGGTTTTCGGGCGCGACGGCATGTCGTTCGAGAGCGGCGAACATATCCATCGCTAGGCCGCGCCTGGCGAGCTGGCCACCCGCGACGTTGACAGCCATTCCACCCGGCAGGCCCAACGCCCTCAGGGTCGCCGCCTGCCCCAGTGCTTGATCCAACACCGTGCGACCCACCGGCACGACGAGTGCCGTGTTTTCTATCAGCGGCAGGAACGCGGCCGGAGAAAGCAGCCCCAACGTTGGATGCTCCCAGCGCAGCAGCGCCTCGCACCCATACGGACTGGCGGTGACGATGTCGACCAACGGCTGGTAGTGCGCCACCAACTCCCCTGCGTCTAGCGCCTTCCGCAGCCGTGTGACCTCTCGTGCCTCGCCGACGACCGATTCGGCCAAAAGACCCGCCTCACGGTCTCGGCGTCGCTCCTCCAACAGCACCACGGCCTGCCCAGCCAGCACAGACAGCAGACTCAGCGACTGCGCGTCGAAAGCGCGCGGTCGGGTATCGATAACACACAGCGCACCCAACGGCAAACCATCCCGGCCGACCAACGGCGCCCCCGCAAAGGCGCGTATCCCGGCTTGTCCCGTGACAAGCGGGTTGTCTCGGTAGCGACGGTTCCTGCGGGCATCCGGCACAACCAGCATCGCCCCGTCAGCAACGACGTCGGAGCAGAAGGCCCAAGCCCGCGGTGTGTCCCCCAACTGACCCGCCCCGGTGGACGCCTTAAACCACTGCCGGTCGGCGTCGACCAGCGCGATAGCGGCAATTGGCGTGCCGCAAACATGTGCCGCCAGCGCGGCAAGCTGGTCGAACTGAGGCTCCGGCGCCGAGTCCAAGATGCCGTAAGAGCGTAAAGCATCTAGACGATCTTCTTCAGCCGGGTGAAGGCGCACGGTGGACATCCATAAAGCCCATCGTTCGGCCACGCCGGCAAGTGCTCTCCTATCTCTTCGGAACCAACGGGAGCAGAAAGGATCACCCGAAAGGATGACAGGCCCTCTCGCCCGCATCAGGCCCTAACCCAAACGCTTCGAGAACCCCCGCGGGCGATCAAGGCGACGTGCCCTGGAAAGGAGCTACTAGTCGCGTGGCTGAAGTCTGCTTACGGTTGGCTTTGGTGAGGATTTCGTCGGCGGTTTTGGTCCAGACGAATGGTTGGCAGCGGTCGTTCCAGCCGATTCGGTTCATCACCCGGACGCAGCACGAGCCGTGCGGCAAAAGACATAAGTCATTGTCACCGACTCGTACCCTAAAGTCATTTCCGACACGCGACACTAGGAGAAGACCATGGCATTGCGGCTGTGGCGATCGACGCCGCCCAGATCAAGGTGTGCTGCCGCTGTCGGCGCTGCACTCGACGCTCCCGGTCTTCAAGAACCCGGCGAACAAGCACCACGCTGTCTCGCTCACGGCGGAGCAGTTTCGCTACAGCTTCGGCAACGCTGTCAATGAGGAGGAATCGAATGACCTCTTCAACCGCTGGACCATTCCGGCCCCGGGACGCCCACTCTTCGAAGCGGCAGCGGCGAACTTCTCGCTGCACTCGCCGGCCGCGGTGAAGACCGGCAACGAGGCGCGCGGCCCACTGGTGCTCGTCATGGGCGGTAAGGACCACACCGTCCCCGAGGCGATCACGAAGGCGACTGCTAAGCAGTACCGCCACTCATCAGCGGTGACAGACCTGCTGGAGTTTCCCGACCGTGACCACTCGCTGACCATCGACAGCGGCTGGGAAGAAGTCGCCGATGCGTCGCTGAACTGGCTCAAGCAACAAGGCTTCTAGCGCTCCGTTGGCGCCCTGCTCGACGCGAAGACGGCGGAGGACTACGCAATGCTCGCCGCCCGAAGGTCCTCCCGTGCCCCGCTTGGCGTTCCCTGCCGCCACCGACCCTCGTCATGACAGATCCGCGGCGTGGTCGGTCGTGTCCGCTCATCCCGACAAGCCGTCGCCCCGTATCCGGGTCGAGATTGTCAGGTGCAGACTTGAAGCAGTACCCAGCGCGATGAACCCGCAGCGCTTGGGCGCCACGACTTGGCCGCCGCGACGACCCGGGTCCAGGCCGGGCCGGCTGTTCAACCCGCGGCGGGGACCAGCGGCCCGATCTCCACCGGCCAAAACGCCCCGCACACCAGTCGCAGCAAAACGCCACCCTCCGCGCTCATGCGCGCCCCCGCCAGGTACACCGGATCCCCGCAGAGCCGGCCCGCGAGTCGTTCGAGCGCCGGATGCACAGACCGGGCCACCGCCGCCCGCAGCAACGTGCCGTCGGCGAACGCTAGCAACGCACCGCCGCGTTCACGGTCCAGCTCAACTCGTTGCAGCTGCGGCTCCGCCGATAACAACGCCGCGATTGCAAGTCGGGCCGCGGCAGTCAGCCGGTGCCGTTCCTGGACACCGGCGGCCTCTAGCCGGCGGGTGAGCTCCCCATCTGCCGCCAGAACCAGCACCTGCCCGTCATCCAGCCTCGAATCCACCGGCCCGACGTCCCGTTCGCCGGCCGAAGCCGGCCACCACCGCCCTATCCACCGGCGTCTCCCAGACTGTTCGCCGTCCACCTTCGCACCCGCCTCCATGTGAACTGTCGCTCTGGCCCGGCGGGCCGCCTATCTCGGTCGTCTCCCGCGACAACGGACCGGCCAAGGCGTCTACTCCCGCCAGCCAAAAGTCCACCCGGAGCACATTCGCTCCACATCCAGCACCCGCGGGAGGCCATCCCCCATGCAGAGTGAACCGCCCGAGGTTTGATGCCGCATCTTTCTGAGTTGGAAGGATGCGAACCGTGCCGAAGAAGACTGATCCGAAGGTCAAGGAGCGCTGCGTGCGGCAGGTGCTCGAGCATCTCGCCGAGTACCCGTCGCTGACCGCTGCCGCGGAGGTGGCGGCTCTGGCGTTCGTGTTCTATCCGGCGCCCCACCACCTCGAGCCAAATTCGCCGGTCTACCTGGTTCCTCATGCAACTCGGGATGATTGTCGGTTTCGGAACGGCGTGGCCGGCCAATGTCTGGTTAATCAATCGCGGCATCAAGGAGGCCATGTGAGCAGTTCATACCACCCGCAGCGGCGGCCACTCGAGCTGGTACGGGCGGCCTGGGGGCTGTGGCTGTTCGCCGCTCCAAGACAGGCGCTGTATCAGGTCGGTGGACGCGTCGACGCCGACCGCCGGTCCGTTGTTGTCACGCGAGTACTCGGAGCGAGGCAGTTGGCCCAGGCGGGTATCTCTGGTCTTCGTCCGTCACCGGCAGGCCTCGCGGTCGGAGCTTGGGTCGATGGCGTACACGCGCTGACCGCCGTCGCCCTGGCAGTTTCCGATCAAAAGCGCGTCCGAACCGCAGGCCTGGACGCAGGCGTGGCCGCGCTATGGTCTGTGCTTGGACGCCGGGACATCACATCGTTCCAGACCGCGGACGCGCCAAATCGCGGTTGGCAGGATGCCGCGGCGCAGGCAATTTTGCCGTTTCTGCCGGGTGCCCCCGCAGCCCACCCGATCACGCAGGGTTAGCCGACTCGGGTGAGCTGCACAGATCCGACTCGATGACGTCCGACGCAACAAGCCATTCCGGATTTGCCTCTCAGCACCGGTCAGGCACAGCAGGTGTTTGAGCGACGCAATGGATGACGACCGCGGCGCGGAGGTCAGAAATTAGAACACAGTCCAGCTCGCCTGCCAGCTCAATCGCGGCCGACATTTGATCGCACACCGCAACTGTTGCTACAGGCAAATCACCGTTCTCCGTCGGTGTAGCTCTGATCCCGCGGGGTACTCGGCGCGAAGGAGGCGGTCAATGTGCTGGAAGCAACGCTGATATTTGCGCTTGGCATCGCGATCGGACTGCTCGGCATCCTGGTGCAGCCGCTCTATGACGTGGGAGCCATCATCATCCTCATCGGCCTGGTAGGGATACTGACGCGGCTGGGCGGCTTGCTGCTCTGGCTTCGCGACCACGGTGCCTTGAGTCCTCGGCAGCAATGATGAACCACGCGATCACGATGGCCGCCAGCTCAGTGCCAGCGCGCAGCCAGATGGGCGCGTCACTGGGCTTTCACATCATCTTTGCGTGTTTCGGTATCGCGTTTCCTGCTGTCGTCCTCATTGCCGAATGGCGAGGGATCCGGCGCGGTGATGCGGTGGCGATGCTGCTCGCGCGACGGTGGTCAAAGGTCATGGCGGTGATCTTTGCTGTGGGCGCCGTCTCCGGCACCGTGTCGTCCTACGAGCTCGGCCTGCTGTGGCCAGGACTCATGGGTCAGTACGGCGCCGCGTTCGGGATCCCCTTCAGCATCGAGGGTGTCTGGTTCTTCGTCGAGGCCATCTTCACTGCTATCTACCTGTACGGCTGGCGACGGCTGTCCCCCTGGGTGCACTGGTGGGCTGGTATACCAATGCTGATTTCGGGAGCACTCGGCGCCCTATCGGTCGTCGCAGCGAACTCGTGGATGAATCAGCCCGGCGGCTTCACCCTTGATCACGGCAAGATCACCAAGGTCGATCCGTGGGCTGTCATCTTCAACCGCGCGACGCCCTACGAGGTTCCCCACATGCTGCTGGCTGCCTACATGGTGACCGGCTTCGTCGTGGCCGGTGTGTACGCCGTCGGGATGTTGCGCGGTCGCCGTGATCGGTACCACCGCTTGGGCTTCCTGATTCCTTTCACGACTGCGGCCGTCGCAGCACCGTTGCAGGTCCTCATGGGGGACACGGTTTCCAGAGCAGTGGAAAAGCAGCAACCGTTGAAATTCGCCGCGATGGAGCTTGTCGACCACACCCATCGCGGCGTCACCGAATGGCTCGGCGGTGTTTACGTCAACGGCCACGTCTAATTCGGTGTCGGAATCCCGTCCTTCGATTCAATCCTCGTCGGCTACTCCCCGCACACCACGGTGACGGGCTGGGACACTGCCGCACCGAACCAAAGGCCGCCGCTGGCCAATCTGATCCACCTCTCCTTCGACGTCATGGTCGGCATCGGCATGGCCCTGCTTGCGCTCGCCGCCTGGCAGGCGTGGACCTGGCGATTCCACCGGCGGATCCCCGCACCGCCTGGTTCCTGGTCCCCGGCGCGCTCTCGGGAGTAGCCGCGATCGCAGCGATGGAATCGGGCTGGATCGTCACTGAGGTGGGCCGCCAGCCCTGGATCGTTTACGGGCTGCTGAAAACGCAGGACGCGGTCACAACCTCCGGTGGAGTCACTGTGACACTGTCGGCCACCATCGCCATCTATGCGGTTCTGACCGCGGTGACGATTGGCGTGCCGTGGCTGATGGCCCGCCGCTGGCGGAAGGCGGCGCCGCCGGGAGAGGACGAGGAAGTCACGCCCTATGGTCCACCCGCCGCCAGCGTGCCCGAGATGTCGTCATGACTGCTTCACCGGAGTCGATCGCTGCCGGCCTTGCCTTGCTCGCAACGATCGCTGCCTATGCCCTCTTCTCCGGCGCTGACTTCGGCGGCGGGATCTGGGACCTGTTGGCCGGAAGTTCCAAGCGTGGGGCCGCCCCCAGAGCGGCGATTGACGCCTCCCTGACACCAGTCTGGGAGGGTAACCATGTCTGGATAATCTTCGGGCTCGTCCTCCTGTGGACCGCATTTCCTGCGGCCTGTTCGCGGCTTCGTCGTTGCTGGCGCCGTTCTTTCTAGGGACGGCGGTCGGGGCGGTGGTCACCGGACGAGTTCCGGTCAATGCCACAGGCAGCCCAGGTCAGCGCGTGGTTCACGCCAACCGCCCTGATGACGGGTGCTCTCTTCGTAGCCGCCTGCGCTTACGTCAGTTCCGTCTATCTGATCGGCGACTCGCGCCGGCGCGGCGAGCCGGAGATGGTTCGTTACTTCTCGCGGCGAGCCATCATTTCCGGCGTCGTCACTGGAGCATTTGCTTCGGGCAACCTGATCCTGTTGCACGGGAGTGCCCCCTTCGTCTTCCACCGGCTCATCGGGCCGGCTCTGCCTCTGGTCGCCCTCTCGATCGCTGCTGGGCTCGCCACCCTGGTTCTGGTCGCACTCCAGCGTCTGATGCTGGTATGAGTCGCGGCCGCCGTCGCCGTCGCCAGCGTCATCGGCGGCTGGGCGTGGGCGCAGTATCCGTGGTTGGTGCCTCGCACGATCAGCCTGCAATCCGCTAGCGCCCCGACATCCCCCTTGGACGCTGAGCTCGCCGTGGTCGTGCTTGCCGGGCTGCTGGTGGTCCCCTCCTTCGTGTACTTGTACTGGCTACAACAGCATGGGCGGCTTGAGGAGAGCGGGCCTTCGGCAAACCTGGTGAGAGCCGCAGCAGCGCAAAATGACGGTGCAGCGCCGGCGCCTGCTGACGTCAGACCGCACCGATTCCTTACGTTGGTACTCATCACACCGGCGGTCACCGACCTCATCCGTGACAGGCGGACGAAGAAGCGTGCGGCGCGCGGCGACGACGGAAACTGAACTTCCAAATTGGCGCCTGGTAGGGATTAGCCTCGAGTAGAAGGGGGAGCGAGCCGTTATGGACGTTCCGAAGGCGGTATCCGGCTGGCCGGTGCTACGCCAGCTTCGCGGTGATGATTCGCTCGGCCGCGGGGCGGCGGCGAAATCACGGCGCTCCTTTGAGCTGACCCCGCGCACGAGCACCGCTGACAAGGTCGTCAAGAGCGTCTGCCCGTACTGCGCCGTTGGCTGCGGCCAGGACGTGTATGTCAAAGACGGCAACGTGGTCCAGATCGAAGGGGATCCGGACAGCCCGGTATCGCGGGGGCGGCTGTGTCCGAAGGGTTCCGCCAGCAAACAACTCGTGACCAGCCCCGGCCGGGAACAGACGGTGAAATACCGAGCGGCGCACGGGGACACGTGGCAGGACCTCGATCTGGACACGGCGATGGACATGATCGCCGATCGGGTGATCAAGACCCGCCGCGAGAGCTGGCAGTGGGAAGAGAACGGTAAGCGGACCCGGCGCGCCATGGGGATAGCGAGTCTTGGAGGAGCGACCCTCGACAACGAGGAGAACTACCTCATGAAGAAGCTCTATACCGCTTTGGGCGCCATACAGATCGAGAATCAGGCCCGTATTTGACACAGCTCCACCGTTCCCAGTTTGGGGACTTCGTTTGGTCGGGGCGGCGCGACCACCTTTCAGCAGGATCTGCAGAACGCTGACTGCATCGTCATTCAGGGCTCCAACATGGCCGAGTGCCACCCGGTGGGATTCCAATGGGTGATGGAGGCCAAGGCCCGCGGCGCGAAGATCATTCACGTCGATCCGCGTTTCACCAGGACCAGCGCCGTGGCCGATCTGCATGTCCCGCTTCGCGCGGGTTCGGACATCGCGTTCCTAGGAGCTCTGGTCAATTACGTCCTGACGGAGGAGAAGGATTTCCGTGAGTACGTGGTGGCGTACACCAACGCCGCCAGCATCGTCGGCGAGGACTTTCAGGACACCGAGGACCTCGACGGGTTGTTTTCCGGATATGACGACGAGCAGCACAAGTACGACCCGTCGAGCTGGCAGTACGAAGGCACCAGCGTGGCTGCGGCTTCCGGCCACCGCGATACCCAGTACGGCAAGCGGACCGACGGCGGGCCGTCATCCTCCACGCAGGAGAGCGCAAAGGGTGACAGCCACGGAAGCGGCGGCCCGGCGCTTGAGGGCGAGCCGCAGAATGACGAGACGCTCACTCATCCACGGTGCGTTTATCAGATTCTGAAGCGTCACTTCGCCCGCTACACCCCTGACATGGTTCAGGAGGTGTGCGGAATCTCGACCGAACAGTTCTATGAGGTCGCCGAAGCGCTCACCACGAACTCTGGCCGCGAACGCACTTCCGCTTTCGTTTACGCCGTCGGGTGGACCCACCACACGGTCGGGGTGCAATACATCCGGACAGCCGCCATTCTCCAGTCGCTGCTCGGCAATATCGGTCGGCCGGGCGGAGGCATTCTGGCGCTGCGCGGCCATGCCAGCATTCAGGGGTCCACCGACATCCCGACCCTGTACAACCTCCTGCCGGGCTACATCCCCATGCCTCACGCCCATCAACACGAGACGCTTGAAGACTTCGTCTCGGCTGATGCGGGCAAACAGGGTTACTGGGGCAACATGCGCGCCTATACCGTCAGCCTTCTGAAGGCCTGGTGGGGCGACGCCGCCACAGCCGACAACGCCTTCTGCTTCGACTACCTACCTCGGCTCACCGGCGATCACGGCACCTACCACACCGTGCTGCGCCAGATTGACGAGGGCGGCGGCGGATACTTCCTCGTCGGCGAAAATCCCGCGGTGGGTTCAGCCAACGCCAAGATGCAGCGCCAGGGGCTGTCGAACCTGGACTGGCTCGTCGTTCGCGACTTTGTGATGATCGAGAGCGCCACATGGTGGCTGGACGGACCGGAGATCGAAACCGGCGAAATGAAGACCCAAGACATCGGCACAGAAGTCTTCTTCATGCCCGCCGCCGCCCACACCGAAAAGAGCGGCAGCTTCACCAACACTCAACGGATGCTGCAGTGGCATCATCAGGCCGTCGAACCGGCCGGCGACGCCCGCAGCGAACTATGGTTCTACTACCACCTTGGACGGATCATCCGCCAAAAGCTCGCGGGCTCGACCGATGAACGAGACAAACCACTACTCGAGCTGACCTGGGATTACCCGACCGAAGGCAGCTACGACGATCCCGTCGCGGAAGCCGTGCTCGCCGAGATCAACGGCACAGGCGGCGACGGCATGCCCTTAAGCTCCTACACCGGACTCAAGGACGACGGCTCCACGACCTCCGGCTGCTGGATCTACTGCGGCGTCTATGCGGACGGCGTCAACCAGGCCGCTCGCCGCAAGCCCGGCAGCCAGCAGAGCTGGGTGGCGCCGGAATGGGGCTGGGCATGGCCTGCCAACCGGCGCATCCTCTACAACCGCGCCTCCGCCGACCCTGACGGCAAGCCCTGGAGCGAGCGAAAGGCTTACGTCTGGTGGGACGAGGACCAGGGCAAGTGGACCGGACACGACGTCCCCGATTTCCAGCCGGACAAGCGCCCGGACTATCGGCCCCCGAAGGGCGCCAAGGCCGAAGACGCCATCGCCGGCAACGAGCCCTTCATCATGCAAGCGGATGGCAAGGCCTGGCTCTACGTTCCTGCCGGACTCACCGACGGGCCGATGCCGACCCACTACGAGCCGCAGGAATCACCCTTCGTCAATCCGCTGTACGGGCAGCAGAGCAACCCGGCGCGCGAAACGTACTCGCGGCCTAGCAACCGCTACCACCCGTGGGGCAACCAGCCCGGCAGCGACGTCTTCCCATTCGTCTTCACGACCTACCGGTTGACTGAACATCACACCGCCGGCGGCATGAGCCGCGGCTTGCCGTACCTGGCGGAGTTGCAGCCAGAATTCTTCTGCGAGGTCAGCCCAGAGCTGGCAGAAGAGCGCGGGCTGCGGCACAACGAGTGGGCCACGATCATCACCGCCCGGACGGCTGTGGAAGCTCGCGTGATGGTGACCGACCGGGTGACACCGCTGCGCGTCCAGGGACGCACCATTCATCAGATCGGACTCCCCTTCCACTGGGGGCCGAATCTGCTCAGCTCGGGCGACGCTGCGAACGAACTGGTTCCGATTTCCCTGGATCCGAACGTGCATATCCAGGAGACTAAGGCCGCCACCTGTGACATTCAGCCCGGCAGGCGCCCTCGCGGGCCTGCCCTGCTGGCTTACGTCGAGGAATACCGCGTCAGAGCCGGCATCACCGAAAACACCGGCACGGAGGCAAGAACCACATGACGATGTCATTCCTGGGTTCGCCGGATCCCGCAACCAGCGCTGGTTACGCCGACCCGCCCAAACGTAAAGGGTTCTTCACCGATACCAGCATTTGTATCGGCTGCAAGGCGTGCGAGGTGGCATGCAAGGAGTGGAACTCTGTCCCCGAGGACGGACTGTCGCTGAGCGGCATGTCGTATGACAACTCGGTCGGGCTCGGTGCCTCAACCTGGCGGCATGTCGCCTTTATCGAAAAGCCGGGTGAGCTCGGTGAGCCGCATTCTCACCAGGAGCCTGCCGCCGCCGCCCGACCGCAACCACTTGATCTTGGCATGCCCGCCGCTGCGTTGCCGGGTGCGAGCGCGGGTCTCGAAGATCGCACTTCTTTCCGTTGGTTGATGGAAGCTGACGTCTGCAAGCACTGCACCCATGCTGCGTGCCTTGATGTCTGCCCGACCGGTGCGCTTTTTCGCACCGAGTTCGGCACGGTGGTGGTGCAGAACGACATCTGCAACGGCTGCGGCTACTGCGTTCCTGCCTGCCCCTACGGAGTCATCGAGCGACGTGACGGTCCTCCCGGTGATGAGGCGGTCGGCATCGCTCAGAAGTGCACTCTGTGCTACGACCGGCTCTCCGACGGCATGGAGCCCGCCTGCGCAAAGGCGTGTCCCACCCAATCCATTCAGTTCGGCGATCTCGACGAGCTCAGGGAGCGCGCCCAGGTCCGGGTCGACGCGCTCGTCGAGTCCGGAGTTCCCGGGGCCCAGCTGTATGGCGCCAGCCCTGACGACGGCGTCGGTGGCGCCGGCGCGTTCTTCCTGCTGCTCGACAAACCGGAGGTCTACGGCCTTCCCCCCGACCCCGTTGTCACGACCAAGGACCTGGCACTGATGTGGCGCAACGCCACGGTGGCGGCGTTCTCCCTGGTCGCCGGCGCCTTGGTGGCCTTTGCCGGCAGGCGCCGGTCATGACGCAGTCAGCTGACCAGGGCACTCGGGCTGAAGGATCCAACGGTCGCCGCAGTGGCCGGCGAGGGCGCGGCAGGGCCGAGCGCGCGATGGTGCCCGAAGCGAACTTCACGTCTTATTACGGCAGGCCGATCGTCAAGGCGTCCCCGTGGACCGCTGACATCCCGGCGTATCTGTTTCTCGGCGGCCTGGCCGGCGGCTCCTCGCTGCTGGCCGCTGGAAGCGACATCTCCGGTCGGGCGGCGCTGCGGCGTTCCTCCCGATTCACGGCCGCGGCGGCGTTGACTCTGAGCTTCGGCGCGCTGGTGCACGACCTCGGCCGCCCCGCGCGCTTTCATCACATGCTCCGGGTGGCCAAGGCAACGTCTCCGATGAGCGTCGGCACCTGGATTCTCACCGCCTACGGTCCCATGGCGGCGCTTGCCGCCGCCAGCGAGGCGCCCGGACTGCTACCGGCCAAGCTGCGCAGGGGTGCTCTCGGCAAGCTGCTCCCGGGCATCGGCAGGCTGGCCGGGGTCGGTGCGGCGGTCATGGCACCCCCATTGGTTTCCTACACCGCCGTGCTCATCAGCGACACCGCGACCCCCGCTTGGCACGACGCTCACCACGAGCTGCCGTATCTGTTCGTCAGCAGCGGCGCATCCGCCGCTGGCGGTATGGGGATGCTGTTCGCTCCCCTGGCCCAAGCCGGACCCGCCCGAAGAATGGCCGTCGGAGGTGCCGTCGCCGAACTCGCCATCGGGCAGGCCATGGAAGGGGCCATGGGACTGTCGTCCGCGGAGCTTCACGCCGGGAAGGCCGAGAAATACATGAAGGCCGCCCACACGCTTACCGGCGCCGGAGCGGCCCTGGCAGCGCTACTGGGCAACCGTAGCCGGCTCGCCGCCAGACTGTCGGGCGCGGCCATGGTCGCCGGCTCGGCGAGTCTGCGCTTCGGCATTTTCCACGCCGGTCAGCAGTCCGCGGCGGACCCCCGATACACCGTCATCCCGCAGCGGAAACGCCTCGACGACGCGCAGGCTGCGCGGCTGGACGACTAGGCCGAGCAGACCGGCGACACCCCTCCGTGCCAGTACGCAAGATCAAATCCTGGCCGACTGCTCCGTGGTTCAGCTCTGATACGTCGAGCAGCGAGTTCGATTCGGCGCTCCTTGCCGTGAACTTGCCGAGCGTGACATCGCAGAAGTACCCGATGAATTCCATGTCAACCAGCAATAAGCCGCGTGGTTCAACTAAAACTAGACCGCAATGGTTGCAATGTGCGAGCCAAGTGTGAGGTGGGTGAGCTAGCCGGTGATGATCGACGCTCTCGCCAAGGCCGCCGCACCGACGACGCCCGCGTCGTCTCCCAACGCAGACGCCACGAAACGCAGCTGAGGGTTGGGCCGCAACATCCCCGGAACAGAAGCCTTGGCAATACGGTCGGCCAAGGACTGACCGAGCTTCTCGGCGAGCCCACCGCCCACGACCACCAGTTCAACGTCGAGCAGGTTGACCGTCGAACGAATCGCAACTCCCGACATCTCGATAACCATGTCGAAAAGCTCGGTGGCCAGTTCGTCGCCCTCGTCCAAAGCCCGGGCCCACACTTTGGAGGTCAATTTGGACTCTTCTCCTCGTCGCGAATCGTCAGCAGCGAGGTGTGTCTTCCCGCGTCCATCATGGCGGTGACCACTGCGCTCAACGAACGACGGCCCGCGTAGGCCTCGAGACAGCCGCGGCGACCGCACGAGCACAACGCTCCGCCGGGTTGGACCGTGACGTGTCCCAACTCCCCCGCCGCGCCGCGGGAACCGAGGAAAGGCCGGCCGTCAAGGATGATGCTGCCGCCGATGCCGGTGCCCATCCACATCCCGAGCACGTTGCGAAACCCCTTCGCGCAGCCGGCAACCCATTCACCGAGCAACCCGACATTGACGTCGTTGCCCAAGGTGACCGGGGCTTCCACCAGTTCGCCTAGTGACCCAACCAGATCGAAATCCTCGGTCCAGTTGGGGAGATTGGGAACAGTGAGCACCTCGCCATCGTGAACCACGCCCGGTATGCCGACTCCCACGGCGACCGGCTCTTCACCCAGCCCGTTCAACAATTCCGTAATGGCGGCGAGCACCTTTTGGGGCCCGCCGTCAGGAGTCGCCGTCTTCAACCGGCGCTGCACCTCGTGCGCGGAGTTGACCAAACCGACCTCGATGTTCGTGCCACCCACATCCACCCCGGCCACCAGCAGCCCAGCGTCCAACTCCTTGTGTCCCATCACGCCTCCGCCATAGCTCTGGCCTGCTCCCTGCCGGGGACCATGAAACGCCAACCTGGCCGAGAACCGTTTTCGCAACAGTCCCTGGGGCATCACCCCCTGATGCAAAGTGGCATGACTGGACTCGGGCGCAGGCTCTTCGGATGACGCGGTGAGCGAACGCAAGCCGGCGAAAGCGAGGAGGCGTCGCTGGATCGTCCTCAGCGTCTCCCTGCGCGCCAAACTTTGGCCGCTTCCGATGCTGGCGGTGGTGGTGTCGGTCGCCGCCGGGGTCGGGCTCACCCGGCTCGACGCACATGTCGATTCCGGTCTACCGCAAGGGGTGACCGACTACCTCTTCAGCGGCGGCGCCGACGCCGCTCGCGGAGTCCTGTCCGCGATTGCGGGCTCGCTCATCACCGTGACATCGCTGACCTTTTCGCTCACCGTCGTGACGCTTCAGCTGGCGAGCAGCCAATTTTCGCCGCGCTTGCTACGCACCTTCACGTCTGACCGCTTCGTGCACGCAACTTTGGCCCTGTTCCTTGCCACCTTCGTCTTTGCTCTGACGGTGTTGCGAACGGTACGCACCGAGCAGACCAGCAGCCCCGCCTTCGTGCCGCAGATTTCGGTCACACTGGCGTTCATCCTCGCCCTCGCGAGCGTCCTTGGCCTGGTGTTCTTCCTGGCACATCTGGCGCAAGAGATCCGCATAGAAACGATGCTGCGCAACGTGCATGCCGAGGCGCGTCAAACGGCTGGCCGTGCGCTCGAAAACACCGGTGAGGCATCCCAATCTGAGGCGCCACTGATTCCAGCGGACGCTCAGACGCTGGCAGCTCAGTCGTCAGGATTCCTGACGTCCATCGACCAAGACGCTCTCCTGCAAACCGTGATCGAAGCGGGAGCCGTCATTTTCGTGCATCGCGCACCGGGTGACCGCTTTGTTTCCGACACGCCGCTGGCGCATGCCTGGCCGCTCGCGCCCCACGATCGCCTGACGAGCGCGCAGTTCGATGACCTTGCCCATCGGTTGAACGCTGCCGTTCACATCGGGTACGAGCGGACTCCGGCGCAAGACATCTCCTACGGACTCCGTCAGATCACCGACGTCGCCAACAAGGCACTGTCGCCCGGCATCAACGATCCGACCACGGCCGTCCACGCCATCGGACACAGCAGCGCCCTTCTCTGCGACCTGGCCCAGCTCAAGCTCGGCGATCGGTTTCTCACCGACGACGAAGGCCGCACCCGGCTGATCCTGCATCGTCCGAATCTGCCCGAGTTGCTGGAATTGGCTGTAGCCCAGCCGCGCCGTTACGGCGCCGCCGATCCAGCAGTACTGACCGCCATCCTCGACCTGCTTCGCGAGCTGGCCTGGCGGGCCCGCTCCCCGGTCGCCCAGCAAGCCATCGCCCACCAACTCATGCGAGTCCGCGGCACCGCGGCCGAGCAGGGTTTCGATACCTCAGAGCAGCAAGCCCTCGACCGATCGGCGACAGCTGTGCAGAACGCGCTGCACGGACGTTGGTTTGAGCAGGCCTCTTGAACGTCAGCACTTGGCCGGTGCCGGCAGCACTAACCGGCCGCGGCTGCGGCATCTGAGGCCATAGCGGTCGCCACATCGCGCGGGTAGGTACGCCGTGCGCGTACAAGCACGAGCAGTCCGGCGGCGATCAATGGGATGAGCATGATCAGGAATGACCGGTCCAAACCGGCGGCGCGATGCGGCTGGGGTGTTGTCGACTGTCCGACTCCGCTGCTCGCTCCGCCGAACTGGGCTGAGACGTAGCCGAACACCAGCGGGGCAGCGGCCTGCAACGTGGAACGCAACACCGAACGAACGCTCTCGGCGCGGCCCCATAACTGGTACGGCACGAGGTCGAGGCGTGCGGCGTCAAGGGGGGGATTCGCGCCACCTATGGCGGCCGCCCCGATCATGAAGAGCGGTATGGCGAGCAGCAACGAGGCGGAAAGCAGCCCGGGCAGGAATACGCATGCGGCCAGCAGGTAGGCGCCGCCGGCGACCGTGAGGCGGGCGGTAATCCGCCCGAGGCGGATGAGGGAGTCGGCGAGTCTGCCGGTGATCAGCGCGCCGATGACGCCTCCCACGCCTATGAGGGCGAGCATGACCGTCGCACTGCCCTGTGTCAGACCGAAACGGCCTCGCACAAAGACGATCGCGAAGGTGCGTAAGCCTGCGAAAAAGAAATAGCCAAGCACCGGAGCCATCGTCGCGGCGGTGACCACCTCACTACCCGAAAGTGTCGGAGGGCCCAAGAACTGGGACTACCGCATGTGCTGGATTCGAGATGCGGCGCTCACCATCGACGCCCTGTCGATCTGCGGCCAGCAGGAAGAAGTCCACGCCGCGATCACTTGGCTGCTCGGCGCGATCCGTCGCAACGGCCCCGATGTGCACGTGATCTACAGCCTCGACGGCGAGCTGCCCACCACGTCCCAGAAGCCGGCGGTGCCTGGCTACAAGCACAGCACCCCGGTCATGTTGGGAAACGACGCAGCCTCCCAGCGTCAACTTGGTGTGTACGGCGACCTGTTCGGCACCGTCGCAGACTGGGTCTTCGGAGGTCACCTCCTCGACACCCGCTCCGCACGCGAACTAGCCGATCTCGCCGACCAATGTGCAGACTCCTGGCGTCATGAAGACGCCGGTATCTGGGAGTTACCCACCAACCGGCAGTACACGTCGTCGAAGATGAACTGCTGGCGAGCGCTCGACGCCGCGGGAAGGCTGGCCGATGGAGGTCACCTCGCCGGCAATGGCCTTCGCTGGAAGCATGAGGCCACCAAGGTCCGCGCCTGGATCCAAGACAACTGCTGGTCAGCCCACAAAAACTCCTACACGTTCTATGCGGGGAGCGAAAACCTCGACGCCTCTGTAATGCTCGGCAGCGGATTCGGTTTCGACCGAGGCATCGACATGTCGACGACCATCGACGCCATCACCGACGAACTAGCGGTCGGTCCGCTTGTCTACCGATACACCGGAGCCCAGCGAGAGGAGCAGACGTTCATCGCGTGCGCCTATTTGGCGCGTCGGCACCCTCGCCGACGTCGGGCGAAGCGAAGAAGCTCAAACGCTGATGAGCGAACTCGACGACGTCGCCAACCCGCTCGGATTGTTATCAGAAATGGCCACGGCAGGGACCAACGACCTCATCGGAAACCTCCCACAAGCGCTCAGCCACCTCGCCCTAATCCGCGCTGCAGCGGTACTCCGAGACGCCGAGGTGTGACCCTAAGAACGATCACGTTTAGTCAAGGCTGCAGCGGCTCGGGCAGCTGCCTGAGTGCCGGGTCGAGCGCCGCGACCAGATCGGAGGCGATGTTGGCGTACGCGTGCCCCCCCCAGCACCCCACTGCTGGCCTTGCGGGCATTGGCGGATGTAGTCGAGGCCGCCGTCCTGCGCTGTCGTCACGCTCGAAACCACACCTCGAAGCTGTCCGGTCCAGTTGATGGGGCTAGAGCTGTATTAACTCCGAAGTTGTCCTGTACATTTCGAGGAGGCTTTGCTGTATCAACTTGGGGGGCGAGGTGCCACGCGGACGTCCGAGTCGTGCCACGATCTTCGATCGATTCGCGGCCGCGCTCGACGAACTGCGTCAGTTCGGCGGGCTCCCCACCCCCGCCGAGGCGAAGGGCATCTGGGACGACATCTGGCACCTCGAGGCTCACAACTCGACCGCGATCGAAGGCAACACCCTCGTCCTGCGTGAGGTCGAACGACTTCTCGACACCGGCCAGGCGATCGGCGCCAAGCCGCTGAAGGACTACCTCGAGGTCAAGGGCTACGGCGACGCCGCCCGCTGGGTCTACGCCCAAGCAAGCGGCGCCGGACACCTCGACAGCGACGCGCTTATCACGGTCACCGAGGTCCGCGAAATACACCGACTTGCGCTCGCACCGGTCTGGGAGGTGGCCCCCCACCCCGACGCCACGGCAGCCGAGGCTCCCGGCGGATTCCGCGAGCACGACATCAGACCATTCGGCGGCGGCATGCAGCCGACCCCGTGGCACGGCATCGGTGCCGCACTCACGACCTGGGTCGACAACGCCGCTGAGCTAGGCCGCCGGGTCACCGACAGCACCATCGCCGCGCGCGATCTTCCCATGGAACTGGCGCGGGTTCACAACTCGTTCGAGACCATCCACCCTTTCCTCGACGGCAACGGCCGCACGGGTCGGCTCGCGCTGAATCTCATCCTCGTCCGGCTCGGATTTCCGCCCGCGATCATCGTCAAACGCGACCGCGACAAGTACCTGCTCGCGCTAGACCAAGCCGACAAAGGCGATCCGGGTCAGCTCGCTGAACAGCTCGCACGGTCGGTGATCGACAACCTGCATCGCTTCGTCGTGCCCAACATCGCTGGCCCGGCGCGCATCGTCCCGTTGCGCTCTCTCGAGGACTGGGAACTCAGCTACGAAGCACTCCGCCAGGCGGCCCGCCGCGGACGCCTCGAAGCCCACCAGGGCTCCGACGGCGTCTGGCGCTCCAGTCGCCACGCCGTCGAGACCTACAAGACGGCACGCCACCAACGAGGCTGATTGCCCCGGTGGCGAGTCCGGGTCGAGCCCGTTCGGGGCTGGCGACGCTGGACCACCCGGATATTGGCTCAGTCCGACATCGACACCCCGGAGGGGCAGCGCTCTTCTACAGTGCGTGAGTGGACTCGACCGCGAAAGGAATGCTTGAACGCGAGCGGGAGCTCGACACGATGGCCAGACTGATCCGCGACGCACGCCGGCACGCCGGCACGCCGGCACGCCGGCAGCGCCATGCTCATCACCGGTGAGGCGGGCATCGGCAAGACGGCGTTGATCGCGGCAGCCGTCGCGCTCGCAGCGCTGGCCGGCATGGCCGTCCGCTCGGCGCGGGCCGGCGAGTTGGAGAGCGATTTCGCATGGGGTGTTGTACGCCAGCTCTTCACCGGTCCGGCCATCGGCGACGATAGGTTCGCCGGTGCCGCGGCGCTGGCCCGGCCGGCCCTGGGCATCGAGCCAGCGGCGACGGCTGTTGACGCGTCGTACGCGACGCTGCACGGCCTCTACTGGCTGACCGTGAACCTGGCACAGCGCTCGCCACGACTGCTTTCGTTGGACGATCTGCACTGGGCCGATCCTCCGTCACTACGATTCATAGCGCATTTGTTGCCTCGGGTCGCGGAGTTGCCCGTCTTGCTAGTGCTGGCCGGCCGACCGGCGGCGGTGTCGACCGGACCGGGATCCGCGCTGCTGACCCGAATCGGGCTGGAGCCGACGCTGACCGCGGTGCAACCGGCCGCGCTCCGTGCGCCGGCCTCGGCCACCGTGGTGCGCAGCGAACTGTCGACGGAGGCAACCGACGACTTCTGCCTCGCCTGCGACGAGGTCAGCGGTGGCAATCCGTTCCTGCTCCGTTCGCTGGTCGCGGATCTCGCTGCGAGCAGGTGCCCCCCGGTCGGATCGTCCGTAGCGCACGTGCGGCGAATGACGCCCGCCGCCGTTTCGGCCAGCGTCCTGCGGCTCGATCGGCGATGCCGCCTGACGGGCGCGTTCAGCGGAGTTGATAAGCGGCGCGGAACGGCCGGCCGGCACTTACCAGCGGGTCTACGGCGGCGGAGCCTACGGTGCCACCGGCGCCCGTAACGACAATCATCAAATCCCCTCGATCACGTCCGCGAAAACGGACCGGTTCAGCATGACGCCTCGGTCGAATGGGGGCCACTGCAGGCTTATGCCGCTCGAAAACTCGATTTTGCTACAACCTCGGCGCCGAGCTTGATCTGATCTGTCCGCGACGTTCAGCTTGACCGGCGGGTGTTCCTTCGCCGATCGCAAGCGATGGCTTACTGAGGCGGTCGTTTAGGCTCGGATACCCCATCGCCGAAACAGTTTCAGATCTCTTTAAGAAGCCACGAAACGGCCGGGCCACATCGGTCGGCCTACCGTGGAAGGCCCTCTTACCATCGCGGTCCCTTGCTGATGCGATGGCTTCGAAACGGGGCGGTGACCGCCGCCCGTTGCCTGCTTACTGACCGCGGCCCGCGGTCGTCAGACACCGCCGCACGCAGCGATCACCGGGCAGCAGACGCAGCTTCGTGCAATGGCAGCCCCAACGGGCACCGGGGAAACTGGATCGGGGGGACCATCTCCCAGCCGGGCACGTTGCGGTAAGTCGGTCAGCGGAGTTCGATGATGGCCGGCACCGGTTCGCGAGCAGCGAATCGAAGCTGACTAATATTGTCGCCGTCCGCCCAGGCGTTGAACGCCTTCACGTACAACGCGAAATGCTCCCGGGTGTCCCGACGGCGTCGCACGACACCGGCTTGCTTTCGCGCCATGGTGAACATCGTCCGGCGAAAGACCAGCCGCGGATCCGTCCGCGCTAAACCGGCACCGTCAACAATCCCCTCATGCCAAGCGGTGAGCTTGTCGGTCCGGCGATGGTTGACGTGCTCCACGAGGTAGGCCGCAGCACCCGCAGCAGACTTGATCATCCCAGTCTCGGCGGCGATTCGTTCACCCAGTCCGACGAACTCACGGATCGTCGGATGACCTTCAAGAGTCTGCACAATCTGATGATTGGTGACGGACGCGGCACCCCCGGACCATGATGCGTCCGGCCGATTTTCATATTGCCAGACCGTCCGCACCATCGCCGCTAACGTCGCAGTCGACTTCTCCCCCTCAATCGCCAACACGTCGGCAGCGTTACGCCGCTTGCCGGTATCCAACACGTCAAAGGTGTGGGGATCGACATCGGTGAATACCGTCAGCTCTACCGGCAGATCCGCTTCCACGACCGCCGCCAGCCGATGCTGCCCGTCGACGAGCACCCCATTCGCATCGAACGCGATGCCTTGATGGGTCACCAACCAATCACCACGTCGCATCGCCTCGGCAAACCCGCGAACCGTCGACTTCGACAACGGACGATTCGAGGTGTTCGCAGCCAGCATTTTCGCGGCCCGTACCGGCGTAATATTCTGTACCCTGCTCCGCACAAAAACCCCAAATCCGCGAACCTCTGCCGTGAACAAGACGAACCGGCTTCGCCGCCCAACGCGACGATGATCCTAGCCTGCTGGGGTGACCGACGCGCACTGGAGGGTTGGCGCAGCCGTCGTGGTCGGCATCGTCAGCCTCGTCCTGATCGCCGTCTGGATCTTCATCAACCGGTTCCTGCGACTCGAAACGCCGGCCGATGTTCTGGGCGGCCTGCAGTAAATCCTGCAGGGAGAACGCGGTGTGCTGAGGGGGCGCGGCAAGCAGGTGACCGGTGCCGCTGATTGGTCGTAGGAAATCACCGAGGAGACGGAAGCGAATCGATGGTCTGTCATCTGGCCCGCAGGATCTCACGACCGAACTGACAGTAGAGAACATGCGCGTCCCAGCTGGACAACGGCCTCTTCGATAGGGCCGCGAGTACACCTCAACCGTGGGCCACGTCACGACCTCGTGCCGACGGCCCGAGTTGCGCTAATCCAAGCCGTCCTGTGACATCGCATGAGCACACATTCAAGAACCAGCGCGCTCAAGGAGCGATCATGACTGAAAGCACAGACGCGGCCACAAGTTCGCGCGACATCAAAGCCCACGAGTCCACAAGTTTCGCCGATCTCGGCAAAGAAATGTGGGCCTACCTCACCGGTAAGGGCGCGGCCATTAACTACGAGTTCGTCGACATGACCGTCGAAGTCCCGCGCGAAACGGGTACGCAAGCGCCGCGCGCGACCTGGAAGCTCAATGGCAGCCTGCGCATCACCACGGCCGAAGGCGCCTCTCGCGCGTGATCGAGCCGTCGCGTCAGGTTTACGTCTTAGCCGACCTCGATCTGGAAGTCGACGGGCAGATAATCAAAGTCAGCGGGGACGGCCGAGACGTCGTCATCTCCGCATCGGACCTGTCCGGACTTGCGCGGCAAATTGTTGTGATGGCGGCAGCCCTGGGCACTGGGGTGCGGGCCTCTCGCCGCTATCTGGGTCAGCTCGCGAACGCCGCTAACCGAACCGGTATCCGGGTGACCGTCGTTGGCCAGAGCGGAACCGCGGTCACCGTCGGGCGCGGCGTCAACGTCCGGTTGTCCAGCTGGCTGGCCCGGTCACCGCACGTCCGCCTCCACCCCGGGCGCGAATCCATCGCTGCGCTGGTGGCCGTGCTGCGCCGCTGAACGACGGCCCGGCGGCACCGGATTGAGCTCAGCCCCTCTCGTGCTCTGATGCCCCGGTCTGCCACAGTCGCCCAGAATCGCGAACTCCACGACGCCGTGAACGGCGATAGCAATCGTTTCAAACGGAGTTCGTACCCGCTGATGATCATCCGCTCGACTAACCTGCATTGAGTCTGAAAGGTGACAGGCTGGCCCGGCCGAGCGCAATGTCAAACGTCTCAGAGTGACGCAACGGGCCTTGTCGCCTCCGTAGTAGTACGACAGGGTCAAGGCCAACGGTCACTCGTCAATCGAGGTTCGAATCGCCGTGATTTGTTCAGGCCTTTGTTCGCATCCGTGGCATTGGCATACACCTGAGCACGTTCGAATCTTCGGGAATTCCGACGCAACCCACTCCCGTGGTCACCTCACCAAGGAAGGCACCCATGGCCCTCGCCGCATCGGTGGACATCGGGTCGCTCACTGCGACCCAGTATTCGACCATCTACAACCTTTTCTCGCTCGTGATCGCGAGCATGCTGTTCACGTCCATATTTCTGCTCGCGTCGCAGCGCCGGGTGGCTCCGCGCTATCGGAACGCGCTGGTGGTCTCGGCGATGGTCTGCGGGATCGCGGCTTATCACTACTTCCGGATCTTCGACAACCTGAAGGCGAGCTACCCGGCAGGTTCCTCGGCGACCGCGCCGCACGCGCTTTCGAGTGTTCAGTTCAACGAGGCGTACCGGTACGTCGACTGGTTCCTGACCGTCCCGCTGCTGCTCATCGAGACGGTCGCGGTCATGGCCTTGCGTCGCGATGAGGCGCGCGGTCTGCTCTACAAGCTTGTTCCCGCGTCCGCTTTGATGATCGCGCTGGGGTACCCCGGCGAGGTCGCGAGCTCCACGAGCTCGCGGGTCCTGTGGGGTGTGCTGTCGACGATCCCATTCCTGTACCTGCTCTATGTCCTGTTCGTGGAACTGTCCAAGTCGCTGGTCCGCCAGCCCCCGGAGGTCGTCCACACGATCAAGATGCTCCGGATCTCGCTGGTAGGGCTCTGGGGCGTCTACCCGATCGCCTACATGTTCCCGATCTTCGGCGGTTCCTTCTTCGGTGGGGCAGGCGGCTTCGTCCTGCGTCAGGGTGGCTACTCGGTGGCCGACATCCTCGCCAAGGCTGCGTACGGCCTCGGGATCTACAAGATCGCCCGGGTGAAGAGCCGGCTCGAGGACCAACGATTCGACGAGGAGACGGGGTCCGGTGCTGCTGCGCAGGGCCCGGGCGACCTTGCCTCCGCCGCCTGACGGGACCCATGGCGCACCGGATCGGAAGCTGAGGATGACCGCCCACATCGGTCCCACTTCCGTGGCGGTCCTTCCGGTGCGGGGTCACCCCCGTGCTCGCTCGCCGCTGGCGGGCTCGGCCAGCTGGCCGGCGGGGACGTCGGCTATCAGCGTCACCGTGCTGGCGGCTGCACTCACGGCGCAGGTGGTGGTCCCTGATCTCGTGGCGCAAGCAGGGACGGCCGTCGCGATCATCGGCATCGTGATCGGCATTCCTCATGGCGCCGTCGACCACATGGTGCCGTTCTGGCTCGCGGACGCGGTTGTGACCCCGAGGGCGCTGCTCGATGCTATGTTGCGCTACCTGGCTGTGGCCGCGATGGCCGTGGGAGCGTTGCTGGTGATACCGACGGTCACGGTCAGTGTGTTCCTGCTGGCTTCGGCCGTGCACTTCGGTCGCGGGGACGTCGTTTTTGCCGCCGAGCGGGCTGGTCGTCCGAGCCCGCCACTGCGGCAGGACCGAATCGTCGCGCTGGCGCACGGAGCGGCGGTGGTGGTGCTTCCGGTGGCCTTGTGGAACGCGCAAAGCGCCGCGGTGTTCGCCGTGATCGCTCCGCGTCTGGCCGGCACCCCGCCGTCGTGGGTGGTGCCGGCCGTGGTCGGTGCCGTCGCCGTGCTCGTAGCAGTCGCGGGGGCGATCCTGGTGACCGGCGGACGGTGGCGGCAGGCGGCCGAACTGGCCCTGGTGGTCGCAGTGTTCGTGACGGTGCCTCCGCTCGTCGCCTTCGGCGTCTACTTCGGTGGATGGCATGCTCTCCGGCACACGTGTCGGCTGCTGGCACTCCCGGGTCCGGGCGGGCACAGGCTGCGCGGACCCGTCGCGCTACGCCGCTACGCGGTGCACGCCGCTGGGCCGTCCGCAGTCGCGCTGGCGACGCTGGTGGCCGTCGACCGGCTGGCATCGCCCACCGCAGTACCGATGGCGATCGCTGGGCTTCTCGCCCTCACCTTCCCGCACCTGCACACCGTCGCGGTGCTCGACCGGAACGCCGCCATTCAGACACGGTAGAAGGCACTGCTCGACAAGGCCCACCATCGCCTCTCCCGTGGTGGTGACCTGGAGTTCGCTGGCAGAAGCCGGGGCGCTTCACTCGGACCTTGGTTCCTCGCTACGCGTAATCTCGGCATTGATGCCACACGGGGCGGAGATCCGGTTCCTGCGGTTCGCCGGTCGTCGGGTCGCGTACGCGGTGACCGGAGACGGGCCGCCGCTGGTCACTCCTGCGTGGTGGGCATGTCTGATCGTGAAGTGCTCGACGAAGACTTGACGCTCGACAGCGAGGTTGCGCTGCTGCGTGCGGTGCTCGACGAGCTGGCCTTCGAAAAGGTCGACCTCGTCGGCGGATCGTCGGGTGGCTGCGCCGCGATCGCGTTTGCGGCGCGCTTGCCCGGGCGGGTGAATCGACTGCTGCTGTACGGCGCGTACGCCGATGGTCCGCGATCACCTCGCCCGCGGTACGGGAGGCGATCGTCGCAACCGTACGATCGCACTGGGGATTGGGGTGAGTCGTACGCGAGTCCTACCGTGACTGCTGCCGTAGCGAGGCTCAGCTTCCGATCGGATTGCGTGACCCTAGATGGGGGGTCAGATCCAGTGTTAGCAATGACCCGAGACGGCGGCGTGGACAGACTTCGTCGACCGGTCGGGTGGCCACGAGAAAGGTCTGCCGGCGGAGAAGGGACAAACGTCCCCGTTCGACGTCTTGAAGGTCAAGGACCATGACTCTGGGAAGAGCCAGGCAAAGCTGGTTATCTCCGTTTAGATCCCAGCGAGCTGCGGCACCGTGAACAGGTGAAACGAAATGCCTACGTCCAGCAGCGCCAGTTGGGCCACTCGGAAGTCGGCTGGTCCTCTTTTCGTTGACCGCGTGGCTGCTGGTCGTCAGTTGGCTGACCGCCTGGAGCACCTGCGTGGCCAGCCCATTGTCGTGCTGGGCCTCCCCCGCGGCGGCTTACCGGTTGCAGAGCAAGTTGCACTTGCGTTAGCCGTCCCGCTCGACGTCATCCTGGTCCGTAAGTTGGGTGTGCCGTTTCAGCACGAACTCGGGATGGGGGCCATTGGCGAGGACGGAATCCGCGTGCTCAACGACGACGTGGTGCGCATGACCGGGGTCTCCCACCGCGAAATAGCGGTGGTGGAAGCTCGCGAGAGAGCCGAACTGGAACGTCGCGCCGCGCGATACCGCCACGATGGCGCACGGATTTCACTTCAGGACAAGATCGCGGTGATAGTTGACGACGGGATCGCCACAGGCTCAACCGCACGCGCCGCATGCCTGGTAGCCCGGGCAGCCGGTGCGACGCGAGTGGTAGTCGCGGTGCCGGTCGCCCCGAACGATTGGACGGAACGCTTCCACGGCGACGCCGACGACCTCGTCTGCCTGCATACGCCGCGCGACTTCTCTGCCGTCGGCCAGTTCTACGCCGATTTCGATCAGATCAGCGATGACGAAGTCGTTGCCAGCCTGCACCGGGCGACGCCCACTCCCCCTGCTGCGCCGGCCGATTGACTCACGCCCAGCAGGAAAGCAGAGTCAGCCCAGGCAGACCCCACAGTCGGTGCGGTAGAGCAGTCGCAACGCCACCAGGCCGTTGCCGGCTTCGGCTCAGGCTGCGGCGAGTCGGCTGCCGGGCAATGCCCCGGCGCGTCGGCTGGGCAGCGCTGTAACGGCAGCGACCTGCGGGTCCGCCATGCGGTGACGGACGAGGGCGATACTCACGAAGTCGACGAAGACCGGACCCCACTTGCGCCCCGCCCCCACCAGCCCGGCACCCACCACCACGGTGTGGGTCGCCTCCTCGACGTCGAGATAGATGGCGGACGGCATGGTGAAGTTCGCCGGCCGGCAGCCGACGGCGCCGATGGTCGAGAGCTCCCACTCGCTCAATCCGCAGCGGGTGGTGCACAGCACGAGGCGCCGGTCGGTGAGCACCAGCACGCCCCGACCCCGCGAGGCGCTAATCGCGCAGGCCAGCGTCTCGATCTGCTCGTGCTCCTCCAGCGCTGCGATCACCTGCTCCAGGCACAGCCGGTAGTGCTCACGACGCAGGGCTTTGCGCTCCTTGCGCGGCATGCGCTGAAGGTGGGGGACGGTGGCGATCAGGGACGTGAGCAACGCTGCCATGGCGGCCTCCACAAGGGCGGGTGCAGGACTGCTTCCTGCTCCACAATCACAAGGTACCCGGTCAATACCCGGTCATGCAATCCCCCAGGGTTCACAGTTTGTTCAGGGAGACTCGAGCGCTGCCGCAGCCTCGGCGAGGGTCGCAGCGCGCTGGACTCCCGCGGGCACGTGCGTCGCGGACCAACCCTGACCGCCGACCACGATCCGCAGCGGGCGGCGCGCCCGCGCCGCCGGCCACGCGCGCATGGTGCGCGCCGCTTCCACGACGGCCGGCCCCTCAACCCGTGCCCACAGGAATATCCCCGACGGACGGATCCGGCGGACCACCGCGTCGAGCGCCGCGGCCGGGGTCGAGGCGCCGAGGAGCACCACTGCCTTGCCCTGCTGTCTGAGGAGGGCCGCAAGAGCTTCAAGCGCGAGGACGTGCTGCTCGCCGTCCACAGCCGCCAGCAGGAGGGTGGGGCGCATGAGCGCCGCCGGCTGCCCCGCGGCCTCGCGGCCTTCCAGGGCCGAGGGCGCGACCACGGCCCGCAGAACGTCGCCGGCGATTTGCGAGACCAGGTGCTCGGTCTCGACCCCTTTGCCCGACGCCTCCCAGCGGTGGCCCAGCTCGTCGAGTGCCGGCCGCAACAGCTCGTCCCAGCAGCGCTGAACCCCGGCCTCGGCAATCGCAGCGGTCAGCAGCGCGTTCACCGTCGCCGCGTCGAGCGCCGTCGCCGCGCGCAACAGACCGCGTTGCGCGGCGGTCCCGACCGTCGACGTCTGAGCAGCGGCAGTGTCGCCGGACGGCGCCGGACTCGGCGGTGCCTGCTCGCTGCGCGCCCGGCGGGCGGCCTCTGCCGTCGGCACACCGGCCGCCACCAGGCGCCGCATCGTCAGCAGTCTCGCGACGTCCACCTCGCGGTACCGACGCCTGCCGCCAGCGCCCCTGCCTCCGGCGCCGGTCGGGCCGATCCCGTACCGCCGGTCCCACGTGCGCAGCGTCTCGACGGCGACACCCAGCCGGGCGGCGATAGCCGTACCGGTGAACACCTCGCAGTCGAGCTCGCCCGGCTCCTGCGGACCCACGACAGCCCCTCCTCCACTGGACGGCTAAGTGAAGTTGACCGGGTTGTGACCGTACGCGTCCCACGGTACCGGCCCGCCGGAATCGCGGATGAGCGCTCGCCGTAGGTGGATCGGCGGCGGCGGGCGGACGCGGCAGCGTGCGTCGATCAGAGTCGGCCGCGAGCTAGCAGAAACCAGCAGACGGCGGACTCACTTTCAGGCGTCCTCGCACCCCGGCTCAGCGACTCACATCGACCGTCGACGAGCCGCTGATATACGCCGACATCTGATCCCGCTCGTGGCGCAGGTCGTCGATACGGCTCTTGACGAGGTCCCCGATGCTGACGAGTCCGACCAGGCATCCGTCCTGGAGCACAGGAAGGTGACGGATTCGCCTGTCGGTCATCGTCTGCAGCACTGAGTCGACGGAGTCTGATGGCGCGCACACGGTGACGTCCACGCTCATGATCGCTTGAATCGGCTGGTCGAGTATCCGCTCAGGCTTCTCGTGCAGGTTCCTGACCACGTCCCGCTCACTGACGATGCCCGCCACCGAGCCCGCCTGCGACAGGACGACGACGCAACCGATGCCGTGATCAGCCAGCACGCCGACGAGCTCTCGTACCGTGGCCGACCCATTGAGCGTCGCGACTGTCGCACCCTTGCGCTTCAGCACGTCCACGATGTTCACGTCCACCGCCCGTTCTGCGCGTCCCACCGATCGGACCGATCATCTACAGGTGATCGTCACCGCACAACCGGGGAGCGTAGTGCTTGACGCCTCAGCGCGAAAGGCTCGGCGGAAACGCGTTGCGCTCCTGTTCAAGGCTACGGTGGGCGGCAGCCCGTTCAGGAGACCTGACCTGGGTCACCCGCTCGGCCGGGAGAAGGGGTCGCCTGCGTCGACCTGCCGACTTAGGAGGGCCCAGCACGTGGTGATGATCCAGCCGTCCGCAGGCAACACACTGACCTTGCGGGTGTCCTTGCAGCGCATCCCCGGCACGCTGGGAAGATTGACCTCAGCGCTCGGCGCTGCCGGTGCGCTCATCGACGCCATCGACATTATCGACCACCAGGGTGACGTCATCGTCAGACAGATCCTGGTGGAGACGCGGGGGGAAGCACATGGCCGGGACGTCGTGGAGGCGGCGCGAGCGGTGTCCGGCGTGGAGCTGCTGTCGGTCACCGATCGGATCTTCGATCGGCACCGCCGCGGCAAGATCGAGGTGACCCCGAAGTTTCCGGTGCTCACCCGCGACGACCTGTCGATGGCCTACACGCCAGGCGTCGGACGGGTCTGCACCGCCATCGCCGAGGAACCGGAACGGGTGTGGGAGTACACCATCAAGCCCAACTCGGTGGCCGTGCTGACGGACGGCACGGCAGTCCTCGGCCTGGGCAACATCGGCCCCGAGGCAGCGATGCCCGTGATGGAGGGCAAGGCAATGCTGTTCAAGCAGCTTGCCAACGTCGACGCCTATCCCGTCTGCGTGCGCACCTCGGGCGCCGACGAACTCGTCGCGGTCGGCAAGGCGATCGCGCCCGGCTTCGGCGGCATCAACCTGGAGGACATCGCCGCGCCGGTGTGCTTCGAGGTCGAGCGACGGCTGCAGGACGCGTTGGACATCCCGGTCTTCCACGATGATCAGCACGGCACCGCGGTGATCACACTCGCCGCGCTGTCCGGCGCGGCGAAGGTGGTCGGAAAGCGGTTGGAAGACCTCAAGGTGGTCTGTCTCGGGATGGGCGCGGCCGGCGTCGCCTGTGTCAAGCTCTGGCAGGAAGCGGGCGTCGGTCACTTTGTCGGAGTCGACCGCCATGGCATCGTGTCCCGCGACCGTACGGACCTCAATTCGCAGAAGCGATCGATCGCGGAAACGACCAATGCAGAGGGCCGGCGGGGCGGAGTGCAGGAGGCTTTGGTCGGCGCGGACGTCTTCATCGGCGTCAGCGGCCCGGGCCTGGTCAAGCCGGAGTGGGTAGCCACAATGGCGAAAGACGCCATCGTCTTCGCCATGGCCAACCCGACCCCGGAGATCATGCCGGAGGAGATGCCGGCCAACGTGGCGGTGATCGCGACCGGCCGCAGTGACTACGCCAATCAGATCAACAACGTCCTGGTGTTTCCGGGCATGTTCCGCGGCCTTCTCGACTGCCGCGCTCGGTCGGTCGACACGTCGATGAAGCTGGCGGCGGCGTGGGCGATAGCCGACATCGTCGCCGAGGACGGGGTGCTGGCCGACCACATCGTCCCCTCGATCTTCGATGCCCGTGTGGTGCAGGCGGTCTCCGGCAGGGTCCAGGAGGCCGCGGTGTTGGCGGGGTTGGGGACGCAGCCGACACCGGCGAAGACCGGGCTGCTCTAGCCGCCTAAGGGCCGCGCCGACGAGGCCATCGCCGACTCCAGCCTGGGCTCGTCGAGCAGGAAGTGTTCGAACCTCGAACAGTGACTGAATATGATGGATCCTTCATGTACTGTGACGGTCATTCGGTGAAGGGTGAGCGCCAGTGACGCCGCTGTACGAACTCAAGGCGGAGTTCTTCAAGACTCTGGCCCACCCGGCCCGAGTCCGAGCGCTGGAGTTGCTGAGCATCGAGGAGCTGTCCGTCGGGGAGTTGCAGGCCCGGATTGGTATCGAGGCCTCGAATCTGTCGCAGCAGCTGGCCGTTTTGCGGCGGTTCGGCTTGGTGGCCACCCGCAGGCAAGGAAACAACGTCTACTACTCGCTGAGCTCGCCTGAGCTGGCCGAGTTGCTCGCCGTGGCCCGGCGCTTCTTGACCGCGCGTCTCAACGAGCAGGTCGACATGCTCCGCGGTCTCGAGGCCGACGACGACGCCCGCGGGCCGATCGCGGCAACCGGCCCCCACCGCGAGGGAGACTGAAGTGGGCATGCTCGGCAGGATCCGCCGAGGCGGGAGGGCCGCGGAGCCGGCTCCGGAACTTCCCACTCGATTGGATATCGCCCCAGCACTACGCGGATCGTTGGCTCTACGGCATGTGGACGCCGGTTCCTGCAACGGCTGCGAGATAGAGATTTCGCAATGCTTCTCGTCGGTCTATGACGCGGAACGCTACGGGGTGCGGCTCGTGGCGTCGCCGCGCCATGCCGACGGCCTGCTCGTCACTGGGGTTGTCACGCGCAACATGAGCGCGGCGCTGCTAGCGACGTACGAGGCGACCCCCGACCCCAAGGTCGTCATCGCGATCGGCGATTGTGCGCGCGATTGCGGGATGTTCGCCGGCGGCCCCGGCGTCGAAGGTGCCGTCCATGACGTCGTGCCGGTGGACCTGGAAGTACCCGGCTGCCCACCCACGCCCGAGCAGATCATCAAGGCCCTGCGGCAGATCACGGGTCGATGAGCGCGGCTGCCCTCACCGCCGTCGTGGCCGTCGGCGGTGTAGTGGCGTGCCTGGCCGTGCTGCTCGCGCCAGCGCGGGGGCGCCACGTGCTGGCCGGCGCCCTGACCGCCGCGCTCGGAGGCATCGGTGTCGCCCTCGGCGCGACGGTCATCACCTCCGGCCTGGCCCCGGCGCACCTCGGGTGGCTGATCCCGCTCGCCGGAGTCACCGTCGCGGGCGACGCCACGTCGGGGCTGTTCATCGTGGTGACAGGCGCGGTGGCCGTGGCGGTCGGTGTCTACTCGCCCGGCTACACGCGCCACGCGCGTCAGTCACGGGCGTCTCTCGCGACCGTCCCGGTCTTTGTGGCAGCCATGTTGCTGCTACCGCTCGCCGCCTCGGTGACGACGTTCCTCGCCGCGTGGGAGCTGATGGCACTCACCTCGCTCGTCCTCGTGCTGACCGACCACCGCCGCCCCGAAACGCGGCAGGCCGGGCTCACGTACGCCGTGATGACCCAGCTAGGCTTTCTGGCGCTCGTGCTGGCGCTGGCGACGTTCGCGGCGGGCGCGCACACCGAGTCGTTCGCGGGGATGCAGCGGGCGGCGTCAACGCTGTCTCCGGGCCTGCGAGCCGCCGTGTTCCTGCTTTCGCTGGTCGGCTTTGGGTCCAAGGCAGGCCTTCTGCCGTTGCACGCCTGGCTGGCGCGAGCCCATCCGGAGGCGCCGAGTCCCGTGTCGGCGTTGCTCAGCGCGGCGATGGTCAACATGGGCATCTACGGGATGCTCCGGGTCGACGTCGCGCTGCTCGGTCCCGGGCCGCGCTGGTGGGGGCTCGTGCTCGTGCTCGTCGGTGCGGCCACGGCGGTCTACGCAGTGCTGCAAGCGTCGGTGGCCAACGACCTCAAGCGGCTGCTCGCGTTTTCCACGAGCGAGAACATGGGTCTGATCACCGTCGGCCTCGGCGCGGCTCTGTTGCTTTCGGCGGCGCACAACCGCTTTGCGGCGCAAGTGGCGATGACGGCCGCATTGCTGCACGTGGCCAACCATGCGGCCTTCAAGACGCTGGGCTTCCTGGCCGCCGGGTCGGTGGTGGCCAGTACGGGCGTGCGTGACCTGGACCGGCTCGGTGGTCTCGCCAGGCGGATGCCGGCTACGACGGTGCTTTTCGGCGTGGCCGCTCTCGGTGCGTCCGCACTCCCGCTGGGCGCCGGATTCGTCAGCGAATGGCTGCTGCTGCAGGGACTGATCCACACGCTGCCCGCCAGCGGCGTGATGCTCGCATTGGCGATGCCGCTCGCGGTCGGCGCGGTCGCGCTCACCGCCGGGCTGGGCGTCGCGGCGATGGTCAAGGCCTTCGGTGTGGGCTTCCTCGCCCGCCCGCGCAGCGATGAGGCTGCCAACGCACCCGAAGCGGGCGCATCCATGCTGGCCGGCGCTTCCATCGCTGCGCTCGCCTGTGCCGTGCTCGCAGTCGCCCCAGCGATCCTTAGCCGAACCCTCACTCACGTCCTCACCGCGCTTCCCGCCACCTCGGGACAGCAGCCACCCCGCCTGGGCGTGCTGCTGCGCCTTCCCGGCATCGCAGGTTCCCTATCCCCAGCCTTGCTCGCGCTGGCATTGGCGGGAGCCGTGCTCGTCACCGTCGTCGTGGCCGGCTGGGGATCGCGGCGGCGACCCGCCCCCAGGCCTGCTGTGCTCTGGGGATGCGGAGGGCCGGCGCTGACCCCGCGGATGCAGTACACGTCGTCGTCGTTCGCCGAGCCGCTACAACGGGTCTTCGATGACCTGCTGCGACCCGACACTGACGTCGACGTATCCCACTTGAGCGAATCGCGCTACCTCCTCGCGAAGGTCAGTTACCGCTCCGTCATCGTCGACGCGATCGAGCAGCGTGTGTACCGGCCGGTCCTGCGCGCCATCGCCGCAGTGGCCGACGTCGTCCGCCGGGGCCACACCGGCAGCATCCACGTCTACCTCGCCTACGGGGCGCTCGGATTGCTCATCGTTTTGATGGTCGCCCAGTGAGCGGCGTGAGCGCCGGAGGCGTGATCGGCGCTGTGATTCAGGTCGTGCTGGTGGCAGCAGGAGCGCCCATCGTCGTCGGCCTGACCCGCCAAGCCCGAGCGCGGCTCGAGGGGCGTGCGGGGAGCGGGGTCCGCCAGCCATGGCGGGATCTACGCAAGCTGCTGGGCAAGCAGCGGATCAGGCCGGAGGGCACCACGATCGTATTCGCGGCTGCACCGATCGTGCTCGCCGCCACCACGCTGGTGATCGCCGCCATCGTCCCCGGCGTGACCACCGGATCGCCACTGGATCGTGCCGGCGACCTTTTCTCCGTCGTGGGTCTCCTGCTGCTGGGGACGGTGGCGCTGGCGTTGGCAGGGCTGGACACCGGCACGGCGTTCGGCGGCATGGGGGCAAGCCGCGAAACGATGATCGCCGCGCTCGCCGAGCCGGCGATCCTCATGGCCGTCTTCGGCCTGTCCATCCCGGTGCACTCATCGAACCTGGCCGCAATCGTCGGGGCCACGGCCCACCATCCGGCCGGCATCGCCACCCCTGGTGCAGCGTTGGCAGCCGTTGCGCTCGGCATCGTCATCCTTGCCGAGAGCGGCCGGCTGCCGGTCGACAACCCGGCGACGCATCTCGAGCTGACGATGATCCACGAAGCCATGGTGCTCGAGTACGCCGGCCCGCAGCTCGCCATCGTCGAGTGGGCGTCGGCGATGCGGCTGACCGTTCTCCTCACCCTGCTGGTCAACCTCTTTGCGCCGTTCGGCATCGCCGGCGTACGGCCGGGCGCCCTCGGGATCCTGGTAGCCGTGCTCGCCATCACGGCCAAGGTCGTCGTCCTCGCGGCCGTCCTGGGGGCCGGTGAGGTCTTCATCGCCAAGCTGCGGCTGTTTCGCGTGCCGGAACTGCTCGCGGGGTCGTTCGTCCTCGGACTGCTCGCGGTCACCACGTCGTACTTCCTGACCAGCACAGGCGGCTGATGGCTCTCATCAGCGAATCGACCTACACGACCGCGCTCGATCTGGCCGCCGGTGCACTACTGCTGATGGCCGTGCTGGCCGTGTGGAGGCGTCATCTTCGGACGCTGATCCGGTTGCTGTCGCTGCAGGGTGCGGCCCTGGCGGCCATCCCCATCGTGATCGGTACCCACACGCATGACCTGACCTTGGTCATCGTCGGCGCGGGGGTGCTGGTACTGCGTGGCGGGCTCTTGCCCTGGCTCGTCTATCGCATGCTGCCCGGGGAGAAGCCGCTCAGCGACCGCGAATCGTTCGTGAACGTCACCGCATCGTTGCTGGCAGTCGCCGTGCTGACCGGACTCGCGTACGCAGTCAGCCGCCCCATCGTGGCGCTCGATCCAACACCAGCCACCCGCGCAGCACCTGCCGCGATCGCGGTCGTGCTTACCGGGCTCTTCATCCTGGTGACCAGGCGCCGCGCGCTGACGCAGATCGTCGGCTTCTTGGTGCTCGACAACGGGATCGCCGCCCTCGCCTTTCTCATCACAGCCGGCTTCCCCCTCATCGTCGAACTCGGCGCGTCGATCGACGTCATGCTCGCCGTACTGATCCTGCAGGTGCTCACAGGGCGGATGCGGGTCAAGTTCGGCGGCACCGATCTCGACCAGCTCAGGCAGCTGCGCGACTGATGAACACCCTCATTCTTCTGCTGCCACTGCTGGCTCCGACGTGCGCCGCGCTCCTCGTGGCGACCCTCGGCTGGGGCCGCATCACTGCAGGCGCGACGGTGCTGGCCGGCGTCACCGTTGCCGTCTGCGGGGCGCTGCTCAGTGCCCGAGCGACGCACACGGCTGTCTACGCGGTCGGCCATTCGCTGCGCGGCGATGCGGTCGCGGCCGTCATGCTCCTGGTGATCGGGACGGTCGCGACGTTGGCCGGCTGGGCGAGCATCAGCTACCTGGAGGCCGAACTTCGCGTGGGTGAGACGACGACGGCTCGCGCCCGGCTCTACGGCACGTTGATCAACACGTTCGTCGCCTCGATGGCACTCGCGGTACTGGCCAACAACCTCGGCGTGGTGTGGGTCGCTGTGGAGGCGACCACCGTATCGACTGCCTTCCTGGTGGGGCATCGGCGTACCCGCGCCTCGCTGGAAGCGACCTGGAAGTACGTCGTGATCTGCTCGGTCGGCATCACGCTCGCGTTCCTCGGCACCGTCCTGCTCTACTTCGCGAGCCTGCACGCCGGGCCGGGCGGACACGGGCTCGACTTCAACGTGCTGGCCGCTCGCGCTCATCACCTGGACCCGGGCGTGACCAAGCTCGCCGCCGGACTGCTGCTGCTCGGGTTCGGTACCAAGGTCGGGCTGGCGCCCTTCCATACCTGGCTGGCCGATGCTCACAGCCAGGCGCCTGCTCCCGTATCGGCGCTCATGAGCGGCGTTCTGCTGTCGGTCGCCTTCTCGGTCCTGCTGCGTATCAAGGCGATTGCCGACGCAGCCCTCGGGACCACGTTCATGCGCGCCGGGCTGCTCACGATGGGGCTGCTGACGTTGCTGATCGCGGCGTCGCTGCTGGTCGCCCAGCGCGACTACAAGCGCATGCTCGCATATTCCTCGCTGGAACACATGGGGCTCATCGCCGTCGCCGCCGCTGCAGGCACCGCGCTGGCTCTGGCCGCGCTGCTGCTGCACGTGCTGGCACACGGTCTCGGGAAAAGCGTCCTTTTCATCGGCGCCGGACACCTTCAGCATGCCGACAGATCGACCGCGATCGCTGACGTTCGAGGTGTGCTCGTCCGAAGCCCGCTGCTTGGCGCTGCTCTCGCCGGCGGGCTGGTCGCGCTGCTGGGCCTGCCACCCTTTGCCTTGTTTGCCAGCGAAATCGGTATGGCCCGGGGGCTGAGTGCCGCTCACCTCGGATGGCCCCTCGGCGCCGCGTTCCTCCTTGTCCTGGTCGCGTTCGCTGCCCTGGTGAACCACGGGAGCGCGATGCTGCTCGGCGCCGCGCCCGACCATGCACCCGCGATCCATATCTCCGCCATGGCGGCGGTGCCACTCGTTGCCGGCCTCGCCGGTTGCCTCGCGCTCGGGGTGACCGCCGGCCCGCTCGCTCACGTGCTTACCAGCGCCGGTTCACTTCTGTCAGGTGGGCTGTGAGCACGCCGCCAGCGGACCGTGTGGACGTCGACGCGCCAGCCCTCCCGGGCGCCGTTTCCCAGTTGCTCGACGACGGGCATCGGCTCGCCCTGGTCGCCGCGCACGACGACGGCGCCGAGCTACGCATCGTCTACCTGCTGACACGTCCCACCTCACGCCGAACCGAGCTGATCGTGAGAGTGCCGGCCGCCAACCCGCGGCTGCCGACCCTGTCTGCGGTGTCGTTTCCGGCCAGCCGGTTCGAACGGGAGATGCACGATCTGTTCGGCATCACACCGGTGGATCACCCACTGCCGCGCCGGCTGGTCCGGCACGCGCATTGGCCAAAAGGCTGGTATCCGATGCTGCGCGACGCGGGACCGCCTCCGCCGTTCTCCGGCGAAGATCCCTTTCCTTTCCTGACCGTCGAGGGGCCGGGGACCTACGAGATCCCGGTCGGCCCCGTGCACGCGGGACTGATCGAGCCCGGGCATTTCCGCTTCTCTGTCGTCGGCGAAACGATCCTCAAGCTGAAAGCACGATTATGGTTCGTGCATCGCGGAGTCGAGAAGCTCTTCGAGGGCCGCCCAGCCTTCGGTGGCACGCCCTTGGCCGAACGCATCTCCGGCGACACGTCGATCGGCCACGGCCTCGCCTACTGCGCCGCAGTCGAAGACGCCCTCGGGCTGCAATTGCCGGAAGCCGGGCTGGCTCTGCGCGCGGTCCTGCTCGAGCTCGAGCGGCTCCACAACCACATCGCCGATCTCGGGGCCATGGCGAACGACGTCGGCTACGGCATCGCCAACGCGCACGCCCTACGGATCCGCGAGACGCTGCTGCGGCTGAACGCCGACGTCACGGGCCATCGGCTGCTGCGTGGTGCTCTCGCTCCAGGGCGAGTCAGCGTCCAGGCGCTTCCCGACCCTCGGCTGCTTGCCGCCATCGCCGATGACGTCGAAGAGATCGCCGCGCTCACGGTCAGCCACTCCGTCGTGAGCGACCGGTTCACCGGCACCGCTGTGCTGAGCGCCGATCAGGCACGCGAGATCGGCTGCCTCGGCTATGTCGCTCGCGCCTCGGGGGTGCGGGTCGATACGCGCGCCGACCACCCGACAGCGCCGATCACCGTCGAGCCTGTCATGCAGGACGGCGGTGATGTGCTCGCCAGATACCAGCTCCGCCGTGCTGAGTTCGCGCAGTCGGTTGGCCTCATCAATGAGCTGCTCGCGCAGGTCGGACCGCTGACGGTTGACGTGGCGGGGAGCGACCCGGGGCCGCGACGGCAGCCAACCTCAGGTGTCGGGCTTATCGAGGGCTGGCGAGGCACCATCGCCACGCGCGTCGAGATTGCCGGCGACGGCAGGCTGACCAGGGTGAAACCCGTCGATCCCTCCTGGTTCAACTGGCCGGCGCTCCCGGTCGCGCTGACCGAAGCGATCGTCCCGGACTTTCCCCTGGTGAACAAGAGCTTCAACCAGTCCTACGCAGGCAACGATCTCTGAAAGCACTGTTGCATTGAGTCGGCCCATACCTGCCGTGGGCTCTTGGGACACTGAATTGCGCCTGCCTTCTACCCCGAGCTCGAACCGCCGCTATGGCTTTTCGTCTATCCGACCGCAAACGCCAAGTGTCACGACGCCGCAGCCCGCTACGCCACGACCCTGAAGGACGGCTCGACCCGTCTGACACGGTGGACGTCATGGCCGCTAGCAAGCATCTCGGCTCCCACCGAAAACGCCATAAGGCCGACCAGCGGTCCGAGTGCGAGACCGGCGCCTTGTGCGTTAGCTCTGCCCCGGCTTTCGTCCGAAGACGAAGTAAGCGATGGGCACGACGCCGACTGAGTTGATCAGTACGACCGCGGCAGCCCACCGAGGTTTCGATCCGCGAACTTCGGTCGGCGGACGCCGTGCAAGATCGACGAGGGCGGCAACCTTCAGTAAGCCCTCGAAGGTGCCGCCAAAGATGACCAGCCTGCGCGTGCGCCGGCTGAGTTCGCCCCACTTCCTCCTGACCACACCTCATCCTGACGCCGCTATGCATCGGGTAGCAAGCGCAGGCCCGCTACGTGCCGATCTGCGCGCTCGGGGCGAGCCAACCGTCTCTTTCGAGACCTACCTCGAGCGATAGCCGCCAGTCGCGCCCATCCCGCACGTCGCTCGAACAGGCCGTTCCCCATGTGGTCGTAGACCACGGCGTCAACCCCGACACGCCATAGACCACCCGAGTTATTGCTTCGCGAGCCCTAAGGTCGGGTGCGTGCCGCCATTCCTTTCCCGCCGTCGCCTGCTCACGATGCCCGCACTCGCGGCGGCCCTGTTCGTTCCCGTCGGCTGCGCGTCGGGTTCCGGCCCCGGCGGCAGCGCCGCGTCCGACTCGCATGCCAAAGCTCAACCGGTGGCGCCCCATGCGCCCGAGCCGCCGTCGGCGTCGTCCACGGCTGCCCGTCCGAGCTTGCCGCGCGGCGGACGCACGATCTTCCCGAACTACCGGGTGGTCGCGTACTACGGCGGCAGCGATGGCCCTGGTCTCGGAATCCTCGGCGCCAGCACCGCCGACGAAGCTGCCGCGGCGGTGGACCGGCAGGCTCAGCTGTACGCGTTCGCGGGCCGTCCGGTACAGCCGGCGCTCGAGCTGATCGCCACCGTGGCCCTCGCCGACCCCGGCCCCGACGGCACGTACTCCTCTCACGGAGATCCGGCCGCCGTCGATCGTTATCTCGCCGCGGCGCGCCGGCACAAGGAGCTGCTGGTGCTGGACTTCCAGCCCGGCCAGGGCGATTACCTGACGCAGATTCAGCGCTTCGCCCGGTTCGTTGCGGAGCCGGATGTCGGGATCGCCCTCGACCCGGAGTGGCACATG
The DNA here is from genome assembly GCA_038245655.1 of Mycobacteriales bacterium. Taxonomy (GTDB): domain Bacteria; phylum Actinomycetota; class Actinomycetes; order Frankiales; family Frankiaceae; genus DATAZK01. The sequence goes on along the minus strand of JBBRSE010000024.1, from coordinate 23,648 downwards.
AAGTCGGGAGAGGTTCCCGGCAAGACGTACGGGTCGTCGTCCGCCGCGAGCATCAACGCGGTCTCCGCCTACCTGGACGGAATCGTCGCCAATCGGCGCCTGCCGCAGAAGTTGCTTGTCATCCACCAATTCCGCACATCGATGCTCCCGGACCGCTCCGCCATCGTCGCCCGCCCCGGGCTCGCCACGGTGTTCCATGCCGACGGCAACGGCACCCCGGACGACAAGGTCAAGGTGTACGGGATCCTCGGGTTTCCGGGGCCGCCCTTCTATCGCGGGTTCAAGTTGTTCCTCACCCGTGACACCCCCCTGCTGTCACCGCGCGAGACGATGGCCCTGTCGCCCGCGCCTGATCTGGTGACCTACCAGTAGGGTGGCGCACCGTGACCCCCAGTGCCAGGATGCGGGCACGCCACATCGGAAGGTCCTGCCAATGACCGAGCCAGCGCTCGATGCTCTCCTGCAGGAATCCCGACGGTTTGAACCCCCGGAAGACCTCGCACACGACGCCAACGCCCAGGCGTCAATTTACGAGGACGCCTCGCGCGACCGTCTGGCTTTTTGGGAGGAGCAGGCTCGCGGGATCTCGTGGGACTCGCCTTGGACCACCACACTCGAGTGGACTCCCCCGTTCGCGAAGTGGTTCGTCGGCGGCACCCTCAACGCTTGCGTGAACGCCGTCGACCGCCATGTCGCCGCTGGTAAAGGCGACAAGGTCGCCTACCACTGGATCGGGGATGGCGAGCGCGACCGGCGCGACGTCACCTACGCCGAGCTCAAGCGCGACGTCTGCAAGGCCGCGAATGCGTTGACCGCACTCGGCGTGAAGGCGGGTGACCGCGTGACGATCTACATGCCGATGATCCCCGAGACCGTGATCACGATCCTGGCGTGCGCGCGGATCGGGGCACCCCACAACGTCGTCTTCTGCGGCTTCTCGGCAGAGTCGGTGCGCAGCCGAATCCTTGACTCCGACTCTCACATCGTTGTGACGACCGACGGCCAGTTCCGCCGCGGCACCCCGACCCCGGTGAAGCCCGCGGTCGACGAAGCGCTCCAGGACTGCCCGCAAGTCGCACGAGTGCTGGTGGTTCGGCGCACCGGAGGTGACATCGAGTGGAACGACGAGCGTGACGTGTGGTGGCACGACGTTGTCGACTCAGCGTCGGACACACACGACGCGCAGTCCTTCGACGCGGAGCACCCGCTGTTCATGATGTACACCTCGGGTACGACCGCCACACCGAAGGGCATCCTGCACACCACCGGCGGCTATCTCACGCAGGTCGCGTGCACGCATCGCCTGGTCTTCGACCTGAAACCCGACACCGACGTCTACTGGTGCGCGGCCGACATCGGCTGGATCACCGGGCACAGCTACATCGTCTACGGACCGCTGGTCAACGGCGCGACGTCGGTGATGTACGAAGGGATACCCCACCCTGGCGACAAGGATCGCTGGTGGAAGCTCATCGAGGCGCTCAAGGTCACCATCCTCTACACCGCCCCAACCACTATCCGCACGTTGATGAAGTGGGGTGCCCAGGAGCTAGCGGCGCATGACCTGTCGTCGCTGCGTGTCCTCGGCTCGGTGGGTGAGCCCATCAACCCCGAAGCCTGGATCTGGTACCGCGAACACGTCGGCGGCGGCCGCACGCCCGTCGTCGACACCTGGTGGCAGACCGAAACGGGTGCCATCATGATCACTCCCCTACCGGGAGTGACCGCGACCAAACCCGGCGCGGCGATGACGGCATTTCCAGGGATCAGCGTCGATGTGCTCGACAACGCTGGGAATCCAGTCGGCAACGGTGGTGGCGGCCTGCTGGTGCTCACCGAACCGTGGCCGGCGATGCTGCGGGGCATCTGGGGCGACGATCAGCGTTACAAGGACACGTACTGGTCGCGTTTTGAAGGGGTCTACTTCGCCGGAGACGGTGCGAAGAAGGACGATGACGGCGACTTGTGGCTGCTGGGCCGGGTCGACGACGTCATGAACATCTCAGGCCATCGGATTTCCACGACAGAGGTCGAGCACGCCCTGGTCAGCCACCCGTCTGTTGCCGAGGCCGCTGTCGTGGGGGCGACGGATGCCACCACCGGCCAGGCCATCGTTGCTTTCGTGACGGCGCTCGGCAGCGTGACAGCGGACGAGTCGAGCGGCGAGGCCTTCGTTCAGTCGTTGCGTGACCACGTCGCGAGGGAGATCGGACCGATTGCCAAGCCCCGGCAGGTATTCATCACGCCGGAGCTTCCCAAGACTCGCAGCGGCAAGATCATGCGACGGTTGCTGCGTGACATCGCCGAGAACCGGGAGCTGGGGGACATAACCACCTTGCTCGACCCGAACGTCACGGATGCCATCCGCACCAGCATGTCTAGGAGTACCGACAGCCAGGAGTGACGCATGTCCACGACACCTGCAGAGCGCATTGCCCCGCCTGAGTCGAGCATTGCCGATCCGGGCCCGCTTGGACTCGCCGGCTTCGCGATGACGACGCTGGTGCTGAGCCTGGCAAACGCCAACGTCTACCCGGCCGCGGCCACTGCGGCAATCGCGCTGGCACTGGCCTACGGCGGCATCGTGCAGCTGCTTGCGGGGATGTGGGAGTTCAAGCGAGGAAACACGTTCGCGGCCACGGCCTTCTCCTCGTATGGCGGGTTCTGGATTGCGTTCTGGTATCTCAACGTCCATGGCGGCTTCGCACCCGCTGACAAACCCGCTGTCGTCGGGACGTTCCTGCTCGGTTGGTGTGTGTTCACGGCGTACATGACGGTCGCGGCGCTTCGGGTAAGCGGTGCGGTACTACTGGTCTTCGTGCTGTTGACGATCACGTTCGTCCTCTTGACGATCGGCGAGTACCAGAGCAAGACCGGCATCATTCACGCCGGCGGATGGCTCGGGGTCGCCACGGCGGCGGCCGCTTGGTACGCCTCATTTGCGGGGGTGACGAACGCGACCTTCAAGAAGACCGTCCTACCCGTAATCCCGCTCTCACGCTGAGGCCTGACCGACGTCGCCACGGCCGCAGACACCATGGACTCGGGTGCCCCAGCCGCACCTTTGATACACGAGCACGCCTTCGCAGCCAACACCGCACCGACCACCTCAACGGTGTCCGCCGGCTGGGCCGGCATCGACGCAGGTAGCAGCGCCTGCGTCACCCGGCAGCGGCCGCACCTGCGCCGTCGCCCGATCACCCCGCAGCCGGCGAACCCGAGCCCATCCCCACGGCGCTAACCGAGCCCCGCGGGGACTTTGTGCCCTTTATCCCCTTGAGGGCTACGGGAGGCTCTGGTCCCCGATCTCTTTCGTCATAGACCGTGCCTGCCCGAGGAGGCGTCTCATGCCGGACTCGGCGCACAGGGTCGCCAAGGCGCTCCCGGCGTCGGGCTCCGTCGAACTATGGACTAGGAACGTGGACTCCTTGGCGATTTGGGTCGACCACCGCTTCTTGTGGCCGGGCGTCGCGCCGACAACGATCAGGTCGCTCGAGGCTGTCGGTTATTGCCGCTGGAGCGCTGGCGACAGCAGCCGGATGAGCGAATCAACATCTGCACGTCTGCCGCGAAAAAGGTGCCCGCCATGTTGATCGAACCGAGCCGTTTCCGGCGGGTGGCGGTTGTGAACCGCGGGGAGGCCGCGATGCGGCTGCTGGCCGCCGTCTCCGAACTCCGCCGCGACGGCTATCCGGACTATCGCACGATCGCGTTTTTCACCGAGCCGGACCGGCACGCCTGGTTCGTCCGGTCCGCTGACGAGGCGGTCTGCCTGGGTCCTGCTATGGCCCCGGGGCCTGGGGGGCGGCCGGTGCCCGCCTACCTCGATTACCAGCTGCTGGAGCGGGCACTCCTGTTGTCCCGAGCGGAGGCCGCTTGGGTCGGATGGGGCTTCGTGGCCGAGCACGCCGATTTCGCCGAGCTGTGTGATCGGCTGGGCATTGTCTTCATCGGTCCGTCCGCCGACGCCATCCGGCGGGTTGGCGACAAGATCTCCTCGAAGCGACTAGCAGAGTCAGCCGGTGTAGCCGTCGTGCCGTGGAGCGGAGGTCCGATAGACCGGCTGGAAGACGCCGAGGCGTCCGCCGCCGACATCGGATACCCGCTTCTGGTGAAAGCCACCGCCGGCGGCGGGGGCCGCGGCATCCGGCTGGTCGGCGAACCGGAGGAGCTACAGGCCGCATTTGAGGCTGCCCGCGCGGAGGCGGCGCACGCCTTCGGCGACCCCACCGTGTTCCTGGAGCGCCGGATTACTGGCGGCCGCCACGTCGAGGTTCAGATCATCGCCGACTCCGCAGGCACTGTGTGGGCGCCCGGCGTGCGCGACTGCACGATCCAGCGCAACCACCAGAAGGTGCTGGAAGAGTCGGGTTCGACCGCCCTGTCCCGCGAGCAGACCGAAGAGCTGCGGGCGGCAGCGATCCGGATCTGCACAGCGGCCGGATACACCAACGTCGGCACTGTCGAATTCCTATACGAACCCTCCGACCCCTCCGGGCCCCGCCTCATGGAGGTGAACTCGCGGCTTCAGGTCGAGCATTCAGTGACTGAGATGACTAGCGGCATCGACCTCGTGAAGCTGCAGCTGCATGTCGCCGCGGGCGGCCTGCTCCGCGGCGCCCAGCCCGAACCGGCCGGCCACGCGGTCGAGGTCCGGCTCTGCGCCGAGGACGCGGATCACCACTTCGCCCCCGCGCCCGGCCGTATCAGCTACTTGCGCCTTCCCGCGGGGCCTGGTATCCGCGTCGATGCCGGGGTGACCGAAGGCGACAACATCCCGCCGGCCTTCGACTCCATGATTGCAAAGATCGTTGCGTGGGGGTCGACCCGGAACGAGGCCCTCGCGCGCCTCGGCCGGGCGCTCAGCCAGACGAGCGTCGTCGTCGAAGGAGGGGCCACCAACAAGGCTTTCCTGCTACGACTCCTGGACCACCCAGACGTGCGGGCTGGCCGCCTGCACACGGGATGGCTCGAGGAAGCACTCGCCCGCGGCGACTTCGCCGCGACTCGGTTCGGCGACATCGCGCTGCTGCAGGCCGCCGTCGATGCCTATGAGCAGGAGGCCAACAACGACCGCAAGCGCTTCTTTGCGGCTGCCGCCCGCGGGCGGCCTGAACTCGATCCAGAGGTGGGGCACCGGGTCCAATTCCGCTGCGAGGGGGTGCCCTACGATGTGCGAGCGTTGAAGGTTGCGGACGGCAGCTACCGGATCCGCGTCGCGGGGCGAACATTCGACGTCGGCGTCCGCACCCTGAGCCGGTACGAGCGCCGCCTGACCTGTGCGGGGCGCGCGTATCGGGTGCTCACTGTGATCGACGACCGCAGCTACCTCGTGGAGGTGGAGGGGGTCACTCACAGCATCGGGCTCGACGACGGCGGCATCATCCGCGCTCCGGCGCCCGGCGTCGTCGTCTCGCTGCCGGTGCAGGTGGGGGACGAAGTCGCGAAGGGCGACACGGTAGCCGTCGTCGAAATGATGAAAATGGAGTCACCCGTCTTCGCCCCGTTCGCCGGCCGGGTCCGCGAGGTGTCGGCTGTCCTGAACGTGCAGGTCGACGCTCGCGCGCCGCTGTTGCAGCTCGACACTTTCGATGACGACTCGGCCGCCATCGGCGCTGCGCTCGACTTTGCCGACGCGCTTGGCACGGCCGAGCCGGCGGGAGACCGGGACACCCGCGAGCAGGGCAGCCGGGTTGAAATCGTCTACGACGGCCTGCTTGCCTACGCGCTCGGCTTCGACTTGAACCGTGACGACGCCACGCGGTTGCTGGCGGCGCAGTCGGCCCTGTCTGCCTCGGAAGCCGGCGACGACCTACGCGATCGGGAGAACGAGATCCTCGAGGTGTTCGCCGATCTGTGCGCGTTGTCGAAGCGGGAACCCGACCCCGCGACCGAGGGGGTGGAAATGGCTCGCAGCCCCGAGCAGTACATGTTCACATTCCTTCGCGCACCCAGCCGCTCGGTCGACACTGTGCCCGAACGCTTCCTTCAGCGGCTCGAGTCCGCTGTGGCGCGATACGGCGTAGAGGGCCTCGAACCCACCCTCGAGCTCGAGGATGCCCTCGTCCGGCTTTTCCGCGCGACCCAGCGGCTAGGTGCGCTCGCCCCGGCGGTCATCGCCATCCTTGACCGGCGGCTCGAACACCGATCGTGGCTGCCCGCCGACGATGCGGAGCTGGCCCGCGAGCGGACGAGGCTTGACGACATGGTGGTCGCCGCGCAATTGCGTTATCCAGGCGTCACCGACCTGGCCCGCGAGACCCGGTTCCGCTGGTTTGACGGCCCTCTCCTCGAGGCGGCGCACATCCGTGTTCGAGCCGAGGCGGAGGAGAACCTGGCGCACCTGGGCCTTGATCCAGACGGACCGGGGCGGCCGCTGCTCATCGCCCGGCTGGTCGCCTCGCCGCAGGCCTTGCGTCCCGTACTGCTCGAGTGGTACCGGCGGAGCGCGCCTCCGATGCGTTCAGCGGTGCTCGAGACGGCGACCAGGCGGTATTACCGGGTCAGATCCATCGAGCGCCTGCAGCTCCGTGAGGAGCAGGGCCGGCAATTCTGCGCCGCCGAATTCGACGAGCCAGATGGCCGCGCCCATCTGGCGGTGGCCTTCGGTGAGTTCGACGAGCTACTCGACATCGTCGAATGCGTCGGCACCCACCTGAGCTCGGTTCCCGGCCTGTCCGACCAGGGTCGGGCGCACGGCCTTCTTGACGTCCACCTGTGGTCCGCCCTTCCGCTGGACACCACTGACGAGGCGGAGCGACTGGTGCGGGCCCGGCTGACGGCCGCCAGCTCGGACCGTCTGTACGCCCTGTGCCCGAGGCTGCGGGTCGAGGTCACCGTCACCGCAGCCACGCGTGGCGACCGAGATGCGCAGACGTACCACTTCAGCTACCGCTTGATCGACGAGGGGCTTGTGGAGGCCCGCCTTTACCGCAACATGCACCCGATGCTGGCGGAGCGGCTGGACCTGGGGCGACTGTCGGAGTTCGACATCGAGCGGCTCGATTCAGTCGAGGATGTCTATCTCTTCCGCGGCGTCGCCCACGCGAACCCGCGCGACGAGCGGCTGTTCGCGTTTGCCGAGGTCCGCGACCTCACCCCCGTCACAGACGAGTCGGGCGAGATTGTCTCGCTACCCCTCATGGAGCGCATGTTCCTGCAGGCGCTGTCCGCGATGCGCCGCCATCAGGCCCGCCGACCCGTAGGGAAACGGTTGCTGCACAACCAGATCATCATGTACGTCCGGCCCGCCTGGACTGTGCCCAGCGAGCTGTGGCGCGAGCTGGCGCACCGGCAGGCGCCGGCAGCGAGCGGGCTCGGTGTGGCCGAGGTCATCATCCGGGTCCGTATCCCCGACCAGAACGGCGCGGTCTCGTTCGCGGAACTGCACGTGTCCACACCCACAGCGCACGGAGTCGTCGTGCGGCGCGCGCCATTGCAACAGCGTGTCATCGCCCCGCTGTCGGAATACGAATGGCGCGTGCTGCAGACACAGCGGCGCGGCGCGCACTATCCCTACGAAATCATCCGGATGCTGACCCCGCCGGCCGACGCCACGTCAGACTTCCCACCCGGCAACTTCGTGGAGTACGACCTCGACGATGAGGACCGGCTTGTCCCGGTAGAGCGGCCGTACGGCGAGAACACCGCCAACCTTGTTGTGGGCGTGCTGAACAACGTCACGCCGGAACACCTGGAGGGCATGGCGCGGGTCGTTCTGCTGGGTGACCCGAGTCGCAGCCTGGGGGCTTTGGCGGAGGCTGAGTGCCGGCGCATCAACGCGGCCCTCGACCTCGCTGAGTCGATGCGGGTCCCGGCAGAGTGGTTCAGCGTTTCCTCTGGCGCCCGGATCTCGATGAGCAGCGGTACCGAGAACATGGACTGGATCGGTGCGGTGCTGCGCCGGATCATCGAGTTCACCCAAGCGGGCGGCGAGCTGAACGTCATCGTCACCGGCATCAACGTCGGGGCACAGCCGTACTGGAACGGCGAGGCGACGATGCTGATGCACACCCGGGGGATCCTCATCATGCTGCCCGAAAGCGCGATGGTGCTCACCGGCAAGACGTCGCTGGACTTCTCCGGCGGCGTCTCCGCCGAGGACAACGTCGGCATCGGCGGCTACGAGCGGATCATGGGGCCCAACGGCCAGGGTCAGTACTACGCGCCCACTCTGCAGGACGCTTGCGAGCTCCTTTTTCGTCACTACGCTTTCACCTATCTGGCGTCGGGAGAGCGGTTCCCGCGCCGTATCGAGACCGGCGACCCGGTGACACGTGATGTGCGGAACTCCCCCCACGCCCGCATTGAAGGCATCGGTTTCACGACCGTGGGCGAGGTCTTCTCCCAGGGGCACAACGCCGACCGCAAGAAGCCGTTCGATATCCGCTCGGTGATGCGGGCTGTCGGGGACACCGACGCTGAGCCGCTGGAGCGCTGGTCGCGCTGGCGCAACGCGGAGAACGTCGTGGTGTGGGACTCCCGGATCGGGGGGGTTTCGGTGTGCCTGCTGGGCATCGAGTCGCGGCCGCTGCGGCGGGAAGGTTTCGTGCCGGCCGATGGGCCGGGCAGTTGGACCGCCGGAACACTGTTCCCGCAATCCTCGCGCAAGGCGGCCCGGGCGATCAACGCCGCTAGCGGCAACCGGCCATTGGTCGTGCTGGCCAACCTGTCCGGCTTTGACGGCTCCCCGGAGTCGATGCGCGGCTGGCAATTGGAGCATGGCGCGGAGATCGGTCGGGCCGTCACCAACTTCGGGGGGCCGATCGTGTTCGTCGTCGTCTCGCGATACCACGGCGGAGCGTTCGTCGTTTTCTCGAAGGCGCTGAACGATTCCCTGGAGGTGGCCGCGGTGGAGGGCTCCTACGCCTCCGTCATCGGCGGGGCACCTGCGGCCGCGGTCGTGTTCGCCCGGGATGTCACTAAGCGGACGGAAGCCGACACCGCGGTGGCGGATCTCACGAGGGCCGTCGCCGAAGCCGCCGACGCCGAAAGGCCGAAGCTGCAGGCCCGGCTCGGCGAAACGACCGCCGCCGTGCGTGCGCGGAAAATAGGCGAGGTCGCTGCCGAGTTCGAGGCGATCCATGACATCAACCGGGCACGCGAGGTCGGGTCGGTGGATGTGATCATTCCGGCGTCGGGCCTTCGTCCCTACCTTATCGACGCGTTAGAGCGGGGCATAGCGCGGGAGATGGAGCGTGCGGGCATCGCCCCTTGAGGGGTGTGGAGCAATTGCTCGGTCGGCCGTCACCTGACTGTCCAGACCCCGGAATCGGGTCAAGCGGCTTCCTGACTCGCCACGCGCGCAACGCCACCGTTGAGATGCTGCCTGACCTGCCCGGACAGCCCTGAGCCGACTTCTGAACCCCACAGGCTGACTGACCGCTGCTTCGCCGGTCGATGAGATACGATGTAAACATGTCTTACGCTCGGGACGGCGGTCACCGATGACGATCTCGATCCGACTGACCGATGAGGAAGAAGCGCGCCTCGACAGCCTCGCGCGCCGCACCGGGCGCTCGAAGAGCTTCTACGTCAAGACGGCGCTTCATGAGTATCTGACAGACCTCGAAGACGCCTTCGCCGCCGATACCGCGATCGATGTCTTCGAGGCCGAGGGTCGGCGTAGCCGTCCGCTGTCTGCGCTCGAGGCCGAGACCGACACGTGACGGCTCGGTGGAGCGTTGAGACCACCGACCAGTTCGACCGGGAATTCAAGAAGCTTGATCATGCCGTGCAGCGGCCGGTGTTGGCGCTGCGCGTTGGCCACCGCCGCGACGTGTACTGAGCCAGCCGGGCCGTCGCGAATAGGGATCGTCCTGCGACACAATCGTCGGATGGAACTTGTACCGCTCGAAACTCGATCGTGCCTGCTCACAGCACTGCGCAGACTTATGGAACCTCACACGCGTGACATCGACCCAAAATGACGCTGGTCCTCGAACTGGCCGCGGCCGACGCCCTCGCACTCGCTGGTTCGCGGCCGCCGCGCTTCTGGGCTAGCAGTGACCATCGCTCGCCCTTGAGTCACCTGTGCCGCTCGAAAATTCGATTTTGCCTGTTCAGACCACTGCCCCCGTTTTTGGGACTCCGCGGGCACAAGTACACACGTACCGTGCGGCACATCATGTGCTACAGTTCTGTGGTGAAGATCGTTCGGACCGTTCACTTCCGCGGGGAGCAGCAGGCCGACGACATTACTGAGGATGAGATCGCATTGTCCTGGATGCGCCCGGATCTGGAACGAGAGTCCCAGGACCACCCTGGTGCGCTGGTTCGGACCGGCGCCGTTCCGGCCGGCTCCCGGGTCACTGTGGTGGGCCGGCTCGCCGGAGAGACTCTGATCTTGATTACGACGTGGAGGCAATGATGGACGTGACGATCGACCTCGTCGCCGACGCTGCGGCGATGGTGTGGGGTAACCGTGCCACGGGCGCAAGCATGACCGTGGACGTGCCCGGGCGCGGGGTGCGGCTGATGCTGTCCGAGGCTGGCGACGTGGTTGGCGTCGAGGTGCTGGGCTGGAGCGCGCGCACCGCGGACCCGTCCGAGGTGGCGGTCCGCGTCGCCGGCGTAGCCGAAGTGCTCGCCGACGACGACCCGCTCGCCCGCGCCCTCGCCGCGATGCCCGCCGCATCCCCGGCGACGAGCCCGGCCGGGCGGCCGGTCGACCAGGATGGACAGCCGATGCTCACTGTCCGCGAAGCGGCCGCGTTGATCGGCAAGGAACGCTCCTGGATCACCCGACAACTCAACGCCGGCGTGCTTCGTGGCCGCAAGATCGGCAACGAGTGGTGGACCACCCGGGCCTGGTGCGACGCCTACCGGACCCGGCCCGCGCCATCACCAACACCACCCCGTGCCGCCCGCCGCGGGTAGGCCGGCACCTCGGCTCGAGAAACCCGATCGTGCCTGCCCACAGCCCTGCGCAGGCTTTTGGAACCCCGCAGGGTGCGTGACCGCGCTGGCCAATTCACCGCCTCTTTCGATGCCGTCCTAGCCGACGCGGGAATCGAGGTCGTCAGAATTCCGCATCGCTGCCCGCAAGCGAACGGGTACGCGGAGCGGTTCGTACGCACCGTCAGATCCGAGCTGACTGACCGCATGCTGATCTTCTGCCGACATCATTTGACAGCGATCCTGACCGAGTACGTCGAGCACTACAACACCCAGCGGCCGTACCGCGGCCAGCAACTCCACCCACCGAGGCCACATGGGGGTTCCAGACGAACCGGAAATCACGGCCGTCTACCGCCACCCCATCAACGAATACCACCACGCCGCGTAGCCCGGAACCGCGCGGCCGACTATTGGAACCCTGCAACAACAACCACACTCATCTGTGTCGGCACGCTCAGCCCGAGGATTGACGCCGACATCGAGTAAAGGATCAGCGGGAACGTCGCATCACTCGCTCAGGCGGACTGCCCCCGGAGCATGAGCAGCCGCGTCAGATCTACGCGCGAACGGATACCGAGCTTCTGAAAGCTCTTACGTAGGTGGAATTCGACCGTCTTTTCGCTGAGGAAAAGCGTTACGGCGACTTCCCGATTGGACGCGCCCGTAGCGACAGAAGTGGCGACCTGCAACTCACGCGCGGTCAGTGTGGCCATTGCCGCCTGCTCATCCGGGGCAGGGAACACCTGGCCGCCGGCAGCCTGGATCTCCCGCTCTGCCTGGGCGACCCATCCGCTAGCGCCGAGATTGCTGAAGGTCGCCAGTGCCGCAGTCAACTGACTTGTGGCAAGCGCACGCCGACGGGTCCGTCGGAGACGTTCTCCATATGCCAGTTGGGTACGGGCGCGCTCGAAAGTTGACTCGCCGACGATGGCCAGCGCGGCTTCAAAGTGGTGGGTGGCATCTTCGTCGGAGGCGAGCATCGCAGCGCATCGCTTCAAACGAATCTGGTTATCGGGGAGGGTGAAGAGATCGACGACGTCCAGCGCGTCGAACAGCGCTCGGCCTTCGTCGAATTCTCCCCAGCGAATGAGCGCCTCGATGAGCTCGCACTCAAACGTCGGAGACATGCTCGTCTGACCGATTCCACGGATGTCCTCGGCGCGGGCGCGAAAGTGCGACAGGGCCTCGCGATTCCTACCGAATCCCACCTCCAGCAGACCGAGTGCCCAGCGCGCCCAGATCCGCAGCGCGCGGTTGCCTGACGCCGTCCCCAGCGCGACCGCCTCCCTGCCATGCGACTCGCAATCTGCGCGGCGGCCCTGCGCAGCCTCGATCAACGCCAGATTGGCGAGGCAGAAACCTCGAGCTCCTCCGGTCTCGTCACTGATGCGAAGCGCCTCGCTTGCTTGGGCATAGGAGCGCCACCAACGGTCGGTATGGAAATCCACCTCGGCAAGGCTGGTGAGCGCGATCGGAAGCGCGCTCATCGCGCCCGCCTTCCGAGCTGCGGCAATGACCGACGAGTACAGCGCCCGGGCTTCCGGCCAACACTCCAGCGTCACGAGCCCGCGGCCGTATATCTGCGAGATCCACGGATGCAGGAGCGGGTCAAGAGCTTGAATGCCAGCCAACATGGCCAACTCGACGTCGCGGAACTCGCCCCAGCCTTGACCAGCAACCCCCGTGACGTGGCGGACAATGCTGCGAATGGGCTCGGGAGACTGAGCGAACAGCGGCATGTCCGCGAGCTCCCTTCCCGTGGCAATATCCTCGAAGCTGGCCATCATGGCGGCTTCGGCCAGCGCCGCACCGCCTAAGACCTGGTCCACCTCACCGAGCACGGTCGCTGCGCGCACGAGAGTGGCGACCGCGTCAGGCGTGCCATCCCAGAAACGCATCCGTCCCTCGAGCTGCAGCGCCTGACCCAACACCATGGGGTCATCCGTTCCGGACTGAGCGCGCACGGCAAAGGCGAGCGCTTCCGCGGCAAGGCCCGACTGCTGCGCGTCCATCGCCGCCTCCAACAGGCGGGCTGCTGCACGCTGCGGATCCGGGGTGAGCCGGGCCGCGGACTCAAACGCGCGCGCAGCAACGGCGGGAGCTCGACGCGCCCTGGCGTGGCGCGCGAGCTGTTCGATCTGATCGGCCACGTCAGCATCAGGGCCGCTTGAGGCGGCGACCAGGTGCCACGTCCGGGCGTCCTGACGCTGCGGATCCGTAGACGCCTCCGCCAGCACTCGATGCGCCGCCCGGCGATCAGCCGCTGCGTCGCCATGGTAGGCCGCTGACCTGATCAACGGGTGGGTAAAACGAATTCGCCCGCCGTTGATCACGAGCAGATCAGCATTTTCGCCGGGCTCGAGATCCGTCAGTTGCAGGCCGGCAAATGCCAGAGCCGAAGGGAGTACTGCGACATCGCCGGTGTGGCAAGCCGCGGCAATCAGTATCGCGCGCTGCGTCGCTTCGGGCAGTGAGCGAAGCCGTCGCCTGTAAGCGTCGGAGAGTTGGCGGCCTACCGGTATGGGGTCAGGTAGCGGCTTCAGGCCGTTGCGCTGTTCGTCATCAAGTGCGAGCGCCGCTTCTATGAGAGCCAGCGGATTGCCAGCGGTCCTGTCGTGGACCACGGCCGCGACTGGAGAGGAGACGGAGACGCCCCGGCGCTGCAGGAGTTCGTCGACCTCCGCGGTCTCGATCCCCTGCAGATCGAGTCGGGGCAGTCCATGAATGATCTGGAGGTTTTCGGCTCTGGTGGCGAGCAGCAGCAGAACCCGCTCGGCCTCGAACCGGCGAGCGAGAAAGAGCAGCGCTTCCGCCGACGACGGATCCAGCCAATGCAGATCATCGACAAGCATGATGACGGGCTGGTGCTCGGCTTCGGCGGCAATCACGCCCAGAATCGCGACATAGGCGGCGAACCGGTCAACTGGCGAACCCTCGGAAAGGACAAGCGCCGACCGAAGCGAGTCTCGCTGGTAGAGCGGCAATTCATCCAGGCGGTGCATCAGCGGGCGTAGCAGCGCAGCCACTCCTGCAAAGGCCATCCCCTGCTCCAGCTCTGAACCGGTGGTTCGAAGGACGGTGAACCCGTTCTGGCCAGTTACGGCGGACAGCAGGGTGCTCTTGCCCGATCCGGTGTTGAGCGTCACGCTGGCTGAGGATCTGTAGGTCGTGCCGCGTCGTTGATGGTGACGACTGTTTGAGGGGCAGCCCTTCGGGGTTGCCCTTCTGCGTTGGCGACGAGAGCGTGAGGACGTCCTTGGAAACGCAGCGGCCCTCCCCGATCCTTGGCCGGACGGGAGGGCCGTCGCTTGGTGCTTGGAGGCACCCGGTGTTGATGGTAGGTACCGACCCGCTCGAGGTCGATCGGCTGCTGCTCGGTGGCCTGCTGCGCTGCCCTGGCTGCGAGGGAGTACTGAGTCCGTGGGGCTGGGCCCGGTCGCGAAGCGTCCGGGAGCTGGCCGTGGTTGTGATCGTGCGCCCTCGCCGTTCGCTGTGTCCGGGCTGCGCGTGCACGCACGTGCTGCTGCCTGAGCTGCTGCTCGCTCGGCGCGCGGACACTGCGGCGGTCATCGGTGAGGCCCTGACATTGAAGGCCACCGGTGCTGGGCATCGTTTGATCGCGACCATGCTGGACCGGCCGGTCAGCACCGTCCGGGCGTGGTTGCGGCGGTTCGGTGCCCGCGCCGAGAGCATCCGGGTGCTGTTCACCGGGCTGCTGTTTGTGCTGGACCCGGAAGCCGACGGGCCGCGGCCGACCGGGTCGTTGTTCGCTGATGCCGTTGAGGTCCTAGGGCTGGCCGCCGCGGCGGCGGTCCGGATGTTCGGACCTCGACCGGCGTGGCAGTTCGCGTCCTCGGCCAGCAGCGGGTTGCTGCTGGGTCCGGTCTCGCTGATCGGCTGGTTGGCCAACACGCGCTGACCTCTGGGCAGCGCCCAGAGACACCGAAAGCCTTCGCTTGGGAGATCACGCCGTGATCACCGAGGAAGGAGAAGCCCTGATGGGCAACGGAACACGGGGAACAGGGCGAGAAGGCGGCGACCGGCCCGCGGCTGGGAGCGGCCCGGCGGAACGGGCTGCCCGAGCACGCGAGATCGGGCTTTTTCGGTATGCCGTCATTCGGGAGGCAGCCGATGAGGCGCTGTCGACCAAGCAGCGTGGTCGGCTGGTCCGAGAGCTCGCCGATCGTGAGCACACCGGCCCGTTCGGGCAGCGGGTCCGCATCTCGCGGGTCACGCTGGACCGTTGGATCCTGACCTGGCGCCGCGGCGGGTTCGAGGCGCTGCTGCCCTCGGCTCGTTCGTGTGAACCGCGGACCAGCCCGGCGGTGCTGGAGCTCGGGGCCGCGTTGAAGCGGGAGGTCCCGGCCCGCACCGCCGCGCAGGTCAGCGCGATCCTGCGCGCCTGCGCCGGACCGGCGGGCACGGCACCGTCGGCGCGGACGTTGCAGCGGCACTTCGCCAGGTTGGAGCTCAACACCCGCCCCGATGGGCTGCCGCCGCGGGCGTTCGGCCGGTTCGAGGCCGCCGCCCCGAACGACCGGTGGACCGGCGATGCCCTGCACGGGCCGGTGATTACCGGCCGCAAAACTTACTTATTCGCTTTCATCGACGACCACAGCAGGGCATTGGTCGGCTACCGCTGGGGCCACAGCGAGGACACTCTCCGGCTCGAAACGGCACTACGAAACGGCCTGGCCTCAAGGGGAATCCCCAAGATTTTGTACTTGGACAACGGAGCCGCCATGATCAGTAGCCAGCTGCTGCGGGCACTGGCAGTGCTGGGGATCCGGATGACCCACAGCAAGCCGGGCCAGCCCGCTGGCAGGGGCAAAATCGAGCGGGTGTTCCGGACTGTCCGGGACCAGTTCCTGGTCGAACTGTCCGACCCCCAAGCCCTCGCGAACATCACCAGCCTGGCGATGCTGAACGAGCTGTTCACCAGCTGGGTCGAGACCGTCTACCACCAGCGCGAACACACCGAGACCAAGCAGAAGCCGCTGGAACGGTTCCTTGCCGCGGGGCCACCCGCACTGCCGACCCCGCAGCTGCTCCGGGAGGCGTTCCTGTGGTCCGAGCACCGCCGGGTCAGCAAGACCGCGACCCTGAGCCTGCACGGCAACAGCTACGAGGTCGACACCGCCCTGGTCGGCCGCCGCGTCGAGGTGGTGTTCGACCCGCTGGACCTCACCATCCTGGAAGTCCGCTACCAGGGCCGGTCGATGGGCACCGCGGTCCCGCACCAGATCGGCCGGCACGTCCACCCGCAAGCCCGCCCCGACCTACCACCACCACCCGCCGGCAAGACCGGCGTCGACTACCTCGCCCTGATCGCCCAGCAACACCGCACGCAGATCGCGAAGACCGCCAAGATCAACTACCGAGGCCTGTTGCCCGCCATCGAACCCGACGAGCCCACCGCAGAGCAGGCTGCCGACGCCGACCAGCAACCCGATCTCAATCTTGAGCTCGAAGCTGAACTCGCCTCGTTCGCCCAGCTGAGCACGGAACTACCGAGCACCGAGATCCCTAGCCAGCTCGACCTGACCGAGCTCACCAACGCCCTTCCCGACGACACCAGCGAAGGACACCGATGATCGAGAATCTGCAGGCCCACTACGGTTTCACACGCTCGCCGTTCAGCAAGGCCCTGGCGCCGCAGATGCTGCACCGCCACCAGGCCCACGGTGAAGCCGTGGCGCGGATCGGCTGGTGCCTGACCGAACGAGCCCTCGGGGTCATCACCGGTGAGGTTGGCGCCGGCAAGACCGTCGCCGTCCGGGCCGCCCTGGCCGGTCTGGACGCCAGCCGCACCACCATCGTCTACCTCGGCAACCCCGCCGTCGGCGCCCGCGGTCTCTACGCCGGGATCGTCCTCGCCCTCGGCGGCACCCCCAGGTATCAGAAGTCGATGCTCATCCCGCAGACCGCCGAGCTGCTCGCCGCCGAGGAACACGAGCGTGGCCGCAACGTCGTCGTCTGCCTGGACGAGGCACACCTGCTCGGCATCGACCAGCTCGAGGAACTCCGGCTCCTGACGTTATGCCGAGGCCGCGGTTATGCCGAGGCGACCGAGGCGGGGACCTGATCGTCCTGTCCGGTAACGGAAATCCCATCCAACGGCTCGGCATAATTACAGCTGTTCGAGGAACGCGAGTAGCGAGTCGGCGGGTCGGTAGCGTCCGGGCGCGGTGTGGGGTGGGGTGGTGCGGGCGAGTGCCCGTTCCTTGATCGCCAGGTCGGCGTGCAGGTAGGTCTGGGTTGCTCGAATGTCGGCGTGTCCAAGCCAAAGCGCGATCGTTGCGATGTCGACCCCGGCCCGCAGGAGGTTCACCGCGCAGGTGTGCCGAAGAACGTGTGGCGAGACCTGCTTGGCCTGCAGGGACGGGCAGGATCGTGCCGCGGTCTTCACGTGTTTGGCGAGCAGCCATTGGATCGCGTCGACGCTGAGCGGATGTCCCTGCCTGGTCGGGAAGACGGGGTCGGTGGGGGCGCCGGACCGCTCGCGCATCCAGCAGCGCAGCACGGCCAGCGTCTGCCGGGTCAACGGTGTCGCGCGTTCTTTCCGGCCCTTGCCGTGGCATCTCACGTGTGGGCCGTCGTCGAGGTGCAGGTGGGCGGCGGTGAGCGAGGTGAGTTCGCTGACCCGCAACCCGGTCTGGACGGCCAGAGTCAGCGCCGCGTGGTCGCGGCGCCCGAGCCAGGTCGAGCGGTCGGGCGCGGCGAGCAGCGCGTCGACCTCGACCGGGGTGAGGAAGCAGATCAAGGCGCGCTCGTAGCGTTTGGCCGGAATGTCCAGTACCCGGGCGATCAGCTCGGCGTGTTCGGGGTGGCGCAGCGCGGCGAACCGGAACAGTGAGTGGATCGCTGCAAGGCGGGCGTTGCGAGTGCGCACGCCGTTGTGTCGATCGCGCTCGAGATGGGTGAGGAACGCCGCGATGAGGTCGGCGTCGAGATCGGCCAGGTCGAGTCGACTTGGCGGTGTGCCGGTGCGGTGCTGCGCGAAGCTAACCAGCAGCCGGAGCGTGTCGCGGTAGGCGGTCACGGTGCGCGGGCTCACCTGACGTTGGGTCAGCAGCCGGTCGGTGAAAAACGCCTGCAGGGTGGGTGCGAGCGCGCTCATCACTGGTCACCGGCGGACTGTTCGAGGCGTTGCGCCGCCAGCGCGAGCAGGTCCGGCGCGGCAGAGAGATACCAGTAGGTGGAGGCCGGGTGGGCGTGGCCCAGATAGGCCGACAGGACGGGCAGTTTCGACGCGACGTCGACGTCGACCCCGGCGCGATACCAGTCCCGCAACGTGGCCACCGCGAAGCTGTGCCGCAGCCCGTGGATAGTCGGGGCGCTCGTCCCGGCCGGGGCGGTGGTCGCGGTGCAGGTGAGCAGCTGGGCGAAGGCGTTACGCACGCACTGGTAGATCAGCCGGGTGCCGCGGGTGGAGACGAAGAAGCTCGATGCGCGTGGCCGCGGGCAGAGCTGATCGCGCACGGCGACGTAGCCGCGGAGCGCAGTGACGGTCGAAGGATGGACCGGCAATCGGCGGTGCTTGCCGAACTTCGCCTCGTTGATCACCAGCACACCGATGTCCAGGTCGACGTCGTCCTCGTCCAACGCGATCACTTCACCGACCCGCATGCCTGTTACCGCCAGCAGCCCGAAGACCCCGCGGTAGGTCGCCGCCCGCAGCGGCGGGCGTAGCAGACCGGCCGCGGTCATCAGGGCATCGATGTCGGCCTGCGAATACAGATACGGGTTTGGCCGCCAGCGACGGTAAGGCAGCAGATCGACCGGTGGGACCTCGACCATGGCATCGAGGGCGTGCAGGTAGCCGGCGAAGCCGCGCACGACGCACAGCCGCTGCGCATAGCGCACCGGCTGCAACCGCGGCGGCCGGGTCGCCCACGCGACCGCCGTCGCGGTGGTGATGGTCGGCGTGCCGGCGTCGGTGAGGAACGCGATGAACTCGGCGAGCAGCCGGTCGTGACCGCGCAGCTTGAACCCCAACGCCCGCCGGATCTCCAGGTACTCGCCAGCCGCGGCGTGCAGGTCACTCATGCCGCACCTCCCGGCCAGCGGCGGGCGACCTGAGCCAACGCGTCCTGATCGTCACGGGCGTAACCTGCCGTCGTCACCGCGTGCTGATGCCGCAGGACCTGACCGATCTCGAACAACGGTGCACCCGTTCGGCGCATCGCCAACGCCGCGGTGTGCCGTAGCCGGTGCGGGCCGACCTTGGGCAGCCCGGCCCGCCGGCAGGCACTCTTCACCACCTTGCCGACCGCGTCCGAACTGAGCTCGCAATACGGGGCGCGGACCTGCACGAACAGCGCCCGGCAGCTACCCCGGTGTCGGCCCCGCAGGCAGTAGCCGGCGATCGCCTGCCCGACGTCGACCGGCATCGGCAGCCGATCGGTCCGGTTGCCCTTGCCGTGCACGGTGATCTCGCCGGCGCGCCAGTCCACGTCATCCAGGCGCAGCGTCGCGACCTCGTTGGCGCGCAATCCCAGCCGCGCCAACACCGTCAAGATGGCGAAGTCGCGGCGTCCGGCGCTGGTGCGCCGGTCGCAGCCGGCCAACAGACGCGCCACCTGAGCGGGCTCCAGCCCCCGCGATGGTCCCCTGTCCCGCCAGCCCACGGTGCGCGGTGTAGCGCCCGCCAGCGGCGTCACGGTGTATCCGCGCAGATAGCAAAAGCGCAGCAGCGCCCGCACCGCAGTCACCAGGTTGTTCAGCGACCCGGCGCTGCGTCGCTTGGCCTGGGCCAGTACAAACGCGTTGATCTGCCGGGCGGTCAGCCCATCCACACTCGTCGTGCCGGGCAGCTGCTCCGACAGGAACAACCCGGCCGCGTGCCGATACCAGCAGATCGTCGACTCAGCCAGACCGCGCTCGGTCCGCAGGAATTCGGCGAACTCATCCAACAGCGCGTCTCGCGCGCCGCCGGGCGTGGCCGCGGCGAGCGCGGGCGCAAGCCCCACGCCGCGCAGGTAGCCCAGCAGCGAGGCCATCCCTCTCGGTGCCCGACGCTGCACCTGGCGGTTGGCCGGCCGGTCGACGATGAACCGCTCGACACACCCCGGATCCAGGTCCGCGGCAGTGAGCCCCTGCACGGCCAGCCATCGGCTCACCCGGGCGAACGAATACAGATACGACACCGCCGTCCACGGCGAGTAGCCCCGACTGTCCAGCTCACGCCGATAGCCCGGCGAGTACGGCTCCAACGGACCCGTCACCACTACCCGCGTCGACTTCTTCATGATCGCCTCCTCCTCCAGAGCGCACGCTCCGGAAGAGGCAAGCCTTCAGCGGGGACAGGGAATTATGCCGAGCCGTTGGATGGGATTTCCGTTACCGGACAGGACGATCAGGTCCCCGCCTCGGTCGCCTCGGCATAACCGCGGCCTCGGCATAACGTCAGTAGCCGCAATTGTTCGAGTTGGGTGTGGTCGAGGAGGTGAGCTTCGTCGACGGCCAGGATCACGGCGCGGCCGCGTTCGTGGTTTTCGGTGGCGAGGTGGTCCATGGCTTGGGCGATGAGTGCGGCGGTGTGGAAGCGCGGAATTCCGCCGAGTGCGGTGACGATCGCGGCGTAGAGCCCGCGGGACCCGATTGAGGGATTCGGCAGGTAGATGACGGTGTGCCGGCTGGGGTCGAGGTCGGCCAGCGCGGCGCGGAGCGCAACGGTTTTCCCGGCGCCGACTTCCCCGGTGAGCACTCCGAGTGCGGTTTCGTTGATGCACCAGCGGATCCGGGCGACGGCTTCGGTGTGTCCGGCGTGACGGTGCAGCATCGAGGGTGCGAGGTCGCGGCGGAAGGGGGTGCGCGACAGCCCCCAGTAGGAGCAGAGCAGGTCCAGACTCATCCGGTCACCTCCGGAGCGATGCCATCGCCGTCGGTGGGGTCGGTGAGGCTGTCGTAGCGCAGCGGGTGCAGGCTGCGGTCGTGGGCGGCGTCCAGCAGCCGCAGGTAGTCGATGCCGGTCGGTTCGGCTGGTGGCCGCGCGGCGGGACTGGTTTTGGGGTGGACGTGGCGCCGCATCCGGAACGGGCTGGCGGTGCCGGCGGGCTGGCCGTGGTGGCGGACGGTGATGTGGGTGAGGTCGAACGGGTCGTAGATGAGTTCCACTTTCCGGCCGGCCAGCGCCGGGTCGACCTCGTAAAGGTTGCCGTGCAAGCTGACCGTCGCGGTCGCTGACACCACCCGCCATTCCCCCCAGCTGAACGCCTCGGTCAGCAGGGCGGCGTCGACCGGGGCCGGCGGGCCGGCGGCCAGCAGCCGCTGCAGCGGCTGCTGCCCGGTTTCGGAATGCACCCGGCGGTGGTAGACCTGCTCGGTCCAGGCGGTGAAGGCCCGGTTCAGCTCGCCGAGGTCGGTGAAGCCGTGCACCACCCCACCGACGGTGGCCGGGACCAGCTCGACGAGGAACTGATCCCGCACCGTCCTGAAATACCGCTCTATTTTGCCTCTGCCGGCGGGGCGGTGCGGCTGGGAATGGGTGAGTTTGATGCCCAGCACGGCGCAGGCCCGGCGCAGCTGCGCATCAATGAACATGCTCCCGTTATCAACGTAAATCTGAGCGGGTTTGCCCCGGGTGGCCATCGCGGTGCGCAGCACCTCGCGCAGCGCGACGGCGGTCTCCGCCAGCCCCCAGCGGGCCGCCACCACCGCCCGGGAATGGTCGTCCAGGAAAGCGATCAGGATGACCTTGCGGGGTTGCCCGTCGCTGGCGGTGAACAGGACGTGCGGGCCGTGCAGCGCGTCACCGACCCAGCGCACGTTGGGTGCTTCGGCTTCGAACCGGCCGAACACCGCCACCGTCCCGTCCGGCCGGGTCCGGGTCAACCCGGCCGCGGCGAAGTGGCGTTGCAGCGTGCGCGCGGACGGTGCCCACCCGGCGTGCGCAGCGAGCACCACCGCGACCTGCGCGGCGGTCCGCCCCGGCGCTTCGCGTTTGAGCGCGACCGCCAACTCCAGCACCTCCGCCGGGGTGGTCGCCGTCACCCGCCGCGGCGACGGGACCAGCGCACCAAACCCACCCGCCCGGTAAGCCCGTATCCACCGGTCCAAACTCGCCCGGGACACCCGCACCGGTGATCCGGACGGCCCCGGATGCACCCCGCCGGCGACCTGACGGACCAGCCGGCCACGCTGCTTGGTGCTCAACGCGGCGTCCAAAGCGTCTTGGATCAGTCCGTAACGAAACAGCCCGACCTCCCGAGCCCGCGCCCGCCGGGCCCCCTCATCGTCGTTCGCGCCCACCGACACCACCCCGCTTCCCTGTGGCCCACCGGGGTCGGCGGGCGGATCAGGCAAGTTCAACGGCTCCACCCGCCGGCGCCCAAACGCGGACTGGTGTTGGCCGCACCCGCCAGCCAGCGCGGCAGCACCGGCCCCGCCGGACTCAGCAGCCCACCGTCGGTCACCACCGCGACCAGCCGCCACGGCGACGACGACCCCGACAGCCGCCGGGCCGCGCCGCGGGCGAACGCACCCACCGCCTCCAGCAGCCCGGCAGCCGCTCCTACCGTCGGCGCCGCCGGACTCAGATCGCAACCGAGCAACGCCCCCGCCGCAGCCAGCACCGCCAGCACCGCAGGCCCGGTCACCGTCAGCCGAGACAACCAATCCCGCACCGTGCTGACCGGTCGCCCGACCCCGGCCGCGGCGCGCCGGGTACCCACCCCAGCCGCCTTCGCAGCCAACACCGCACCAACCACCTCAACGGTGTCCGCCCGCCGGGCCAGCATCGACGCAGGTAGCAGCACCTGCGTCACCCGGCAGCTGCCGCACCGCGCCCGCCGCGGCCGCACCTGCACCGTCGCCCGTTCACCCCGCAGCCAGCGAACCCGAGCCCATCCCCACGGCGCCAACCGAGCCCCGCACGGCGGGCACGCCAACTCCCCCGAGCGCAGCATCCGCTCGACCCCCACCGAACCCGCAACTACCGTCATCACCAGGTGCACCCACTCGCACCGAGACGGCCTCGCGGGTCTTCCAGGACTTACCGCGGGGCCGTCGCCAACACCACCGACATCCTCACCGTGGCGTCGCACACCAAGCAGCGCAAGGCCGAACCCCGATCCCCCCGGCGTCGACCACCAACTCATCCCACGGTGACGCCGACGTCCTCACCCAAGTAGGCGGTCAACAGGGTGTCGGTCGGATCCGATCACGTCACCGGCCAATTCGCGGTCGAATCGATCCGCCGATGGTGGGACAAGATCGGCGCCCTGGCCTATCCCGACGCCGACCGGCTACTGATCACCGCCGACGGCGGCGGCTCCAACGGATACCGGCTGCGGCTCTGGAAAACCGAACTCGCCGCGCTGTCGGACCAGACCCGGCTGCAGATCACCGTCTGCCACTTCCCGCCCGGCACCTCCAAGTGGAACAAAATAGAACACCGGCTGTTCAGCCAGATCTCCATGAACTGGCGCGGCACACCCCTGACCAGCCACGAAGTCATCATCAACCTCATCGCCGGCACCACCACCCGCACCGGACTCACCGTCCACGCCGAACTCGACGACACCCAATACCCCAAAGGCATCAAGATCACCGACCGCGAGATGCGGACCCTGGAGAGCCGGCACCTGACCAGACACGACTTCCACGGAGAGTGGAACTACAGGATCGACCCCACAAACTCAGCCTGAAGTAAGCGTGTTATTTATTTACGAGCCCTTAGGCCCAGACCGGTGCGGCGAAGCGCCAGCGCCTGAGTGAAACGGGTCGCCTGCGCCGGGCCATAGCGT